>NZ_JAUQYN010000002.1:817987-982765 GCF_030586525.1 Isoptericola sp. 178 | reverse complement strand
TGGGCTTCACCGTTCGACTTGCATGTGTTAAGCACGCCGCCAGCGTTCGTCCTGAGCCAGGATCAAACTCTCCGTGAAAGAGAGAAAACACCACACACCACCAGGGCGTGCGATGCCATATCGATACTGGCCAGACAAGCTAGCAAAAAACTAGTTGTCCGATCCAAAGGAACCAATGAAGGTTCAAAATTTGGCATTGACTATCAAGCACACTGTTGAGTTCTCAAACAACCGACACACACCATCCAGGACCGGAACCTTTCGTCCCGACCCCGTCCGGGGCAACCCTTCAACCTTACCCGAACCGATCCGCCCCGTCAAACTCGATCTCAGAGATCCGAGCGGTGGGACCGACCGTCTCGAGCTGATCGGGCACATAACTGTACCTGATCCAAGAGGTCTGTGGGAAGTCCGCTCAGCGAGACCGGCCACCGTTCCGGATCGTGCCGGTCTGGTGTCCGTCGCTCCCTGCCGGGCGAACGACCAGAACATTACACACCCTCTGACCCGCACGACAAATGCGCAGGTCAGAGGGTGTTTCGTCAGTCGACGACGGCGACGGCGAGGGTCTTCTTGCCGCGCCGCAGCACGGCATAGCGTCCGTGGAGCAGGCGCTCCGCCGCGAGGACGTCCTCGTCGTCCGAGACCTTGACGTTGTTGACGTAGGCACCGCCGTCGGCGATCGCCCGCCGGCCTGCCGCCTTCGACGGCACCAGGCCGCTGTCCACGAACGCGTCGAGGACGCTGGCGCCCGGCCGGACGACGGCGCGCGGCAGCTCGGCCGTCGCGGCGCCGAGCGTGCCGGCGTCCAGCTCGGTGAGCTCGCCCCGCCCGAACAGGGCCTGACTGGCGGCGATGACGGCGTCGGTCGCCTCCTGGCCGTGCACCAGCGTCGTCACGTCGTTCGCGAGGGTGCGCTGCGCGACCCGGGCGAAGGGGCGCTCGGCGACCTCCCGCTCGAGCTCCTCGATCTCCGCGCGGCTGCGGAAGGTGAAGATCTTCAGGAAGCGGACGACGTCGGCATCGGACTGGTTCAGCCAGAACTGGTAGAAGGCGTACGGGCTCATGAGCTCGGGGTCGAGCCAGACCGCGCCGCCCTCCGTCTTGCCGAACTTGGTCCCGTCGGCCTTGGTGATCAGCGGCGTGGTCATGGCGTGCACCGCGACACCCTCGGTACGCCGGATCAGCTCGACACCCGACAGCAGGTTGCCCCACTGGTCGTTGCCGCCGGTCTGCAGGGTGCAGTCGTAGCGCCGGTACAGCTCGCGGAAGTCGATCCCCTGGAGGATCTGGTAGCTGAACTCCGTGAACGACAGTCCTTCGTCGCTGCGCAGACGCCGCGCGACGGTGTCCTTGGCCAGCATCGTGCCGAGCCGGTAGTGCTTACCGACGTCCCGCAGGAAGTCGATCGCCGACAGCCCGGACGTCCAGTCGAGGTTGTTCACGACGCGGGCGGGGTTGTCCCCCGTCAGGTCGAGGAACCGGGACACCTGTGCGCGGATCTTCTCGGTCCACTCCGCGACGGTCTCCTTGGTGTTGAGGACCCGCTCCCCGGACTCGCGCGGATCCCCGATCATCCCGGTGGCGCCGCCCACGAGCGCGATGGCGCGGTGGCCCGCGAGCTGCAGGTGCCGCAGCAGGATCAGCTGGACCAGGTGGCCGTGGTGCAGGCTCGGCGCGGTGGGGTCGAACCCGCAGTAGTACGTGACCGGCCCCTTCGAGAGTGCCTCGCGCAGCGCGGCCTCGTCGGTGGACTGCGCCACCAGGCCTCGCCAGTGCAGCTCGTCGAGAACGTCGGTCACCGTGGTGCTCCTTCAGGTCAGCAGAGACGGCCCGGACGGGCCGACCCCCCTAGTGTGCCCGACGTCCACGGGCGTCTCCGAGGACGTGTCCCGGCGGAGGGTTGCCGGAGGGTCAGGGGGTCACCGCACCCGCCCGGCCACCGGGCGGTAGGCGGAGACGGTCGGCTCGTCGACCAGCCAGGACCGCCAGCCGAACCGCGCAGGATCGGCCCCCTCGCCGCTCACCCCGACGCGCGGACCGGTCGCGACGGTCCGCGGCAACGGGTCCACCGGCAGCTGGACGACGACCGTCCCCGACGGTTCGGTGACGTCGCGGGCGTCGTCCTGCAGGTCGAGCGCCATCGCGACCGCGAGCCGCGCCGGTCCACGGGCGATCTGACGGGCTGAGTCGCACCGGCCGGCGGCCTCGCGCCGTCCCTGCGCCAGCGGCTGTCCCTCGACGACCTCGCCGGCCCGGACGAGCACCGCGGCCGCCTCGCCGACGGGTCCGCACACGATGTTGACGCAGTGGTGCAGGCCGAGGTGCCGGTAGACGTACAACCGGCCCGGGCGTCCGAACATCGACCGGTTGCGCGCCGTCGGCCCCCGGAAGGCGTGCGACGCCGGGTCGTCGGCGCCGCCGTACGCCTCGACCTCGGTGATGCGCAGCGTCACGTCGCCGTCGGGGTGCCGGCGCACGAGATAGGCGCCGAGCAGGTCGCGAGCCACGTCGTGCACGCTGCGGGCGTACCAGGACGTCCCGTGGACCTGCCACGGCACCGCGGCGGCCTGCTCGTGCGTCGAGCTGCTCATGACGCCTCCTTCGCCCGGGCGGGGCCGCGCAGCCGCCCGACACCGTCGAGACGCACGTCGGCCCGCTCGCGCGTCTGCTCAGCAGCGTAGTGCGCGGCCTCGTCGCGCATCCACCGCACCCAGTGTCCCCGCTGCCCCTCGCCGTCGCGCTCGAGACCCCGGCGCAGGCGTTCGTCGTCGTCCGCCTCGACCCAGACGCGCAGCGCGGCCCACGGGTCGACACCGCGGGCGGCGGCCCCGCACCCCTCAATGACGAGGACCGGCGCCGGGGGCACCGTGTGGCTCTCGGCCCAGGTGCCCTCGATCCAGTCGTACCGGCGGTACTCCCCCGGCCGGCCCGCGGCGAGCGGGGCCAGCACGAGGTCGGCCAGTCGCCGGGCGCCCCCGTCGGGCCCGTCCTGCCATCCCTCGTAGAGGTCGTCCATGTGCACCACCTGGGCGTCGAGCTCGACGGCGAGCTGGACGGCGAGGGTCGACTTGCCGGACCCGGCCGGCCCGTCGACGCACACGAGCCGGGTGCGGCGCCACGCGGTCGGCGCACCCGGTCCGGGCACCCGGGGCGCCGCGGCGTGGACGCGGTGCACCAGCACGGCGAGCACGTCCGGGGTGACGGTCACTCAGCCCTCGGCCCAGAAGCGGAACTCGGTGGCTCGTTCCTTGGCCGCGTCGAGCTGCTCGGCCACCCGCGCCGGCGCGGTCCCGCCCACCGCGTCACGGGAACCGACGGAGCCCGCCACCGAGAGCACCTCGCGCACGGCGGGGGTCAGGTGCTCCGAGATGCCGGACAGGTCGTCGTCGGACAGGTCCCACAGCTCGATGTCGCGGTCCTCGCACACCCGCACGCAGGTCCCGGCGACCTCGTGCGCGACCCGGAAGGGCACGCCCTGGCGCACGAGCCACTCGGCGACGTCCGTCGCCAGCGAGAAGCCCTGCGGGGCGAGCTCGGCCATCCGGGCGGTGTCGAACGTCAGGGTCCGCACCATCCCGGCGAAGGCCGGCAGCAGCACCGTGAGCGTGCTCACCTGGTCGAAGACCGGCTCCTTGTCCTCCTGCAGGTCGCGGTTGTACGCCAGCGGCAGGCCCTTGAGCGTCGTGAGCAGGCCTGTGAGGTCGCCGACGAGCCGCCCCGACTTGCCGCGCGCCAGCTCGGCGATGTCCGGGTTCTTCTTCTGCGGCATGATGCTCGACCCCGTCGACCAGGCGTCGTCGAGCCGGACGAACCCGAACTCCTTGGTGTTCCACAGGATGATCTCCTCGGAGATCCGGGAGAGGTCGATACCGATCATCGCCGCGACGAACGCGAACTCGGCCACGACGTCCCGCGCCGCGGTCCCGTCGATGGAGTTCTCCACGGGGCCGTCGAACCCGAGCCCCTCGGCCACCGCCGCCGGGTCGAGACCCAGGGAGGAGCCCGCGAGCGCCCCGGAGCCGTACGGCGACCGGGCCGCCCGCACGTCCCAGTCGATGAGCCGGTCGACGTCGCGCAGCAGCGGCCAGGCGTGCGCGAGCAGCTGGTGCGCCAGCAGCACCGGCTGGGCGTGCTGCAGATGGGTCCGTCCCGGCATGACGGCCTCGCCGGCCGCCTCGGCCTGCGTGATGAGCTCGTCGACGACGGTCACGACCTGCTCGGCGATGACGCGGGCGTGGTCGCGCAGGTACATGCGCACCTGGGTGGCGACCTGGTCGTTGCGCGACCGTCCGGCGCGCAGCTTGCCGCCCAGCTCGTCGCCGGCCCGCTCGAGCAGGCCCCGTTCCATCGCGGTGTGCACGTCCTCGTCCTCGGGTGCCGCGACGAACGCGCCGGAGGCGACGTCCTCGGACAGCCGGTCGAGCGCCTCGTGCATGGCGGTCAGCTCGTCGTCGGTGAGCAGACGCGCCGCGTGCAGCACCTGGGCATGGGCGCGCGACCCCCGGATGTCGTACGGGGCCAGCGCCCAGTCGAAGTCGGTCGACTTGCTCAGCCGTGCCAGCTCGGGAGCGGGGCCGCCGGCGAACCGGCCGCCCCACAGGGCGACCGGCCCCTCGCTCGGGACGCCGTCGGGCAGGCTGTCGTCGTTCCTCGTCACAGCGTCCCCGTCCCGAGGTCCGGGCCGTTGCCGAACCGCTCGTCGCGGGCGGCGGCCTGCTTGGCGGCCAGCCCGTAGATCTCGATGAAGCCCTTGGCGTGCGACTGGTCGAAGGCGTCGCCCTCGTCGTAGGTGGCGAGGTTGAAGTCGTACAGCGACGCCTCCGAGCGGCGGCCCGTGACGGTGGCCCGGCCGCCGTGCAGCACCAGACGGATGTCGCCGGAGACGTACTTCTGGGTGTCTGCCACGAAGGTGTCCAGGCTCTTCTTCAGCGGGGAGAACCACATACCGTCGTAGACGAGCTCGCTCCAGCGCTGCTCCACACCCTTCTTGAAGCGGGCCTGCTCCCGCTCGAGGGTGACGTTCTCCAGCTCCTGGTGGGCCGCGATGAGAGCCATGGCGCCCGGCGCCTCGTAGACCTCGCGGGACTTGATGCCCACGAGGCGGTCCTCGACGATGTCGATGCGACCCACCCCCTGGGCGCCCGCCCGGCGGTTCATCTCCTCGATGGCCTGCAGCGGCGTGACGGCCACGCCGTCGAGCGCCACCGGCACACCGTGCTCGAACGTGACGACGACCTCGTCGGCCACCGGCGGGAACGTCGGGTCGTCGGTGTAGGAGTAGACGTCCTTGGTGGGCTCGTTCCAGATGTCCTCCAGGAACCCCGTCTCGACGGCGCGGCCCCAGACATTCTGGTCGATCGAGAACGGGTTGTTCTTCGTCGTCGCGATCGGCAGGTCGTGCTTCTCGGCGTAGTCGATCGCCTTCTCGCGGGTCAGGGCGAGGTCCCGGACGGGGGCGATCGAGGTCAGCTCCGGCGCCAGCGACGTGGTCGCCACCTCGAAGCGGACCTGGTCGTTGCCCTTGCCGGTGCAGCCGTGGGCGACGGTGGTCGCGCCGAACTGCCGGGCGGCGCGCACCAGGTGCTTGACGATGACCGGGCGGGAGATGGCCGAGACCAGCGGGTAGCGGTCGAGGTAGAGGCCGTTGGCCTGCAGGGCGGGCATGCAGTACTCGTTCGCGAACTCGTCGCGGGCGTCGGCGACGTAGGCCTCCACCGCGCCGCAGTCGAGCGCGCGCTTGCGGATGACCTCGAGGTCCTCGCCGCCCTGGCCCACGTCCACGGCGACGGCGACGACCTCGGCCCCGGTGGCCTCGGCGATCCAGCCGATGGCCACGGAGGTGTCCAGGCCGCCCGAGTAGGCGAGCACGACGCGATCAGTCATGAGGGTCTTCTTCCTTGCGTTGCGGTCGATGTCGAGTCTGGCAGGCTCAGGCGTCCTGGGGCGCCGTGAGCTCGAGGAACCGGCGGGCGAGCTCGTCGCCGCCGGCGGGGTCGCGGCCGATCACGAGGATCGTGTCGTCCCCGGCGATGCAGCCGAGGACGCCCGGGAGGACGGAGTGGTCGATGGCCGAGGCGAGGTAGTTGGCGGCGCCCGGCGGGGTGCGCAGCACCACCTGGTTGCCGGACGACTCGGCGGAGACCAGCAGGTCGGCGCAGAGCCGGGCCAGACGCGCCGCGAGGTAACCACCGTCGTGGCCGTCCACGCCGGCGGCCCGCACGCTGCGGTCGCCGCCCTCCCCCGGGACGGCGTAGACGAGGGCGCCGGACGCGCTGCGGACCTTCTCGGCCCGCAGCTCGATGAGGTCGCGCGAGAGCGTCCCCTGGGTGACCGACAGCCCCTCGCCGGCCAGCTCGCGAGCGAGCTCTGCCTGGGAGTGGATCGCGGTGCGCTGCAGGATCTCGGTGATGCGGGCGTGGCGGGCCGCCTTGGTGGTGGGCGCGTGGCCGGGCGAGGTGGTCATCGGTCCTCCAGCAGGAAGGTCAGCACGGCCTTCTGGACGTGGCGGCGGTTCTCGGCCTCGTCCCACACCTTCGACCGGGGTCCGTCGATCACGTCGGCGGCGACCTCCTTGCCACGGTACGCGGGCAGGCAGTGCAGGAAGATCGCGTCGGGGGCGGCCGAGTCCATCAGCTCCGGCGTCACCTGGTACGGCAGGAGGTCGGTGGCCCGCCGGGCCGCGGAGGCCTCGGAGCCCATGGAGACCCAGGTGTCGGTGACGACGACGTCGGCGCCGGCGACGGCGGACGTCGCGTCGGTCGTCACCGTGACGGACCCGCCCGTGGTGGCGGCGATCTCCTCGGCGCGGCGCACCACGTCGTCGTCCGGCAGGTACCCCTCGGGGCCGGCCACGCGGACGTGCAGCCCGGCCGTCGCCCCGCCCACCAGGTACGAGGCGCCCATGTTGTTCGCGGCGTCGCCGACGTAGGCGAGCCGCTGGCCCGCCAGTGCGTCCAGGCCGCCGCGGTGCTGGGCGACCGTGAGCAGGTCCGCCAGGATCTGGCACGGGTGGAACTGGTCGGTCAGCGCGTTGACGACCGGCACCTGTGCGACGGCCGCCATCTCCTCGATCCGCTCCTGGCCGAAGGTCCGCCACACGATCGCCGAGACCTGCCGTTCCAGTACGCGCGTGACGTCCGCGACGGACTCCCGCTCGCCGACCTGTGCGAGCCGTCCGTCGACGACCATCGGGAAGCCCCCGAGCTCGGCGACCCCCGCGGAGAACGACGTCTGCGTGCGCAGGGTGGGCTTGTCGAACAGCAGGGCGACGCTCTGCGGGCCGGCGAGCGGCGCGCGTGCGTACGGCGACTCGCGCAGGTCGAGCGCGAGCCGCAGCACCTCGCGCTGCTCGGCGGGCGACAGGTCGTCGTCGCGCAGGAAGTGGCGGGGCATCTCAGCCCTCCTTCGGGGGCTCGGGCACGGCGACCTCGGCGAAGAACCGTGCGGCGTCCAGGGCCTGGTCCGTGGTGAGGATCAGCGGCGGGGCGAGGCGGACGGCGTCCGGGGCGACCGGGTTGACGATGAACCCGGCCTCGAGCGCGGCCGTCGCCACCTGCGCGGCCACGGGTCGGGTGAGCTCGACGGCCAGCAGCAGCCCGCGTCCGCGCACGCCGGCGACGAGCGGGTTGCCGGCGGTCGTGATCGCACGGCGCAGGGTCTCGCCGACCTGCCGCACGTGCGCCAGCAGGCGGTCTCGCTCGACGACGCCGATCGTGGCCAGCGCCGCCGCGGCCGCGACGGGGTTGCCACCGAAGGTCGTGCCGTGCTGGCCGCGGCCGAGCAGCGTGGCGGCACGCTCGCCGTAGGCGATGACCGCGCCGATCGGGAACCCGCCGCCCAGACCCTTGGCGAGCGTGACGACGTCGGGCACGACGCCGGCGCCGATCTCCGGCTGCTGGTAGGCGAACCAGGACCCGGTGCGCCCCACGCCCGTCTGGACCTCGTCGAGCACGAGCAGCGCACCGGCGTCGTCGGTCAGCCGGCGGGCGAGGGCCAGGTACCCGGCGGGCAGCTCGCGCACCCCGGCCTCGCCCTGCACCGGTTCGACCACCAGCGCGGCGACCTCACCGCGTGCGGACACGGCGGCCGGCGAGAACGCCTCCTCCAGCGCGGTGGTGTCCCCGAACGGCACGTGCTCCACGCCGCCGGGCAGCGGCTCGAAGGGCTCGCGGTAGGCCGGCTTGTGGGTCAGGGCGAGCGCCCCCACGGTCCGGCCGTGGAAGCCGCCCTCCAGGGCGACGATCCGGGGGCGACCGGTGCGCCGGGCCATCTTGAACGCCCCCTCGTTGGCCTCGGTCCCGGAGTTGGCGAAGAAGACCCTGGACCCCGACGGCGCCTCGGCGAGCGCCAGCAACCGCTCGGCGAGCGTGATCTGCGGGGGGGTGCCGAAGAAGTTCGACACGTGGCCGAGGGTCCCCATCTGGGCACTGACGGCGGCCGTCAGCGTCGGGTGAGCGTGCCCGAGGGAATTGACGGCGATCCCGGCCAGCAGGTCGAGGTAGCGCTTGCCGTCGGCGTCCCACACGTAGGCGCCCTCGCCCCGCACGAGGATCCGCTGCGGCGGACCGAACGTGTCCATCACCGCACCGGAGTAGGCGTTCTGCCACTCCTGGGTGGTCAGGTCGCGGCGCGCGGACATCTCGCTCATCCCTCCTCCCCCGTCGGGTTCGGGACGACCATGGTGCCGTTGCCGCGTGCGGTGAAGACCTCGAGCAGCACGGAGTGGGGCTGGCGACCGTCGATGACCGAGGCGCGCGGCACACCTCCCTGCACCGCCCGCAGGCAGGCCTCCATCTTCGGGACCATGCCGGCGCTGAGCGTGGGCAGCAGGTCGTGCAGGTCGCCGGCGGTGATCTCCTCGACGAGCGAGCCGCGGTCCGGCCAGTCGGTGTACAGCCCCTCGACGTCGGTCAGCACGATGAGCTTCTTGGCCCCCAGCGCCACCGCGAGCGCCGAGGCCGCGGTGTCGGCGTTGACGTTGAGCACCTGGGTGGGGTCGTCGACGTCGGGGGCGACGGTGGACACCACCGGGATGCGTCCGGCGTCGAGCAGGTCCTGCACGGCGCCGGGGTTGACCCGGACGACGTCGCCGACGAGGCCGACGTCGACCGGGGACCCGTCCACGGTGGCGTGCCGCCGGACGGCGCCGAACAGCCCGGCGTCCTCCCCGGACAGCCCGACGGCCCGCGGGGCGTGCGCGTTGAGCAGGCCCACGAGCTCGCGCTGGACCTGGCCGGTCAGCACCATGCGCACGACATCCATGGCCTCCGGCGTGGTCACCCGCAGGCCGCCGCGGAACTCCGAGGAGATGCCGACCCGCTCGAGCATCGTGGAGATCTGCGGTCCGCCGCCGTGCACGACGACGGGATGCAGACCGACCTGGCGCAGGAACACCATGTCCTGGGCGAAGGCGGCCTTGAGCTCGCCGTCGACCATGGCGTTGCCGCCGTACTTGACCACGACGAGGGCGCCGGCGAACTCCTGCAGCCACGGCAGGGCCTCGATGAGCACCTCGGCCTTCTGGTCGGGGCGCAGGTCGGTCCGGGTGTCGAACGGGGCCGCGGGATCGGTGGTGGGGTCGCTCATGAGGAGTAGGCGCTGTTCTCGTGGACGTAGTCGTGGGTGAGGTCGTTGGTCCAGACGGTCGCGGTCGCGTCGCCGGCGTGCAGGTCGATCTCGACGTGCACCTCCCGGTCGGCGGCGAGGTCGACGAGCTCGCGCGGCTCGCCGACGCCCTGGGCCCGGCACACCTGGACGCCGTTGACCGTCACGTCGAGGGTCAGCGGGTCGTAGGGCGCGACGTCCTCGGGCACCGTGCCGACGGCGGCGACGATCCGTCCCCAGTTGGGGTCGTTGCCGAAGATCGCGGTCTTGACCAGGTTGGACCGGGTCACCGCCCGGGCGACCGCCACGGCGGCCTCCTCCGTGGTCGCGTTGAGCACGGACACGGCGATGTCGTGCCCGGCGCCCTCGGCGTCGCCGACGAGCTGGCGGGACAGGTCGGCGCAGACGGCGGTGACGGCCTCGGTCAGCGCCTGCGCGGTGACCTCGACACCCGAGGCGCCGGAGGCGAGCAGGATCACGGTGTCGTTGGTGGACTGGCACCCGTCGGAGTCGACGCGGTCGAACGTCGAGCGGGTGGCGGCGCGCAGGGCCGCGTCGGCGGTGGCGGGGTCCACGACGGCGTCGGTGGTGACCACCGAGAGCATGGTGGCGAGCGCGGGGGCGAGCATGCCGGCGCCCTTGGCCATGCCGCCCACGCTCCAGCCCTCGCGGACGGCCACGGCCGTCTTGGCGACGGTGTCGGTGGTCATGATGGCGTGCGCCGCGTCGGTGCCGCCGTCGGCGGCGAGCCCGGCGGCGGCGGCGTCGATCCCGCCCAGCAGCGCGGGCATGTCGAGCCGGACGCCGATCAGACCTGTCGAGCACACCAGCACGTCCCCCGCCCCGACCTCGTCCTCCGGCGTGGCGGCCGCAGCGGACAGCACGCCCGCGACGTGCTCGGCCGTGCGGTGGGTGTCGGCGAAGCCCTCGGGACCGGTGCAGGCGTTGGCGCCGCCGGAGTTCAGGACCACGGCACGCGCGGCCCCGTCGGAGACCGCCTGCCGGGTCCACAGCACGGGAGCGGCCTGCACGCGGTTGCCGGTGAGCACGGCCGCCGCCGTGCGCGACGGGCCGTCGTTGACGACGAGGGCGACGTCGCGCCCACCGGAGGCCTTCAGCCCGCCCGCGACCCCGGCCGCGCGGAAGCCCTGGGGGGTGGTGACGGTCACGGGGCGACTCCTTCGGTGACGAGGCCGGCGGTCTCGGGCAGGCCGAGGGCGACGTTCATCGCCTGGACGGCCTGCCCGGCGGTGCCCTTGACGAGGTTGTCGATCGCGGTGACCGTGACGACTCGGCCGGCCGCCTCGTCGAGCGCGACCTGGACCAGGGCCGTGTTGCTGCCGATCGTCGCGGCGGTGGACGGCCACTGGCCCGCCGGCAGCAGCTCGACGAACGGCTCGTGGCCGTACGCGGCCTCCCAGACGGCCCGCAGCTCGTCCGCGTCGGCGTGCCGGCCCGGGGCGAACCGGGCGGTGGCGGTGGCGAGGATGCCCCGGGACATCGGCACGAGCGTCGGGGTGAAGCTGATCGTCACCGCCTGCGCCCCGGCGGTGCGCAGGTTCTGCGTGATCTCGGGGATGTGCCGGTGGGTGCCGCCGACGGCGTACGGGGACGCGGCCCCGAGACCCTCGGCCGCGAGCAGGTGCGGCTTGAGCGCCTTGCCGGCCCCCGAGAAGCCGTTGGCGAGCACGGCCACGAGGTCGGTCGGGTCGAGCAGGCCCGCGGCGACGCCCGGCTGCAGACCGAGGGTCACGGCCGTGACGTTGCACCCCGGGACGGCGATGCGCCGGGCGCCGACGAGCCGGTCGCGCTGGGTGCCGCCGTCGGCGACGACGAGCTCGGGCAGGCCGTAGAGCCAGGTCCCGGCGTGCTCGGACCCGTAGTAGGCGCGCCAGTCGGCGGCCGAGGCGAGGCGGTGGTCGGCCCCCAGGTCGAGGACGAGCACGTCGTCGGGCAGCTGCGCGGCGATCTCGCCGGAGGCCCCGTGCGGCAGTCCGAGGACGACGACGTCGTGCCCGGCGAGCGCCTCGGCGGTCGTCGGTGCGAGGACGCGGTCGGCCAGCGACCGCAGGTGGGGCTGCAGCGCGCCGAGCCGGCTGCCGGCGTTGGCGTGGGCGGTGAGCGCGCCGATCTCGAGGGACGGGTGCTGCGCGGCGAGGCGCAGGAACTCGCCACCGGCGTACCCGGAGGCGCCGGCGACGGCGACGCGCAGCCGGTCCGGGGTCGAGGGGGTGCTGACCATGGCGCCACTATACATATCTATGCATGCGGCACGGAAACTATTCCAAAGAGTGGTCCAGCGGCCGGTACATCACGTGCAGGCCGACGTACCCGTGGGCCGGGCTGCGGAAGGCCCCGGGCACCGTGCCCACGATGTCCCACCCGAGCGACCGCCACAACCGCACGGCGGCCGTGTTGGACTCCACGACCGCGTTGAACTGGATGCCGCGGTACCCCTCGGCGCGGTGCCAGGCGACCACGTGCTCGGCCAGGGCACGCGCCACGCCCCGGCCGCGCGCCTCCGGCGCCACCATGAACGCGGCGGTGCCGACGTGGTCGCCGTGACCGGGCTTGTTCGGCCCCATGCGCGCGGTGCCGAGGACCACACCGTCCGACTCGGCGAGCACCGTCGCGGCCGGCGGCTCCGCCAGCCACAGGTCGCGCGCCTGCTCGCTCGTGAGGTCGGTGGGGTAGGTGTACGTCTCCCCCTCGCGCACGACCAGCTCGACGACCCGCCACAGGGCGGGCCAGTCGGCCGGCCGGGCCGCCCGGATCTTGGGGGTCGCCCCAGGGGACGCCGCACGGGTGCTCACGACGACATCGTCACACGACACCCGTGAGGCCGTAGTCTCGTCGCATGCGTGCAGTGGTGGCCCGCGCCGCGGGTGGTCCCGAGGTCCTGGAGTCCGTCGACCTGCCCGATCCCGAGCCCGGGCCCGGCCGGCTGCTGGTCCGCGTCGAGGCGGCCGGCATCAACTTCATCGACACCTACCGCCGGGCCGGCGTCTACCCGATGGAGTACCCGCACGTCGTGGGGGTCGAGGGCGCCGGGGTCGTCGTGGACGTGGGGGCGGAGGTCCGAGGGTTCGCCGCGGGCGACCGGGTCGCCTGGCACGACGCCGCCGGCTCGTACGCCGAGCTCGCGCTCGTGCCGGCCGCCGGCGCCGTGCGCGTGCCCGACGCGCTGGACCTCGAGACGGCCGCCGCGCTCCCCCTGCAGGGGATGACCGCCCACTACCTGGTCGCCTCCACCTTCGAGGTCGGCCCCGGCCACGACGTGCTGCTGCACGCCGGGGCGGGCGGCGTCGGGCTGCTCGCGACCCAGCTCGCCACGGCCCGCGGCGGACGGGTGGTCACCACCGTCTCGTCGCCCGAGAAGGCGGCGCTGTCGCGCGAGGCCGGGGCGGCGCACACGATCGACTACGCCGCGATGGACGACCTCACCGCCGAGCTGCCCGCCGCGGTGCGGCGACTCACCGACGGCGCGGGTGTGCACGTCGTGTACGACGGCGTGGGCCGCGCGACCTTCGACGCCTCGCTGGACTCGCTGCGCCCCCGCGGCACGCTCGTGCTGTTCGGCGGCGCGTCCGGCCAGGTGCCACCGTTCGACCCGCAGCGGCTCAACACCGGCGGCTCGCTGTATCTCACCCGCCCGACGCTCGCCCACTACACCGCCACCCGCTCCGAGATCGAGTGGCGCGCGGGCGAGGTCCTGGGACTCGCCGCCGACGGCGACCTCGACGTCCGCGTGGGCGCCGCCTACCCGCTCGCCGAGGCCGCGGCCGCGCACACCGCCCTCGAGGGTCGCGCCACGACCGGGAAGGTGCTGCTCCTGCCCTGACGAGAGGATCACCGTGCCCGACTGGTCGCCGTCCGACTACCTGCGCTTCACCGACGAGCGTTCCCGGCCCTTCGCCGAGCTCCTCGCCCGTGTGCCCGGCACGCCGCGCTCCGTCCTCGACCTCGGCTGCGGACCCGGCCACCTGGCCGCGATGCTGCGCCGACGATGGCCCGGCGCCGACGTCGTCGGCCTGGACGCGTCCCCCGCCATGATCGACGCCGCCCGCGCCGCCGACCCCGACGGACGCTACGTGCTGGGCGACCTGCGCGACCTCGCCGCAGGCCACCCGCCCACGGGCGTCCCGTCACGCCCGGACCTCGTGATCAGCAACGCGACGCTCCAGTGGGTGCCGGACCACCGGGACCTGCTGCCGGCGCTCGCGGGCCTCGCCCGCGAGGCGTTCGCCTTCTCCGTGCCCGGCAACCAGGACGCACCGAGCCACCGCCTGCTGCGCGAGGTGGCGGCACGTGGGCCCTACGCCGACGTGGTCGGTCCCGTGCCCCGACGGGCGGTCGGCGACCCGGCGGACTACCTCGAGATCCTGGCCGGACCGGGTCGCGCGGTCGACGCCTGGGAGACGACCTACACGCACGTCCTTCCCGGCGAGGACCCGGTGCTGCGCTGGATCTCCGCGACCGGGGCGCAGCCCGTGCTACAGGCCCTGGCGGCCCACGACGCCGACCACGGCACCACCCTGCGGGAGCAGTTCGACGCCGAGTACGGTGCCGCGCTGCGCCGGGCCTACCCGCGCCACCCGTACGGGACCCCGCTCGCCTTCCGCCGCGTCTTCGTCGGGGTCACCACCGGGTGACGGCGTCCGGGCGTAGCGTGGCTCCATGGACTCCCCCACCACGGAACGGCCGCTGCGCGTCGCCGTCCAGCTCCAGCCCCAGCACGCCGACTACGGCCAGATCCGCGACGCCGTCCTGCGCGCCGAGGACCTGGGCGTCGACGTCGTCTTCAACTGGGACCACTTCTACCCCCTCTCGGGGGACCCCGACGGCAAGCACTTCGAGTGCTGGACCATGCTCGGGGCCTGGGCCGAGCAGACCGAGCGCGTCGAGATCGGCGCTCTCGTCACCGGCAACGGGTACCGCAACCCGGACCTGCTGGCCGACATGGCCCGCACCGTCGACCACATCTCGGGCGGGCGCCTGATCCTCGGGATGGGGGCCGGCTGGTTCGAGAAGGACTACCGGGAGTTCGGCTACGAGTTCGGTACCGCCGGGTCGCGCATCGCCGGGCTGGCCGAGGCCATGCCCCGCATCCGCCGGCGGCTCGCCGCCGGCAACCCCGCGCCCACGCGCGAGATCCCGATCCTCATCGGCGGCGGCGGGGAGAGGAAGACCTTGCGGATCGTGGCCGAGCACGCCGACGTGTGGCACTCTTTCGGCGACGTCGACACGCTGCGCCGCAAGTCGGCGATCCTCGACGAGCACGGTGCCGCCGTCGGGCGCGACACCGGTCGTCTCGTCGAGCGGTCGGTCGGGGTCCACGGCTCGCCCGCCGCGACCGGGCCGGGTCTGCTCGACGCCGGTGCCACGCTCCTGACCCTGGGCGTCGGCGGACCCGACTACGACCTGTCGAGGGTCGCCGACTGGGTCGCCTGGCGCGACGCCCAGGGCTGAGGCTCAGCGGCCGGTGAGCGTGTGACCCAGCGCGTCCCCCTCGCCGGCCGGCAGCACCCGCAGCCGGCGCGGGACGGCGGCGGTCGCCTCGGCGGCCGCCGCCCGCAGCGACTCCGGGGTGTCGTCGGAGACCCGCACGAACCAGCCCGAGCACTCGTCGAGCTCACCCCGGGCGAAGGCGACCGCGACGTCGACGGTGCGCTCGACGGGCGTCCACTCCGTACGGCCCTCGTGGGTCCGCATCCCGGCGGTCATGTCCGTGGCCACGACGCCGGGTGCCAGCTCGAGGGTGCGCAGACCCTGGTCGTGGCCCATGGCGTGCAGCTGCTGGCCCAGGCGCATCAGCGCCGTCTTGGACAGGTTGTAGGCGCTGGAGTAGGTCATGTCGTGCGACCCGGCGCCGCTGTTGAGGTCGACGACCCGGCCGCCGCCACGCGCCAGCATGCCCGGCACGACGTGCCGCGCGAGCAGGAACGGACCGCGGACGTTCGTCTCCATCACCTGCCACCACTCCTCGACGTCCGCCTCCCACAGGGGGACCTCGGCGTCGATGCGGCCCGCGTTGTTGACGAGCAGGTCGACCGACCCGAGCTCGTCCTCCGCCTGCCGGACGGCACTCGCGACCGCCTCGGGGTCGGTGACGTCGCAGGGCAGCACGACGGCCGTACGACCCGTCGCACGCACCTGCTCGGCGACCTCGGCCAGCCGGTCGGCGTCCCGGGCGAGGAGCGCCACGTCCAGGCCGGCGTCGGCCAGCCCGAGCGCGACGGCGCGGCCGATGCCGCGCGTCGCGCCGGTGACCAACGCCGTCCGCGCCGCGGGGAGGTCCTGGGGCTCAGCCACGGAGCACCGCCCCCACCCGCTCGGCCGTGACCCGCACCACGCCGTCCCGGGCGGCCCGGACGTCCTCGGCGGTCAGCGTCCGGTCCGCGGCCCGGAGCCGGACCGAGTACGCCAGGGACTTCTTGCCGCGGCCGATCTGCTCGCCCGTGAAGAGGTCGAACAGCTCGACCCGCTCGAGCAGCTCACCCGCTCCCGCCACGACGGCGGCCTCCACGTCGGCGGCCGGCACCGTGGCGTCCACGACGAGGGCGAAGTCCTCCTTGGCCGCGGGGAAGGCCGAGACCGGCGCCGCGACCCGGGGCGACCCGTCGGCGGCGTCGACGAGCGCCGTCAGGTCCATCTCGAAGGCGACGGTGCGGCGCGGCAGGCCCAGCTCCTCGAGCACCTTGGGGTGCAGCTCGCCCGCGTGCCCCACGGTCCGGACCTCTCCGTCACCGCCGGCGACCTCGAACCGCGCGCAGCGACCGGGGTGCCAGGGCATGTGGTCGGGGTCGTTCGAGACGACGACCTCGGCACCGGCCAGGTCGGCGACCGTCCGGGCGGCGTCGACGGCGTCGGCCCAGTCGACCGGCCGTCCGGGCCCCCACCATCCGGCGGGGACGCGGTTCCCGGTCAGCACACCGGCGACGCGGCGCGGCTGGTCGGGTGTGGCGGCGGCGAGCGCCTCGAGCTGGTCGGGGGCGGGCCGCACGCCCACGGGCAGCTGCGGCGCCGCCGGGGCGTCGGCGACCGGTCGGGTCACCTGGCCCATCTCGAACACGGCGACGTCGTCGATCCCGCGCGAGACGTTGCGCCGCGCGGTGTCGAGCAGGCTGACCAGCAGCGTGGTCCGCATCAGCGGGCGGTCCTCGGCCAGCGGGTTCGCCAGGCGCAGCGCCGTCCGACGCGGGTCGTCGGCGGGCACCCCGAGGGCGTCGAGGTCCTGCTGCCCGACGAACGGGTAGGACAGCACCTCGACGAGCCCCGCGTCCGCGAGCGCCCGGGCGACGGAGCGGCGGATGCGCTGCTCCGGCGTCAGCCCCCGACCGCCCGGGGCGGCCGGCAGGACGGAGGCGATCTGGTCGTAGCCGGCGATGCGCACGACCTCCTCGACCAGCGCCGCCGGCTCGACCAGGTCGGGCCGCCACGTCGGCGGCGTGACCGTCAGGGTGTCCGCACCGGACACCGCGCACCCGATCTGCTCCAGGATCTGCACGACCTGCTCGCGGGTGTACGGCACGCCCGAGGTGCGGGACGGCAGGGAGACGTCCATGGCCAGGGGCGCCGGGGTCGTGGTGGTGTCCAGGTCGCTCACCGCCGGGTCGGCCGTGCCGCCGCCGAGCTCGACGAGCAGGTCGACGACGCGCTGCGCGGCGACGGCGGGCAGGCGCGGGTCGACGCCGCGCTCGAAACGCTTGGCGGCCTCGGAGGGCAGCTTGTGCCGACGGGCGGTACGGGCGACGGTGACCTGGTCGAAGTGCGCCGCCTCGACGAGCACGTCCGTGGTGGCCGCGGAGACCTCCGACGAGGCGCCCCCCATGACGCCGGCCAGGCCGAGCACCCGCGAGCCCGGGCCGTCGGGCGAGTCGGTGATGAGCAGGTCCTCGGTGTCCAGGGCGCGGTCGACGTCGTCGAGGGTGGTCAGCCGCTCCCCCGGTGCCGCACGGCGCACCACGATCGGTGCCGTGACCGCGTCGAGGTCGTAGGCGTGCAGCGGCTGACCCAGGTCGAGCATCACGTAGTTGGTGACGTCCACGGCCAGGGAGATGGACCGCATGCCGGAGCCCTCGAGCCGTCGCTTCATCCACGGCGGCGTCGGCGCGGTCGGGTCGATCCCCCGCACGATGCGCGTGACGAACCGGTCGCAGCCGACCTGCCCGTCGATCGGCGCGGTGTCGTCCACCGCGACGGCGAACCCGTCCGCGGTGGCGGCCGGCGGCGCGGTGGGCAGCGCCTCGGCCAGGCCGCGGTCGGTGAACGCGGCGCCGGTCGAGTGGGCGTACTCCCGGGCGACCCCGCGGTAGCTGAAGGCGTAGCCGCGGTCCGGGGTGACGTTGATCTCGAGCACCTCGTCACCCAGGCCGAGCAGCGCGACCGCGTCCTGCCCGGGGGTGAGGTCGGCGGCGTCGAACCCGGCCTCGGTCAGCACGAGGATGCCCCCGTGGTCGTCGCCCAGGCCGAGCTCCTTGGTCGAGCAGATCATGCCGTCGGAGACGTGCCCGTAGGTCTTGCGCGACGCGATCGCGAACCCGCCGGGCAGCACCGTGCCCGGCAGGGAGACGACGACGAGGTCGCCGACGCCGAAGTTGTGCGCGCCGCACACGATGCCCCGCGCACCACCGGCGGGCACGTCGGCGTCGTCGACGCCCGTGATCCGGGTCGCGTTGTGCTCCGGCCCGACGTCGACCAGGCACCAGTTGATCGTCTTGCCGTTCTTCTGCGGCTCGCCGGTCATCTCCAGCACCCGGCCGACGACGAGCGGCCCGGAGACCGCGGCGGGGTGGATCTCCTCCTCCTCGAGCCCGACCCGGACCAGGTCGGCGGCGAGCTGCTCCGTGGTGAGGTCCGCGGGCAGCTCGACGTGGTCGGCCAGCCAGTCTGCAACGATGCGGGGCATCAGATCTCCGTCCCGAACTGCGTGGAGAAGCGCACGTCGCCCTCCACGATGTCGTGCATGTCAGCGATGGAGTGGCGGAGCATGAGCGTGCGCTCGATGCCCATGCCGAACGCGAACCCGGAGTAGACCTCGGGGTCGACGCCGGCGGCCCGCAGCACGTTCGGGTGCACCATGCCGCAGCCGCCCCACTCGATCCAGCCGGCACCACCCTTCTTCTGCGGGAACCACAGGTCCATCTCGGCGCTGGGCTCGGTGAACGGGAAGAAGCTCGGACGCAGGCGCGTCTTCGCCTCCGGGCCGAACATCTCCCGGGCGAAGGCGTCCAGGGTGCCCACGAGGTTCGCCATCGTCAGTCCTTCGTCGACGGCGAGGCCCTCGACCTGGTGGAAGACCGGCGTGTGCGTCGCGTCCAGGGCGTCGGTGCGGAACACCTTGCCGGGGCAGGCGATGTACAGCGGCACACCGCGGGCCAGCAGGGACCGGGCCTGGACCGGGGAGGTGTGGGTGCGCAGCACGAGGTTCGCACCGTCGGTGCGGTCTCCCCCGTCGGTGCCCGCGACGTAGAAGGTGTCCTGCATCTGGCGGGCCGGGTGGTCCGGACCGAAGTTCAGCGCGTCGAAGTTGAACCACTCCGCCTCGACCTCGGGTCCGTCCGCGATCTCCCAGCCCATCCCGACGAAGAAGTCGGCCACGCGCTCCTGGATCAGCTCGATCGGGTGGCGGGCACCGGCCGGGGTCCGGTTCGTCGGCAGCGTGACGTCGACGGTCTCCTCGACGAGCACCCGCGCGTCGCGCTCGGCCTCGAGCTCGGCCTGCCGGGCCGTGAGCGCCTGGTTGATGCGTCCGCGCCGGGGACCGACGTTCTTGCCGGCCGCGGCCTTGTCCGGGCCGGGCAGCGCCCCGATGGCACGGTTGGCCAGGGCCAGCGGGCTCTTGTCACCCGTGTGACGGGTGCGGACGGTCTTCAGCTCGTCGAGCTGGGTCGCTGCGGCGACGTCGGCCAGCGCGGCGTCCACCGCGGCGTCCAGGGCGGCGACGTCCAGCGGGTCGGGCAGCGGTTCGGGCGCAGTCATGCGTGCCTTCCTGCGTGGTGTGAGAGCGGCACCGCACAGTCTATGGTCCCGCGAGCGGCAGCACCGCGACGTCGTCGTGGGCCGGACCGCCGGACCGGCCGGCGCCGAGCCGCGAGGCCACCACGTGCACCGTCCGGACCGGCCAGGAGGGTCCGCGGTAGACCGCCAGGGCGTGGGCCCACCGGGAGAAGGGCGTGACCGGCTCGGCCGACTCCGCACCACGCCGGCCGCGGCGCCCGCCGGACCGGTCGCCGCCCACCCGCGCGCCGGAGGACCGGGCCACCGTCAGGTGCGGTCTCCCGCCGGCGCGGTCCGCCCCGTGGATCCCGGCCTCGGCGGCCGCGGCGGAGACGTCGCGCGACAACGACCGCAGCCGGTCCACGTCACCGCCGACACCGACCCAGAGCGTGCGGCCGCCGAACGTCCCGCTGCCCACCAGCACGAGCTCGAAGGCCGCCGTCCCCTCCAGCACGGCGGCCAGCTCGGCGACGTAGTCCTCGACCGCCCCGTCGGGGACCCCTCCGTGGAAGGCGAGCGTCACGTGCCGCTGCTCCCGGGGCACCCACCGCGGGCCGCCGGCCGGCGCCGTGGGCGACCCGCCGCCGACCCCGCCGAGCGCCAGGTCGAGGTGCTCGAGCGCCTCGCGGGGCGGGTAGACGGCCGTGAAGAGTCGCACGCGCCGATCGTACGGCCGGGCGTCGGCGGGGGGGTCTGCGTGATCCGTCGAAAAAACTTCGATCCGTCTGCATCCGACCGAGGGGTCCCCGACGAACACACGGGTGTCATGGCCCCGAAGGAGAGGAAAGACCCATGAAGCGCATCGCGATCGCCGGCGTGTCCGCGGCCCTCGCCGCCCTGGCCACGGTGGGAGCCGCCGGCTCGGCCTCCGCCCACGCCCCGGTAGGTGCGGGTGAGGGCGGCAAGCCCACCGGCATCGAGTGCCAGCAGTTCGGTATCGGCGTGCTCCAGGACACCGGCGTCCTGAGCAGCGTGGCCGCGAACGGGCTCGAGTGGCCGATCGGGAGCGGCGACTACCTGCCCTTCAGCACGGTGCTGAAGATCCACCGCACCGACCCCGGTACCGCGAACGTGGTGCTGAAGGCCTACGCGGACGTGCTGCTGCCCGGCGCGGACGTCGACGGCGCCATCGACGCCGCCTGCCCGGCCTGATCTCGGGCCCATCGACCGGCCGAGGGCCCCGCGTGTTCGTCCCACGCGGGGCCTTCGGTCATGTCCGGACGGGTGCGCCAAGGTCTCAGCGCTGCGCGCGTCCGGAGGCGTAGAGGCAGACCGTGGCGGCCGTGGCGAGGTTCAGCGACTCGGCTCGGCCACGGATCGGGACACGGACGACGGCGTCGGCCAGCGCCCGGTCCTCGCTCGGCAGGCCCCAGGCCTCGTTGCCGAACACCCAGGCGGCGGAGGCGGCCAGGTCGGGCACACCCTCGGGGCTCGCGCCGGCGACGTCGAGCAGATCGTCCAGGTCGTGGTCGCCGGTGCCGTCGGCGGCCAGCACGGCGCACCCGGCGGCCCGGACGCCCTCGACCACGTCGGACAGCGGCACCCCCGTCACGACCGGGAGGTGGAAGAGCGAGCCCGCCGTCGAGCGGACGACCTTCGGGTTGTGGACGTCGACGCTCTCACCGGCCAGCACCACCAGGTCCGCCCCCGCCGCGTCGGCGGCACGGATCACGGCGCCGGCGTTGCCGGGGTCGCGGACGGAGGCCAGCACGGCCACGAGCAGCGGACGGTCCGGCGACCTGCGCCGCTCCAGGGCCTCGCCCAGCTCGGGCTCGTCGGTGCGCACGACGGCGAGGACGCCCTGCGCGTCGGGGCTCATGGCGTCCAGCACCTCGGGCGTACCCAGGTGCACGTACAGCCCGGCGTCCAGCGCCGTGTCCAGGATCTCGGGGTGCCGTCGCGCCGCGGAGGCCGTGAGGTAGACGTCGCGCACCCGGGCGGACGCGTGCCGCACGGCCTCGCGGACGCCCTGGGGTCCCTCCACGAGGAACTGTCCGTGCTTCGCACGTGCAGAACGCCCGGACAGCGCCCTGACCTGCTTGACGCGACCTGCTCGCGGGTTGGCGAGGGTCACGTCCGGGATGCGGGGCATCGGCAGGAGGGCTGTCCGGGCGTCCTGGAAGACCGAGCCGGAGCTCAGGCGGCCTTCGGCGCGTTGACGTCCTGGGGCAGGGCGTCCTTGGCGACCTTGACCAGCGCGTTGAACGCGGCGGTGTCGTTGACCGCGAGCTCGGCGAGCATGCGACGGTCGACCTCGACGCCCGCGGCCTTGAGGCCCTGGACGAAACGGTTGTAGGTCAGACCCTGCTGGCGGGCCGCAGCGTTGATGCGCTGGATCCACAGCTTGCGGAAGTCGCCCTTCTTGGCCTTCCGGTCACGGTACGAGTAGACGAAGGAGTGGGTGACCTGCTCCTTGGCCTTGCGGTACAGACGGGAACGCTGGCCGCGGTAACCGCTGGCGCGCTCGAGGGTCGTACGACGCTTCTTGTGGGCGTTGACCGCCCGCTTCACGCGTGCCACGTGATGCTCCTTGCAGTTCGGGTCGACAAGTGCTCCCGGCGGCGCGAGCCGCCGGAGAGATCACTTACCGAGCATCTTCTTGATTCGCTTGACGTCGGCCGGGGCGACGTCCTGGTCCACGGCGAGCCGACGCGTACGGCGGCTCGACTTGTGCTCGAGGTAGTGCCGGGCGTTCGTCTGCTCACGCATGAGCTTGCCCTTGCCGGTCGTCCGGAAGCGCTTCTTGGCACCGGAGTGCGTCTTGTTCTTCGGCATGACTGCCGTCTCTCCTCGTGTCGGTCACCCGCCCGGGGGCGGGGACGTGGTGCTGACCGTGGCCGGTGGGGGCCGACCCGGTGTCAGATGGTTCGTGCGGTGCTCAGCGCTCCCGAGGACCGGGCTTCGGCCCCGGCTTCGGCCCCGCCGCGGCGCTGGGCTCGGGCGCTGCCTGCTCCTCGACCGGCGCCTCCACCGGCTCCTCGGCCGGCTCCGGCTCGACCTGGTCGTCCGCGGCGCGGCGCGCCTCGGCCTTGACCTCGGACTTGGTCTTGCGCTGGGCGTTGACCTCGGCGGACCGCTTGCGCTGCTCGCTCTTGGCCTCGGACTTCTTCTTCACCGGCCCGAGGACCATGGTCATGTTGCGGCCGTCCTGCTTCGGCATGGACTCGACGAAGCCGAGGTCCGCCACGTCGTCCGCGAGCCGCTCGAGCAGACGCACACCGGCCTCGGGGCGGGACTGCTCACGACCACGGAACATGATCATGACCTTGACCTTGTCGCCGGCCGCGAGGAACCGCTCGACGTGGCCCTTCTTGGTGGCGTAGTCGTGCGGGTCGATCTTGAGACGGAACCGGATCTCCTTCAGGAGGGTGTTCGCCTGCTTGCGCCGCGCCTCACGCGCCTTCATGTCCGACTCGTACTTGTACTTGCCGTAGTCCATGAGCTTGGCGACGGGCGGACGGGCTGCCGGGGCGACCTCGACGAGGTCGAGGTCAGCGTCCTGGGCAAGCTTCAGGGCGACTCCCGTGGCGACCACGCCGACCTGTTCCCCGCCCGGGCCGATGAGCCGGACCTCGGGGACGCGGATCCGGTCGTTGATGCGAGGCTCGCTGATGGTGATGCTCCTAGTGCTCGATGTGACGACCGTCAGGAACGAGAAAGGCCCCCGTCCTGAGTCAGCAGGCGGAGGCCATCGATACCGTCGTCCTCCGGTGCCCCGCACCGACGGACGACCTGGTGGGACGACGCGAGTCGTCCGACCGGACCCGGCCCCTGTCGGCATCTGCCTGTCGGTGCGCGGGTGGGATGATCTCCACTTGCTGCACCCGGCCACTGGGCAGCCGGGTCGGTCGACCACACACTGTAGCACGGAGGCGCCGTAGGGCGGCCACGGGAACCCGTGTCGCCTCCGTCACCACGACACGACCCCAAGACTGGAACGATTCCAGGGAACGATCTAGGGTGACGGCATGACCAGGACACCGATCGACGACCCGGCGGAGCGCCAGCTGCTGCGCGACGCCGGTCTGCGCGTGACGGGAGTACGGCTCGCCGTCCTGCGTGCGCTCGGTGAGCACCAGCACTCGACGGCCGACACCGTGGTGCGGGCCGTGCGGGCCGAGCTGGGCACGGTCTCGGTCCAGGCGGTGTACGACTCGCTGCACGCCCTGGCCGACGCCGACCTGCTCCGCAGGATGGAACCCGCCGGCCACCCCGCCCGCTACGAGCGCCGGGTCGGCGACAACCACCACCACATCGTCTGCCGCGCGTGCGGAGCGGTCGCGGACGTCGACTGCACGGTGGGGCACGCGCCCTGCCTCCTGCCGAGCGACGACCACGGCTTCACGGTCGACCTCGCCGAGGTGACCTTCTGGGGGCTGTGCCCCCCGTGCCGCGGCTGACACAACCCCCTGAGAAAGGACGTCACTCCATGACGACCCCCACGACGACGCAGACCGGCAGCCCGGTCGCGAGCGACCAGTACTCCCTCACGGTCGGTGCCGACGGCCCGACCGTGCTGCACGACCGGTACCTGGTCGAGAAGCTCGCCTCGTTCAACCGCGAGCGCGTCCCCGAGCGCAACCCGCACGCCAAGGGCGGTGGCGCGTTCGGTGAGTTCGAGGTCACCGAGGACGTCTCGCGGTACACCGCGGCCGCCGTGTTCCAGCCCGGTGCCACGTCCGAGACCCTGCTGCGGTTCTCCTCCGTGGCGGGCGAGCAGGGTTCCCCCGACACCTGGCGCGACGTGCGCGGTTTCGCGCTGCGCTTCTACACCACCGAGGGCAACCTCGACGTCGTCGGCAACAACACCCCCGTGTTCTTCCTGCGCGACGCGATGAAGTTCCCGGACTTCATCCACTCCCAGAAGCGCCTCGGCGCCTCCGGCCTGCGCGACGCCGACATGCAGTGGGACTTCTGGACGCTGTCGCCCGAGTCCGCCCACCAGGTGACCTACCTCATGGGCGACCGCGGGCTGTCGCGGTCGTGGCGCCACCTCAACGGCTACGGCTCGCACACCTACCAGTGGATCAACGCCGAGGGCGAGCGGTTCTGGGTGCAGTACCACTTCATCTCGCACCAGGGCGTCGAGCACCTGAGCAACGAGGACGCCGAGCGCATCGCCGGCGAGGACGCGGACTACTACCGCCGCGACCTGTACGAGGCGATCGAGCGCGGCGAGCACCCCTCCTGGGACGTCAAGGTCCAGGTCATGCCGTACGAGGACGCCAAGACCTACCGGTTCAACCCGTTCGACATGACGAAGGTCTGGCCGCACGCCGACTACCCGCTGATCAAGGTCGGGACCTTCACCCTGAACCGCAACCCGCGCAACTTCTTCGCGGAGATCGAGCAGGCCGCGTTCTCGCCGGGCAACCAGGTGCCGGGGACGGACATCTCCCCCGACAAGATGCTCATGGCCCGCGTGTTCTCCTACAACGACGCGCACCGCCACCGCATCGGCGCCAACTTCAACCAGCTCCCGGTGAACCAGCCGCACGCCTCCGAGGTGCACACCTACATGCACCAGGGCCCGATGCAGTACCACTTCAACGGCCCGGAGCACCCGGTCTACACGCCGAACTCCTTCGGCGGCCCGGCCGCGGACCCGACGCGCACCGCCGAGGGCAGCTGGGAGACCGACGGCGAGCTGATGCGCTCCGCCTACACCCTGCACGCCGAGGACGACGACTTCGGGCAGGCCGGCACCCTCTACCGGGAGGTCTTCGACGACGCCGCCAAGGCGCGCTTCCTGGAGACCCTGACGGGCCAGGGCAAGGCGATCACGGTCGACGAGATCCGCGAGCGCTTCTTCCAGTACTGGACGAACGTGGACGCCGAGCTCGGCGCCAAGCTGCGCTCCGAGGTCGCCGCCTGACCGGTGTGACCTGACGTCCCGAGGCCGGACCCGCCGACGCGGGTCCGGCCTCGGTCGTGCGGGCGCCGGAAGGTGCCAAGATGTACCCCATGAACGCCAGCACCGACCCCCTCGACGCGACCGGGGCCACGCGCGACATCGCCGACGTGGCCGCCGTCGAGGTCATCACCACCTCAGCGGTCCACCTGATGAGCGCCGCCGCGGTCAAGTGCGGCCTCGCCGCCGAGGACGACGCCTCCGAGCACCTCGACCTCGACGAGGCCCGCAAGCTCATCACGGCGCTGGCCGCGCTCGTCACCGCCAGCGCGCCGGACATCGGCAACCAGCACGCACGGTCTCTGCGGGACGGGCTGCGGTCCCTGCAGCTGGCGTTCCGCGAGGCGTCCGTCGTCCCGGACGCCCCCGGCGAGGGTCCCGGGGAGTCCTACACAGGTTCCGTCGTCTGACATGACGTCGCCGACGCCGTCCTGGGAGGCCGCGGGGCCGGTGCACCGCACCGAACCCGCGCCCGGGCGCGGGACGCCCCGGAGAGGACGGGGCTGGCGGGTCGCCACGATCGTGCTCGCCGTGGCCCTCGTCGTGGCCGTCGCCACCGCCGGGTACCTGTGGCAGACCACGGACGCGTGGGAGGACCACGCGGCCGAGTGGGAGGGCGAGGCGCAGCGGTACGCGGAGGAGGTCGCGGCGCTGCAGGTGGAGCTGGACGGGGTCACCGCCGAGCTCGTCGCCGCACGCGAGCAGCTCGACACCGCCACGGAGCGGATCACCGCGCTCGCCGACGAGAAGGCCCAGCTCGGCGACGAGAACGTCGCCAGCCAGCAGTACCTGGACTACCAGCGCCGCGTCAGCGAGGCGGCGGGCGTCGTGGCCACCGCGCTCGGGCAGTGCACCCAGGCGCAGTTCCAGCTGATCGGGTACCTGGAGAACCGGGAGGCCTACGACCCGGCCGACCTCGAGCGGTTCGGCGAGGACGTCCAGGCGCTGTGCGACGAGGCCACCGAGGCCAACGACCAGCTGCAGCAGGAGCTCTCGCGGTGAGGGCACCGCTGCGCACGGGCGTCGTGGCGGCGGCGGTGGCGCTCGCGGCGTCCTGCGGCACGCTGCCCGACATGCCGCCGCCGGTCCCGGCCGACCTGGTCCCGACCGTGGCGGTCCCGTCGCTGGACCCCGAGGAGTCGGCCCGCCTCTCCCCCGACGGCTTCGACGCGGTCCAGCGGATGGCCGTGCGGATCCGCAACGTCGGCTGCCAGGGACTGTCGACCGGTTCCGGGTTCGCGCTGGACGCCACCACGCTGATCACCAACCGTCACGTCGTGGCGGACTCGGAGTCGCTGCAGGTCAACACCTACGACGGACGCGACATCGACGTGTCGGCGGCGAGCACGGCCGCCCTCGCCGACCTCGCGGTCGTGCGCACCGAGGACGAGCTGCCGTCCGCCCCCGAGCTGGCCGAGGCCGACCCGGAGCCCGGGGCGTCGGTCAGCGTGGTCGGGTACCCGTCCGGTGGCGCGCTGACCGTCACCGCGGGCGAGGTCATCGGCACCACGACCGACCCGCTCAACGAGAACCTCGGCGAGGTGCTCGTGACGGACGCTCCCGTGGAACCTGGCTCCTCCGGGTCCGCCGCCCTGGACGAGGCCGGGCGCGTCATCGGCGTGGTCTACGCCAAGACGACCGACGGACGCTCCCTGGTCGTCCCGCAGTCGACGCTGCGCGAGCTGCTGGAGGACACCAGCGCGTTCACGCCGCTGCCGGCCTGCTGACGGCCTCAGCGAGCGGCGGCGATGCGCAGCTCGAGGGAGTCCACGCGCTCGGCCACCACCGTGGCGGCGGCGAGCCGCGCGTTGACCTGGCCGAGCACCGCGTCGAGGCCCGCGCGGTCGAGCCCGGGGTTCAGCTCCAGGCGCACCGCCACCTCCGCCGACCGGCCGGGCAGCGCCGTCGCGCGCACGACGTGCTGCACGGGGGCGGCGGCGTCCGCGATGGCCCGGGCCACCTCGGCGTCGACCTCCAGACCGTCGTCCGTGGGGACCAGCGCCGGGCGCCACTCCACACCCTGGGCGAGCGCCCAGACGGCGGGCCGGGGCACCAGGGCGGTGACCGGTCCGGCAGGGTCCAGGACCAGCAGCGACCACTTCTCGTCCACGGCCGACAGGGCGGCGCGGGCCGCCTCGGCGGGCACCGGCCGCGCATCGGCCCGCCAGGCCTGCATGGCCGCCACGGAGGAGAAGATCGGCAGGGCGCGGCGACCGTCGGGCGACTCGAGGGCGACGACGCCCGCCGAGGCCTCCTTGTCGACCGCGAGCTCGGCGCCGTCGTGCTCGACGGTGCCCTGCGACTCGACCTCCGCGAGGACCGGGACGAGCACACGCGTCTCGGCGAGCCGGGCGACGACGTCGCGCAGCGGCGTCGTCCCGGCGCGCCACCCCTCGAGGCGACGCACCAGCTCGGCGTCCGCGGACCCGTCGTCGCCGGCGAACTGGCTCGTGGGCTGGATCGACCTCATGGCCGGCCCGCCACGTCGAGCGCCTCGGGCAGCGTGAACGCCCCCGCGTACAGCGCCTTGCCGACGACCGCACCCTCGACACCGTCACCGGTGAGGGTCCGCAGCGCGGCGAGGTCGTCCAGGGAGGAGATCCCGCCCGAGGCGACGACCTTGGCCGGGGTGCGCGCGGCGACCTCCCGCAGCAGGTCCACGTTGGGGCCGCGCAGCGTCCCGTCCTTGGTGACGTCGGTGACGACGTAGCGGGCGCAGCCGGCCGCGTCGAGCCGCTCGAGCACCTCCCACAGGTCACCGCCGTCACGGGTCCAGCCGCGGGCCGCCAGGGTCGTGCCCCGCACGTCCAGGCCGACGGCCACGGCGTCGCCGTGCTCGGCGATGACGCGGGCGGTCCAGGCCGGGTCCTCCAGCGCGGCGGTGCCGATGTTGACGCGCCGGGCGCCGGTGGCCAGGGCGCGTTCGAGGGAGGCGTCGTCGCGGATGCCGCCGGACAGCTCGACCTGCACGTCGACCTCCTGGACCACGCGGGCCAGCAGGTCGGCGTTCGAGCCGCGGCCGAAGGCGGCGTCGAGGTCGACCAGGTGGATCCACTCGGCACCGCCCTCCTGCCAGTCGAGGGCGGCGGACAGCGGGTCGCCGTACGAGGTCTCCGAGCCGGCCTCGCCCTGGACGAGACGGACGGCCTGGCCGTCCGCGACGTCGACGGCGGGCAGCAGCACCAGTCGTTCGGTCATGCGGGAGTTCTCCAGTCGTGGTGGGAGAGGACGGTCAGAGCGAGCGCACCCAGTTCTCGAGCAGGGTGGCGCCGGCGTCGCCGGACTTCTCGGGGTGGAACTGCGTGGCGGACAGCGGGCCGTCCTCGACGGCCGCGACGAACCGCGCCGGCGAGTCCGCCGGTCCGTGCGACGACCACGTGACGAGCGGCGGGGTGAAGCGCGGGTCGGCGTCGTCGTCGTGACCCTGGGTGAACGACTGCGCCGCGTAGGAGTGGACGAAGTAGAAGCGTTCGTCCTCGACGCCGCGGAACAGCGTCGAGCCGTTCGCGGCCTCCACGCGGGACCACCCCATGTGGGGCACGACCGGCGCGTCCAGACGCTCGACGACGCCACGCCACTCCCCCAGGCCCTCCGTGCGCACACCGTGCTCGACACCCGCGTCGAACATGACCTGCATGCCCACGCAGATGCCCAGCACGGGGCGCCCGCCGGCGAGGCGTCGGTCGACGACCTGGTCGCCGCGCACCTCGCGCAGGCCCGCCATGCACGCCGCGAAGGCGCCCACGCCCGGGACCACCAGCCCGTCGGCCTCCCCGGCCACGTGCCGGTCGGCGGTCAGCTCGACCTCCGCGCCGACACGCTCGAGGGCACGGACCGCGGAGCGCACGTTGCCGAACCCGTAGTCGAGGACCACGACGCCCGGACGGTGCGACGACCGGGCGGCGGGGGCGGGCCGTGCGTTGAGCTCGGCGGAGGCACCTCCCTCGGGCAGCAGCTCGGGGGTCTCGGAGGCGCCCATCACTTCTTCTTCCGGGCCTTGCGGGACACGGCCGAGAGCATCCGGACGGCCTTGAGCCGGCCGATCCCGTCCGAGGACACCACGCCGGGCAGCTCGTCGAGCGAGAGGTGGCCGGTGAGCAGGTCCTCCAGCGCCTCGGGCGCGCCGCCGAGAACCAGCCCGGGCGGCAGCTCGCCGTCGTCGGCGCCGTCGGTGTAGCGGCGGCAGGTGAGCTGCTCGCCGTCCCGCGTCACCAGCACGAGGGGCACCCCCTTGACGACCTGCGAGATGCGGGCCGCCGCGGCGCGCGGGGCCTCGCCGGAGCGGTCGCGCAGGACCGCCAGCGCGCCGACCGGCGTCGGCACGGCGTCGACCTCGATCTGGGCCAGCACACAGGCCGCCGCGAGCGCCTCGGCGTCGGCGACCTGGGTGATGAGCACCGCGATCTCGGGCTCGTCGGAACCGGTCAGAGCCGACAGGTCGTCCGGGATCTCCAGGCCCTCCGGCAGCTCGGGCTCGGACGACCCGGACGGGCCGGGCCGGTCGGATTCGGGGAAGTTGGGCACCTACAGCGCTCCCTTGGTCGACGGGATGCCCTCGACCCGTGGGTCGAGCGCGACGGCGGCCCGCAGCGCACGGGCCAGGGCCTTGAACTGGGCCTCGACGATGTGGTGCGGGTCCCGACCGGCCAGGACACGCACGTGGAGGCAGATGTCCGCGTGGTGGGCGATCGACTCGAGCACGTGCCGGGTCAGGGATCCCGTGAAGTGCCCGCCGATCAGGTGGTACTCCTGCCCGGCCGGCTCCCCGGAGTGCACGAGGTACGGACGGCCGGAGACGTCCACCACGGCCTGGGCGAGGGCCTCGTCGAGGGGGACGAGGGCGTCGCCGAAGCGCGCGATGCCCTTCTTGTCGCCGAGGGCCTGCTTGAGCGCCTCGCCGAGGACGATCGCGGTGTCCTCCACGGTGTGGTGCGCGTCGATGTCGGTGTCGCCGGTGGCGCGCACCGTCAGGTCGATCAGCGAGTGCTTGCCCAGCGCGGTGAGCATGTGGTCGTAGAACGGCACCGTCGTGGAGATGTCGGTGCGCCCGGCCCCGTCGAGGTCCAGCTCGACGACGACGGTCGACTCGCTCGTGGCGCGCTCGATGCGCGCGGTGCGGCCTGTCATCCCTGCTCCTGTTCGGCGATCACGTCGGTCAGCGCGTCCTGGAACGCCTGGGTCTCCTCCCGGGTGCCGACCGAGACCCGCAGCCAGCCGTCCGGCCCGGTCTCGCGGATCAGCACACCGCGGTCCAGCAGCCCCTGCCAGACCGCGTGCCGGTCGGCGAAGGTCCCGAAGAGCACGAAGTTGGCGTCGCTCTCGGCCACCTGCACCGGACGACCGGCGCTGTGCTGCCGACGCAACCATGCCACGAGCGCGTCCCGCTGCGCACGCAGGTCCGCCACCTGAGCCAGCAGGAGGTCGCGGTAGGACAGCGCGGCCCGGGCGGCGGCCTGGGTCACGGCCGACAGGTGGTACGGCAGACGGACCACCCGCAGGGCGTCGACGAGCGGTGCCGACGCGGCGAGGTAGCCGAGGCGCAGACCGGCCGCCGCGAAGGCCTTGGACATGGTGCGCGTCACCGCCAGGTGCGGGTAGGTGTCCACCAGCTCCAGCGCGGACGGCGTCCCGGCACGTCGGAACTCGGCGTAGGCCTCGTCGACGACGACCACGGCGGGGATCCGTGCCGCGGCCTCCAGGACCACCTCGAGGGTGGCGCGCGGCAGCGCGGTCCCGGTCGGGTTGTTGGGGCTCGCCAGCAGGATCACGGAGGGCTGCTCGGCCTCGATCGTGGCCACGGCCGTGGTCGCGTCGATCGTGAAGTCCTCGGCCCGGCGACCGGTCACCCACCGGGTGTGCGTGTCCCGCGCGTACTCCGGGTACATGGAGTAGGTCGGGGCGAAGGACAGCGCCGTGCGACCCGGGCCGCCGAACGCCTGCAGCAGGTGCAGCATGACCTCGTTCGACCCGTTGGCCGCCCACACCTGCTCGGGTGCGACCCGGACGCCGGACTCCACGGCGAGGTAGTCCGCCAGGTCCTGGCGCAGCGCCGGGAAGTCGCGGTCGGGGTAGCGGTTCAGCGAGCGCGCGGCGTCGGCGACGCCGGCGGCGATGCCGGCCACGACCTCCTCGGAGGGCGGGTACGGGTTCTCGTTGACGTTCAGCAGCACGGGGACGTCGAGCTGCGGGGCGCCGTACGGCACCTGGTCGGCGAGCTCGGGGCGCAGCGGCAGGGCCGGCGCGTCGGGGGTGGTCACCGCCCCAGTCTACGAACTGTCAGACGACCACGACGTCGCCCCCGGACACCTCGACCGCGATCTCGGCCAGCGGCTCGGGAGCCGGGCCGGACTGCACCGCGGCGTCGTCGAGGGCGAAGACGGACCGGTGGCAGGGGCACTCGAGCACACCGTCGCCCGGGGTGACGGTGCACCCCTGGTGCGTGCACACCGCGCTGAAGACGTGCACCTCGCCCTCCGCGGGCTGGGTCACCAGGACCGGCACTCCCCCGACCTCGGCGCTCACGGCGCCGCCCACCGGGACGTCGGCGAGCGCGACGACCGCCTCGCCCGCGCCGGACGAGGCGGCGTCGTCCGCGGACGCGCCGGGGTCGGTGCCCTCGCTGCAGGCCACGAGCACCCCGCCGGCGACCGCGACGCCGGCGGCGGCACCGGCACCGCGCAGGAGCTGGCGGCGCGAGCAGCAGGGCGGGGTGGACGGCGTCATGGCGACTCCTCGGGTGTCAGGGGTGACGGATCTCACGTTCCGGTGGCAGCATGACCATCATGGACGCACCCAGCGGGCCGGTGCCAGCGAAGCACGGCGTGTCCGGCACGCACGTCGCCTGGTTCTGGCGCTCGGCGGCCGCCGTCGGCGTGGCCGCCTCGGCGGTCGTGCACCTCCTGCTGTGGAACCAGGGGTACCAGGACCTGGACGTGGTCGGGCCGCTGTTCCTCCTCAACGCCGCCGGCGGGGCCGTGCTGGCGGTGCTGCTCGTCGTCTGGCGGCACTGGCTCCCGCTGGTCGGCGGCATCGTGTTCGGCGCGACCACCCTGCTGGCGTTCGTGGCCTCCGGCACGGTCGGGTTCTTCGACGTGTCCGGACCGCTGATGTTCGGCCGGGACGAGACCATCGCCGCGGTCGCCGAGGTCCTCGCCGTGGTCGCCTCCACGGTCGCGCTGCTGCGCGAGCAGCGCCGCTGAGGCTGTGGACCGGCACCCGTGCTGTCGCCGTCGCCCCCTACGATCGCAGGGTGACCTCCGCCGACGACCCGTACGCCGACCTCGAGCCCGTCTGGACGGACGCCGACGTGCCGCCGGACGACGACGCCCCGCCGCCGGACGACGAGAGCGGGCCGCCGGCGGACGCCCACCTGGCCCGTCCCGCGGCCGCTCCCGCACCCGGTGCGGCCCCTGGGTCGTCCGCGGGCGCTGACCGCGCCGAGGCGACGCGGCGGGCCAAGCTGGCGATGCTGCGCGGCCTGATGGACACCGCCGGCGGCGCCGACGGCTCGAGCACCCTGCGCGACGAGGCCGCCGCCGCGCTGCGGGCCCTGGTCGGCCGCGACGACGCCGTGCTGCGCGAGGACCAGTGGACCGCGATCGAGGCCCTCGTCGCGTTCCATCGCCGGGCGCTGGTGGTGCAGCGCACCGGCTGGGGCAAGTCCGCCGTGTACTTCGTCGCCACGCAGCTGCTGCGGGCACGCGGCGCCGGGCCGACGGTCATCGTCTCCCCGCTGCTGGCGCTCATGCGCGACCAGATCGCGGCGGCCGACCGGGCCGGCATCCACGCCGTGACGATCAACTCCTCGAACGTCACCGAGTGGGACGCGATCCACGCCCAGATCGCCGCCGGCGAGGTGGACGTGCTGCTGTGCTCGCCGGAGCGGCTGAACAACCCGGCCTTCCGCGACGAGGTGCTGCCGCGGCTCGCGGCGGACGCCGGCCTGGTCGTCGTGGACGAGGCCCACTGCATCTCCGACTGGGGCCACGACTTCCGTCCGGACTACCGGCGCATCCGCACGCTGCTCGCCGACCTGCCGCCGGGCATCCCGGTGCTCGCGACCACGGCCACCGCGAACGAACGGGTCACCCGGGACGTCGCCGAGCAGATGGCCGTCCACGGCGAGGGGGTCGCGAGCGCCGACGGCACGCTCGCCACCAGCGACGACGTCCTGGTGCTGCGCGGCGGGCTCGACCGCGAGTCACTGCACCTGGCGGTGCTCGAGCTCGGCGACCAGCCCACCCGCGTGGCCTGGCTCGTCGAGGCGCTGCAGGAGATCGACGGGTCCGGGATCGTGTACTGCCTGACCGTCTCGGCGGCGGAGGAGATCGCCGCCCAGCTCCGGTCCGCCGGACTCGCCGTCGCGGCCTACACAGGACGCACCGACCCGACCCAGCGCGCCCAGCTCGAGGAGGACCTCAAGACCAACGAGGTCAAGGCGCTCGTGGCGACCTCGGCGCTCGGCATGGGCTTCGACAAGCCCGACCTGGCCTTCGTCGTGCACGTGGGCGCACCGTCCTCGCCGATCGCGTACTACCAGCAGGTCGGCCGCGCCGGCCGCGGCGTCGACGACGCCGTGGTCGTGCTGCTGCCCGGCCACGAGGACAAGGCCATCTGGGACTGGTTCGGGTCGCAGGCCTTTCCGGCGGAGCACCAGGTCCGCGCCACCCTCGCCGCACTGTCCGACGCCGGGGCCCCGCTCTCGACGGCCGCGCTGGAGACGCACGTCGACCTCAAGCGGTCACGCCTGGAGACGATGCTCAAGGTCCTCGACGTCGACGGCGCCGTGCGCCGCGTGCAGGGCGGCTGGGTCGCGACCGGCGCCGAGTGGGTCTACGACGCGCAGCGCTACGCCCGCGTGGCGGAGACCCGCCACCGTGAGCAGCAGGCGATGCTCGACTTCATCGCGACCCCGGGCTGTCGCATGCGGTTCCTGCGGGAGCAGCTGGACGACCCGCAGCTGCCCGACGGGTGGAACTGCGGGCGCTGCGACCGCTGCGGGGGCGTGACGCTGCCGCCGCCCCCCGCGGACGACACCGTCGCCGAGGCGCGCTCGGAGATGGACCGACCCGGCGTCGGCGTCGAGCCGCGCAAGATGTGGCCCTCGGGGCTGTCCACCCTCGGGCTGGACCTCAAGGGCAAGATCGACCCCGGCGAGCGCGCCGAGCCCGGACGGGCCGTGGCACGGTTCGACGGTCTCGGCTGGTCCAACCCGGTCCGCGACCTGTTCGCCCCCACGACGCCCGACGGCGAGACCCCGGTCGCCCTGCGCGGCGCGGCGGCACGCGTGCTGGACGACTGGGACGCCCTGCACGGCGACGCCGCCCAGGAGGGCGGGGAGCGCCCGGTCGTCGTGGAGGGCGTCGTCGCCGTGCGCTCCGTCACACGGCCGCAGCTGACGTACCACCTGGCCCACGGCCTGGCCGCCTATCTGGGCGTGCCGCTGATCGGGGCCGTCGGCCCGGCGCCGGGCGCCGAGGAGCCCGGACGGCACGACGTCAACTCCGCGATGCGCCTCGCCGGCGTGGCCCGACGGCTGCGGCTGGAGCTCAACGAGGCGGCGTTGTCCGGCCTGCCCGGTCGCCGCGTGCTCCTGGTGGACGACTGGACCGACTCCGGGTGGACGCTCACCGTCGCGGCCCGGCTGCTGCGTCAGGCGGGCGCAGCGGCCGTGCACCCGTTCGTGCTCGGCGTGCGCTGAGGGTTCCCGGCCGGCCTACGCCCCCAGCAGGCCCCGGACGTCGTCGGCGTCCAGGACCCCGGCGAACCGCCCGGCGGCGTCGTCGACCACGGCGTCGAACAGCGCGGCCTTGCGCCGCGCGAGCGCCATGACCTTCTCCTCGATGGTGTCGGCCGCGACCAGTCGGGTGACCTGCACCGGCCGGGTCTGGCCGATCCGGTGGGTGCGGTCGATCGCCTGGGCCTCGGCGGCCGGGTTCCACCACGGGTCCAGCAGGTAGACGTGGTCGGCCTCGGTGAGGTTCAGCCCGAACCCGCCCGCCTTGAGGCTGATGAGGAACACCGGTGCCTCGCCGGCCTTGAACCCGGCGATCACCCCGGCACGGTCGCGGGTGCTGCCGTCGAGGGACACGGTCGCCAGCCCGGCCTGGGCGCACCGGGCGGCCACCCGGCGCAGGAAGGAGGGGAACTGGGAGAAGACGAGCGCCCGGTGACCCTCGGCGACGAGCTCGACGAGCTGGTCCACCACGAGGTCGAGCTTGGCCGACGTCACCCCGGCGTAGGCGTCGTCGACGAGGGCGGCGTCCAGCGCCAGCCGCCGCAGCGTGGTCAGCGACCGGAAGATCGCGGCGCGGTTGGCCTCGAAGTCGGTGAGCAGCCCGAGCAGGCGCTGCCGTTCCCGTTGCAGGTGGGTGTCGTAGATCTTGCGGTGGTCGGCGGTGAGCGGGACCCGCAGCACCTGCTCGGTCCGGGCGGGCAGCTCGGGGGCGACCTGCTCCTTGGTGCGGCGCAGCATGAGGGTGCGCAGCCGACGCTGCAGCCTCCCGAGCGCACGGTTCCCGGCGGCCACGACCTGCGGGTCGTCGTCGCGTGCTGCGGCCTCGACCGGTCGCACCACCTCGGCGCGGAACCGGTGCGACGACGGGTACAGCCCCGGGGCGACGATCGCGAGCATCGCCCACAGCTCGGTGAGGTTGTTCTCCAGCGGGGTGCCCGTGACGGCGAGCTTGAAGGGGGCGTCGAGCCGGCGGGCGGTCTGGTGGGCCCGCGTCCGGGGGTTCTTCGCGAACTGCGCCTCGTCCAGGACCAGCCCGGCCCACGGGCGTCCCTCGAAGGCGGCGACGTCCAGCCGGAAGACGGCGTAGGAGACCACGACGACGTCGGCCCCGTCGGTGAGGTCGGCCAGGGACCGGCCGAGCTTCTTCGTGGTCGACGGGACGGGCACGACGCGCAGGTCGGGGGTGAAGCGTGCGGCCTCGTCGACCCAGTTCCCGACGACGGAGGCGGGAGCCACCACGACGAACGGTCGACGCGGGCCGTCCTCGGCCCGTACCCGGACCCCGGCCACGAAGGCGAGGACCTCGAGCGTCTTGCCGAGGCCCATGTCGTCGGCGAGGATCCCGCCCAGCCCGTGGCCGTGCAGGAAGCTCAGCCACTCGTACGCGCGGTGCTGGTACGGCCGCAGCTCGGCGCACAGTCCGGGCGGCGCGGGCACCGGTGCCACGGTCCGGTCGCCGGCAGCGAGGAGACGCAGGTCCGCCACGGTCCGCCGCCACCGCGCGGACACGTCGACGGAGTCGGCGAGGTCCTCCAGCTCCCCCCACAGCTCGGCGTCGTACCGGCTGACCCGCAGCCGGCCGGGCACGTCCTCGAGGGCGGAGGCCTCGTCGACGAGGTTCCGCAGGCGACGCAACGAGGCGTGGTTCAGCCGCAACCAGGAGCCGTCCGTGAGCAGCAGACGCTTCTGCCCGCGGACCAGCGCCGTGAACAGGCGGGTGAAGGGAACCTCCCGGCCTGCCACCGTGACGGAGATCCCGAGGTCGAGCCAGTCCGCGTCGCCGGACGCGGCGCCGTCGACCACGACCCGGGGCGGGGCGTCCAGGTGCTGGTAGTCGGGGACGTCGGGCGCCTCGACGACGACACCGGCGCCGGCCAGGGCGGGCAGCACCTCACCGGCGAGGTCGAGGGCCTCCAGGCCGGTGTACGTCTGCTGCCGGGCGATCTCGAAGCGCTCGAACCCGGCCAGTCCGCGCACGGCCGCGACGGCAGCGGCCCGGATCTCGTCCTCGGCCTCGGGTCCACGGGAGGGGTCGTGCGCCGCACCGTCCAGCGGCACCTCGCGAGGCGCACCGGCCGGGCGCGGGTACCGCCACGACCAGCGCACGACGGCGCGCTGCGGGGAGTCGAAGTCGGCGCGGGCCACGAGCACCGGCCGTGCGGGTTCGGGCAGCTCGACGCTGCCGTCGGAGACGACGGTGACGGCACGACGCAGGGCGGGCAGGTGCTCGCCGACCAGCTCGTCGACGTCGGCGGCCGGCACGTCCAGCGACCCGCCACCGACGAGCTCGCGCGCACCGTCGGTCAGCCGGGCGCCGGTGGGCGCGAGGCGCAGCAGCGTGCGGCCGCCGCGGGTCTCGACCGTGAACAGCCCGCTGGTGCCGACGGCACCCTGACGCTCGGGTCCCACGACGTCCTCGCCGTCGACCGACACCACGGGGTCCAGCCGGACGCCGTCCGCGACGGACCGGGCGGTCAGCCGCAGGGAGGCCGTGCGCCCCAGCAGCACCTCGTCGCGGCTCCCCTGCCCCACCAGGGGGATCTGCAGCTCGGCGGCCTCGGCCAGCAGCGGCCAGAGCCCTCGTCCTGCCGTGGCCAGCGGTCGCCAGGCCTCGCGGCTGCGGGTGACGCCGTCGCTGAGCGCGGCCCCGAGGTCGGCGAACCAGCGCCGCACCGCGGGGGTAGGCGTGGCCCGGACGTCGGCGAAGGCGTACAGGCCCCGGGCCAGCGCCTCCCAGCCGGCCTCCGGTGCCGTCTTCCACCCGCCGTTGCGGGCCGGGGCGACCGGTCGCACGGACAGCTCGGGGGGTGCCTCGGCGAAGGCCCCGTCCAGCCGGAACCGCAGGCCGACCGGCAGGACGGCGCCGGCGCTCGCCGGGTCGGGTCCGGCCGACGTCACCGCGGCGAGCCGACCGCGCCATCCTCCCGGCGCGTCCTGTCCTCCGGGGCCGTCCGCGCCGTGCCGGCCCACGTGCAGCAGGGCTGCCGCCACGTGCTTGCAGTCCGTCGCGACCGGGCAGCTGCACGACGCCTCGTCGACCGCGTACCGGCCGTCGGCGTCGACGGTGAACCGGATGCGGCACCCGTACGGCCGCACCGCGCTGCCGGCGACCCGCGCTGCGAGGACCAGGGCGTCGTCGTCCCAGCTCCAGGAGACGACCATGCCGCCGCGCTCGTAGCCCTGGGCGCGGCGGAAGGTCGTGGCCCCCACCAGTCCGCCGATCTCGAGCGGGTCGACGCGGGGCGGGACGGTGGGCATGGCGTCCATGCTGTCACGCCCCACCGACGCCCGGCGCCGGGGTGTTGTCGACCGCTTGGCACACTATTTCGCGAGCCATGACACCGGTCGCGATGCGCGCCGGGCCGCTCAGAAGCGCCCGCGGACCGCCTCGCCGTGCGCCGGCAGGTCCTCGTCGTCGGCGACCGCGACGATCCGGTCGGCCACCTCCGCCAGGGCGTCCCGGTCGTACTCGATCACCTGCACCGACTTCAGGAACGCGTGCACGCCGAGCCCGCTGGCGAAGTGCGCCGTCCCGCCCGTGGGCAGCACGTGGTTCGACCCCGCCAGATAGTCGCCGAGGGAGACCGGCGAGTAGGGCCCGACGAAGATCGCCCCCGCCGACCGCACCCGCTCGGCCCACGCGGCGGCGTCGACCGTCTGGATCTCCAGGTGCTCGGCACCGTAGGCGTCCACCACCGCGAGCCCCTGCTCGAGGTCGTCGACGAGCACGACGGCCGACTGCGGACCGGACAGCGCGGTGGTCACTCGTTCGGTGTGCTTCGTGGCGTCCGCGAGGTCGGTCAGCTTCGCCTCGACGGCGCCCGCGAGCTCCGGCGACGGCGTCACCAGCACCGAGGCGGCCATCGGGTCGTGCTCGGCCTGGCTGATGAGGTCCAGGGCGACGTGACCGGCGTCGGCCGTGTCGTCCGCCAGGACGGCGATCTCCGTGGGGCCGGCCTCCGAGTCGATGCCGACGACGCCACGGACCAGGCGCTTCGCCGCCGCCACGTAGACGTTGCCCGGGCCGGTGACGACGTCCACCGGCTCGCACAGCACGTCCCCGTCGACCGGGTCGGTCCCCGCCGCGCCGTAGGCGAACATGGCCACCGCCTGAGCGCCGCCGACCGCGTAGACCTCGTCGACCCCGAGCAGCGCGCACGCCGCGAGGATCGTCGGGTGCGGCAGCCCGCCGGCGTCCCGCTGCGGCGGGGAGGCGACCGCGAGCCCCGGCACCCCCGCCTCCTGGGCCGCGACCACGTTCATGATCACCGAGGACGGGTAGACGGCCAGCCCGCCCGGCGCGTAGAGGCCCACGCGCTGCACCGGGATCCAGCGCTGACGCACCTCGGCCCCGTCGGCCAGCACGGTCGTGTGCTCCCGGGGGACCTGGGCGGCGTGCACCGCCCGCACCCGGCGGATCGACTCCTCGAGCCCGGCGCGGACACCCGGGTCGAGCTCGGCCAGCGCGGAGCGCATCGCCGCGGCCGGGACCCGCAGATGCTCGGGACGCACCCCGTCGAAACGCTCGGCCAGGTCGCGCAGCGCGGCAGCGCCACGGGACCGCACGTCGGCCAGGACGGGAGCGACGGCCTCGGTCGCCTGCTCCACGCCGACCTCGGGGCGCGGCAGCACCCCGATCAGGTCACGGCGGGACAGGGACCGGCCCCGAAGATCGATGCGTCGGATCACCCCACCAGTCTAGGTGCGGCGTGCCGCAGCACGTCCGGGCGTCCCGGACAATGGGCGCATGGACACCCCGATCGAGGTACCGATCCGCGACGACGTCATCCGCCTGGGCCAGTTCCTCAAGCTGGCCGGCCTGGCCGAGTCGGGCACCCACGCCCGCGACCTGGTGGCCGACGGCGACGTGAGCGTCGACGGCGAGGTCGAGACCCGACGTGGGCGTCAGCTCACGCGCGGCATGCGGGTCACCGTCGCGGGACCCGAGGGTGACGAGACCGTCGTCGTCTCCTGACCCTCGACCTCGACCTGAGGGTGACCCTCGACCTCGACCTGAACCTGAGGTCGACCGCCTCCGCGGCCCGTCGCCTCAGGACGCCATGTACGCCGAGGACATGGTCCGGTCGACGGTGAGCTCCAGCACGATCCGCCGCGGGTCGTAGGCGACCTGCCGGTAGCGACGCGCGTAGCGCCGCACCGCCTCGGCCACGGCGTCGGGGTCCTCGACCACCTCCAGCGTGCCTTCCAGGGTGAGCCACCGCCCGCCGTCGACCTGGCACAGCGCGGCCCGGGGCGGTTCGCCGTCCGGCCCGCGCCGTCGCGCGTTGGCGGCCTTGACCGACCCCCGTCGTGCCGTGACGCGGGCGATCCCCCGCTCGGCGTCCCAGGTGAAGCCGACCGGCACGACGTGCGGGGTGCCGTTCGCGCGCAGGGTCGTCAGCGTGGCCAGGTGGCGCTCGGTGACGAAGACGAGCTGTTCGGGGTTGAGTCGGATCATCGGCGCCAGCCTACGCGGCGCAGCGATGAGTTCCGGCGGGTCCGGTCGTCCCACCCTGCACACGTCACCCGAGGAGGCCCCGATGTCCGTCCACCCCTCGGCGCCCGCCCGACCCGGACGCCCTGCCGTCGTCGACCGCGAGACCTGGCTGCGCGCGCGGCGGACGCTCCTGTCCCGCGAGAAGGCGCACACCAAGGAGGGCGACGCGCTCGCCGCCGCGCGGCGGCGGCAGCCGATGACGGCGGTCGACCCCGCGACGGTCCTCGTGGGCGCCGGCGGCCGTGTCACCCTGCTGGACCTGTTCGAGGGGCGGGACCAGCTCGTGACCTACCAGCACATGTGGCACGCCGGGCACCCCGTCGAGGGCCAGTGCGTCGGGTGCACGGCGAGCGTGTGGAGCCTCCAGGACGCCGCCTACCTCCACCACCGGGGAGTCTCCTTCGCCGTCGTGTGCGAGGGCCCCTGGGACGAGGTCGCGCCGTACGTGGCGTTCATGGGGTACCGCGTGCCCTGGTACTCGCTGCAGGAGGCCGAGGACGAGGCGGTGCGCGGCGGCCTGAGCGACGACCGCGGCCTGCTCTCGTGCTACCTGCGGGTCGGCGAGGACGTGTACCTGACGCACGAGACCACCCACCGCGGGGTCGAGGCCGTCATGGCACAGCTCCAGGTGCTCGACCTGACGGTGTACGGCCGCCAGGAGGCCTGGGAGGACTCCCCCGACGGCTGGCCGCAGCACCCCACCGGGACCTGGTGGACGGACCGGGGGCGGCCGGTGCCGCAGTGGACGCGTCCCGGCGCTGCGCCGTTCGACCCGGACGCACCGCGCGGGCACCACCACTGAGGCCGGCGAGCCCCCGGCCGGTCAGAGACCGAAGGTGAGCACGGCCGGCAGGACCCCGTCGTGCAGGCCGCGCAGCACCGGCAGCTCGTGCGGGACCACCGGGTCGGGCAGCGCGACCAGCGGGAACCACCGCAGGTCCGCGGTCCGCTCCGGCTCGCGGATCTGCAGCTCGCCGTCCCAGTGGTCGGCCGCGAAGTAGAAGTCGACGCGCTGCTCCAGGGCCGGCCCGCCCGGGATGCCCCGGTGCTGGACCGTCAGCGGCACGAGGTCCGTCGGCGCCACCCGGACCCCGAGCTCCTCGGCCGCCTCGCGCACCGCCGCCGCGACCGCGGACTCCCCCGGCTCGACGTGCCCGGCGGCGCCGGCGGCCCAGTGGCCGTCCATGTAGCCGGTGCCGCGGCGCAGCTGGAGCAGCACCTGACCCTCGCGGCGCAGCAGCAGGTAGGCCGCCGGCACCAACCGGAAGCGGTCGCCGGCGCTGCCGTCGTCCCAGGTGCCGCTCATGACAGGCAGCTCGGTCCGAGCAACGCCTTGAGGTCGCCGAACAGGGCGGGCGACTTCTCCACCCGCAGCCCGTCCCCGGCCTGCACGAGCGTCTTCTTCCCGGGCTCGGCGACGGCCACGTGCACGGGCGCGGACCCCGGGTGCGTGGACAGCACCTCCCGCAGGCGGATCATGACCGGTTCGACGCAGCGGGTGTGCGGCACGGTCACGTGCACCGGGGCGTCGGCCACCGCGGAGGTGTCCGGCAGCGAGACCTCCTGGGCCTGCAGCTGCATCTGCTCGTCACGGCGCCGGATCCGGCCCCTGATCGTCACGACCTGGTCCTCGGCGAGCACCGTGGAGTAGGCGAGGTACGTCTCCCCGAAGAACATCACCTCGACGCCGCCGTCGAGGTCCTCGATGGTCACGGCTGCCCACGGGTTGCCGTTCTTGCTGATCTTGCGCTGCACGGAGGTGAGCAGCCCGGCCACGGTCACCACCGACCCGTCGGAGCGGTGCTCGTCGGCGACGAGCGTGGCGATCGACGTGTCCGCCGCCCGGGCCAGCACGTGCTCGAGGCCGGACAGCGGGTGGTCCGAGACGTAGAGACCGAGCATCTCCCGCTCGAAGGACAGGCGCTGCTTCTTGTCCCAGTCCGGCAGGTCCGGGACGTCCACGGAGAAGCTCACCACCTCGTCGTCGGCCCCGCCGAAGTCGGCGAACAGGTCGAACTGCCCCTCGGCCTCCTTGCGCTTGACGGAGATCACCGAGTCCACGGCCTGCTCGTGCACCACGAGCAGCGCCCGGCGCGGGTGGCCCAGCGAGTCGAACGCGCCGGCCTTGATCAACGACTCGATGGTGCGCTTGTTGCACACCACGGCCGGGACCTTGTCCAGGAAGTCCGTGAACGAGGTGAACGCGCCGTGCTCCTCGCGCGCCGCCACGATCGCGTCCACGACGTTGGCACCGACGTTGCGCACCGCCGTCAGCCCGAACCGGATGTCCTCGCCGACGGCCGTGAACTTCGCGGCCGAGTCGTTGACGTCCGGCGGCAGCACCGTGATGCGCATGCGACGGCACTCGTTGAGGTAGAGCGCCATCTTGTCCTTGTCGTCCCGCACGGACTGCAGGAGCCCCGCCATGTACTCGGTCGGGTAGTTCGCCTTGAGGTAGGCGGTCCAGTAGGCGACCAGGCCGTAGCCGGCCGAGTGGGCCTTGTTGAAGGCGTACCCGGCGAACGGCACCAGCGTGTCCCACACCGCCTGGATGGCGGCGTCCGAGTAGCCCCGCTCCTTGCAGCCGGCCTCGAAGTTCACGAACTCCTTGGCCAGCACCTCGGGCTTCTTCTTGCCCATGGCACGGCGCAGCAGGTCCGCCTGGCCCAGGGAGTACCCGGCGAGCACCTGGGCGGCGCGCTGCACCTGCTCCTGGTAGACGATCAGGCCGTAGGTCTCGTCGAGCACCTCGGACAACGGCTCGGCGAGCTCGGGGTGGATCGGCTCGATCTTCTGCATGCCGTTCTTGCGCAGCGCGTAGTTGACGTGCGAGTTCATGCCCATCGGCCCCGGCCGGTACAGGGCGATGACGGCCGAGAGGTCGTCGAACTTGTCCGGACGCATCTGCCGCAGCAACGACCGCATGGGGCCGCCGTCGAGCTGGAACACGCCGAGGGTCTCCCCGCGGGCCAGCAGCTCGTAGGAGGCCTTGTCGTCCAGGGCGATCGTCTCGATCTGGACCGGGTCCTTGCCGTTGGCCTCGATGATCTCCAGGGCGTCCTCGAGGATCGTGAGGTTGCGCAGGCCCAGGAAGTCCATCTTGATCAGGCCGAGACCCTCGCAGGTCGGGTAGTCGAACTGCGTGATCACCGCCCCGTCCTGCGGGCGCCGCATGATCGGGATGACGTCGATCAGCGGGTCGCTGGACATGATGACACCGGCGGCGTGCACACCCCACTGGCGCTTGAGCCCCTCGATGCCGCGGGCGGTCTCGACCACGCGCTGCGCCTCGGGGTCCGTGTCGTGCAGCTGACGGAACTCCCCGGCCTCGGAGTACCGGTCGTGCTGCGGGTCGAAGATGCCGGACAGCGGGATGTCCTTGCCCATCACGGGCGGCGGCATCGCCTTGGTGAGCTTCTCCCCCATCGCGAACGGGAACCCGAGCACCCGGGAGGCGTCCTTGAGAGCCTGCTTGGCCTTGATCGAGCCGTACGTGGCGATCATCGCCACCCGGTCGTCGCCGTACTTGTCCGAGACGTAGCGGATGACCTCCGAGCGCCGGCGCTCGTCGAAGTCGACGTCGACGTCGGGCATGCTGACGCGTTCGGGGTTGAGGAACCGCTCGAAGATCAGGCCGTGCTCGAGCGGGTCCAGCTCGGTGATGCCCATGACGTAGGAGACCATCGACCCGGCGGCCGAACCACGGCCCGGGCCGACGCGGATGCCCTGCTCCTTGGCCCAGTTGATGAAGTCGGCCACCACGAGGAAGTACCCGGGGAAGCCCATCTGGACGATCACCTCGGTCTCGTACTTCGCCTGGGCGCGCACGGCGTCCGGGACCCCTTGCGGGTACCGGACGTGCATGCCCTTCTCGACCTCCTTGACGAACCAGGAGACCTCGTCCTCCCCGGCGGGCACCGGGAAGTTCGGCATGTAGTTCGCCCCGGTGTCGAACGAGACCTCGCACCGCTCGGCGATGAGCAGCGTGTTGTCGATCGCCTCGGGCATCTCGGCGAACAGGCGGCGCATCTCGGCGCCGGACTTGACGTAGAAGTTGTCGCCGCTGAACGCGAACCGGCTGCCGCCCTGGTCGTAGGTGGGCTCGTCCAGGGTCGACCCGGAGTTGACCGCCAGCAGCACCTCGTGGGCGTGGGAGTCCTCCTGGCGGGTGTAGTGCAGGTCGTTGGTGGCCACCAGCGGGGCCCCGATGTGCCGAGCCAGCTCCAGGAGCTGCTTCGACGTGCGGGACTCGATCTCGATCCCGTGGTCCATCAGCTCCACGAAGTAGTTCTCGCGGCCGAAGATGTCCTGGTACTCCCCCGCCGCGCGGACCGCCTCGTCCCACTGACCGAGCCGGAGCCGGGTCTGGATCTCGCCCGACGGGCAGCCGGTGGTGGCCATCAGCCCCTCGGCGTACGTCTCCAGCAGCTCGCGGTCCATGCGCGGCCACTTGCCCATCTGCCCGTCGAGGGATGCCAGCGAGGACGCCCGGAACAGGTTGTGCATACCGGTGTTGTTCCGGGACCACAGCGTCATGTGGGTGTAGGCGCCGCCGGCGGAGACGTCGTCGCGCTTCTGGTGCTGCTCGCCCCACTGGACCTTCGTGCGGTCGTGGCGGCTGGTGCCGGGGGTGACGTACGCCTCGACGCCGATGATCGGCTTGACGCCGTACTTCTGCGCGGTGCTCCAGAAGTCGAAGGCGCCGAAGAGGTAGCCGTGGTCCGTGATGGCGATGGCCTTCTGGCCGAGCCGCGCGACCTCGGAGAACAGGTCGTCCATCCGCGCGGCGCCGTCGAGCATCGAGTACTCGGTGTGGACGTGCAGGTGGACGAAGTCGTCGGTCTTCTGGGTGGCGGCGTCCGGCATGCCCCGAGTCTAGGCGCGGCCTCCGACGTCCCCGCCCGGCCCCGCCGTGAGAGCGGTCACCGGCTCACCGGTAGGCGTCGCGCAGGGTCTCCAGGGCGTGCGCCAGGTCGTCCGGGTACTCGGACTCCACGACGACGTCCTTGCCCGTCACGGGGTGCGTGAAGCCGAGGCGCATCGCGTGCAGCCACTGCCGCTGCAGCCCGGTGCGCGAGGCCAGCACCGGGTCGGCCCCGTAGGTGAGGTCCCCGACGAGCGGGTGCCTCAGCGCGGCGAAGTGCACCCGGATCTGGTGGGTGCGCCCGGTCTCCAGGTGCACCTCGACCAGCGAGGCCGCCGGCAGCATCTCGAGGACCTCGTAGTGGGTCACCGACGGTTTGCCCTCAGCGACGACGGCGAACTTGTAGTCGTGGTGCGGGTGGCGGCCGATCGGCGCGTCGATGGTGCCCGTCGTGGGCTCCGGGTGTCCCTGGGCGAGCGCGTGGTAGACCTTGTCGACCGTGCGCTCCTTGAAGGCGCGTTTGAGGCCCGTGTACGCGGCTTCGGACTTGGCGACGGCCATCAGCCCCGAGGTGCCGACGTCGAGCCGGTGCACGATCCCCTGGCGCTCCGCCGCACCCGAGGTCGCGATGCGGTAGCCGGCCGCCGCCAGCGCCCCGACCACGGTCGGACCGGTCCAGCCGGGCGACGGGTGGGCGGCCACGCCGACCGGCTTGTCCACGACCACCACGTCGTCGTCCTCGTAGGCGATCGTCATGCCCTCGACGGGTTCGGCGACGACCTCCGGGGCGTCCGCCGGCGCGTCCGGGACATCCACCTCGAGCAGCGTGTCGGGCAGCAGCCGGTCCGACTTGCCCACGGTGCGCCCGTCGGCGCGCACGGCGCCCGAGGCGGCGAGATCGGCGGCCTGGCTGCGGGAGAAACCGAGCATCCGACCCAGGGCGACGTCCACGCGCTCGCCGGCCAGCCCGTCGGGCACGGGCAGGGTCCGCAGGGCCATCAGTCACCGTCCTCGGTGTGCCGCGACCCGTCCAGCCCGATCCCGCGGAACGTCAGCAGGATGATCATCCCGGCCGCGACCACGATGGCGATGTCGGCGACGTTCCCGACGAACAGGTCGGCGTAGGCGATCATGTCGACGACCTCCCCCCGGGCGAACCCGGGCTGGCGCAGGAGCCGGTCGACCAGGTTGCCGAGCGCTCCCCCGAGCAGCAGTCCCAGGGCGACCGCCCAGCCCACCGACCCGATGCGGCGCATCGCCCGCAGGATCACCACCACGACCGCCACGACGACGATCGTCAGGACCCAGGTGTAGCCGTTGGCCATGAACGACAGCGCCGCGCCGGGGTTGAAGACGAGGGTCAGACCCAGCAGGTCGCCGAGCAGCGGGACCCGTTCGCCCTCGCTGAGCGTGGCGAGCGCCCACCACTTGGTCAGCTGGTCCACGACCAGCACCACGGCGGCCAGACCCAGGGCCCCGGCCCCGAGCCGACGACGTCGTGCGGCCGTCACGGCCGCGTCGTGATCCGCGGCGGTGCCGGCGGCGTCCTGCGGAGCGGGTGACACGGGCTCGTGCGGGAGGTCGGGAGCCGGGTCGGACCCGGCGGGCGTCGTGGACATCGCGCAGAGTCTACGGTCAGCGCCGCTCCTCGCGCGCCTTCGCCTCGACCGACAGGGTGGCGCGCGGGAAGGCCTGCAACCGGGCCTTGCCGATGGGCGCGCCCGTGACCTCGCACGTGGCGTACTTCCCGCTGCGGATGCGGTCCAGCGCGTGGGTCGTCTGGTCGAGCAGGTCCCGCAGGTTGTTCACCAGGGTGAGCTCCTGCTCGCGCTCGAGCGCGCTCGATCCGTAGTCCGCCTGGTCGTCACCGGCGCCGTCGCCGGAGTTGCGCAGGAGGTCGGACAGCTCGGCGTCCGCGGCGGCGAGCTCGTCGGTGTAGCGCTCCTTGTCCTCCAGGAGCAGCAGAGCGAGCTCGGAGACCTCCTGGAGCGTCCACGGCTCCTCGCCGTCACGCACCGGGAAGTCCTTGACGTCACGCGCCAGGTTCGGGAACTCCTCGCGGATCGTCGCCCGCTGGGAGGTGGAGAGCTTGGACATTCGGCGCCCTTCCGTTCTTCGAGGTCACCGAAGAGTAAGCGCACGGATCGGCCCGCACAACAGCAGGCGCCCTTCGGGCGTGTCTGCCGGTGCGGGCCGGTCCGTGCGCCGCGTGCTCCGGGTGCGGTGTCAGAGGTCCTGCGAGCGTCCTGCCCCGGCGTTCTGCCGCTGCGGGGGGAGCGCCGAACCGCGGGCATCGAGGTCGCCGAGCAGGTTCTGCAGGAAGCTCTTGAGGCGGGTGCGGTAGTCCCGCTCGAACAGGCGCAGCTCGTCGATCTTGCGCTCCAGCAGCGACCGCTCCTGCTCCAGCTGGGACAGCGTGCGGTGGCTGGTCTCCTCGGCCTCGCGGACGATGCGCGACCCCTCGGCCTTCGCCTCCGCGATCAGCCGGTCGCCCTCCTCCTGGCCGGAGCGCACGTAGTCGTCGTGCAGCTTCTGGGCGAGCTGCAGCATGCCCGTCGCCGACTCGGGCTCGGCACCCTGCTTGCCGGCGGCGGCCTCGGCCAGCGCGGGCGCCGGGGTCGGGGCGGCCTGCGGCGCCGGGGCCTCGGGCTGCTCGGCCGACTGCGCGGCGGCCTCGTTGCGGCTCAGCTCGCCCACACGGCTCTCGGCGGCGGAGAGCTTCGAACGGAGGTCGTCGTTCTCCTCCTGCACCGCCGTCAGCGTCCGGACGACCTCGTCCAGGAAGTCGTCGACCTCTTCGACGTCGTAGCCCTCGCGGAACTTCGTCGCCGAGAACTTCTTGTTGAGGATGTCCTCTGCCGTCAGCAGTGCCATCGTGTCACCTCGTTGCCGTAGCGCGTTCGTGCACGGACCCGGAGCGTCCGTGGGTGCCCACGGTAGCCCACGGCCGCCGCCACGGCCCTCCGAGCGCGGCGAGCACACGACGTCTTCACAGGCGGCGAACAGTCTGCCGTCCCCGCCCCGGACCGCGCCTCGGACGGGGAGGGGTCGTCACAGGCTGGCGGCCAGCCCGTTGGCGACCTGCATGAGGATCGACGTGGCCAGGAACAGGACCAGGAACGCGAGGTCCAGACGCACGCTGCCCAGGGTGAGGGGCGGGATGATCCGCCGCAGGGCGCGCAGGGGCGGATCTGTGACGGTGTACACACCTTCCGCGATGACGAGCACGACACCGCGCGGGCGCCAGTCACGGGCGAAGAACTGGACCCAGTCGAACACCAGCCGGACGATCAGGCAGACGAGGAACAGCAGCAGGACGAAGCCGACGAGGCTGAAGATCACGCTCACGAGGGCAACCTACCCGACGCACGACGCACGGCCCGAGGGGCGTTCTCGGGCAGCGGCCGTGCGCGGGTCAGCTCTGGTTGTAGAACGCGCCCGCGCGCGCCTCGGTGGGACGCGGCGCGACCTGCTCCTCGCCCGTGATCTCCACGTGCTCGGGCGACAGCAGGAACACCTTGTTGGTCACCCTCTCGATCGAGCCGCGCAGGCCGAAGATGAGACCGGCGGAGAAGTCGACCAGCCGCTTGGCGTCGGAGTCGTCCATGTCCGACAGGTTCATGATGACCGGGGTCCCCCCGCGGAACGCCTCACCGATCAACCGCGCGTCGTTGTAGGACCGCGGGTGGATCGTGGTGATGCGGCGCAGGTCGGCACCGACGAGGGCGTCGGCCGGCACACCGTCACGGTGCAGCGGCGTGACCTCGGCCTGGTAGTCGTCGTCACGCACCGGCTCCAGCTCCTCGTCGTACTCGTCGAGGTAGTCCCCGTCGGGGCGCTGGTCGTCGGCCAGCCCCAGGTACAGCATGGTCTTGCGAAGCGCTCCGCCCATCGCTCTGCTCCGTTCGTCGGTACGTCAGGTACTTGACGGTATCCAGCGGGACACGCTATGCGGAGCGCGACACGCCGAGGTCACGAGAGGACGACGACACCGGCCTGTCGCCCGGTGACCTCCCCGGCGGCCGTCGCACGGCGGTGCGAGAACAGGTCCGGGTCGGTCATCGTGCAGCGGTCCACGCGCGTGGTGGCGACCCCCCGCGCGACGAGCCGGGTCACCACGGCGCCCGGCAGGTCGAGCCCGGGCGTGCCCGCCGACGTCGTGGACCACGCCTCGGGCACGACGGCCGTGACCTCGTCGCGCATCTGCTCGGGCACCTCGTAGCACCGACCGCAGACCGCGGGGCCGACGGCGGCGCGCAGCCGACCGGTCTCGGCACCGCGGGTCAGCAGCCGGTCGACGACCTCGTCGACGACGCCGGCCACCAGCCCGCGCCGACCCGCGTGGGCGACACCGACGACCCGCCCGGTGGCGTCGGCGAGCAGCACCGGCACGCAATCGGCGACGAGCACCCCGAGACCGAGCCCCGGTTCCGCCGTGACCAGACCGTCCGCCGTGCCGGCACTCGTCGGGGGCGTGCCGGACCACTCGGCGCGCTCGTGGGGCCCGAGCTCGAGGACGTCGGCTCCGTGCACCTGCGTGGCGAACGCCACGGGGCTGCCGACCCAGTCGGCCAGCAGGTCACGGTTGCGCTGGACCCGGGCGCTGTCGTCACCGGTGCCGTCGGACAGGTCGAGCGACGACCACGGCGCCGGCGACACGCCCCCGTGCCGCGTGGTGAAGCCGGCGACGACTCCGGCGCCGAGGTCGACACGGAGCAGTCCGGCACCGAAGTCCTCGGGCAACATGGCCTCCTGGGCCCACGGGACGGACGAGGTCACTTGAGGAAGTCGGGGACGTCGAGGTCCTCGGCGGGCCGGGACTGGTCCACCATGCGGGGCACGTCCACCGGACGCTCGACCGTGACGCCCTCCCCCGCGCCCTCCTCGACCACGCCGAGGCTCGTCGGCCGCTGGACGTTGCCCACCGGCTCCAGGCTGGCGGGGACGTCGTCCGGACCGGCCGGGATCGGCCGCGGGCGCGCGTGGGCGGGCTCGGCGGCCGGCAGGGGCACCGGCGCCGTGGCCGGGGAGCCGCCGTGGCCGGTGCCCGGGCTCGCCGCGGACGAGCCCTGACGTCCGGCCGCGCCGTCGTCCCCGCCCGCACGGCTCGCCGAGGAGCTGCCCGCGACCTGCCCCAGGGCGCGGGAGTCCTCGCGCGCCTTGGGCAGCCCGCCGTCGAACCCGGCCGCGATGACCGTGACGCGCACCTCGTCGCCGAGCGCGTCGTCGATGACCGTGCCGAAGATGATGTTCGCCTCGGGGTGGGCCGCCTCCTGCACGAGCCGCGCGGCCTCGTGCACCTCGAACAGTCCCAGGTCGCTGCCACCCTGGATCGACAGCAGCACGCCGTGCGCACCGTCGATGGAGGCCTCCAGCAACGGCGAGGAGATCGCCAGCTCGGCGGCCTGGACCGCGCGGTCCTCCCCACGGGCCGACCCGATCCCCATGAGCGCGGACCCCGCCCCCTGCATGACGGACTTGACGTCCGCGAAGTCGAGGTTGATCAGCCCCGGGGTGGTGATGAGGTCGGTGATCCCCTGCACGCCCGAGTGCAGCACCTGGTCGGCGGAGTGGAAGGCGGCGATGGCCGACACGTTCCGGTCCGACATCGACAGCAGCCGGTCGTTCGGGATGACGATGAGCGTGTCCACCTCCTCGCGGAGCTGCTCGATCCCCTGCTCGGCCTGCACCGACCGGCGCCGGCCCTCGAAGGTGAACGGGCGGGTGACGACCCCGACCGTCAGCGCGCCGAGGGAGCGCGCGATGCGCGCCACGACCGGGGCGCCCCCGGTCCCGGTGCCGCCGCCCTCGCCCGCGGTGACGAAGACCATGTCGGCGCCGCGCAGGACGTCCTCGATCTCGTCGGCGTGGTCCTCGGCGGCCTTGCGGCCGACCTCGGGGTCGGCGCCGGCCCCGAGCCCGCGCGTCAGCTCGCGACCGACGTCCAGCTTGACGTCGGCGTCCGACATCAGCAGGGCCTGCGCGTCGGTGTTGATGGCGATGAACTCGACACCCTTGAGGCCGACCTCGATCATGCGGTTCACGGCGTTCACGCCGCCACCGCCGATGCCGACCACCTTGATCACTGCCAGGTAGTTCTGCGGAGTTGCCACGTCGTTGCCTCTCGGGTCGTTCGGGTCCTGACCCCACCGGTCAAACCTTCAGGTTATAGTTGAAGGTGAGTGTTATGTCAGGTTGCTGCTTGTGACGACGGTATTTCGCCGGAACCCGCCCGCGCCGCACGTGCCTCGGCGTGTCGCGACGGGTCGGACGGCGGTCACCGGGTCACCGGCAGCTCGGGCGACGAGACGTCGATGACGGCGACGTCCCCTCCGACCGCGCGCAACGTGCGCACGACCTCCACCTTCAGCGGCAGGCGGTCCGCCCCGCCCCAGCGGATGCTGAGCCCGTCGCGCAGCACGGTCTCCACGTCGTCCTGGGTGCGGGCGCTGACCTGCTCCACCCGCGCGGACAGCCCGGGCGGGAGCGCGGCGACGACCGCCAGCGCCGCCTGCAACGCCCGGGCGGACTCCTTCTCCAGCGGCACGGACACCACCGGGAGCCCCTCGGGCACGCCGGCACGGCGGCCCAGCCGCACACCCTCGTCGTCCAGCAGCACGTAGTCCGTGCCGTCCGGGACCGCCGCCACGGGTTCGCGGGCGACGACGACGACGCCGAGACCGTGCGGCCACGACCGGGCGAGCGTGACGTCCTTGACACCACGCAGGGAACGGATCTCGGCCGCCATGCCCGCCGTGTCGAGACGCAGCAGCGGTGTGCCGGCCGCGCCCAGGGCGATCTCGTGCACCCGCTCGCCGTCGACCACGGGCACGTCCGCCCCCGTGACGGTCACCTCCTCCGCGTCGAGCGCGAGCAGGTCGGACCACCCGACCACCCAGCCCGCCCCGCCCACGAGCCCGACCAGCAGCACCACCACGAGCGCCGTGCGCCAGGACCGGTGGCGGCGCATGGCCGAACGCTCGGCGAGCCGGTCGGCCATCGCGGTCGAGACGCGGGGGTCGCGGGCGGCGGGCGCCGGCACCGGGCGGGGGCCCCGCTCCGGCGCGGACGCCACCGGCCGGGGCCGCGCCGGGGACGCGGCGGACCGCGCGCTGCCGGCCGACCGTGCCGCACCGGCCGCACGACGTCCGGACCCCGCCGGGGACGCCGAGGACGCCGCCGGGGCGGGCCGTGGCCGCTCGGGCGTGCGGGGACGAGGTGGGGGACGCATCACCCCATCGTCGCGTCCGGCGCCGGTCCCGGGAGGTCCGCCACGCCGTGGCGCGCCGCCAGCTCGGCGAGGACGACGGGTCCGAGCTCGGTGACGTCGCCCGCCCCGACGGTCAGCACGACGTCCCCCGGGCGGGCCAGGCGGGCCACGGCGTGCGCCGCCTCGACCCGGTCCTCGACGGCCCGCACCCGCCCGCCGGAGACCGTCGGACCGGCCAGGTCCGTGATCGTCCTCGCGGTCACCTCCGGGTCGACGTCCTCACGCGCCCGGTACACCCCCGTCACCACGACCTCGTCGGCCAGGGACAGCGCGGCGGCGAACCGGTCGGCGAAGATCCGCGTGCGGGAGTACAGGTGCGGCTGGAACAGCACGAGGACCCGTCCCGTTCCCGCCACGGGCCGCGCCGCTCGCAGCAGCGCCTCCACCTCGGTCGGGTGGTGGTCGTAGCTGTCGAAAACCCGGACGCCACCGGCCTCGCCGCGGGGCTCGAAGCGTCGCCCGGTGCCCACGAAGGTGCCCGCCGCGGCCACCGCGGCCGACGGGCCGGCGCCGAGCAGCACGGCGGTGACCACCGCGGCGGTGGCGTTCAGCACGTTGTGCGCGCCCGGGACGTCGAGGGCCAGCAGCCGCTCCGCGTCGCCCAGGGGTCCGCCGGAGACCGTCGCCCGCGCGGTCCCGGCCCCGACCTCGACGCCGCGGACCCGCACGTCGGACTCCGGGACGGTCCCGTAGGTGACGACCCGGCCGCCCGCCGCCCGGTGCGCGGCCGCGAGCCGGGCCGAGCCGGCGTCGTCGGCGCACGCCACGAGCGTGCCGTCGGGGGTGATCCGGGCGGCGAAGTCGACAAAGGCCTGCTCGAACGCCTCCTGCGACCCGTAGTGGTCCAGGTGGTCGGCCTCGACATTCGTCACCACGGCCACCGTCGGGCTGTAGTTGAGGAACGAGCCGTCGGACTCGTCGGCCTCGGCGACCAGCACGTCGGCCGTCCCCGCGTGACCTCCCGGGACCGTCCGCTCCCCCGCCCCGTCGCGCCGTCGGACGGTGCCGCCGATCGCGAACGACGCGTCGACGCCCACCGCGGCCAGGACCGTGGCGACCATGGCCGAGGTGGTGGTCTTGCCGTGCGCACCGGCCACCGCGACCGTCCGCCGGCCCTCCATGAGGACGGCGAGCGCCTGCGACCGGTGCAGCACCTGCAACCCGGCCGCGCGCGCCGCGGCCAGCTCCGGGTTGCTCTCCCGGACGGCGGTGGACACGACCACGGTGTCCACCCGCGGCGTGCCGTCGGGGGCGACCACGTGCCCGGCGTCGTGCCCGACCCACACCGGGATCCCGTCGGCGCGCAGCGCGGCCAGCGCAGGCCCCTCCGCCGCGTCCGACCCCTGGACAGGGACGCCGCGGGCGGCGAGCAGCCGCGCGACGACGGAGACCCCGGCGCCCCCGATGCCGATGAGGTGGACGCGACCGAGCGCCGCCACGTCCGTCGGGGCGCTCATCGGGCTGCCCCAGCGACGTCCGCGACCATGTCCGCGACCCGTGCGGCCGCGTCCCGGACCCCGACGGATCCCGCGGCCTCGGCCATGGCGACAAGCCGGTCCCGGTCCTGGAGCAGGGCGGGCACCTCGGCCGCGACCCGTTCCGGGGTGAACGCGGCGTCGTCGATCACGATCCCGCCCCCGGCACCGACCACGTCGCGGGCGTTCAGCCGCTGCTCGCCGTTGCCGATCGGCAGCGGGACGTACACCGCGGGCAGGCCGAGAGCAGCCAGCTCGCAGACGGTGCCCGCCCCGGAGCGCGCGACGACGAGGTCGCAGGCCGCCAGCGCGTGCTGCATCTCACCGAGGTACTCGCGCACGTGGTAGCGCGACACGTCGTGGTCGCCGGCCAGCGCCGCCACGGCCTCCCGCACCTCGGTGTCCTTGCCCCGTCCCGTCAGGTGCAGCACCTGGACCCCGGCGTCGAGCAGCGTCGCGGCGGCACCCGTGACGGCCCGGTTGACGTTCAGCGCGCCCGAGGAGCCGCCGGTGACCAGCAGGGTCGGCAGGGCGGGGTCGAGCCCGAGCGCCGCGGCGCCGCGGGCGCGGGAGCCGGCCGGGTCCGCCCGGCGCTCGTCGACCAGCGCCGCGATCGCCGGACGGAGCGGCAGGCCCACGCAGGTCGCACCGGCGATCCGCGTGTCGGCGAAGGTGGTGCCCACCGCCGCCGCCCAGCGCGCCCCGAGCCGGTTGGCGAGGCCCGGGCGGGCGTTCTGCTCGTGGATCACCACCGGCACGCCGAGCCGGCGGGCCGCCAGGTAGGCCGGCGTGGAGACGTAGCCGCCGAACCCGACCACCGCCTGGGCGTCGATCTCGGTGATCGCGTCCTGGGCCGACCGCACGGCCGCACGGAGCCGGACGGGCAGGCGGAACAGGTCCGGGCTCGGGCGACGCGGCAGCGGGACGCGCGGGATCTCGTGCAGCGGGTAGCCGGCGGCGGGCACCAGGTCCGCCTCGAGACCGCTGGCGGTACCCAGGACCCGGAACGACGTCTCGGGGTCGCGGGCGCGCAGCTCGTCGGCGACCGCGAGCAACGGGTTGACGTGGCCGGCGGTCCCTCCGCCGGCCAGCACGACAGAACGCACGGAGGAAGTCTTCACACGGGCAGACCCTACCGGCCCCGGCCCCCCGCGCGGCCCAGCACCGTCAGGGAGCGGCGGACCACACCGGGCCGCGCCGCGAGCGCCTCGGCGGCACCCGGTTCGGACCGTGCGAAGCTGATGACCATGCCGAGCGCCGCCATCGTGGTCACCAGCGCGGACCCGCCGGCCGACACCAGGGGCAGCGGCACGCCGATCACGGGCAGCAGCCCGAGCACCACGCCGATGTTGACGAAGGCCTGGCCCACGATCCAGCAGGCCACGGCCGCCGTCGTGATCTTGACGAACGGGTCGGTGTGCCGGCGCACGATCCGGGCCATCGCGACACCGAGCACGACGAACAGGGACAGCACGAGCAGCGTGCCGAGGAGACCGAGCTCCTCACCGATGATGGCGTAGATGAAGTCGTTGTGAGCCTCGGGCAGGTACCGCCACTTCTCGCGGCTCGCCCCGAGCCCGACGCCGAACAGACCGCCGGTCCCGAGGCCGTACATCCCGTGCAACGACTGGTAGCACTCCCCCTCGGCGTCCGTGCACCCGCCGTAGGTCGCCAGGATGCGGCCCATGCGGTTCGCGTTGCCCAGCACGAACAGCCCCACGACCGCGGCGAGCGCGACGCTGCCGCCCAGGGCCAGCATCCGCCACGGGGCCCCGGCGACCCACAGGGCACCGGCGACGAGCCCGGCGATGACGAGCATGGTCCCGAGGTCGTTGCCGGCGATGACCAGGCCCAGGACCACCATGGCCCCGGGCACGGCGGGCACGACGGCGTGCGCCCACGAGCCCAGCAGGTGCTGCTTGCGGCCCAGCACGGCACCGAGCCAGACGGCCAGGGCGAGCTTGCTGACCTCGGCGGGCTGCACGGTGATCCCGCCGAGGGAGATCCAGCCGACGTTGCCGCCCTGCGCCCGGGCGAGCGCGGGGACGAGGGTCAGCGACTGCAGCACGATCGCGCACGCCAGCGCGGGCCAGGCGAGACGCCGGTACCAGTGCACCGGCAGGCGCGCGGCGACGAGCATCAGGGGCAGGCCGATCAGGGCGAACCGCGCCTGGGTCAGCCCGGCGGCGTAGGGCGGCTCCCCCGCGGCGATCGAGGTGACGGTCGTGCTGGAGAACACCATGACCAGGCCGATGAGCAGCAGCAGCCCGGTCGCCCCGACGACGAGGTAGTAGCTCGTCACGGCGGAGTTCCACTGCCCCAGCCACGGCCGGTCGGTGCGGCGTGCGGCAGACGTGACCGCCATCGTGCTCCCTACGTCAGGTCCCGCACCGCGGAGGCGAACTCCTCACCCCGTGCCGCGTAGGACGCGAACTGGTCCATGGACGCCCCGGCCGGGGCCAGCAGCACGGTGTCGCCCGCCCGGGCGGCCTGCCGTGCCGCGGCGACGGCGCGACGCATCACGGTGCCAGTGTCGCCGGGATCGATCACGGTGACCGGTACCTCGGGCGCGTGTCGGGCGAGCGCGTCGACGAAGGGCGTCGGGTCCGTCCCGATGACGACCGCGGCGCGCAGGCGGTCCGCGCGGCCCGCGACGAGGTCGTCGAAGGACGCCCCCTTGGCCAGCCCGCCCGCGATCCAGACACCCGTGCCCGGTGCGCAGGCCGCGAGGGACGCGGCCGCGGCGTGGGCGTTGGTGGCCTTGGAGTCGTCGACGTACGTCACCCCCTCCAGGGTGCGGACGACGGCGGCGCGGTGGGCGTCGGCGGAGAAGCTCCGCAGGCCGTCACGGACCGCCCGGGCGTCGACACCGTGGGCACGGGCGAGCGCCGCTGCGGCGAGGGCGTTGGCCACGACGTGCGGGGGCGGGCCCTGCGGGCCGCCGAGATGGGCCAGGTCGTCGAGGGTGGCCAGCTCGGCGGCCGTGCGGTGCCGGTCCGGGGCGTCGGTCGGCGCGTGGAAGGCGCGGTCGACCAGCACGTCCTCGACCAGCCCCAGCTGCCCCGGTCCGGGCGGACCGAGGGTGAACCCGACGGCCCGCGCCCCGTCGGCGACCTCGGCGTCGCGCACGAGCTGCTCGGTGCGCGGGTCGGCGACGTTGTAGACGCACGCCACCTGCGCGCCGCGGTAGATCCGGCCCTTGTCGGCGGCGTACGCCTGCGCCGAGCCGTGCCAGTCGAGGTGGTCGTCGGCCACGTTGAGCACGGCCGCGGCCTCCGCCGCCATGCTCGTGGTGTGGTGGAGCTGGAAGCTGGACAGCTCCACGGCCAGCACCTCCAGGTCAGGGTCCTGGGCGGCGGTGAGCACCGGGGTGCCGACGTTGCCGACCGTGGCGGTGCGCAGCCCGGCGGCCGTGAGGATCGAGGCGAGCATCTGCACGGTCGTCGTCTTGCCGTTGGTCCCGGTGACGGCCAGCCACGGGGCTCCGGTCCGCAGCCGCCAGGCCAGCTCCACCTCGCTCCACACCGGGACCTCGGCCTGCCGGGCGGCGGTGAGCAGCGGCGTCGACGGCGCCCACCCCGGCGACGCGACCACCAGGTCGGCGTCCGCGACGAGGCCGGCGACCACCCGCGGGTCCGTCGCGTCGGCCCCGGTCACGTCCGCGTCGCCGGCACGGCCGTCGACCGTCGTCACCATGGCCGCGCGACCCGCGAGCGCCGCGACGACGGCGCGGCCGGTCACGCCGAGCCCGGCCACGACCACCCGGGCACCGGTGAGCCTCAACTGACGACCCACTCGGCGTAGAAGATCCCCATGCCGAGGGCGGAGAAGAGGCCCGCGATGAGCCAGAACCGGATGACGATGGTGACCTCGCCCCAGCCGGACAGCTCGAAGTGGTGGTGCAGCGGGGCCATCTTGAACACCCGCTTGCGGGTGAGCTTGAAGGACCCGATCTGGATGATGTCGCTGAGCACGATGATCACGAACAGACCACCGATGATGGCGGCGAGGATCTCGGTGCGGGTGAGGATCGACAGCGCCGCGAGCGCACCGCCGAGGGCCAGCGACCCGGTGTCACCCATGAAGATCTTGGCCGGACTGGCGTTCCACCACAGGAATCCGAAGCAGGCTCCCATGACCGCCGCCGCCACGATCGCCAGGTCCTGCGGGTCACGCACCTCGTAGCAGCCCGGTCCGGCGGCGGCGAGGCGCTGGCAGGACTGGTTGAGCTGCCAGATGCCCACGAGCACGTAGGCGCCGAACACGATCAGCGACGACCCGGTCGCGAGCCCGTCCAGGCCGTCGGTGAGGTTGACCGCGTTGGACCATGCCGTGATGAGGAAGTTCGCCCAGATCACGAACAGGATCAGGCCGATCGTCGTCCCGGCGAAGGCGAGGTCCAGGTCGGTGTCCCGCAGGAACGAGATCTTGGTCGAGGCCGGCGTGCGGGAGTTGGCGTTGGGGAACTGCAGGGCCAGCACCGCGAACGAGATGCCGACGAAGCCCTGGCCGACGATCTTCGCGCGCGCCGTCAGGCCCAGCGACCGCTGCTTGCGGATCTTGGTGAAGTCGTCGAGGAACCCGACCAGCCCCAGGCCGGTCATGAGGTACAGCGCGAGCAGGGCCGAGGCGCTCGGCGGACGGCCCGCGAGGATCATCGAGGCGGCGACGCCCAGCAGGGTCGCCGCGATGATCACCACGCCGCCCATCGTCGGGGTGCCGCGCTTGGTGAAGTGCGCCGTCGGGCCGTCCTGGCGCACGAACTGGCCGTAGTTGCGGTGCACCAGGAAGCGGATGAACAGCGGGGTGCCCAGCAGGGCGACCAGGAGCGAGACGCCGGCGGCGGCGAGGACGGCGATCATCCGGCGGCCTCCACCAGCTCGTCGGCCAGCCGCCACAGCCCGGACCCGTGCGAGGCCTTGACCAGCACGACGTCACCGTCCGTGAGCGCCTCCGCCAGGAGCACGCGGGCCGCGTCCAGGTCCGGCACGAACACCGACTCCTCTCCCCAGGACCCCTCCTGCTGGGCCCCCTCGTGGATGTGGTACGCGCCCTCGCCGACCACGACCAGCAGCTTGACGTTGAGCCGGACGGCGAGCCGACCGATCGCGTCGTGCTCGGTGCGCGCGACCTCGCCGAGCTCGAGCATCTCCCCCAGCACGGCGACCGACCGGCGCGACCGGCCGGCCATCACGGCCAGGGTACGCAGGGCGGCCCGCATCGAGTCGGGGTTCGCGTTGTAGGAGTCGTCCACGACGGTCACACCGTCGGCCCGCTCGGTGACCGCCATGCGGTGCGGGCTCCGCGGCGTGGCCGACGACAGCCGCTCGGCCACGACCGGCAGGTCGACGCCGAGCCGGAGGGCCGCCGTCGCGGCGGCGAGCGCGTTGGTCACGTGGTGGGCGCCGACCAGCCGCAGCGCGACGTGGGCCGAACCCGCGGCCGTGCGGAGCGTGAACCGTGCGCGGCCGCCCTCGACGGTCACGTCCTGGGCGCGCACGTCGGCCGAGGAGATCGTGCCGAAGGTGACCACCTCCGTGCCGGGCTCCGCGCGGTCCGCCATCGCGGTCACGCGGGTGTCGTCGGCGTTGAGGGCGACCACACCGCCGGGGCGAACCCCGGCGACCATCTCGCCCTTGGTGCGCGCGATCGTCTCCACGTCGCCGAAGACGCCGAGGTGCGCGGTACCGACCGCGAGCACGATGCCGACGTCCGGCGGGGCGATGCGGGTCAGGTCGGCGATGTTGCCGGGCCGGTCCGCGCCCATCTCCAGGACCAGCAGCCGGGTGTCCGCGGTCGCCCGCAGCACCGTCAGGGGCAGACCGATCTCGTTGTTGAACGAACCGGTGGGCACCACGACGGCATCGGCACCGAAGGACGGCTCGAGGAGCTGGCCGAGCAGGTCCTTGGTGGTGGTCTTGCCCACCGACCCGGTGACGGCCACCACCCGGACCTCGTGCCGCTCGCGCAGCCGGGCCAGCACCACGCGGGCGAGCTCGCCGAGAGCCGTCTGGACGTCGTCGACGACGACGCAGGGCACGTTCTCCACGGGCCGTGCGGCCAGCACGAGGGCGGCCCCGGCCTCGACCGCGGCCGCGGCGAAGTCGTGGCCGTCGACGTGCTCGCCGGGGAGCGCGACGAACAGCGCGCCGGGTGACACCTGCCGGGAGTCGACGACGACCGGGCCGCGGACGACCACGTCGTCCCCGGCGCCGTGCGACGACCCCGCGGTCGCGGCGGCGACCTCGGCAGCGGTGAGCTCGATCATGCGGTGGGGGTCCTCTCTGCGCGGGCACGCAGCGCAGCGCGCGCCTCGACACGGTCGTCCAGCTCGAGGTCCACGCCGCGGACCTCCTGGAGGGTCTCGTGGCCGCGGCCGGCGACGAGCACCGTATCGGTGCCGGCCGCCTCGAGCACGGCGCGCCGGATGGCCTCGTCGCGCGGTGCCACCTCGGTGACGGTGACGTCGCGGCCCGCCGCGACGGCGCGGTCCCGGGCGGCCTCCGCCCCGGCGCGCACCGCGGCACGGACCGCGGCGGCGTCCTCGTCGTGCGGGTCGTCGTCCGTGACGACGACCACGTCGGCCCCCGCCACGGCGGCCGCACCCATGAGCGGGCGCTTGCCGGGGTCACGGTCGCCGGTCGCGCCGAAGACGACGACGAGGCGTCCGGTGGTGGTCGGGCGCAGCGCCGCCAGAGCCAGCTCCAGGGCGTCGGTGTTGTGCGCGAAGTCCACGACCACGCGGGGATGGGTGCCGTCCCCGGGTCCGACGACCTCCATCCGCCCGGGCACCTGCGCGGACAGCCCGTCGCCCGCCTCGAGGGCGGCGACGACGTCGTCCAGCGCGACCCCGGAGGCCAGCACCATGACGACGGCCAGGGCGGCGTTGGCGACGTTGAAGTGGCCCGGCAGGGACGTCCAGGCCCGCAGGGACCGGCCGTCGGCATGGGTCAGCGTGAAGGCCGACCCGGTGCCGCGCGGGGCGACCTCCGCGACGGTCCAGTCCGCGGCCGGCGCGCCCTCGCGGGCCGGGCCGGTCCGGACGGTCTGGACGGGGACGGTCGCCGCGGCGGCCATCCGCTCGCCCCAGACGTCGTCCACCACGACGACGCCCTGCCGCGACCTGGCGGGGGTGAACAGCTCGGCCTTGGCGGCGAAGTACGTGGCCAGGTCCCCGTGGAAGTCGAGGTGGTCCTGGCTGAGGTTGGTGAACCCGGCGACGTCGTAGACCACCCCGTCGACCCGGTGCATCGCGATCGCGTGCGAGGAGACCTCCATGGACAGCGAGTCCACGCCGTCCTCGCACATCGCCGCGAGCACCGCCTGCAGGTCGGAGGCCTCCGGCGTCGTGAGCCGGCTGGGCAGCACGCGGTCGCCCGAGCGGGTCTCGACCGTGCCCACCAGGCCGCCACGCCGTCCCAGTGCACGCAGCAGGTGGTCGAGCTGGTAGGTCGTGGTCGTCTTGCCGTTGGTGCCGGTGACGCCGAAGGTCGTCAGACGCTCCGCGGGGGCGCCGTGCACCCAGGCGGCGACCGGGCCGAGGAGCAGCCGTGGCTCCTCGGTCACCAGCACCGGGACGGGGAGGTCACCCAGGCCTGCGGCCCCCTCCGGGTCGGTCAGGACGGCGCGCGCGCCACGGGCCACGGCGTCGGCGGCGAACGCCGCCCCGTGGGCCCGGGCACCGGGCAGCGCCACGAAGAGGTCGCCGTCGGACACGGCACGATTGTCGCTGGCCACCGCGGTGACCTGCACCTCGGCGAGCGTCCCGGGGTCCGAGGTGGTCAGGTCGAACCGTGCGGCGAGCTCGGCCACGGGGCGGGGGACGAGCACCGCGGGCCGGATGCGGTCGGTCGGGGATGTCACGGGGAAGAACCTACCTGGTACCGGCTCGTCACCAGGTCAGCGGGAACAGGTCGGCCGGCTCCTCGGAGGGCGGCACGCCCGCGGAACGCAGGACGTAGCCCATCAGCTCGCTGAACACCGGCGCGGCCACGACACCACCGTAGATCGAGGACCGCGGGCTCTTGAGGAACACCGACACGGTGTAGCGGGGGTCGTCGGCGGGCGCCACGCCGATGAACGACGCGACGTACGTGGTCCCGCCGCCCTCGAACATCTGGGCCGTGCCGGTCTTGCCCGCCACGCGGTAGCCCGGGACCTGCGCGGCCGTGCCCGTGCCGTCCTCCGCGGTGACCGCCTCCATCATGGTCAGCACGTCCTGCGCCGTCTGCGACGACACCACCCGCGTCCCCTCCGCCCGCTCGGCGGGCACGACCTCCCCGGCAGCGGTCCGGGTGCCCGCCACGAGGTTGGCGGGCATCCGCACGCCGTCGTTCGCGACGGTCGAGAAGACCTGGGTCGCCTGCATCGCGCTGACCGCGACGCCCTGCCCGAACAGCACCGTGTACGGCGTGCGGTTCTCGATCTCGTCGATGTTCTCGTCGGGCAGCAGACCCGCGCTCTCCCCCGGCAGGCCGAGCGCCGTGCGCTGCCCGAAGCCGAACTTGCGCAGGTAGTCGTAGCGCACGGCGAAGGGGATCTCCTTGCCCATCATGACCGTGCCCGTGTTGGACGACTGGGCCAGGATCCCGGCGAGGGTCCAGTGTTCGACCGCGTGGGGGTGCGAGTCACGGAACGTCTCGCCGTCCACGGTGTAGGTGTCCGGGACCTCGAACTCGTCGGTCGGTTCCCAGTAGCCGCCCTCGAGCGCGGCCGCCATGGAGATGACCTTGCCGGTGGACCCCGGTTCGAAGACCACGTTCACCGCCCGGGACCCGTCCGCGACGTCCCCGGAGCTCCCGTTCGGGTCGACGTCGCCGGAGTCGGCCATCGAGACGACGTCGCCGGTGCGGAGGTCCTGCACGATCGCGATCCCGTAGCTCGCGCCGGTGTCCGCGACGGCCTCGTCGAGCAGCTCCTCCGCCTTCCACTGGACGTCGGAGTCCAGGGTGAGCTGGACGTCCTCGCCCGGCTCGGCCGGCACCGACTCGATCTCGGAGGTGGGGATGCGCGCACCGTCCCGGCCCCGTTCGTAGGTCAGGGTGCCGTCGGTCCCCGACAGGACGTCGTCGAAGGAGGCCTCGAGGCCGCCCACGCCGGTGTGCTCGCTGTTGACGTGCCCGAGCAGCGGGCCGGCCACCGTGCCGGCGGGATACGTCCGCTCCGACGTCAGGTGGGAGAACACGAAGCCGTACAGGCCGAGCGACGAGACCGCGCGCTGCACCTCGGGCACGACGTCGCGGGCCAGCACGACGTACTGGTCCTCCCCGTTCAGCCGGGCGCCGAGGGTGGCCCGGCTCTCCCCCAGCACGGGGGCGAGCAGCTGGGCGATGCCGAGGGCGCCGTCCTGCACGGGTTCGCCGTCCGCGTCGTGGCGGCCGTTGCCCCGGAACCCCTGGATGTTCACCTGGTCCGCCACGATGCGGTAGCGGTCCACGGACGTGGCCAGCACCCGGCCCTCGGCGTCGAGGATGTCCCCGCGGTGCGCCTGGGTCACCTGGGTCGCCAGCCGCGCCTGCTGGGCAGTGGAGGCGAGCGCCGGCCCCTGGACGACCTGGACGTCCACCAGCCGGGCCACGAACACCGACACGACGAGGGCCGCCAGCACGATCAGCCAGCGCTGGCGCCGCTCGGGATCCCCCGCCGTCCGTCCCGCCGGGCGCGCCGGGCGGCCACGTCCGGCGCCCGCGCCTGCGCGCGCCGCCGGTACGGCGCCGCGCCGACGGCCGTCCGGTCGTCTCGTGGACTGCACAGCACGATCGTGCTCCCCCGCGGACCGTCCGGTGCGGCGGCGCACCGGGCGTGTCGGGGTCACGGCTGCTCCGTCGGCTCCGGGACGACGGAACGGTCGGCGGCGGAGAGCATGGTGATCTCCTCGGCGGGGACCATGCCGAGGCGGTCGGCCTGCTCGGGCAGGGACGCCTCGGCGGCCCGCAGCTCGGCACGCACCTCCTGGACGTCCTGCGCCACGAGACCGGCCTCGCGCTGCAGCTGGGACATCTCGTAGGAACCGCGCGCCATGGTCGTGTTGAGCAGCAGCGCCGACAGGAGCGCGGCGACCAGCACCAGGGCGCACAGGACCATGAAGGGCAGCCCCGAGGTCGCCTGCAGGGGCGCGCGGACGGCGTCCAGGCGGCGGCCCGCACCGCCCTCGACGGCACGCAGCGGCGCGCGGCGAGGGGTGGGTTCGCCACGCGGGACCGGGTGGACGGTGGTGGCTCGCAGAGCGCTCATCGTGACTCCTTCCGGGTCTGGCCGAGCATGTGGGCGGGCGTGGGACGCAGGCGGCGGGCGGCGCGCAGCCGCACCGACGCCGAGCGGGGGTTGCGTGCCCGCTCGACCTCGTCCGCCTCCTCGGCGCCCCGGGTGAGGGCCTCGAGGTACGGCCGGTGGGTCTCGGGCTCCACCGGCAGGTCCGGCGGGGCGCTGGACGTCGTGCCGCGGGCGATCGCCCGCTTGACGATGCGGTCCTCCAGCGAGTGGTAGGACTCCACGACGATCCGACCGTCGACGGCGAGGACCTCGATCGCCGCCGGGACGGCACGTTCGAGCACCTCGAGCTCGCCGTTGACCTCGATGCGCAACGCCTGGAAGGTCCGCTTGGACGGGTTGCCGCCGGTCCGACGCGCGGCGGCGGGGATCGCCGCGCGCACCGCGTCCGCGAGCTCGGCGGTGCGGGCCCACGGCTCGCGGTCGCGCCGCCGGACCACCGCACGGGCGATCCGCGGGGCGAACTTCTCCTCGCCGTAGCGGCGCAGGACGCGGACGAGGTCCGCCTCGTCGTAGGTGTTCAGCACGTCGGCGGCCGTCATGCCCCGCGACGGGTCCATCCGCATGTCCAGCGGTGCGTCCTGGGCGTAGGAGAACCCGCGCTCCGGCTCGTCGAGCTGCAGCGAGGACACCCCCAGGTCCATGAGCACTCCCTGGACCGCGCCGCCCGCGTGCTCGTCGACGACGTCCTCGATCTCGTCGTACACGGCGTGGACCGGGGTGAAGCGCTCCCCGAACCGGGCCAGCCGTCGGCTCGCCAGCTCGAGCGCCTGCGGGTCGCGGTCGATGCCGAGCACCCGTGTCGTCGGGACCTGTTCGAGGACGGCCTCGGTGTGCCCGCCCATGCCGAGGGTGCAGTCCACCAGCACGCTGCCGGGCTCGGCCAGGGCCGGCGCGAGGAGGTCCACGCACCGCTGCAGGAGCACGGGCAGGTGCCGGTCGCTCGTCGGTCGCGTCGCGTCGTCGCTCACGGGCCCTCTCCTTCCTGTCGGTGACGGCCCCGCCCGACCAGGTCTCCCTCCGCGTCGTTCTGGCGCCGGGGAAGTGCGCCAGACCCTCGCGGGGAGAGGCCTCGCCGTGCGGGGCCGCGGCTGTGCTGATGTCGTCGTCGGTCGGTTAGAACTGCAGGTCGGGGAAGATCTGTTCGGCCACGTCGGAGTAGTCGGCCTCCTGCGCGGACAGGTAGCTCTCCCACGCTCCGGCGTCCCAGACCTCGACCCGGGTGCCGGCGCCGATCACGGCGACGTCCCGGCCGAGGCCCGCGTACTCTCGCAGGTTCGCGGGGATCACCACGCGGCCCTGCTTGTCCGGCACCTCGTCGCTCGCCCCCGACAGGAACACGCGCAGGTAGTCGCGTGCCTGGCGGCTGGTGACCGGCGCCTGCCGGACCTGCTCGTACATGCGGGAGAACTCGTCCATCGGCAGCAGGAACACGCAACGCTCCTGCCCCCGCGTCATGACGAGCCCGGCGGCGAGTCGGGAACGGAACTTCGCCGGCAGGATGAGCCGCCCCTTCTCGTCGAGCCTCGGGGTGTACGTGCCGAGCAGCAGCCCGGTCCCCGGGAACTGGTCTCCCAGCGTTCCTGCCACGGTCCGCACCTCCCCTCGGGCTCCCGCTTCCTCCACGCTACTCCACTTTCCTCCACCGGGCGCGGCTATTCGGCCGCCTCCCCTCCACCTGCGCACTTCCTCCCCATGTCTGCGCAGGTCAGAGAGGTGGGGGTGAAGTGGAGGGCCAGGCACCACCGCACCCCGCGGAACCACTCCCCGAGAGCCCCTCAGCGGGTGACCCGACTCACGAGACACGCCCGGGACGGGCTAGGCTGCAAGACGTACCGTCCCGCGACCGGAGGCCGCACCGTGCAGACCGACCACGTCACCGGCACCCTGCCGCCGCCCAACGAGGACGGGCAGGAGGCCCTGCGGGCCGGCCTGCGCGAGCTCGTGACGACCACGAGCCACGTGCGCGAACAGGTGGAGGGCGTCGTGACCGGGCGGCCCGACCTGGCCCGGCTGACCGTCGCCGTGCTCCTCGCCGGCGGGCACCTGCTGGTGGAGGACGTGCCGGGTGTGGGCAAGACCACCCTGGCCAAGGCACTGGCGCGCACGATCGACTCCCGTGTCGGCCGTGTGCAGTTCACCCCCGACCTGTTGCCGAGCGACCTCACCGGCGTGAACGTCTACCGCTCGGCCACCGGTGAGTTCGAGTTCCGGCCCGGTCCCGTGTTCAACAACGTCGTGATCGGCGACGAGATCAACCGGGCCTCGCCGAAGACGCAGTCCGCGCTGCTGGAGTGCATGGAGGAGGGACAGGTCACCGTCGACGGGTCCACCTACGTCCTGCCGAAGCCCTTCCTCGTGGTCGCGACGCAGAACCCGGTCGAGATGGAGGGCACCTACCCGCTCCCCGAGGCGCAGCGGGACCGCTTCATGGCCCGGCTCGCGGTCGGGTACCCCGACAACGAGGCCGAGATGGCCATGCTCGACGCCCAGTCGTCGGGAGACCCGCTGGCCCACCTCCAGCCGGTCACGCACGCCGACACGATGCTGCGCTACGCGGGATGGGTCCGCGCGGTGCACGCGGCACCCGCGGTCAAGCAGTACATCCTGGACCTGGTGGGGCGGACCCGTGATCACGCCGGGCTGCGTCTCGGCGCCTCGCCCCGCGCCTCGCTGCAGCTGCTCAAGGTCGCCAAGGCCCACGCCGCGATGGCCGGGCGGATGCACGTCCTGCCGGACGACGTCCAGGCGCTGGCGGTCCCGGTCCTGGCGCACCGCCTGGTGCTGTCCACCGAGTCCCGGCTGACCGGGCTGGACGGTCCGGGCATCATCGAGGAGGTCCTCCGGCAGACCCCGGTGCCCGCCCGGGCGCACGCCGCCCCCGGCGGCGCCGCCGTGCCACGCCAGCCCCGCTGACGATGAACGTCGAGCAGGTCACGAGCGCGCTGCGCCGCCTGGTCCGCGTCCGGCCGACGGCACGCGGCGCGGCGCTGATCAGCGCCGGGGGCGTCCTGGTGGTCGTCGGCGTCGTGCTGGACCTGCCCGACCTCGTGGGCCTCGGGGCCGCGGCCCTGCTGGTGGTGCTCGCCGCATGGGTCTCGCTCGGCGTGCAGCGGCTCGACGCGGGTCGCGGCGCGCTGGACGTGGAACGCCGGCTCGACCCCCACCCCGTGGTGGCCGGACAGCACGCGACCACCCAGCTCGTCGTCCGCGCCCGGGCGCGGACCGGAGCCGCGTTCGAACGGCTCGCCCGGCTGCGCCTGTCCGAGCAGGCGGCGCACGAGCTCGCCGGACCGCACGGCATCCGCGCCCGGGTGCGCGCCCACCCCGACCGCGTCGCGGTGCAGTACACGATCGCCCCGGTGCGCCGGGGGCGCTGGTCGCTCGGACCCGTCCTGACCACGCGGAGCGACGTCTTCGGCCTGGCCCGCACCACGCAGCCGCTCGGGGCGAGCACGCCGGTGTCGGTCTGGCCGCGCACGACGCACGTGCCCGCGCACAGCGCGGCGCTCGGTGACGTCGACCGGGCCGCGTCCGGCGCCCGGCTGGCCTCCTCCGACGACTCCGTCATCCGCGAGTACGTGCCGGGGGACGACCCGCGCCGGGTCCACTGGGCGGGATCGGCACGCCAGGGCCGGCTCATGGTGAGGGCCGACGAGAGCGCGGGCCTGCGTCCGGTCACGGTGCTGCTCGACAGCGGCCTGCTCGCGCCCGCCTCGGACGAGCGGCCGGGCGGACGCGCACCGACCCACGCCACCGTCGAGGACGGCGAGTGGGCCGTCGAGCTGGCCGCGTCGATCGCCACGTCCTTCCTCGAGGCGGGTCATCCCACCCGGTTGTCCGCCACCGGCGGTACCCACCAGCCGGCGACGCACCTCAGCGGGGCCCGGACCGGTCGCGCCGTGATGCTGGACTCGACCGTGGACCTGAGCGGCCTGCGCGGGGCGGCCGCCACCCGTGCCCTGGAGCAGACCGTCCAGGCGCTGCGGGCCGACCGCCGGCAGTCCGAGATCACGGTCGCCGTCCTCGGGCCCACCACGGGTCCGACCCGCCACGCGGTCGCCTCGCTGGGGGCGGACGGCGTCGCCTGGGCGCTGCTGGTCGTCCCGCGGGCGGAGGGCATGCGCCACGACGTGGAGCCCACGGCCGACGACCTGCGCTCCGCGGGGTGGCGCGTGACGACCTGCGCCCCCGGCACGCCGCCGGAACGCGTGTGGTCCGCACTGACGGAGCGCGTCGCATGATCCCGCCGTACGCCGGTCCGGTCGCGCGGCTCGTCGCCACGGGCGCACTGGTCGCGCTGGCCGTCGCGGCGTCGATGACGGCGCTGACCCAGCTCGTCCTGCCCGGTCCGTGGGTGCGTACCGGGGTGCTGGGCATCGTGCTCGTGACGGTCACGACGACCACCACGCGTGGCCTGCTGGAGGCCCGCGCGCGGCGCCGCGGTGTCGCGGGGGACGCCGGGAGCGGCTCGGCCCTGCCCACCCTCGCCGGCGCGCTGGTCGCCGCGTGGTTCGTCCTGTCCCGCTACGGCGCCCCGACGTCCGCGGCGGACCTGATCGTCGGCCCCGAGCACGTCAGCCGGGTGGTGGCACGGCTGGGCGAGGCGGGCGAGATCATCCGGTCCGAGGTCGCCCCGGTACCGGGCACGCTGCCGATGGCGCTGCTCACGGTGGGCGGCACATTGGCCGTGCTGCTGCTGGCCGACGCCCTGGCGGGCGGCCTGCACTGGCACGCCGGCGTCGGGCTGCCGCTGCTCGCCCTCTGGGCCCCGCCGCTGGTCCTCGTCGGCTCGGTGCCGCGCCTGGTCTTCGTCGTCGTGGTCGCCGCGCTGCTGCTGCTGCTGACGGTCTCGCCCCGGGGCGGCCCCCGGACCCGTCAGCGTGAGCAGCCACCGCGCTCGGTACGCCGCGCCGAGGGTCTGCGGGCCGTGGTCACCACGGCCGTGGCGGTCGTGGTCGCCGCCGGCGCGGGGCTCGTCGCCACCGCCTCGGAGTCGCTGCCCGGTTACGCGGGGGCCTGGTACCAGACGTTCACCACCTCGGGCGACGCCATCCAGCTCGCCGAGGACCTGGACGTGCTCGGCAGCCTGACCGAACGGTCGAGCGAGGTCGTGCTGACCTACACCGGCCCCACCGAGGGGGTCGGTCCCTGGCGCACCTACACCACGTCCGCGTTCGACGGCCGACGGTGGCAGCGCGGGGACGAGCGCTCCGGCGAGCCGTTCGGGCCCGACGACCTGCTCTGGCCCGAGGACGTCGACCGTGACGCCCTGGCCGACGCCCGGGCCGTGGCGGTCACGGTCGGGTCGCTGCGCGACGACCAGCTCCCCGTGCCGGGCGAGCCGCGGCGCGTGACCGTCGGCGGCACCTGGGGCTACGACGCGGTCCGGGACGAGGTGGTCGGCGACCGGACGGACGAGGGCGAGACCTTCGACGTCGCGGTCCGACCGCGCGACCTCGACCCGGAACGGCTCCGCGCTGCCGGTCCGGGCACGGCGGTGGACGCGTACCTGCAGGTCCCCGAGACCGACCGCGCCGCCGACGTGGCCGCGCTCGCCGAGGAGGTCGCCGGCGACGGACCGACGGCGTACGACCAGGCCGTCGCGCTGCAACGCTGGCTGCGCGACCCGTCGTCCTTCACGTACTCCACCGAGCTGCCGCGCGGCGGCACGGGCGACCCGGTCTGGGACTTCCTCCAGCACCGGACGGGCTACTGCGTGCAGTTCGCCACCACGATGACGATGATGGCCCGCACGCTCGACATCCCCGCACGGCTCGCGGTCGGGTTCCTGCCCGGCGAGGTGGTGTCCGAGTCCGACTCCGGGGAGCAGGCGACCTGGCAGGTGACCGGCCAGGACTCGCACGCCTGGCCGGAGCTGTACTTCGACGGGGTCGGATGGGTGCGGTTCGAACCGACCCCGGCGGTCCAGACCGGCGCACCGCCCGCCCACACGACGCCGCGGGACGGGCCCGCCGCCGGTCAGCAGGACCAGGCTCCCGAGGTGCCCGAGCAGGTGCCGCCGCAGGAACGTCTGGGCCAGGACGAGGTCGTCTCGCAGCCACCGGTCGCGGTGCCCGCCGGTGGTGGTGGGGGTCCCGAGGGCCCCGAGCCCTGGGTCTGGGTCGTCGGCGGAATCGTCGTCGTGGCGGCGGGCGTCGCCGGCGGCTTCCTGCTGCGTCGCCGGCGCGAGGACCGCCCCGTGGACGCCGAGCGCGCCTGGGAGCAGGTGCTCGCCGCGCTGGCCAAGAACGGGGTGACCCTGCCACCGCCGACGACGCCGCGTCAGGCGCCGGAGGCCATCGTCACCGCGGTGACCCGGGCGCACGGGCAACGGCCCTCCCCCGAGGTGCGCGACGGCCTGCAGCGGATCGCCGACGCCGTCGAACGGAGCCGGTACGCCGCCCCCGTCGAGGAGGCGCAGGACGACGACCTGGCCGAGCTGGCCGAGACGGTGGCCAGCGGACTGGCGCAGGGTCGTCGGGCGCGACGGACCGCGACGTCCGGTCGGTGACGACGTCCGGCCGGGTGCTCAGCGGGTGTCCGACCAGGTCCAGCAGGTCACGCATCCACGCGGACGTTCGGCGATCGCCGCGGTGCGAACCGGGCGTCGTGCGCGGGCGCCCGACGGGTCAGGTGCTCAACGGCCTTCGTCGCGACGTCGGTTCCAGCGCTCCTCGAGCCGGTTGAGGAACCCCGAGCTCTTGGGCTTCTTGGCCGTCCGGGTGGTCCTCCCCGAGGAGGCCGCCGACGGCGACACGGTGCCGTCACCCTTGACGACGCCCTGCGGCCCCTTCTTGCGCGGCGCCGCGAAGACGAACGCCACGCCGGCGAACATCAGCGCGAACCCGACGACGCCGAGCCACGCCATCTGCGACGCGGCACCGATCACCAGGAGCAGCAGACCGAGCACCACGCCCGCCCCGGCGAGCACGAAGCGCAGCGGAGAACGGCGGCGTGAGTGCTGGAGCGTGGTCGCCAACCGGGGGTCGTCGCTCTCCAGCGCGCGCTCCATCTGCTCCAGCACGCGCTGCTCGTACTCCGACAGAGGCATCGGGCCCCCCGATCTCGCTGTGGTCCACTGACGTTCTTCTAGGATATGCCCGCTCAGGGGTCCATGGTAGTCGACGGCGGGGCGAAGCTCGCCCCCAGCGCCACCGCGGACCGCCCGAACCGCGCCCGCACCGCGTCGACGGCGATCTCGGCCTCCCGACGGGCCTCGCCCCGGTCGTCCTCGGCGTCGAACAGGGTGGGCTGGCTCGACAGCCCGGACCGCGGGCGCAGGTTCTCCGCGCGGACGCCCACGAGCCGTACCGCGAGCCCTCCCCGGTCCACCCCGACCAGCAGCTCCCGCGCGACCGAGAAGAGCTCCTGGGCCACGTCCGTCGGCGCCTCGAGGGTCCGCGACCGGTTCACCGTGCGGAAGTCGCTGGTGCGGAGCTTCAGGGTGACGGTCCGCGCCACGACGTCGTGCCGGCGCAGCCTCGCGGCGACGCGGTCCGCGAGCTCGCGGAGCCGGGCCACCAGGTCGTCCGTGTCCCGCAGGTCCCGCTCGAACGTCGACTCGGCGCCGATGCTGCGCTCCGGCCGACCGGCGACCACCGGACGGGAGTCCCGACCCCAGGCGAGGTCGTGCAGGTGCTGTCCCGCGACGGGGCCGACGGCGGCACGCAGCACGTCCACCTCGGAGTCGGCGAGCTGGGCGACGGTGGTGATGCCCCACCGGGCCAGCACCGCCTCGGTCTTGTCCCCGACACCGGTCAGGGCCCCGACGGGCAGGGCTCGCAGGAACGGCTCGGTCGCGTCGCGCGGGACGAGCAGCAGGCCGTCCGGCTTCGCGTGCGTCGAGGCCAGCTTGGCGACGAGCTTGTTGCGGCCGATCCCGACCGAGCAGGTCACGCCGTGCTCGGACCGCACCCGTTCACGCAGGGCGGCACCGATCTCGGTCGGCAGACCGAGGCGACGACGCGCCCCCGCGACGTCGAGGTAGGCCTCGTCGACCGACACCTGCTCGACCACGGCGGTGATGTCCCCGAGCATCTCCATGACCGACCGCGACACGTCGCGGTAGGCCTGGTGGTCCGGGCGCACCACGACCGCCTGGGGGCACCGTCGCAGCGCCTGGGACATCGCCATCGCGGACCGGACGCCGTACGCCCGGGCCTCGTAGGTGGCGGCCAGCACCACGCCGCGGTCCCGTCCTCCGACGATGACCGGGCGCCCCCGCAGCTCCGGCCGGCGGGCCAGCTCGACGGAGGCGAAGAAGGCGTCCATGTCGACGTGCAGGATCGTGGCGCCGTCCTCGTCGCTCCCCCAGTTCCGGCGCACGTCCGCCGAACGCGGCCCGCGACTCACGACGCCGCCGTCGAGCGGTCCCGCAGACGCGTCAGCGCGAACCCGGCACGCGGGTCGAGCCGCAGGCCGACCTCGTCACGGAAGTCCTCGGCGCACGCGAGCAGCTCGTCGGCACGGCGAGCGGGCACCTGGTCGCCGTGGCCGGAGTCCACGACCGCCCGCAGCCGCGCGCCCGAGGCGAAGTAGACGCTCCAGGCCGCCAGCTCGGGCTCGACACGGCTCAGCAGCTCCCACACCGGCCGCGCGCGGCCACGGCGCGGCACGTCGTCGTGCCGGGCGACCACGGCGGCGGCCGCACGGAGCGCCGCCAGGTGCGCGTGCACGAACCGGTCGCCGCTGTCCCGCGCGTCGACGGCCTCGGCGAGCTCGGCGTCGGCGCGGGCGAGCAGCTGCTGGACGCGCTCCGGCATCGGGACGTCGTCTTGTGCGGACATCACACACCTCCAGACCCCAGAGCGGGTTCGTCCCGCCACCTCATCGTCGAACACCTGTTCGACTCCTGTCAAGATCGCGGACCGCTCGGGGAGAATGTCGGCCATGGCTCCACGCTCCCGGCGCGCCCGTCGCCCCCGATCCTCCCGCGAGGCACCGACACTGCCCGCCGGGGAGGTGCCGATCGACACCGGGACGGCACGCGTCGAGACCGACCCGGAGGACCCCGAGCGCCTGACCCTCTACGTCAACGACGTACCGAGCTCCTGCCTCGACCTCGGCGACGCGGGGTTCCTCGCCTTCGAGTACCTGCAGCAGATGGCCGCGGTCGTCGACGCGCTCCCGGACGGCCCGCTGCGTGCCGTCCACCTCGGCGCCGCCGGTTGCGCCCTCCCCCGCTACGTCGATCACACCCGGCCCGGTTCGCGTCAGATCGGCGTGGACGTCGACGCCGAGCTGCTGCGACTCGTCCGCCACTGGTTCGAGCTGCCCCGCTCCCCCGCGCTGCGGCTCCGCGCGGACGACGCCGGGCACGCGCTGGCGGGCCTGTCCCCCGGGCTGGCCGACGTCGTCGTCCGGGACGTGTTCGCCGGGGACACGACCCCCGACCACCTCGTCGGCACGGCGTTCGCCCGCGCGTGCGTCCGCGCGGTGCGCCCGGGCGGGGTGGTGCTGGCGAACTGCGCCGACCGCCCGCCGCTGACCACGGCACGGCGCGAGGTCGCGGCCTTCGCCGAGGCCCTCGGACCGGGCGCGATCGACGGCGGCCGCCTCGCGCTGGTGGCCGAGCCCGCGATCCTCAAGGGACGTCGGTACGGCAACGTGACGATCGTCGCGGTGGCGCCGACGCCCGACGGTGAGACGGACCCGGACGGGCCGCCCTCGCTCGACGTCCGCGCGCCGGCCCTGGGCCGCGCGCTGCGGTCGCTGGCCGTTCCGGCGCACGTGCTCGCCGGCGAGGAGCTGGCCCGGTTCACCGGCTCGGTCGCACCGTTGCCGTGACGACGCGCCCGGGAACGGCGCAGGCCGTCTCCCCGGCGGGGAGACGGCCTGCGCCGGTCGGGTACGCCTCAGATCGGGACGACCTGCTCCGCCTGGGGCCCCTTGGGCCCCTGCGTGATCTCGAACTCGACCCGCTGCGCCTCGTCGAGCGTGCGGTACCCCTGCGTCTGGATCGCCGAGTAGTGCACGAAGACGTCGGCACCGCCGTCGTCCTGGGCGATGAACCCGTAGCCCTTCTCAGCGTTGAACCACTTCACGGAACCCTGCGCCATGCTGATCCTTCGATCTTCCGTCCGATGCACGGGAGCCCCGGACGGGCACCCGCCGTCGCAGCGGGCGGTCGACGCCGGCTCGTGCGCTGCTCCGCCGATGCAACGCGGCAAGTGTGGCATGGAACACACCGGTTTGCACGGAATGGGCGGCGATGACCGGCAGGTGTCACGCAGCCGACACGTCCGACCCGGCGGGCGGGCGGCCGCGGGAACCTTCAGTCGTCGCCGCGCTCGGCCAGGAAGCGCTCGAACTCGGCGCCCAGCTCCTCCGCCGTCGGCAGGGACGAGTCCTCGGCGAGCAGGTTCTGCCGGCCCACCGACCGTGCGAAGGCGTCGTACTGCTCCTCGAGCTGGTGCACGACGGACGCCACCTCCTCGTTCTCCGCGACGAGCTCGGCGACCTCGACCCGCGCCTGGCCCGCCGCCTCGTCGAGGGCCCCGGTGTGCAGCGCGAGCCCGGTGGCCTTCTCGAGCTGCTGCAGCGCCAGGACCGCCGCGGGGACGTACCGCGACTGCCCCAGGTAGTGCGGGACGTGCACCGCGAACCCCATCGCGTCGTGCTCGGTCTCGCCGAGGCGGTACTCCAGGAGCGCCTCCCAGGAGCCCGGGACCTGCACGCGGCCGAAGTAGGTCGTCTGCTCGTCGACCAGCCCCTCCCGGGTCCCGTGCACCGTCAGGGTCAGCGGCCGGGTGTGCGGGACGGCCATCGGGATGCCGTGCAGCCCGACGGTCAGCGACACACCCAGCTCGTCGACGATCCGCCGCACCGCGGCCGCGGCCCGCTCCCACTGCAGGTCCGGCTCGGTCCCGTGCAGCAGCAGGAAGCCGGTGCCCTCGTCGTCGGCCAGGTGGTCGAGCGCCAGGACGGGTGCGTCGTACCCGGCCCAGCGGTCCGCGTCGAACGTCATCGGCGGGCGGCGGGACCGGTAGTCGACGAGCTGGTCGACGTCGAAGGTCACCAGGCGGGTCGGCGTGAAGCTCCCCAGGAGGTGCTCCGCCGCGAGCTCCCCGGTGGCACCGGCGTCCACGAAACCGCGCACCGCGTGCACCAGGACGGGCGCCGCGGCGGGTCCGCCCTCGTCGGCCGTGCCCAGGGTCCGCGCCACCGCGTCGTGATCCACCTCGTAGATGCCCTGCGGGTCCTGCACCGTTCCTCCTCACGAACCGGCTCCGGGGTGCGGTCGCACCTCTGCCGACCCACAACCCACGCCGCGCCCGAGATCATCCCGGCCGCCGGGAGCGCTCACCGCTGCGGCAGGCGCACCACCGAGACGAAGAAGTCGTCGATCTGCCGCACGACGTCGATGAACCGTTCGAAGTCGACGGGCTTGGTGACGTAGGCGTTGGCGTGCAGGCTGTAGGAACGCAGCACGTCCTCCTCCGCCTCGGAGGTCGTCAGCACCACCACCGGGATGTGCCGCAGCGCGGCGTCCTGCTTGACCGACGCCAGGACCTCGCGGCCGTCCATCCGGGGCAGGTTGAGGTCCAGCAGCACCAGGTCCGGGGTGGGGGCGGCGGCGTGCTGGCCCTCCTTGCGGAGGAACTCCATCGCGCTGACCCCGTCCGAGACGACCCACAGCGTGTTGGCGACCTTGTGCTCGGCGAAGGCCTCGCGGGTCATGAGCACGTCACCGGGGTCGTCCTCGACCAGGAGGACCTCGATGCCGACCTGCTGCTCCGCCATGGACGACACCATAGTCGCACGGCGCCGGGCGGCACGGTCGACGCCCGCCCGGTCCCGCGGGAGGGCGGAGCCGCCTAGGCCGCGGGCCCCCCGCCCTGGTCGATCCGGGTCGGGTCGCCCGGCCGCCAGGTCCGGTCGAACCAGGTCTCGAGGGGACCGTAGAGGCGGAACAGCATGTTCCAGCCCCGCCCGGGGACGGTCTGGACCCAGTTCGTCGCGCCGTTCGACGGCCGCTCGGGCCCGAAGTACACGTCGAACGACCCGTCGGCGTTCTGCTCGGCCCCCCGGGCGCTGCTGATGCCGGGCAGCCGCTGGTCCGTCTGCAGCATGGACCGGGTCTGGTTGTCGTAGACGACGAACGACCAGAAGTCCTGGGCCGGCACGTCGGGGGGCAGGTGGACGACGTAGGTCTCCGACCCGTCCAACGGTGCTCCGTCGGCGCCGAGGTACGCCACGGCGTACTGCGAGCCCTTGCCGACCATCGCCATGCTCATCGCCGGCGTGATGCCCGTGGCGTAGAAGTGCATGTAGGCACGGGCGTCGAGCAGCCGAGCGCCGTCGCGCAGGAACTCGTAGCTCCCCCCGACGAAGGGGTTCTGCCAGACGCGCTCCCCCGGGTAGAGGTAGTACTCCTCGTCGCGCGGCCGGGCCGCGAGCGCCCGGACCGTGGCCGCGCCGACGTCGGCCGCGTCGGCCAGGATCCGCCGCATCCGCGCGTCGGGCGCGAACGGCGCACCGTGGCGGATGCCGATCGAGGCCAGCAGCCCGAGGATCTCCGGATCCTGGCCGTCCGGCGGTTCGGTGCGCACCGTCGCGGCGACCTCGTCGAACAGTGCCGCGTCCATCCGGTGGACGGTGTTCAGCTCGGTCCCCGACACGTCGACCATCGTCATCTCGACGGGGTCGCTGCCGAGGGGGTGGATGCTGAACCGCTCGCGGGTCGTCCGCACCGCGGGCGCCGGGTCGCCGTCCACCGGGAAGCCCCGCCAGACCACCCAGTTGCCGAAGGTCTGCGTGCGGACCACGTGGTACCCGTCGGGTACCCCACCGTCGTGGCCGGGGGGCAGGACGAGGAACCGACCGCCCCGGCCCCGGTCGGGACCGGCGTTGCCGAAGTCGGCCACGTAGTGGAACCAGCTGTCGTCGATGATCCCCAGGACGTCCGGTGGGGTCTCCACGACGAGCGGCCCGTCGCTCAGGTCCAGCCACGACATCATGTAGACGCTGGTCGTGTTCGGCGTGAGGAACAGCGCGCGGGAGTCCATCATCGATTCGAACGCCACGATCGTGGTGTTCGCCGGACCCTGGGCGAGGATCCCCGCGCGCATCGCACGCATCGAGGCGATCTGGATGCTCGACAGGTACGCCTGCACCGCACGTTGGAAGTCGAGGTTGTCGTAGACCAGCCTCGTCGTCTCCTCGTCCGGCACCCCGTCGTGGAGCCGGAGCGTGCCGATGCGGGTGTGCAGCTCGTCCGGCGTCGCGATGCCCTCCGGGACGCTCGTGGTCATGCGCATCGTGGTGTCCTCTCGACGAACGCGGGCCGCCTGCTCGCATCGTCCTGCATCCGGCGAACGCTCGCCCTGTCGGCGGAACGGCGGCCTCAGGTCCACCCGATGCTGGCCCGGCAGCGGACCCGGGTCACCGGGCCGCCGGCAGCGTCCACCGGACGGTGGTCCCGGTGGTCACCTCCGGGTCGATCCACACCCTGCCGCCGTGATGCTCGACGACCCGCTTGACGAGCGCGAGCCCGATCCCGGTGCCGCTGTACACCTCCTTGGGGTGCAGGCGCTGGAAGATCACGAAGACGCGTTCGGCGTACTGCGGGTCGATGCCGATCCCGTTGTCCGTGCACGCCAGCTCCCACTCCTCGCCGTCGGGGCCGCTCACCCGCCGGGCCGACACGTGCACGCGCGGCGGCCGGTCCGGGTGGGCGAACTTCAGCGCGTTGCCCACGACGTTGCGCATCAGCATCGTCAGCGGGCCGCGCTCCCCCTCGACCACCGGCAGCGGGTCGCTGGTCACCTCGCCGTCCTTCTCGGCGAGGCGGTGCGACAGGTCGGACAGGACCTGGTCGAGCACGTCGGACAGGTCGACGTCCTCGCGCCGGCCGCCGGAGCGCCCCACCCGCGAGAAGCTGAGCAGGTCCTGGATGAGCCGCTGCATGCGGTGCGCCCCGTCCACGGCGAAGGCGATGTACTGGTCGGCCCGGTCGTCGAGCTGGTCGCCGTAGCGCTTCTGCAGGAGCTGGGTGAAGCTGGCGACCTTGCGCAGCGGCTCCTGCAGGTCGTGGGAGGCGACGTAGGCGAACTGCTCCAGGTCGCGGTTCGACCGCTCCAGCTCGGCGGCCTGCTCGCGCAGCCGCAGGTGGGCGTCCTCCACCTCCTGGTGCGCCGCGCGGGCGTCGGCGACCTGCTCGACCAGCTCGCGCCGCATCGCCTCGACGTCGCGCGCCAGGGCCGCGACCTCGCCCGAACCCACCGGAGGGATCTCGTGGTCGTGCTCGCCCGTGCTGGCGGCGCGGACCTCGGCGGCCAGGGTGGCCAGCGGGACCGTCAGGCCCCGGCGCACCTCGCGCAGGACCGTGACGGCGACGCCGACGCCGACGCCGCCCAGCACGACCACCACGGCCAGGAGCACCTCGTTCCACACCCGGGCGTCGTCGATCGCCGCGGCGTCGGCACCGGCTTCCAGCAGCCGCTGCGAACCCAGCGTGGCGACCAGGGCCAGCAGCAGCCCGGCGACGAGGGCCACCGTCCCCCAGCGCAGCAGCCGGCGCGCGCGGTCCAGCACGGAGCGTTCAGGACTCATCGGGCCACTCCACGGAGTCCGCGAGCATGGCGGAGCGCTCGCCCGGCACGTCCTCGGACCCGGTCCAGCCGACGACCAGCATCGCGGCGTCGTCCGCCAGGGGGCCACCGTGCAGGCGCCGGACCCGGCGCAGCACCCCCTCGACGACCCCGCCGAGACCTGCGCGCTCGACCTCGTCGCGGACGAGGTCGGCCAGACCGGCCACGCCCACGCGCAACGCGGCCCGCCGCCGTCCGACCCGACCCGGTGCGGACGACTCGTCGGCGGCCAGCGACGCCTCCACCAGACCATCGGTGTAGGTGACGACCGCGAACGGACCCTCGAGCTCGAGCCGTTGCGACGTCCACCCCCCGGGCACCGGCACGCCGAGGGCGCGACCACGCTCGACCGGCGCGAGGACCTCGCACCCCAGGGTGCCGTCCGTCCCGGTGAGGAGCATCGGGGCGAGGTGACCGGCGAGGCAGATCTCGACGGCGGACCGGTCGGCCTGCACGGTCACCTGGCACAGCGTCACGAAGATCTCCGGACGCGCACGTTCGGTGTGCAGCACCGTCTCCAGCGCGGGGAAGATCGCCTCGGGCGGGGTCCCGGTGAGCACGAGCGTCCGCCACGCGGTCCGGAGCGTCGCGCCGAGCGCGGCCTCGTCGGGCCCGTGGCCGGCGACGTCCCCGATCACCGAGAGCACCCGGCCGTCGGGCAGCTCGACGGTGTCGAAGAAGTCTCCGCCGAGGAGCCCCTCCCCGCCGGGCAGGTATCCCACGAGCACGGACACGGCCTCGTCGTCGACCAGGGGCGTGGGCAGCAGAGCCTTCTCCAGCCTCGCGGTCTCGGCCGCCCGGATCCGGCCGCGGTACAGGGCGCGTTCCTGCTCCGCCGACCGCCGGCGCTGCAGCGCGTAGCGCAGGGACCGGCCGAGCAGGTCCGGTCCGACCTCACCCTTGACGAGGTAGTCGTCGGCCCCGGCCGCCACCGCCTCGACGCCGAGATCGACCCCGCTGTGCCCCGTCAGCACCACGAGGGCGGGCGAGGCGGCGTGCCGGGCGCCCACGTGGCGCAGCCGCTGCACGGCCGTCAGACCCGCCGCGTCCGGGAGCCCGAGGTCCACCAGGAGGCAGTCCACCGCACCGGTGGCGACCTCGGCCGCTGCCTGGGAGACCGACACCGCGCGACGCAGCTCGACGTCGATCTCCGCGTCAGCGAGGAGCTCGGTGACCAGCAGGGCGTCGCCGTCGTCGTCCTCGACCAGCAGGACGCACGGCAGCGCGCCCCCCGCGGGGTCCCCGGCCTCCTCCTGACCCCCGTCGCCGCTGCTCATGGTCGGGATCCTATGCGCCGCTGTGGTCCACGTCACCGGTGGCGCGGCGGCGCGCCGCCCCAGATCACCCGGGGCGGGACACGACAGGGGTCACGGACGTGGAATGATGGTCGGCCGCACACCGAGCAGCACCTGGAGGACGCGTGGCGGGCAGGCACGACGAGCTGGCACGCGAGCAGGCGGTCGTCGACCGCCTCTACGCGCGACTCGACGAGCTGCGCGCCACGGCGCGCGCGCGGCTCGCGGCGGTCCGGCGCGAGGGACCCTCCGGCTCGCCGCAGAACCGTAGCGAGCGCGACGCCTTCGCGACCATGTACGAGGACCGCGCCGCCCGGCTCGACGCCGTCGAGGACCGCCTCGCCTTCGGCCGTCTCGACCTCGAGTCCGGCGAGGAGCGGTACATCGGCCGGATCGGCCTGACCGACGACGAGCACCGCGCGCTGCTGACCGACTGGCGCGCACCCGCCGCGCAAGCCTTCTACCGCGCCACCGCGCGCCACCCCGACGGCGTGCGACGCCGTCGGCACGTGGTGACCGCCGGACGCACGGTGACGGGCCTGGAGGACGAGGTCCTGGACCTGGACGCCGTCGACGACGGCCTGGACGCCTCCAGCCTGTCCGGGGAGGGAGCGCTGCTGGCGTCCCTGGCGCGGCGGCGGACCGGGCGCATGTCCGACATCGTCGCGACCATCCAGGGCGAGCAGGACCGCATCGTGCGGGACGAGCTCGGCGGCGCCGTCGTCGTCCAGGGCGGTCCCGGGACGGGCAAGACGGCGGTCGCCCTGCACCGTGCCGCCTACCTGCTGTACGCCCACCGGCGGCTGCTGGAACGCTCCGGCGTGCTGCTCGTCGGCCCCAGCCGCTCGTTCCTGCGGTACATCGACCAGGTCCTGCCCTCCCTCGGCGAGACCGGCGTGGTGTCCACGACCATCGCCGAGCTCCTGCCCGGGGTGACGGCCGACGCCGTCGAGGACCCGGTCGCCGCCGAGATCAAGGGCCGTCTGCTGTGGCGCGCCGCGGTCAAGCGTGCCGTGCGGGCCCGCGAACGGGTGCCCGCGACGGACGTGCCGGTGCGGATCGACGGGGTGGAGCTGCACGTGCGCCGCCGCGACGTGCGCGACGCGATCTCCCGGGCACGACGGACGCACAAGCCGCACAACGAGGCGCGCGCCACCTTCGTGCGCGAGATGCTCGGCCAGCTGGTCGAGCAGTACCGCGAGCGCACGCAGCGCGAGGTCACCGAGCACGACCTCGCCGTGCTCACCGAGGACCTGCGGGCGGACCGTGACGTGCGCGTGGCGATCAACCTGGCCTGGTTCCCCATCACGCCCGAGCGGCTCGTCGCCGACCTGTGGTCCAAGCCGCACCGCCTCGCCGAGGCGGCACCCGAGCTGTCCGACGCGGAGCGGGAGGCGCTGCGCCGCGACCCCGACGCACCCTGGACCGAGGCCGACGTGCCGATCCTGGACGAGGCCGCGGAGCTGCTCGGCGAGGACGACAGCGTCGCCCGGGCCGAGGCCCGGGCGGCCGAGGCGCGGCGCGCCGCCGAGATCGAGTACGCCCGCCAGACGCTCGCCAGCACCGGTGCCGGCCAGGGCATGGTCGACGCCGAGACGCTGGCCGCGCGGTTCGCGGAGTCGGGGCCGTCCCTGACGACGGCGGAGCGGGCGGCGGCGGACCGCTCCTGGACCTACGGCCACGTCGTGGTCGACGAGGCGCAGGAGCTCAGCCCGATGGCCTGGCACACGCTGGTGCGCCGGGTGCCCTCCCGGTCGCTGACGATCGTGGGGGACGTCGCCCAGACGTCCTCGGCGGCCGGCGCCCGGTCCTGGCAGAAGACGCTCGGCTCCGTGCTCCGCGACGGCTGGCGCCTGCACGAGCTCACCGTGTCCTACCGGACCCCCGCAGAGGTCGCCACGACCGCGCAGCGGGTGGCCGTGGCGGCGGGTCTGCCCGTCTCGCCCCTGACCGCGGCGCGCGACGCGCCCGACTCCCTCGTCGTCGCCCCGACGGACGACCTCGTGGGGGAGACCGCTCGCCGTGCCGCCGAGGAGGCCCGCCGGCACGTGGACCCCGACGGCGCCGGACGCGTGGCCGTCATCGCGCCGGCGGACCGGGTGAGCGGACTGCGCGGCGCGGTCGCCGCCGCCGTCGGCGAGGCGCTGGGGCCCGAGGAGGGCCGGCGGCTGGCCGCCCAGCGTCCCGAGGACGCGCAGGTCCTCGTGGCCTCGCCGCGGGAGATCAAGGGTCTGGAGTTCGACGCCGTCGTCGTCGTCGAGCCGGCGGCGGTCGCCGCCGGGGCCGGCGGCTGGGGCGACCTGTACGTGGCGATGACGCGCCCCACGCAGCGCCTCGTGGTCGTGCACGCCGGCGAGCTCCCCGCGGGGCTGATGCACGAGGGGTGAGACACGTTTGGCCCCGGTGCCCCGCGAGGCGCACCATAGGGGCGTGCTGCGCGCCCTTCTTCTCGAGAACATCCACCCCGACGCCGTCGCCGTCCTGGAGTCGGCCGGGATCGAGGTCGAGTCCCGCCCCGGTGCCCTCGACGAGTTCGAGCTGATCGAGACGCTCGCCGACTTCCACATCCTCGGCATCCGGTCCAAGACCCAGGTCACCCGCCGGGTGATCGAGGAGTCCCCCGGCCTGCTCGCGGTCGGGACGTTCTCGATCGGCACCAACCAGATCGACCTCGGGGCCGCGGCGGGCCACGGCGTGGCGGTCTTCAACGCCCCGTTCTCGAACACACGCTCGGTCGTCGAGCTCGCCGTGTCGGAGATCATCGCCCTGACGCGGCGGCTCACCGTCCGCGACAAGGCGCTGCACGACGGCCTGTGGGACAAGACGGCGGACGGGTCCCACGAGGTCCGGGGACGCACGCTGGGCATCATCGGCTACGGCAACATCGGGTCCCAGCTCTCGGTGCTCGCCGAGAACCTCGGCATGAACGTCGTCTTCTTCGACACCTCCGAGAAGCTGGCCCTCGGCAACGCGCGCCGTGCGGAGACCCTCGGCGAGCTCCTCGAGACCGCCGACGCCGTGACCATCCACGTCGACGGCCGGCAGGGCAACGCCGGTCTGTTCGGCGACGACCTCTTCGCCCGGATGAAGCCGGGGGCGATCTTCCTCAACCTCTCCCGCGGCTTCGTCGTGGACGTCGAGGCCCTGCGCGAGCACATCCTCAGCGGCCACCTCGCCGGGGCCGCCGTCGACGTCTTCCCGACCGAGCCGAAGAAGCGTGGCGACCACTTCGAGTCGCCGCTGCGGGGACTCGACAACGTCATCCTCACCCCGCACGTGGGCGGGTCGACGGAGGAGGCCCAGCAGAACATCGGGCAGTTCGTCGCCAAGAAGCTCCGTGACTACCTGCTCACGGGCTCGACGATGCTGTCCGTCAACCTGCCGAACCTGCAGCTCGAGCACACCGGCGTGGGGCGCATCGCCCTGCTGCACCGGAACGTGCCCGGCGTGCTGGCGGCGGTGAACCAGGTCTTCGCCGACCACGGGGCGAACATCGAGGCGCAGATGCTGGCCACCCACGGCGACCTGGGCTACGTGGTCACCGACATCTCCGACGTGACGCACCGCGGTGCGTCGAGCAAGCTCATGGCGATGGACACCACGGTGCGGCTCCGTATCCGCGACGCCTTCGACCGTCCGGAGTTCCCGCCGGGGCCCGCGGCCGGCTGAGGTCGGCGGTCACTCCTCCGACGCGCCGGCGCCCGACGTCTCGCGCTCGAGCCGCTCGGCACGCAACGAGGTGATCGCCGCCTCGAAGTCCTCGAGGGACTCGAAGGCCTGGTAGACCGAGGCGAACCGCAGGTAGGCCACCTCGTCCAGCTCACGCAGCGGGCCGAGGATGGCCAGGCCGATCTCGTAGGCGTCGATCTCCGCGCTGCCCGAGGACCGCAGGGCCTCCTCCACGCGCTGGGCGAGCAGGGCGAGGTCGTCCCCGCTGACCGGCCGGCCCTGGCAGGCCTTGCGGACCCCGGACACCACCTTGTCGCGGCTGAACGGCTCGGTCGCCCCGGACCGCTTCACCACCGACAGGCTCGCCGTCTCGATCGTGGTGAACCTGCGCTGGCAGGACGGGCACTGGCGACGACGGCGGATCGCCGCACCGTCGTCCGAGGTCCGCGAGTCGACCACGCGCGAGTCGGCGTGTCGGCAGAAAGGGCAGTGCATCCGAGATCTCCTGCGGTCGGTGCCGAGCCCCTGCCCGGCTGCCCGACGAAAGTATGCGCAGGCCCGGGCTCGGTGCAACACAGCACGGCACCGCTACGACCGCGGGAGCACCAGCACCTGCCCGACCTGCAGCGACGAGTCCGGCATGCCGTTGAGGTCGCGCAGCTCGGCGACGACGACGCGCAGGTCCTCGCCGGGCTCCGCCAGCCCGGCGGCGAACTGCCAGAGCGTCTCCCCCGGGGCGACCGTGTGCAGCCGGACCTCGATCGGCTCCCCCGGCGAACCCGCCACGGCCTGGGACCCCGCCAGCGCGACCGGCAGGCTCACCGCCACCGCCAGCAGGAACAGCACCAGCCGACCACGCGCCGTCAGTCGCAGACCCGCCAGACCCCACCGGTCCAGGAGGCCTGCCGATCGTGTCTCCGTCGTCGCCATGACGTCCGTCCCTCCGTGGTCGCGATCCTTCGTACACACGTTCGTCGAACACCTGTTCCCTTGATACCACGACCGCGCGACACACGTCGAGAGATCTCGAACAGATGTTTGATGTCGCAGGTGATCTGGCCTAGGCTGACGACAGCGGGATGGCAGGAATGTCGGGTTCGGGCCGGGCGTGCCGGCCACCCGCACCTCGAGACGGCACCAAGGGAGCGACGGATGGCGACGCGACAGGACAAGGACGCGAGGGGCGCCGGCAGCGGTCTGGCGTCGGTCTCGGAGCTCGCGCCCGGGGCGGACCGGCTCACGGCGCGGCAGCGCGGCGTCCTGACGACCATCCGCGAGTCGGTGGAGTCCCGCGGGTACCCCCCGACCATGCGCGAGATCGGCGAGGCCGTCGGGCTGGCGAGCCCGTCGTCCGTCAAGCACCAGCTGACGGTGCTCGAACGCAAGGGCTATCTCCGGCGCGACCCCCACCGCCCCCGGGCGATCGAGGTCGTCGACCCCGACACGGGCCGGACCGCCAGCACCGACGACCGGCCCGCCCGCACCGCTCCGGCACCGGACGGCGAGGGCGAGGAGACCCCCGTGCCGTCGTACGTGCCCCTGGTCGGACGCATCGCCGCCGGTGGTCCGATCCTCGCCGAGCAAGTCGTCGAGGACGTCTTCCCGCTGCCCCGGCAGCTCGTCGGCGACGGCGAGCTGTTCCTGCTCAAGGTCGCCGGCGACTCGATGGTCGACGCGGCGATCTGCGACGGCGACTGGGTCGTGGTCCGGCGCCAGAACGTCGCCGAGCAGGGCGAGATCGTCGCCGCCATGATCGACGGCGAGGCCACGGTCAAGACGTTCAAGCAGTCGGACGGCCACACGTGGCTGATGCCGCAGAACGCGGCCTACTCCCCCATCGCCGGCGACGAGGCACAGGTGCTCGGTCGCGTGGTGGCGGTGCTCCGCAGCCTCTGAGACCGGCCGCCCGTCCGCGCGGGCGGCACCCGGTCAGAGACCGAAGCGGTGCAGCACCGCGCGCACGCTCTCCGCGGAGGCCCGCAGCCCGGCGGCCTCCTCGTCGGAGACCGGCGTGTCGATCACCGTGGTGGCGCCCCGGGCGTCGACCAGCGTGGGCATCGACAGGCACACGCCGTCGATCCCGTGGAAGCCGTCGACCCGGGTGGAGACCGGCATCACCCGGTGCTCGTTCTTCAGCACGGCCTCGACGATGCGCGTCGCGGCGAGGCCGACGGCGTAGTTGGTGGCCCCCTTGCCCGAGATCACCTTGTAGGCCGACTCGACGACCTCGCGGGCGATCGTCGCGCGCGCCGCGTCGTCCAGGGGCGGTCGGCCGGGCAGGGCCTCCCACTCGAGCAGCGGCACGCCCGCGATCCGTGCCGAGCTCCACAACGCGATCTCCGAGTCGCCGTGCTCGCCGGCCACGTACGCGTGCACGTTGGCGGTGGCCACCCCGCAGTGCTCGGCGAGGGCCGCCCGCAGCCGGGAGGAGTCCAGCACCGTCCCCGACCCGAAGACGCGCTCCGGCGGAAGACCCGAGACCTGCTGGGCCGCGAAGGTCACCACGTCGACGGGGTTGGTGACCATCACGTAGATCGCGTCCGGTGCGACCTCGACCAGACCGGGCAGGATCTTGCGGGTCAGCCCGATCGTCGCCTCGGCGAGGTCGAGCCGGGACTGTCCGGGCTGCTGCTTCGCACCGGCGGTCACGACCACCACGTCGGCCCCGCGGCACACCTCGACGTCGTCCGACCCGATGACCTCGGCCTCGGGGACGAACATGCGTCCGTGCTGCAGGTCGAGCACCTCCGCGTCGACCTTCGCCTTGTTCACGTCCATCAGCGCGACCGTCCGCGCGGTACCGCGCGCCAGGGCCGCGTACGCGAGGGTGGAGCCGACCGATCCGGCTCCGACGACGGCAAGCTTGGTGGTGCTGCGAGGAACGTTCACACAGGACAGACTAGGTGTCCAGGCGCCGCAGCGCACCGCGGACCAGATGCTGGTCGGTGGTGCGCCAGAAGTCGGGCAGCGACCGGGTCAGGAACGATCCGTACCGTGCCGTGACGAGCCGCGGGTCGAGGATCGCCACGACACCCCGGTCGTCCTGGGAGCGGATCAGCCGGCCGGCGCCCTGGGCCAGCAGCAGCGCGGCGTGCGTCGCGGCGACCTGCATGAAGCCGTTCCCCCCGGCCTGCTCGACCGCTCGGGCGCGGGCCGCCTTCACCGGGTCGTCCGGTCGGGGGAACGGGACGCGGTCGATCAGGACCAGGCGACAGGCGTCGCCGGGCACGTCCACGCCCTGCCAGAGGGACAGGGTGCCGAACAGGCAGGTCGCCGGGTCCCGGGCGAACTCGGCCACCAGGCTCGGCAGCTGGTCGTCGCCCTGGCACAGCACGGGGACGTCCAGTCGCTCGCGCATCGCCTCGGCCGCCGCGGTGGCGGCCCGGCGGGACGAGAACAGACCGAGGGTGCGCCCGCCGGCGGCCTCGATGAGGCCGGCGATCTCGTCCAGCTGGGCGTCGGTCGTCGGCTCGCGACCCGGCGCCGGCAGGTGCTTGGCCACGTAGCAGATGCCCTGGCTGCGGTAGTCGAACGGGCTGCCGACGTCGATCCCCCGCCACGCGTCGTCCTCGGTGCCGGTCGAGGCGGCGAGCCCGAGGGACCGCGCCAGCGGGTCGAATCTGCCGCCCAGCGTCAGCGTGGCCGACGTCAGGATGCCGGTGCGCTCGGCGAGCAGCTGGGAGCTGATCAGCCCCGCCACCGCCAGCGGGGCCGCGTGGAGCCGGCCGACGCCGTCACCCCACGGTGCGTCGGCCGGCGGACGGGAGCACCACAGCACGTCGTCGCTCGTGTCCTCGGCGGCCATCCGCTCGGCGACGTCGAAGAGCTGCTGCACGGCCGACTGGGCCATCCGGATGCCCGCGTCCGGCTCGGCGCCGGGCTCGGGCCGCAGCTCGGCGAGCAGACCGCGCGCGGCGTCCCGCACGGCGGACACCGCGGTGTGCAGGGACTCCGGGAGGCCCTGCGGATATCGCTCGGCGGGGACGGAGGCCAGGACCTGGGCGAGGCCCTGGGCGGCCGCGTCGAGGTCGTCGGTGGTGCGTCCGCCGTGGCGACGGGCGAGGCGGGCCGCGTGCTCGACCGTCCCGGCCGCGAGGTCGACCGTGGCCGCCGAGGTGATGCGGTCGGCGAGCTCGTGCGCCTCGTCGACCACGAGCACGTCGTGCTCGGGCAGCACGTGCTGGTTCCCCGAGGCGGCGATGCCCAGCATGGCGTGGTTGGTGACGACGACGTCGGCCTCGCGGGCCGTGCCGCGGGCCTGCTCCGCGAAGCACTCGTCGAACACCGGGCAGCGCTGACCGAGGCACTCCAGGGACGTCACCGAGACCTGCCGCCAGGCACGGTCCGGCACGCCGGGGACGAGGTCGTCCCGGTCGCCGGTGTCGGTCTCCTCGGCCCAGGCGTGCAGCCGCCGGACGTGGTCGGCCAACCGGTCCGACCCGGCGTCGCCGCCGCGCGCCGACGCCGGGTGCTGCTCCGCGGCGGCGCCCTCGCCCGGTCCGGGGTCCGGGGGCAGGTCGAAGAGCGTCGCGTCGTCCGTCGGGTACCCGCCGGTGATCTTGTGCCGGCACAGGTAGTTGTGCCAGCCCTTGAGCAGGGCCACCTGCGGGGGTCGCGGCAGCGCGGGCGCCACGGCGTCGGCCACCAGGGGCAGGTCCCGGGTGATGACCTGGCGCTGCAGCGCCAGGGTGGCGGTCGAGACCACCACCCGTTCGCCCTCGGTCACCGCGTGCCGGACGGCGGGGACCAGGTAGCCGAGCGACTTGCCGGTCCCCGTCCCGGCCTGCACGAGCAGGTGCCGTCCGTCCTCGATCGCGCGCGCGACCTCGGCGGCCATCTCCCGCTGACCCTGCCGGGGGCTGCCGCCCAGAGCACCGACGGCGCGGTCGAGCAGCGCGGGGACGTCGGGTGCGGGTGCGGGCTCGGCGGTGTCGGACGGGGTCACCGGAAGATCCTACGGGCGCGCACCGACGCCGCGCCGGGACGGTGCACGACCGTCACACGGCGACGGCGTCGAGCTCGGCCGCGAGCCCGGGATCGACCCGACCGCGCAGCCGCGTGCCCTCGGCCAGGTACTCCTCGTCCGTGAGCTCCCCGTGCTCGTGGACGCGGTGCACCAGGTCGCCGCGGGAGTAGGGCACGACGAGGTCGATCTCCACCGCCGGACGCGGCAGGGCGTCGGCGATCAGCTCCTTGAGCTCGGCGATCCCCTCCCCCGTGTGCGCCGACACCACGGCGGTGCGGCGCTCGCGCCGCTGGATCCGTCCCACGGTGACCGGGTCGGCGAGGTCGGCCTTGTTCAGCACGACGATCTCCGGGAGGTCCTCCACGCCGGGGATGTCCGACAGCACCTCGCGGACGGCGTCGATCTGCCCCTCCGGGTCCGGGTGGGAGGCGTCGACGACGTGCAGCAGCAGCGCGGCGTCGCCCACCTCCTCGAGGGTCGAGCGGAACGCCTCGACGAGCTGGTGCGGCAGGTGACGGACGAACCCGACGGTGTCGGCGAGCGTGTACAGCCGACCGTCCTCCGTGCGGGCACGCCGCACGGTGGGGTCGAGCGTGGCGAACAGCGCGTTCTCCACGAGGACCCCGGCGTCGGTGAGGACGTTGAGCAGCGAGGACTTGCCCGCGTTGGTGTACCCGGCGATCGCGACGTTCGGCACCGAGTGCCGACGACGCTCGAGGCGCTTGGTCTCGCGAGCGGGTGCCATCGCGGCGATCTCCCGGCGCAGCTTCGCCATCCGGTTGCGGATCCGGCGCCGGTCGAGCTCGATCTTCGTCTCACCCGGGCCCCGCGAGCCCATGCCGGCGCTCGCGCCGCCGACCTGGCCGCCGGCCTGCCGGGACATCGACTCGCCCCAGCCGCGCAGGCGGGGCAGCAGGTACTCGAGCTGGGCGAGCTCGACCTGGGCCTTGCCCTCCCGCGACTTGGCGTGCTGGGCGAAGATGTCCAGGATCAGGGCCGTCCGGTCGACGACCTTGACCTTGACGACGTCCTCCAGCGCACGCCGCTGGGACGGGGCGAGCTCGGTGTCGACGACGACGGTGTCGGCCCCGTTCGCGGCCACCATCTCGGCGAGCTCGACGGCCTTGCCGGACCCCAGATAGGTGCCCGGGTCGGGGTTGGCGCGCTTCTGCAGCAGGCCGTCCAGCACCTGGGACCCGGCGGTCTCGGCCAGGGCGGCGAGCTCGCGCAGCGAGATCTCGGCCTCCCGGGAGGCCGCCTCGCCGCCGGTGTGGAGCCCGACGAGGACGACCTTCTCGAGCCGCAGCTGGCGGTACTCGACCTCGGTGACGTCGTCGAGCTCGGTGGACAGACCGGTGACCCGGCGCAGCGCCGAGCGCTCGGCCAGGTCGAGCTGGTCGCCGTCGTAGGCCGAGTGCACGGTCCCGCCCTCGGCCCGCGCCGTCCCGGCCCTCGCGAGCACGCGCGCGACGACGTCGTTGGCGATCGACTGCGCGTCCCGGGACTCCTCGGCGGCGGGCCCCGTCGCGGTCTGCTCGGGGTCGGTGGGGGTGTGGGTCAAGTCGTTCCTCTCGCTGGCTTCGGCGGGTACAACAAGGATCCCACGCGGTTTCGTCCCGACGAAGCGGATTACGATTCCCCCCGTGAGCGACCACTACTTCACGGCCCGCCCGGCGTCCGACGACGAACGACGCGGCGTCGTCGTCCACCTGGCCGGCCAGGACGTGACCGTGGAGGTCGCCCCCGGGATCTTCTCCCCCGGCGGTGTCGACAAGGGCACCCGGATCCTGCTCCACGAGCTGCCGCCGGCACCCGCGGGCGACCTGCTGGACCTCGGGTGCGGCTGGGGCCCGATCACGCTCACCGCGGCGCTCGAGAACCCGGTGACCACCGTCTGGGCCGTCGACGTCAACGAGCGCGCCCTGGACCTGGTGCGCCGCAACGCCGACCGCCTGGGCGTCGCCGACCGCGTCCGCGCGATGGCGCCCGACCAGGTGCCCGACGACGTGACCTTCGCCGCGATCTGGTCGAACCCCCCGATCCGCGTGGGCAAGCAGGTGCTGCACGACATGCTGCACCGCTGGCTGCCGCGGCTCGCTTCGCCGTCACCACCCGACGGGGGCGCGTGGCTCGTCGTGCAGAAGAACCTGGGCGCCGACTCTCTGGCCCGGTGGATCGAGACCGAGCTCGGGCTGGCGACCCGGCGTGCGGCGTCGTCGAAGGGGTTCCGCATCCTGCACGTGACGCGCTGAGGTCCGGGCCACCCGCGGCGCGTCACCACGGGCTCCCGCTGCGGTCAGGCGGCGAAGGCCGGGTACCCCGTCGGCTCCGTCTCGCCGCCCCAGGCCTCCGTGGCCCAGCGTGCCGCGGCGCCGCACGTGGCGGCGAGCTCCGGCATGGCGGTGCGCAGGTTGACGGCGGCCCACCGCCACCGCGACGTCATCAGCTGCCGGTAGGACGGCGACCGCCCCGCCGGGCCGACGTGCTCGCGTCCGGCCAGTGTGCTGTCCAGGAGCCACCCGGTCATCGCCAGGACGTAGGCCCCGCTCGCCCGCTCGACCTCGCGCTGCCACCCCTCGTGAGCGACGAGGCCCGGCACGGACACCTCGAGCCCGGCGGTGAACTCGGCGAGCAGGGTGTCGGTCAGCCCGGCCGGCGGGTCGAAGACGCACCAGCAGGTCGCGAACGGCAGCATCGTGTAGGCCGCGACGAACGCCGGGGGCTGGACGACCGTCCCCTCGAGGTCGAGGAACCACCACCCGTCGGGCCGCAGCACGGCGTTGTCGGGGCAGCTGTCGGACGGGGCGAGCACGACCGGGCCGCTCCCGGCGGTGAACGCCGTGGCAACCTCCCGCGCCTCGGCGTGCAGCCGGTCGATGCGCGCCGCACCGCCCAGCAGCTCGCCCAGACGCGCGGCACCCCGGGTCACGTGCTCGACGACGTCCCACGGTCGCGCCCCCAGGAGCTCGCGCGCCTCGTCGACCTGGTGACGGCCGCTGCCCGCCAGTCGTCCGAGCTCCCGGGCCCAGCCGGACGCACCGGACCAGGCGGCCTCGCGGTCGGCACCCAGCAGCAGGTCGGCCAGCGTCGGCGGGTCGCCGAGGTCGGACATCACGAGCAACCGCTGGGCGCCGTCGGCCGCGACCAGGTCGGGCGTCCGGTCGAGCAGGGTCAGGCCGGTCCGCTCGCGGTCGTAGCCGCCGTCGTCCTCGCCGTGGAACTGCTTGACCACGACCGTGCTGCCGGCGTCGCCGCCGACGCGGCACCGCAGGACCGTCGACCGCGCCGAGCCGCCGAGGTCCTCCGGGTCGAGCAGCTGCGCGCCGAGGAGGGTCGAGGCCGCCTGCGCGACCTCGGCGACGTCCGTCACGACAGCTCGACCTCACCGGTGAACACGAGCTCCGCGGGACCGGCCAGCTCCACGTGCCCTCCGTGCAGCAGCCGGACGCGGACCTCGCCGCCGGGCACCTCGACGAACCAGGTCGACGGCACCCCGTGCGGGTCCTCGACCCCGTGCGCCGCCCAGGTGCGCACCGCGAGCGCCGCCGCGCAGGCACCCGTCCCGCAGGACCGCGTCTCACCGACGCCGCGCTCGTGCACTCGCATGCGGATCCGTCCGACGGTGCCGCCGTCGGGCCCCGGCTCCTCGCCGAGCGGGACGACGAGCTCGACGTTGGTGCCGTGCGGCGGGACGGGTTCGACGGCGGGCGCCCGGCCGAGGTCCAGGGCGGCGAGCTCGGCGACGTCGGACAGCGCGACGACGGTGTGCGGGTTGCCGAGGTCGATGCTCAGGCCGGGACGGGGGGCGTCCCACCCCGGGGTCAGGACCATGGCGTCGGCGCCGGCCGCGGCGGAGTCCGGGCCGCCGGACAGGGACCAGGGCCCCATGTCCACGGCGTACCAGCCGCTCGGCTCCCGCCGGACCCGCTTGACGCCACCCCGGGTGCCGAGCGCGAGCTCGCCGCCGCCGGACAGGTCGACGAGGCCGAGCTGCTCGGCGAACGCGGTGAAGACGCGCACGCCGTTGCCGCACATCTCGGCGCGGCTGCCGTCACCGTTGCGGTAGTCCATGAACCAGATGGCCTCCGGGTCCTCGGCGAGGACGGCGTCGGCGACCTCCTCCCCCGCCCGGGCGAGCGCCGCCGTCGGGGCGAGCCGGATCACGCCGTCTGCCCCGACCCCGCTGCGGCGGTCGGCGAGGCGACGCACCTGCTCGGCCGTGAGGTCCATCTCGCCGCGGGTGTCGGCGAGGAGCACGAAGTCGTTCTGCGTGCCGTGCCCCTTGGTGAAACGTACGGTCATGAGCCCAGACTACGGCGCACGGGTCGGTCCTCCGGGACCGGCAGCTCGTCGGCGTCGGCGGCCCGGACCAGGGCCAGGGCGTCCTCGACCAGGGTGGGCGACCCGGCGTCCAGCCAGTGCACGCGCGGGTCGCGCCCGAACCACCCCATCTGCTTGCGGGCCAGCCGGCGGGTGTTGGTCACGACGGCCTCGCGCGCCTCGGCCTCGGTGAGGTCACCGGCGAACCAGCGCAGCAGCTCGGCGTAACCGACGGCGCGGGCCGCCGTCGTCCCGAGCCCGCCGCCGGTCCCGCCCTGCGCGGGCGAGGCCAGCGAGCGGACCTCCTCGACCAGCCCGGCGGACCACATCCGCTCCACCCGGCCGGCCACCCGGGCGTCGAGCACGGGCCGGTCGCAGTCCAGCCCGATCTGGACCGCGGGACGCACGTACTCCTGCCGCGGCAGGTTCGCGGTGAACGGCCGACCGGTGATCTCGACGACCTCCAGGGCACGCACGAGACGGCGGGTGTTCGCCGGGCCGATGGACTCGGCCGCGCCGGGGTCGAGACGGGCCAGCTCGGCGTGCAGCGCACGGGGGCCCTCGGTCTCGGCGCGTTCCTCGAGCCGGGTGCGGACCTCCGGGTCGGTGCCCGGGAACTCCATGTGGTCCAGCAGGGCACGCACGTACAGCCCCGAGCCGCCGACCACGACCGCCCGGGCCCCGCGTGCGGCGACGGCGTCCAGGTCCGCGCGGGCCGCCGTCTGGTAGCGCGCGACGGAAGCGTCCTCGGTCGGGTCGAGCACGTCGAGCTGGTGGTGCACGATCCCTCGTCGCTCGGCCGGTGGCACCTTGGCCGTGCCGACGTCCATGCCGCGGTAGAGCTGGAAGGCGTCGGCGTTGACGATCTCCGCCGGCGCCGACGGGCGCGACAGCGCCTCGGCGAGGTCCAGGGCGAGGTCCGACTTCCCGGTGGCGGTGGGTCCCACGACGGCGACGATCACGGACCCACGGTACGACGCGGGGGTGGGGGCCCGACGCCGTTAGGCTCTGCGGGTGCTGCTGCTGTCCACCCTCGCCGTGAGCCTGCTGTCGGGGCTCGTCCCGGTCGTCAGCATCGAGGTCTACCTCGGGGGTGTCGCGGCCGTGACGGACGTCAGCGCGGTCCCCGGCCGGGCCCTGGCGCTGTCGTTGGTGGCCGGCGTCGGGCAGACGGTCGCCAAGATGGTCTGGTACCTCGGCGCGGCCCGCTCCATGGAGACCCGCTGGGTGCGCGACAAGCTGGCGGTCGGCCGGCGCCGGGAGACCTTCGACCGGTGGCAGCGGCGGATCGCGGGGCGCCCGTGGCTGAGTGCCGTCGTGCTCCTGGCCGCGGGCGCGGTCGGGTTCCCGCCGCTGATGATCATGGCCGTCGTGGCCGGCTCGCTGCGGGTGCCGTGGGCGGTCTTCGTCCCGACGGTGCTCGTGGGCCGCACCGTCCGCTTCTGGCTGCTGCTCGAGGGCGTCGGCTGGTTCGCCGGAGGCTGAGTCAGTCGCCCCAGGTGACGACGTCGTAGGCGTCCGGGAGGTGCCCCCCGCCCGGCTCGGCCACCACGCGCACGGTCGCGGTCCAGCCGTGCCGGGCGGCGAGCTCGTCGAGCACGCCGCGGACCGCCGGCGCGCAGGCCGTCGGCCCGGCGGCCGCGTCCTCGGGATCGCCGCCGGCGACCACGAGCGCGTCCAGGCCGGACAGCTCGCCGAGGCCGTAGCCCACCGCGGCGTGGTCGTCGCCGGCCAGCTGCACCACGTGCGCCCGACGGGCGGCCTGCTCCCCCACCACCGCGGCCAGGGTCAGCAGGGCGACCGAGGCCGGCACCTGGGCGGTCGGGACACCGGCGGCGATCAGCCGCCCCGGCAGCCAGCAGTCGGCGACGCCGGCGGCGGCCAAGGACGGGCGGCGGGTCCCGGCGGAGCTGCGCGACGCGGGCGCGAGGACGCCCCAGCGGTCCGGCGGACCGCCGTGCGGGCCACGGACCGCGGCCAGGGCCCGCGACACGGCGGCGCGGACCGCCGTCAGCGGCCGCGCGTGACCGGCGGCGCCGGGGACCAGGAGCGGGGTCGCGGGCAGGACGACGGCACGGGTGGGCACGTTGCCAACCTACCGGGACGTGTAGCGTGGGACGTGTGAGGTTCTTCGGGTCGCGCCGGATCGCCAGATCGTCAGCTGCATCGCGTGAGGAGCCCCTCGACGCTGACCTGTTGCGCAGCGACGTCGAGAACGTCCTGCTGGACGGGCCGGTCGGGCAGGTCGCCGGTGCCGCACCTCGGCCGGTGTCGCGCGAGCGCGTCAGCGCCTGGCTGGACGCCTCGGGGTTCACCTACACCGTCGACAACGACGGCGACCTCGGGGGCATCTGGCACGGCCGGGTGTTCTCCTTCCTCGTCCTGGGCGACGACGGGGAGGTCGTGCAGGTGCGCGGGCAGTGGCACCGCCAGGCCACGATCGAGCGCCTCGGGGAGATCCTCGAGGTCTGCAACGCCTGGAACGCCGAGCGCATCTGGCCGACGGCGTACGCACGGGTGCGCGACGACGGCACGGTCGTGGTCTGCGCGGAGGTCACCACGAGCCTGGAGCACGGCGCCACCGACGACCAGCTCGCCCAGGTCCTGGAGTGCGGGCTGTCCACCGGGGTGATGCTCTTCGAGCACCTGGACTCGGTGTTCCCGGACCCGCTGCAGGTGACACCGTGACGGGGCCGCTGCGACGGGCGGCGACCGTGGTGCTGCAGGCGGCGCGGCGCCGACGGGCCGACGACCCCGGACCGCCGGCCGCCCGCCCCACGCCGGTGACCGCCCGGCGGATCGGCGCCGACCTGGCGCGCCGCGGCTACCGGTTCCGCACCGACGACGACGGTGACCTCACGGGCACGTGGGACGGGCACCGCTTCTGGTTCCTGCTCCTCGGCGAGGACGGCGAGATCCTGCAGGTGCGGGGTCGCTGGTCCGGCTCCGTGCCGGAGAGCGCGCGGCCCGCGGTGCTGCAGGCGTGCAACGACTGGAACCGGGAACGGATCTGGCCGAAGGTCTACACCCGCGCCGAGGGGGGCGGACTGGCCCTGTACGGCGAGGTGTCGGTCGACCTGGAGCAGGGCGCGACCGACGACCAGCTCGCCGAGACGCTGTCGTGCGGTCTGGTGACGACGTCGCAGTTCTTCGCCGGGCTCGCCACCCTGGTGGGGCCCGAGGCCGAGGACTGAGGCCCCGGCCCGCCGGGGTCAGCGACGCAGCGTCGGCATCCCCAGCGTGACCGGGCCACCGGGCTCGCCGCCGTGGCCGTGGTCGTCGTGGCCCCCGCCGAGCCGCGCGGTCTCGCGCTGGGCCCAGGCGTCGCCGGACCGGGTGCGACGCACCGCGTAGGTGCCGCCGTCGAGCGCCGAGTCGGCGATCAGGTGGTGCGGTGCGGCACGGGTCACCTCGACGGTCACCATGTCGCCCGGGCGCGGCAGGGACGGGTCGAGCGCGCCGACCTCGGCCAGTCGCGGGTCCTCGAGCGAGACGGGCTGGTCGGCGAGGCCGCCCTCGGGCAGCACGCCGGCGGGCACCGCGAGGTGCACGAGCCGGTTGTCGGGCGCCCGTCCGGACAGCCGGTGCGTGGCGCCGTCCTTCTTCCCCGATCCTTCCGAGACGAGCACCTCGAGGGTGCGGCCGGTCTGCCGGGCCGACTCCTCGGCGCTGATCCGCTCCTGCAGGGCGAGCAGTCGGTCGAACCGCTCCTGGACGACCTCCTTGGGCAGCTGGTCGTCCATCTCGGCCGCCGGCGTCCCGGGGCGCGGGGAGTACTGGAACATGAAGGCCGAGCTGAACCGCGACTCCTGGACCACGCGCAGCGTCTCGGCGAAGTCCTCCTCGGTCTCGCCCGGGAACCCGACGATGATGTCGGTGGTGATCGCGGCGTCGGGCAGGGCGGCGCGCACCCGCTCCAGGATGCCGAGGAACTTGGAGGAACGGTAGCTGCGCCGCATCGCGCGCAGCACCCGGTCCGAGCCGGACTGCAGGGGCATGTGCAGCTGCGGCATGACGTTCGGGGTCTCGGCCATCGCCTCGATGACGTCGTCGGTGAAGGCGGCCGGGTGCGGCGAGGTGAAGCGGACGCGCTCGAGCCCCTCGATCCGTCCGCAGGCCCGCAGGAGCTTGGCGAACGCGCCCCGGTCGCCGAACTCGACGCCGTAGCTGTTGACGTTCTGACCCAGCAGCGTGACCTCGACGGCGCCGCCGTCCACCAGGGCCTGCACCTCGGCGAGGACCTCGCCCGGACGGCGGTCGCGCTCCTTGCCGCGCAGGTGCGGCACGATGCAGAACGTGCAGGTGTTGTTGCAGCCCACCGAGATGGACACCCAGCCGGCGTACACCGACTCGCGCCGCGTCGGCAGCGTCGAGGGGAACACCTGCAGCGACTCGGCGATCTCGACCTGGGCGGCCTCGTTGTGCCGTGCCCGCTCGAGGAGCACCGGCAGCGCGTCGAGGTTGTGCGTGCCGAACACGACGTCGACCCACGGGGCCTTGTCGACGATCTCGCCGCGGTCCTTCTGCGCCAGGCAGCCCCCGACCGCGATCTGCATCCCCGGCCGCTCCGCCTTGAGCCCGGCGAGCTGGCCCAGGTTGCCGTAGAGCCGCGTCGCGGCGTTCTCGCGCACCGCGCACGTGTTGATGACCACCACGTCGGCGTTGCTCGCCGCCTCGTCGGCGGCGGTGGCACGGGTGTACCCCGCCTGCTCGAGCATCCCGGCCATGTGCTCGGAGTCGTGGACGTTCATCTGGCACCCCAGGGTGCGGACCATGTACGTCCGTCCGGCCCCGTCGGAGGGCAGGGACGTGGCGGTCTCACGGGGCGAGGGCATCGTGGTGGACATCGGTTCCAGGGTACGGTCCCGCGCGCCGCGGATCCGCCGTCGCAAGGTTGCCGATTCCCGGCTTTCCGGACAGTCGTTATCGAACCGTTGCCGACTCGGCGCGTGCTCGCACCCCACCGAAACGATCCACTGGTTAGGTTCATGACATGGATCACAGCGGAACGGCACCGGCGGACGACCAGCAGCCGCCGGCGGACGACTCGCACCTGGGCGCCCCCCTCGTCGAGCTCAGCGGGGTCGACAAGTACTTCGGCGACCTGCACGTGCTCCAGGACATCGAGCTGACCGTGCGGCGCGGCGAGGTGCTCGTGGTCATCGGCCCGTCGGGCTCGGGCAAGTCCACGCTGTGCCGCGCCATCAACCGGCTGGAGACGATCGACGGCGGCGAGATCCGGATCGACGGCCAACCCCTGCCCGCCGAGGGGCGGCAGCTCGCCCGGCTGCGTGCCGACGTCGGCATGGTGTTCCAGGCGTTCAACCTCTTCGCCCACAAGACGGTGCTCGACAACGTCACGCTCGGCCCCCGCAAGGTCCGCGGGCTGAGCAAGTCCGACGCCGAGGAGGAGGCCTTCAAGCTCCTCGACCGCGTCGGGGTGAAGAACCAGGCCGCGAAGTTCCCCGCCCAGCTCTCCGGCGGCCAGCAGCAACGCGTGGCGATCGCCCGGTCGCTGGCCATGCACCCCAAGGTGATGCTCTTCGACGAGCCGACCTCGGCCCTCGACCCCGAGATGATCAACGAGGTGCTCGACGTCATGGAGCAGCTCGCCAAGGAGGGCATGACGATGATCGTCGTCACCCACGAGATGGGGTTCGCCCGCAAGGCGGCCGACCGCGTCGTGTTCATGGCGGACGGCCAGATCGTCGAGGAGGCCACGCCCGAGGAGTTCTTCCACCACCCGCGCAGCGACCGCGCCAAGGACTTCCTGTCGAAGATCCTCACCCACTGATCTTCATCACGGCATCACCGGCACCACCGACGAAAGGACGCATCATGCGACGCACACGCACCACCGGGGTCATCGCCCTGGCGGCCACCGCCGCACTGACCCTGGCCGCCTGTTCCTCCGACGACGGCGGCGAGACCGACACCGGGGGCGAGACCACCGACACCATGGAGGAGGAAGGGGCCGGCGGCGAGGGCGTCACCATCGGCATCAAGTTCGACCAGCCGGGCCTCGGGTTCATGGACGGCGACACGCCCTCCGGCTTCGACGTCGACGTCGCGAAGTACGTGGCGGGCGAGCTCGGGTACTCCGAGGACCAGATCGAGTGGGTCGAGGCCCCGTCCGCCCAGCGCGAGACGCTGCTGTCGACCGGCCAGGTCGACATGATCTTCGCCACCTACTCGATCACGGACGAGCGGCGCGAGCAGGTCTCGTACGCCGGTCCGTACTTCGTGGCCGGCCAGGACCTCCTCGTGGCGGCCGACAACACCGACATCACCGGCCCGGACACCCTGGACGGCAAGAACCTGTGCTCGGTCACCGGTTCGACGTCGGCCCAGCGCATCAAGGACGAGTACTCCGAGGGCGTCAACCTCCTCGAGCAGCCCGGGTACGCCGAGTGCGTCACCGCGCTCACCTCGGGTCAGGTGGACGCGGTGACCACCGACGACATCATCCTCGCCGGCCTGGGGGCCCAGCCCGCCAACTCCGGCCAGGTGAAGGTCGTGGGCAACACCTTCTCCGAGGAGCGCTACGGCGTCGGCATCCCGCAGGACTCCGACCAGTGCGAGGACATCAACGCGGCGCTGCAGCAGATGATCGACGACGGCTCGTGGCAGGAGTACATCGACTCCGCCACCGAGGGCACCGGCTACACGCCGAACCAGGACCTCAACCCGCCGGAGTTCGACCCCTGCGACATGTGACCGACCACTGAGAACGGATCGGGCCCGCCGCGCCACGCAGCGGGCCCGATCCGGTGCCGCCGGAGTCCCGGCGACACGTCTCTGCCGCGACCGAGCCGAAGGAGCGTCCGCCGCGTGGAGGAGTACCTCGACATCATCCGCCAGTACGACGTGCTGGGGGCGTTCTGGGTCAACATCCAGCTCGCCTTCTGGGCGGCCGTGCTCTCCCTGGTCCTGGGGTCGGTGCTGGCCCTGTTCCGCATCTCCCCCATCGGCAGCCTGCAGTGGGCCGGCACCACCTACGTCACGATCCTGCGGAACACCCCGCTGACGATCATCATGGTGTTCATGGTCCTCGGGGCCTGGGGCCAGCTCGAGCTCACCCTGGCGACCGACTTCACCCTCAACTTCTTCTGGCTCGCGGTCGTGGGGCTGTCGATCTACCACGCCGCCTTCGTGTGCGAGGCGATCCGGTCCGGCGTCAACACGGTGCCGGTCGGGCAGGCCGAGGCGGCACGGTCCATCGGGCTGTCGTTCCTGCCCTCCGCCCGGCTGGTCATCCTGCCGCAGGCGTTCCGCGGCGCGATCGCGCCGCTCGGCAACGTCCTCATCGCCCTCATCAAGAACACCACGGTCGCCGCGGCAGCCTCGGTGACGGAGACCTCCTCGGTGATGCGGACGATGATCGAGTTCCGGCCCGACTACATCTACGCGATCTTCTTCACCTTCGCGATCGGCTACGTCATCCTCGTGACCCCCGTCGGCCTGCTGTCGACCTCGTTCTCGCGTCGACTGGCGGTGTCCCGATGAGCGCCCAGACCGTCCTCTTCGACGCGCCCGGCCCCCGCGCCAAGCGGCGCATCCGGGTCGGCAACGTCATCGGCGCCGTCATCGTCGGCGGCATCGCCGCCCTGCTGCTCGCCCGGCTCGGTGACAAGGGGCAGCTCGACCCGGACCTGTGGCTCGCCGCCGTGGACGCCGACGCCTGGCGGTTCTACTACTGGCCGGGATTCCTCAACACCATGCGGGCGGCCGCCGTCAGCATCGTCGGCGCGTTCGCCTTCGGCCTGATCTTCGGCGTGGGCCGGCTCTCCACGCTGCTGCCGGTGCGCGTGGTGTGCGGCGCCGTCGTGGAGTTCTTCCGCGCCGTGCCCGTGCTGCTCATGATGGTGTTCTTCTGGTTGTTGCTCGCCAACGCCGGCGCCGACTCGCCTTCCTTCTGGGGCGTGGTCATCGGCCTGGTCCTCTACAACGGGTCGGTCGTGGCCGAGCTGGTGCGTTCCGGTGTCCACGGGCTGCCGTCGGGCCAGCGCGAGGCCGCGCTGTCGACCGGACTGACCCGGGGTCAGTCGCTGCGGTCGGTCGAGGTCCCCCAGGCCCTCATCGCCATGCTGCCCGCGCTGCTCTCCCAGCTCGTCGTCGTGCTCAAGGACTCCGCGCTCGGCGCGATCATCACCTACCGCGAGCTGCTGCAGGAGGCCCGGCTGCTCGGCTCCGGCGAGGGCAACATCCTGCAGACCCTGGCCGTCGCCGCCGTGCTGTTCATCCTCATCAACTGGAGCCTGACGAAGGTGGCCGAGCGGCTCGGGAACTCCTTGCGGCGCACCTCCGGACGGACCGGGACGATGGCTGCCGGGCTCGACGCCGGCGTCGGTGTGGGTGCGACGGCCCAGGCGGCCGAGCGTCCGCACGGGGTCGACGAGGGACCCGAGGCCGGACCGGCGGATCCTGGCAAGCCGGGTCGCTGGGGCTGACGGCCGCTCGGGCGGTCCCTCGAGCGCTCCGGCGACGCCGGTCGTGCGGTCCGATGGGCATGGTGCCGCCGGGATCGCGTGGCCGGCGCGCCGGGGCGCGCCGCAGGGTCAGTCGTCGAGGGAGATCAGGTCGTCGAGATCCTCGGACTCCCCCTCGGCGGCCAGGGCGTCCTTGACGGCGGCGAAAGCGACCGAGGGGTTGTGCCCCTTGCGGCTCAGCGCCCCGACGGCGCGCCGGACGCGTCTGTCCCGGTCGAGTCCGCGGGTGCGGGCCACGTGCTTGCGGGCGAGCTCGGCCGCGGCCGCACGCTCGTCGTCGCCGTCGACCTGCTCGAGCGCAGCGGTCGCCGTCTCGGGGTCCACGCCGCGGCGCTGGAGCTCGGCCGAGATGGCTCGACGCGCCTGGCCCCGTTCGGTGTGCCGCGTGCGCACGATCATCTCGGCGTACGCGGCGTCGTCGACGAGGCGGACGTCCTGGAGCCGGTCCAGGACGTGCTCGGCGACGTCCTCGGGGTAGCCCTTGCGAGCGAGGGACCGGGCGAGCTCGGCCCGGCTCTTCGGCGCGGCGGTCAACGTGCGCAGCACGGCCTCCCGCGTGAGCTCCGTGGCCTCGTCGCGCGTGATCTCACCGGCCTCGAGGCGCTCGCTCACGCTCGGTCGGCGGCGACCGTCCTTCCGACGACCGCCCGCCGACCGTTCCTCCGCGCGTCCGGTGCTCAGAAGGGCGCCTTCTTGCTCTTGGCGCTCGACCGGCTCGTGCTCTTGGTCGCCGCGCCCGCCTTGGCGGGTGCCTTCTCCTCGTCGCCGGCGGCGACGGACGTGGCCTCGGCCGCCGGGGCGTCCCCGTCCGCCGGGGCGTCGAGCTTGGCCCCGACGCCGAGCTTCTCCTTGATCTTCTTCTCGAGCTCGTTCGCCAGGTCGGGGTTGTCCCGCAGGAACGACCGGGCGTTCTCCTTGCCCTGGCCGAGCTGGTCGCCGCCGTAGGTGAACCACGAACCCGACTTGCGGACGAACCCGTGCTCGACGCCCATGTCGATCAGGCCGCCCTCCCGGGAGATGCCCACGCCGTAGAGGATGTCGAACTCGGCCTGCTTGAACGGCGGGGCCATCTTGTTCTTGACGACCTTGACGCGGGTGCGGTTGCCGACGGAGTCGGTGCCCTCCTTGAGGGTCTCGATCCGGCGGATGTCCATGCGCACCGAGGCGTAGAACTTCAGCGCCTTGCCACCCGTGGTGGTCTCCGGCGAGCCGAAGAACACGCCGATCTTCTCGCGCAGCTGGTTGATGAAGATCGCCGTGGTGCCGGAGGAGCTGAGCGCACCCGCGATCTTGCGCAGCGCCTGCGACATCAGACGGGCCTGCAGGCCGACGTGGCTGTCACCCATCTCGCCCTCGATCTCCGCCTTGGGGACCAGCGCCGCGACGGAGTCGATGACGATGATGTCGAGCGCCCCGGAGCGGATCAGCATGTCGGCGATCTCCAGCGCCTGCTCACCGGTGTCCGGCTGGGAGACGAGCAGGGCGTCGGTGTCCACGCCGAGCTTCTTGGCGTACTCGGGGTCCAGGGCGTGCTCGGCGTCGACGAACGCGGCGATCCCGCCGTTCTTCTGGGCGTTCGCCACCGCGTGCAGGGCGACGGTCGTCTTGCCGGAGGACTCCGGGCCGTAGACCTCGACCACGCGGCCCCGGGGCAGGCCACCGATGCCGAGGGCCACGTCCAGGGCGATGGAACCGGTGGGGATGACGTCCACCGGGGCCCGCCCCTCCTGGCCGAGACGCATGACCGAGCCCTTGCCGAAGCTGCGGTCGATCTGGGCGAGCGCGGCCTCGAGGGCCTTCTCACGGTCTTCCGGTCCAGGCATGTCGGTCACCTTCGTGTTCTGGGCGCGGCCGCGCGCCTTCGGTCTGCTGCTCATGTCGACGACGACGCTACGCCCCGCCACCGACACGCCCCGCCCGAGCCGGTCGCGCTGTGGACGAGCGACCCACGAGGCCTTCCTGTGGACACCCTAGCCGAACATCTGTTCGACGTCAGCGTCCGCGGCGCGGCGTGTCGACACCGGGAGGCGCCGCGGTCAGCGGGCCGGCGGCGCCTGCCGGTGCCGGTCCGTCCCCCACCGCTCGGCGTCCGGGACGTCGAGGGCGTCGCACAGGGCGTGCCAGACGTCGCGGGGGTCCGTCCCCGCGTCGAGCGCCTCGGCCGGGGTGCGGTCCCCGAGGCGGGGCAGGACCTGCTCCCGCACGAGCGTGCGGCCGTAGGCACGGCCGAACACCTCGTCGACGAGCTGGGCGAAGTCGGAGTAGAGCACCCGCCCAGCGTGCCACGACCACCGGCCTGTCGGTGCCCGGGTGCACCATGGGCTGGTGGCCACCGACCCGCTCGCCCGTTTCTCCCCCGCGACCCGGGCGTGGTTCACCGATGCGTTCGCCGGCCCCACGGCGGTTCAGGAGGGCGCGTGGCGTGCCGTCGAGGAGGACCGGCACGCGCTCGTGGTGGCACCGACCGGTTCGGGCAAGACGCTCGCGGCGTTCCTCTGGGCGATCGACCGCCTTACGGCCGCCCCGCCGCCGCAGGACCCGACGCAGCGCTGCCGGGTGCTGTACGTCTCCCCCCTCAAGGCGCTGGCCGCCGACGTCGAGCGCAACCTGCGCGCCCCGCTGACCGGCATCCGGCGGGCCGCCGACCGGCTCGGGACCGACACCCAGGACGTCCGTGTCGGCATGCGCACCGGCGACACCCCCGCCTCCGAACGCCGGTCGTTCGCCACCCGTCCCCCGGACGTGCTCGTCACGACCCCCGAGTCGCTCTTCCTCGTGCTGACCTCCGCGGCGCGCGCCGGCCTGGCCGGGGTCGGCACGGTCATCGTCGACGAGATCCACGCGCTGGCGGGCACCAAGCGCGGGGCGCACCTGGCCGTCAGCCTCGAACGGCTCGACGCGCTCCTGCCACGCCCCGCCCAGCGCATCGGCCTGTCCGCCACGGTGCGGCCCGCCGACGAGGTCGCGGCCTTCCTCGCCGGGAGCCGACCGACCACCGCCGGGGGCCGGGAGGTTGCCGTCGTGCAGCCGCCGTCACGCAAACGCTGGGACCTGGACGTCGCCGTCCCGGTCCCGGACCTGACGGATCTGGGCGGGGACGACGAGCCCGACCTGTCCGGGGCGGCGAGCGGCCCGCAGCGCCAGGCATCCATCTGGCCGCACGTCACCGACCGGGTGGTCGACCTCGTCAGCGACCACCGGTCCACGCTGGTGTTCACCAACTCCCGGCGCGGGGCCGAACGCCTCACCGCGCGGGTCAACGAGACCTGGGCCGAGCGCCAGGGACTCGCGACCCCCGACGCCGGAGCGGAGCAGGCGGCCCAGACCCCCGGCCAGTCGGGCACGGCCGCCGCCCTCGACGCCGCGGCACCGGTCCTGGCGCGGGCCCATCACGGGTCGATGAGCCGGACCGAGCGCACCCGCACCGAGTCCGACCTCAAGGCCGGTCGGCTGCCGGCCGTGGTCGCGACGTCCTCGCTGGAGCTGGGCATCGACATGGGGGCCGTGGACCTCGTGGTGCAGGTCGGGTCCCCGCCGTCGGTGGCCAGCGGGCTGCAGCGCATCGGCCGGGCCGGGCACCAGGTCGGGGCCGTCTCTCGCGGTGTCGTGCTGCCCACGCACCGCGGTGACCTCGTCCCGGCGACCGTGGTCACCCAGCGCATGCGCTCCGGCGACATCGAGCCGTTGCGGATCGTGTCGACGCCCCTGGACGTGCTGGCTCAGCAGGTCGTCGCGGCGCTCGCCGTCGACGACTGGGACGCGGACGCCCTGCTGCGCACGGTCCGCCACGCCGCGCCGTTCGCCGCGCTCGGTGACGCCACCTGGCACGCCGTGCTCGACATGCTGGCCGGGCGGTACCCCAGCGAGGAGTTCGCGGAGCTGCGTCCGCGGATCGTGTGGGACCGGGCCGCCGGGCGGCTCTCGGCGCGTCCGGGTGCCCTGCGGCTGGCCGCCACGAGCGGCGGGACGATCCCCGACCGCGGGCTGTACGGCGTGTACCTGGCCGGTGAGGAGGCCGGGCGGGGCGGCAAGCGCGTGGGCGAGCTCGACGAGGAGATGGTCTACGAGTCCCGGGCGGGCGACACCTTCACCCTCGGGTCCTCCACGTGGCGCGTCGAGGAGATCACCCCGGACCGCGTGCTGGTGACCCCGGCCCCGGGGCTGCCCGGCCGGCTGCCGTTCTGGAAGGGCGACGCGCCGGGGCGGCCGGCCACGCTCGGGCGCGCCGTGGGCGCGTTCCTGCGGGAGACCGACGAGCTCCTCGCGGCCGACCCGCCGAGCGGTCGCGCGCACCTGCGCGACGCCGGGCTCGACGACTGGGCCGCCGACAACCTCGCGGGCTACCTGACCGAGCAGCGCGCGGCGACCGGGCGGCTGCCGGACGACCGCACCGTGCTCGTCGAGCGGTTCCGCGACGAGCTCGGCGACTGGCGGGTGGTGATCCACTCGCCCCTGGGGGCGCGGGTGCACGCCCCGTGGGCGCTGGTCGTCGCGGCCCGGCTGCGCGAGCGGCTCGGCACCGACGTCGCCGCCATGCCCGCCGACGACGGCATCGTGCTCCGCCTGCCCGGTGACTCGCCCTGGGACCTCGAGGCCGCCCAGACCCGGCCGGAGATCACCACGGACGACCTGCTCGTCGACCCGGAGGAGGTCGACGCCGCCGTCCGCACCGAGCTGGGTTCGTCGGTGCTGTTCGCCTCCCGCTTCCGCGAGGCGGCCGCCCGCGCCCTGCTGCTGCCGCGGCGTCGGCCGGACCGGCGAGCCCCCCTGTGGCAGCAGCGCCAGCGCGCCGCGCAGCTGCTGCAGGTGGCGTCGGCGTACCCCGACTTCCCGATCATGCTCGAGGCGGCCCGCGAGTGCCTGCAGGACGACTTCGACGTCGCCTCCCTGCGCACGCTCATGGCCGACCTCGCGGCAGGCCGGGTCCGGTTGGTCGAGATCTCCACCGACGGTCCCTCGCCGTTCGCCCGGTCGCTCCTGTTCGGGTACACCGCGCAGTTCCTGTACGACGGCGACGCGCCGCTGGCCGAGCGGCGGGCCGCGGCCCTCTCGCTGGACCCCACCCTGCTGGCCGAGCTCCTCGGCGAGCAGGGCGCCACCGACCTGTCCGACCTGCTGGACCCGGAGGTCGTCGAGCGGACCGAGGCCGAGCTGCAGGGGCTGGCCACGGACCGCCGGGCGCGGGACGCCGAGGCCGTCTGGGACCTGCTGCGCCGCACCGGCCCGCACCCGCTCGAGGAGGTGCGTCACCGCACGGCCGAGGACGCCGCCCTCGCCGTGCCGGACTGGCTGGCCGACCTCGAGCGGGACCGCCGGGTCATCCGCGTCCGCCTCGCCGGCGCCGAGCAGTGGGCGGTCGCCGAGGACGCCGCCCGGCTGCGCGACGCGCTCGGGGTGGCACCACCCGCCGGGCTGCCGGACGCCGTGATGGCGCCGGTCGACGACCCGCTGGCCGACCTGCTGCGACGCCACGCCCGGACGCACGGCCCGTTCACCGCCGCCGAGGTCGCCCACCGCTTCGGGCTCGGTGTCGCCGTGGCGACCGGGGTGCTGACCCGTCTCGAGCGCGACGGCGCGCTCGTGCGCGGTGCGCTGCGGCCGGAGGCCGTCGGCGGGACCGGGGACGAGTTCTGCGACCCGCAGGTGCTGCGCACGCTGCGGCGGCGCAGCCTGGCGGCGCTGCGGTCCGAGGTGGAACCGGTCGAGCCGGAGACGCTCGGCGTGTTCCTGCCGCGCTGGCAGGGCGCCACCGGTCCGCGGCTGCGCGGCAGCGACGGCCTGCTGCGGGCCGTGGAGCAGCTGGCCGGCGCCGCGGTCCCGGCGTCGGCGCTGGAGACGCTGGTGCTCCCGGCCCGCGTGACGGACTACTCCCCCGCTCTCCTGGACGAGCTGACCACCACCGGGGAGGTGGTCTGGGCCGGACACGCCGCGCTGCCCGGCACGGACGGCACGGTGAGCCTGCACCTGGCCGAGGACGCTCCCCTGACCCTCGCGCCGCCCGCCCCGCTGGGGCCCGAGGGGACCCTGGACACCGACCTGCACCGCGTGCTGCTCGACCTGCTCACGTCGTCGGGCGGCTACTTCCTGCCCCGCCTCGTCGAGCTGGCCGACGCCCCGACCGGCGAGGTGCTGGAGGCGCTGTGGGACCTCGTCTGGGGCGGCCACGTGACGAACGACGGCCTCGCGGTGCTGCGTGCCCGGCTCGGCGCGGGCGGCGGGGCGCACCGGGCTCCCCGGCGTCCGGCCCGCGCCCGGCCGGTGCGCCGGTCGCGCTTCGCCGTCGCCCGCCCCGTCGTGCCACCGGCCGGCGGGGGCCGCTGGTCCGGCCTGCCGGCGCGCGAGCAGGACCCGACAGTCCGGACGCACGCGCTGGCCCAGGTCCTGCTGGACCGGCACGGGGTGCTGACGCGGGCCGTCGCGCCCTCGGAGCACGTGACCGGTCAGTTCCGCGAGGTGTACCGGGTGCTCACCGGGCTCGAGGAACGCGGCGCGGTCCGTCGCGGCTACTTCGTGGAGCGGCTGGGCGGTGCGCAGTTCGCGCTGCCCGGGGCGGTCGACCGACTGCGCGTCGACGCCGCCGACCGCGAGCGTGTCCGGGACGACCCCGACGCCTCCCCGTCGGGACTGCTGCTGGCCGCGACGGACCCCGCCAACCCCTACGGCGCGGCGCTGCCCTGGCCGGCGACCACCTCGGCGGGCGACGACGGCGGCGGGCACCGCCCCGGACGCAAGGCGGGCGCTGTCGTCGTCCTCACCAACGGCGAGCCGGCGCTGTACGTCGAACGGGGCGGACGCACGCTGCTGTCGTTCACCACGGCTCCGGACGCGCTGGCGGTCGCGGGAGCCCTCCTCGCCGACCATGTCCGGCGCGGGCACCTCGGCCGGCTGGTGGTCCAGCGGCTCGACGGCGTCCCGGCCCTGGAGGCCGCCAAGGAACGCTCCGCGGCGGCGGAGGCCCTGCTCGACGCCGGGTTCACGGTGACGCCTCGCGGGCTGAGGGTGGCGGTCTGATGCCCGAGGGCGACGTCCTGCGGCTCACGGCCGAGCGTCTCGACCAGGCGTTGCGAGGTCGGCCGCTGGTCCGCGCCGAGCTGCGCTGGCCGGGGACGGGAGGCACCGACCTCACGGGCCGGACGGTGACGGGGTGCGTCTCCTACGGCAAGCACCTGCTGACCCGGTTCGACGACGGCCGCACCCTGCACACCCATCTGCGGATGGAGGGGTCCTGGCGCGTGGTGGCGACGAGCGACCGTGCCGCCGCGGCCCGCCATCCCGAGGTCCGGGCGGTGCTCGCCACCGCACGGTGGACGTGCGTCGGGTGGCGGCTCGGGATGCTGGACCTGCTGCGGACCCACGACGAGCCCCGGCTGCTGGCACACCTGGGCCCGGACGTGCTCGGAGCGGACTTCGGCACGGCGGGTCTGACCACGGCGCTGGACCGCTGGCACCGGGAGGGGGACCGCCCGTTGTGCGACGTGCTCCTCGACCAGTCGGTCGTGGCAGGACTCGGCACGATCTGGATGGCGGAGTCGCTCTTCGACCGCCGGCTGCACCCGTGGGCGCCCGCCGACTCCCTCGACGACGAGGAGGTCCGGGCCCTGCTCGTGACCGCGCGCCGACTGGTCGGACGCAGCGTCGACGTCGGGCGACGTGAGGGCCTCGGTGAGGTGCCGCGCGCGGTGCACGGCAAGCTGGGTCACCCGTGCCGGCGGTGCCGGACACCGGTCGCCGTCGGGCAGGCCAACGAACCGCCGTACGAACGGCCGGTGTTCTGGTGCCCCACCTGCCAGGCGGTCAGCCGACCGGCGTGAGGTCCTCGCGCTCGACGGTTCCGCGCGAGAGCATCCCGGCGAGCACGTCCGTGGGGATGGTGTCGGGGACGAGCAGCCCCTCGGCGACCGCGATACGGTCGCTGACCTCGCGCAGCACGAGGGACAGCGGGATGTCGAGAGCCTCGCAGATCGAGGCCAGCAGCTCGGAGGAGGCCTCCTTCTGCCCGCGTTCGACCTCGCTCAGATAACCCAGCGAGACCCGTGCGGCCGAGGACACCTCACGCAGGGTGCGCCCCTGACGCTGCCGCGCGTCGCGCAGCACGTCACCGATCTCCTGTCGCAGGACGACCATGTCACGCCCCCTTCCTTCCGCCGGCACCCCCTGACGAGGGTTGGCACTACCGTACCCCGACGCACGCGGGGCGCGTCGCCCGGGAGTCGCATCGATACCGCTTCGTGGCCTGTTGGCGATCACACCTGCCCAACGCACGACACCACGGCCGTGTTCCCGACGCACCGGGTCGTCCAGGATCCCCCCGGGCCACGCACGGTTCCTTCACCCCGGCGCGGCGTCGCCCAGGGTCGTGCGGCACAGGTCCAGGACCGCGACGACCGCCCCCGACCGGACGGCGGCCCGGTCGCCGGCCAGGTCGCAGCGACGCACGACCGTCCCTCCCGGCGTGGCGACGGCGACGAAGACCAGGCCGGGTGGACGGCCGTCCTGCGGGTCGGGCCCGGCGACCCCGGTCGTCGCGAGCCCGACGTCCGCGCCGGTCGCGGCACGCGCACCCCGGGCCATGGCGCCGGCGACGTCCGCGTCCACGGCGCCCCGGGACGCCAGCAGCGCACGGTCGACCCCGAGCAGAGACGCCTTGAGGTCCGTCGCGTAGGCGACGACGCCGCCGCGCAGCACCGCCGAGGCACCGGGCACCGTGGCGAGCTCGGCGGCCACCATCCCGGCGGTCAACGACTCGGCGACACCGAGGGTCCACCCCCGGGCGGCCACCGCCCCGAGGACGTCACGCGCGGTCGTCATCCGTCCGACCGGCCGCCCGGAGAGCGCTGGTCGTCCGCACGGCCGAGCGTCCTCTCCAGCCGGGCCCGGCGACTCAGTCGCAGCCCCTGGACGGCGTAGTCGACGCCGGTGACGACGGTGACGGCGATCGCCGCGCCCATCACGACCCACGCCACGACACCCACGGCGTCCGGCAGCTGCGCGAGCGGCAGCAGGAAGAGCGCGATGGCGACCACCTGCAGCACGGTCTTGATCTTGCCGCCGCGGGAGGCCGGCATGACGGCGTACTTCAGCACGGCCATGCGCATCAGGGTGATCCCGAGCTCGCGGACCAGGATGACCGTCGGCACCCACCAGGGCAGCTCGCCCAGCGGCCACCACAGCAGGACCAGCGCGGTGCCCACCAGGGCCTTGTCCGCGATCGGGTCGAGGAGCTTGCCGAGGTCCGTCACCAGGCCGCGCGACCGCGCCAGGTGGCCGTCGACCTTGTCGCTCAGCGCGGCCAGCAGGAAGATCGCGGTCGCCACCAGACGCCACGTCACCGACTCACCGCCGTCCACCAGCAGCGCCGCCGCGAAGACCGGGACGAGGGCGATACGGATCATCGTGACGATGTTCGCGATGTTCCAGGGCGAGGGCGCAGCGTCGGGCATGTCACCAGCCTACTGGGACCGCCACCGCGATAGCCTCGCACCGTGGCCGACGTCGCCCCGCGCAGGACCTCCCTGGTCGTGCTCGCCGTCACCGTGCTCACCGTGACGGCAGCCTGCGGTGTCCTCACCCCGGACGCCCCGCCCCCCGCTCCCCGGGTGACGGTCTCCCCGGACGTGGCGCGGGCCAAGATCGCACCCCCGCACCCTGTCCCCCCGGTCACCTTCACGGTCCTGGCCGCCGGGGACCTGCTCCCGCACGGCCCCGTCGTTCGTTCCGCCGACGGCGGCGAACGCTTCGACCGGCTGCTCGCCGGGCTCGACCCCTGGGTGGCCGGCGCCGACCTCGCGCTGTGCCACCTCGAGGTGCCGGTCGCGCCCGACGGCACGGCACCCAGCGGCTACCCGATCTTCGGCGCACCGCCGGGGCTGGTGCCGGCCCTGGCGGACCAGGGCTGGGACGGGTGCTCCACCGCCTCCAACCATTCCGTCGACCGCGGCTACGCCGGCGTCGTGACCACGCTGGACGCCCTCGACGCCGCGGGCATGGGCCACGTCGGCACCGCCCGGTCCCACCGTGAGCAGTCGAGACCGCAGCGTTACGAGCTGGAGCGATCGGGGCGTTCGCTGGCGGTGGCGCACCTCTCGGCCACGTACGGGCTCAACGGTCTGCCGATGCCGTCCGAGGCACCGTGGGCCGTCGACCTGATCGACACCGATGCCCTCGTCCGGGCCGCCGAGAAGGCGCGCGACCGGGGTGGCGCCGACGTGGTGGTGGTCAGCGTGCACGCCGGGACCGAGTACACGGAGGTGCTCACGGAGCAGCAGGTCGACGTCGCGGCCGCGCTGGCCGCCTCGGGGGCGGTCGACCTCGTCATCGGCCACCACGCCCACGTGCCCCAGCGCATCGAACGACTCGACGGCGGCCCGCACGGTGCGGGGATGTGGGTCGCCCACGGGCTGGGCAACCTGCTGTCGAACCAGAGCGCCTCGTGCTGCGACGCCCGGACGAGCAGCGGTGTCCTGCTGACCGCGACGATCACCGAGGAGCGGCCGAGCGCGCCGGCCCTGGTCACCGACGTGCGCTGGACCGCCAGCACGGTCGACATCCCGGCAGGGCACCGTGTCCAGGTGCTCGACGGGTCGCCTCCCCGCAGCACGACGCTCGACCGGCGCGAACGCCGCGTCCGCCACGAGCTGGTGGCGGACGCGGTCGGCGGGAAGGCCCGGGAACGGTCCGAGCCTCCCCGGCCCACCGGCGACCAGCCGACGGTCCTGCCCCGCGTCCCCGCGGGCGGATGACGATCCGCTCAGCGCACGGGGTGCTCGGCGTCGGTGTCGGCGCCGTCGTGGTACTGCGCCGCCACCGGAGGACGGTGGCCGTCCGTGCCGTCGGCGTACGGGTCGCCCGACGCCGCGGTCTCGGCGTCCTGGTCGTAGGCGGCCTCGGCGGGCGTCTCGCCCCGGATCAGGGCGAGTGCGGAGGACAGACCCTCGGGCTGGACGAGCACCTCGCGCGCCTTGGACCCCTCGGACGGGCCCACGATCTCGCGCGACTCGAGCAGGTCCATCAGACGCCCGGCCTTGGCGAAACCGACCCGCAGCTTGCGCTGCAGCATCGACGTCGAGCCGAACTGCGTCGACACGACGAGCTCGGCAGCCTGCAGCAGCACGTCGAGGTCGTCGCCGATGTCCTCGTCGATCTGCTTCTTGGCGGCCGCGGGGGCGGTCACGTCCTCGCGGTAGATGGGCTTGAGCTGCGACTTGACGTGCTCGGTGACCGCGTGGACCTCGGACTCGCTGACCCAGGCCCCCTGGACGCGCATCGGCTTGGAGGCACCCATCGGCAGGAACAGGGCGTCACCCTGACCGATGAGCTTCTCGGCGCCGGGCTGGTCGAGCACGACGCGGGAGTCGGCCAGGGACGACGTCGCGAACGCCAGCCGCGAGGGCACGTTCGCCTTGATCAGACCGGTCACGACGTCCACCGACGGACGCTGGGTGGCCAGCACGAGGTGGATGCCCGCCGCCCGCGCGAGCTGGGTGATGCGCTGGATCGCGGCCTCGACGTCCCGGGGTGCGACCATCATCAGGTCCGCGAGCTCGTCCACGACGACCAGCAGGTAGGGGTAGGCGGCGACCTTGCGCTCGGAGCCCGGCGGCGGCGTGACCTTGCCGGCGCGGACCGCGGCGTTGAAGTCGTCGATGTGCTTGTACCCGAAGGTCGCCAGGTCGTCGTACCGGGCGTCCATCTCGCGGACCACCCAGTCCAGCGCCTCGGCCGCCTTCTTGGGGTTCGTGATGATCGGCGTGATCAGGTGCGGGATGCCCTCGTACAGCGTGAGCTCCACGCGCTTGGGGTCCACGAGGATCAGCCGCACCTGCTCCGGGGTCGCCCGCATGAGGATCGAGGTGATCATCGAGTTGATGAAGCTCGACTTGCCCGCGCCCGTCGCACCGGCGACGAGGATGTGCGGCATCTTGGCCAGGTTGGCCACCACGAAGCCGCCCTCGACGTCCTTGCCGACGCCCATGACCATCGGGTGCTCGGTCCGTCGCGCCGCCGACGAGCGCAGCACGTCACCGAGCACCACCGTCTCGCGGTCGGTGTTGGGGATCTCGATGCCGATCGCGGACTTTCCCGGGATCGGCGACAGGATCCGCACGTCGGCGCTGGCGACCGCGTAGGCGATGTTGTTGCTCAGCCCGGTGATCCGCTCGACCTTGGTCTTCGGGCCGACCTCGACCTCGTACCGCGTCACCGTGGGACCGCGCGTGAAGTTCGTGACCTGGGCGTCCACGCCGAACTGCTCGAAGGTCTCCTCGAGCGAGGCGACCACCCGGTCGTTGGCGGCCGACCGGCTCTTGTGCGGCGCCCCTTCGACCAGCGCGTCCTCGGACGGCAGCAGGTAGACGGTGTCACCGGAGAGCATCGGCTGCTCGGCGCGGCCCTGCGGGGCGGGCAGCGGGTCGCGCGCGGCCGGGGCCGCCGGAGCCGGGGCCGCGCTGTCCACCGGGGCCGGCGACGTGGCCGACCCGGTCGAGATCACCTGGGTCGCCCCGGGATCGGCGGGTGCGGCCCCGCCCGGCGCCGGAGCGTCGGCCGCGTCGAGGGTCGCGGCCTTGTCGAAGGCGTGGTCCCCGGCGTACTCGTCGAGGTCGGCGGCGGCCGTCTTGGCGGCCCGTCCGGTGCGCGGTGACCGGATCCGCCGGGTGCGCTTCTTGCGGGCGGGCCGGTCCTCGCTGCCGTCGTGCTTCGACACGCCGTCGGCGAGCTCGAGGCCGTCGTCCTGCGCGCTGCCGTGGTTCCCGGTCAAGCGGTCGTACAGGCCCCGCACCCTCTCGGGGATGCGGTGCACCGGCGTGGCGGTGACGACGAGGAGCCCGAAGAACCCGAGCAGCAGGAACAGCGGCACGGCGACCCACTCGGTCACCCCGATGACCACCGGTGTGGCCGCGAGGTAGCCGATGATCCCGCCGGCGTCCTGGACCTGGGCGAACCCGTCGCGGGGCGAGGGGGTGCCCTCCGCGATCGCCACCAGCGAGCACACGGAGACCACCAGCAGGCTGACACCGATCGCGACCCGTGAGTTGGCCTGGCCTCGCTCGGGGTGCCGCATGATCCGCACGCCGATCCAGATCAGCAGCACGGGCAGGGCGACACCTGCCAGACCGACCGTCCCGGCGACGACCGCGTGCACCCACGTGCCGAAGTCGCCGGGGATGCCCCACCACTCGCGGGCGGCCACGACGAGGGCGATGGCGATGAGGAAGAAGGCGACGCCGTCACGGCGGTGCTCGGGTTCCAGGTCTCTTGCTCCCTTGGTGATCGTGCGTGTCAGGGCGCCGAGCCCGTGGGCGACGCCGAGGTAGGCGCCGCGCACCATCCGGACCGGCCACGGGGGTCCGGACCGGGACCGGCCCCGCGACGTCGGGGACGAGCGACCGCGGCCGCCGGAGGACCGGCCCGTGGTGGACCGCTTGCCCGACGACGAGCGCGCCGAGGTGCTGCGCGACGACGCCGGGGTTCCGCGCCCCGTCCGCGCCGCCGACCGCGAGGTCCCGGTGCTCTTCCGGGCAGGGATGCGCGTCGCCATGATGGTTCCACGGTACCCGCGCCCCTTCTCACGACGCCGCAGGCCGACACCTGCGTGTCCCCTCTGCCGGGCGTGGCGGACGTCACGCCGCCCCGGGAGCCTCCAGGCGCGCGCGCTGGGCAGCCGTGATCTCCCGGACGATGCGGATCCACTGCACGCACGCCACCGCCGTGGCGACGGTGGCGACACCCTCGACGAAGGGGAACATCGAGGGGTGGTCGCTGAGGACGCCGAGACCCACGCCTGCCAGACCGGTCTGGTTCGACGCCCACATCGCGACCAGCCAGGACGCCCACCACAGACCCAGGCCCGGGGCGCCGCGCAGCCCCGTCGTCCCGGACCGGACGTCCCGGACGACCTCGTAGGGGAACCACAGCGAGACCACGGGGACGACCCATCCGAACCAGATCCAGAGGGGGCGGCGGACGTGACGTTCCCGCGGCAGCACGGCGACGGCCACCGCCCGACTCTCCTGCAGCCAGAGGCAGGCCACGACGAACGTCGCGACCTGGACCATCAGGAACGGCAGACTCACGACGTCGTACCAGGTGAAGACGTCCATGACGCTGGCCCCCGCGTCCACGGCACGACCGTACGCGTCGGCGGCGGCGAAGGATGCCCAGAAGGCCAGGCCCTGGAAGGCGGTCCAGGCGACGGCCAGGCCGATCGTCCACCCTGCGAGCCCGGCGGGGACGGCCGGCACAGGGTGCCAGGGACCCGTCCGGACCGCCCCCGCGGCCGGCGCAGCCGGGGCGTACGCCCCGTAGGCCGGCTCCTGCGGGCGGGCGGGTGCGGGGCCGGGGGCCTCGGGCGCCGGAGGCAGCGCACCGGCTGGGGGCACGAACGGGTCAGGCTGATTCATCACGAACTCCAAGAAAGGGACAAGTCGCGCCACAGTAGCGCCAACCATCCCCGGAGCGGGTGAAGTCGCCCGACCCGTCCGCGGCCGTCAGGCCTCGACGACCACCGGCACGATCATGGGGCGACGCCGCAGGCGACGGTTCACCCAGCGGCCGATGACGCGGCGCATGATCTGCTGCATCTGGTAGGTGTCGGTGGCGCCGCCGGCGATCGACTCCTCCAGTGCCTGGACCACGTCAGGCATGATCTCCTCGAACACGGCGTCGTCCTCGGCCATGCCGCGCGCGAGGATCTGCGGACCCGCGAGCACCTTGCCGGTGGCGGTGTCCACGACGGCGAAGACCGAGACGAAACCCTCCTCGCCGAGGGTGCGACGGTCCTTCAGCTCGCTCTCGGTGACCTCGCCCACGGAGGACCCGTCGACGAAGACGTAGCCGCACGGGACGGCACCGACGACGGAGGCCTGGCCGTCGACCAGGTCGACGACGACCCCGTCCTCGGCGAGCACCACGTGGTCGGCCGGGACACCGGTCTTCACCGCGAGCGCCGCGTTGGCGACCAGGTGGCGCACCTCGCCGTGCACGGGCATGACGTTCTTCGGGCGCAGGATGTTGTAGCAGTAGAGCAGCTCACCGGCGCTGGCGTGCCCGGAGACGTGCACCTTGGCGTTGCCGGAGTGCACGACGCGCGCGCCCAGCCGGGTCAGGCCGTTGATGACCCGGAACACGGAGTTCTCGTTGCCCGGGATGAGCGAGGAGGCGAGGATCACGGTGTCCCCGTGGCCGACGTTGACCTGGTGGTCGCCGTTCGCCATCCGGCTCAGCGCCGCCATCGGCTCGCCCTGGGACCCGGTGCTCATGTACACGACCTGGTCGTCGGGCAGGTTGGTGGCCTGCTTGAGCTCGATGAGCACGCCCGGGGGGACGTCCAGGTAGCCGAGCTCGGCGGCGATGCCCATGTTGCGCACCATCGAGCGCCCCACGAACGCCACCTTGCGGCCGTGGGCGTGGGCGGCGTTGAGCACCTGCTGCACGCGGTGCACGTGCGAGGAGAACGAGGCGACGACGATGCGCTTCTCGGCCTGGGCGAAGACGCTGTCGAGCACCGGGCCGATGTCCGCCTCGTTGGTCACGAAGCCGGGCACCTCGGCGTTGGTGGAGTCGACCATGAACAGGTCGACGCCCTTCTCGCCGAGCCGGGCGAAGGCCCGCAGGTCGGTGACGCGGCCGTCCAGGGGCAGCTGGTCCATCTTGAAGTCGCCGGTGTGCAGCACGGTGCCGGCGGCGGTGGTCACCGCGACGGCCAGCGCGTCCGGGATGGAGTGGTTGACGGCGACGAACTCGCAGCCGAACTCCCCCAGCTGGACCGTGTCCCCCTCGGCGACGACGTGGGTGACCGGCTTGATCCGGTGCTCCTTGAGCTTGGCCTCGATGAACGCGAGGGTCAGCCGGGAGCCGTAGATCGGGATGTCGCGGCGCAGCCGCAGCAGGTAGGGCACGGCACCGATGTGGTCCTCGTGGCCGTGGGTGAGCACGATCGCCTCGACGTCGTCCATGCGGTCGGCGATGTAGTCGAAGTCGGGCAGGATCAGGTCCACGCCCGGCTGGTGGTCCTCGGGGAAGAGGACGCCGCAGTCGATGATGAGCAGACGGCCGCGGTGCTCGAGGACGGCCATGTTGCGGCCGACCTCTCCCAGCCCGCCGAGGGCGACGATCCGCAGACCGTTCGCCGGCAGCTCGGGGGGCAGGGGTAGTTCGGGGTGAGGGTGACTCACGGGGCCTCCTGGCCTGTGTCGTGTCGTTAGTGGGTGGTGGCGGGTTCGAGGATCCCGCCGGCGATGAGGGAGGCGCGCAGCGCGATGACGTCGTCGTCCGTGGCGGCGACGTTCGGCAGGCGCAGCTCGCGGTTGTGGTGGACACCGAGGAGCTCCAGGGCGGCCTTGACCATGACGGCCTGCGCACCGGCGCCGTTCATGGCGGCCAGGACGGGCAGCGTCGTGCTGAAGACCTCGAGGGCCCCGGCGTGGTCACCGTCGGTGAAGCGTCGCACGACCTCCGCGAAGCGGTCGCCGACGAGGTGGGCGGACACCGAGACGATCCCGGCCGCGCCGTGGGCGAGGAAGGGCAGCAGCAGCCCGTCGTCGCCGGAGTACCAGGCGAGCCCGGTGAGCTTCTGCAGCGCGGGCACGGACCCGACGTCGCCGGTGGCGTCCTTGGTCGCCACGACCTGCGGGTGGGCGGCGATCCGCTCGTAGGTCGCCGGGGCGATCCGCACGCCGGCGCGACCGGGGATGTCGTAGAGCATCACCGGCAGGTCGGTGGAACCGGCCACGGTCGCGAAGTGCTGGTACAGCCCTTCCTGGGTGGGCCGCGAGTAGTAGGGCGACACGACGAGCAGCCCGTCGGCACCGGCCTCGGCGGCCTGCTCGGCCATCCGGACCGCGTGCGCGGTGTCGTTCGAGCCGGCACCGGACAGGATCGTCGCGCGGTCGCCGACGGCGTCCACGACGGCGCGCACCAGAGCCGCCTTCTCGGGGGCGTGGGTCACGGGCGCCTCGCCCGTCGTCCCGGACAGCACGAGGCCGTCGTTCCCCGCGTCCACCAGCCGCGTCGCGAGGCGACCCGCGGCCTCGAGATCGATCTCCCCGGTCGCCGTCATGGGCGTGACCATCGCGGTCAGGACCGCGCCGAACGGGCGCTCGGGGGTGCCGGGCAGTGTCATGGGAACACCGTACCTGTCGAGGGCCCCGATGCGACGCCGGTGTCCACGGATTGTCGCGCCACGCCGGGCGCGACCGGTGGGTCGGGAGCGTGGTTCGATGACCCGGTGTCCCTCCCCCTCTCCCCCGCGGTCTCGGCCGCCGTGCGCCAGGGTGCCGGCGTGGCCGTCGCCACGGGTCTGTACGGCATCTCCTTCGGTGCGCTGGCCGTCGTGGCCGGACTCTCCGTCGCCCAGACCGCCGTGCTCAGCCTGCTGCTCTTCTCCGGCGGCTCGCAGTTCGCCCTGATCGGGGTCGTGGCCGCCGGCGGCACACCGCTGGCCGCGGTGACCACGTCGAGCCTGCTCGGCGTCCGCAACACGTTGTACGGGGCGGTGGTCTCCCCGCTGCTCGGCCTGCGCGGCTGGCGCCGGTGGGCCGCCGCCCACCTGACGATCGACGAGTCCACCGCCGTGGCCGTGGCGCAGCGCGACCCGCGGGCCGTGCGGGCGGGGTTCTGGGCGACCGGCCTGGGCGTCTTCGTGCTGTGGAACGCCTGCACCCTGCTCGGGGCGCTGGCCGGCGACGCCCTCGGCGACCCCCGGGCGTGGGGCCTGGACGCGGCGGCGGGGGCGGCCTTCCTGGCGCTGGTCTGGCCGCGGCTCGCCACCCGGAGCGGTCGCCTCGTGGCCGGGCTCGCCGTCCTGGTCGCGGCCGCGCTGGTCCCGGTCGCGCCCGCCGGCGTCCCGGTGCTGGCGGCCGCGGCGGCCGCCGTCGTCGTCGGGCTGCTCGCCCCCGCACCGGGGACCCGGACGGGAGGTGACCGGTGACCCCCGCCGCCCTCTGGCTGACCGTGCTCGTCGCCTCGGTGGTCAGCCTCGGCCTCAAGCTCGCCGGCCACCACGTGCCGCAGCACTGGCTCGCCACCGACCGGGTGCAGCGCACCTCGGTGCTGGTGACCGTGGCGCTGCTGGTGGCGCTCGTCGTGGTGCAGACGTTCGCCGACGGCACGGCGCTCGTCGTCGACGCCCGCCTGCCGGCGCTGGCCGTGGCGGCGGTCGCCCTCGCCCTGCGCGCGCCCTTCGTCCTGGTGATCGTGCTCGCCGCCGCCACCGCGGCCGGCCTGCGAGCGCTCGGGTGGGGCTGAGCCCGCACTAGGGTGGAACGATGGCACTGTTCCAGGAGACCGCCGACGTCTCGGTGCGGCCCGCCGTCGCCGGCGACGAGGAGGCCGTGACCCGCATCCAGGTCGAGGCCTGGCGCACCACCCACGCCGACGTGCTGGGGGGCGCCGTCGACGCCCTCGACACCGCGGCCATGACCGAGCGCTGGGCCGACGCCATCCGCCGGCCGCCCGGGCCGGGGTTCGCAGTCCTCGTCGCGCTGGACGGCCCGGTCGTCGTCGGCTTCGCCGCGGTGGCCCCCGGTCAGGTGATGTCCCTGGAGGTCGTCCCGCACGCACGGCGCGGCGGGCACGGCTCACGACTGCTGGCCGCCGCCGTGGACCGGCTGCGTACCGACGGCGAGAGCGAGGTCGTCACCTGGGTCCTCGACGGCGACGAGGGCCGGGAACGGTTCCTGTCGTCCTCCGGGCTCGGCCCCGACGGGACGGAACGGTCCCTGGCGACCGGGGTGCGCGACGTCGTCGAACGCCGCTGGTCCGCCTCGATCTGACGCCCGGGCCCACGGCGGGCGTCGGCGACGAGGCGCCCGGTCCTGGCCGATGGTCCGGCGAGCCGTTAGACTCGACCGGGTCAAGGTGGACAGATCGCCTGCGCTCGAAAAAGGGGCGCACGGGCGGCCCGACGACGGGCGCGACCCGGGCACATACGGACTGCATCCCTCATCCGTCACTGACCGGAGTATCTCGTGCCCACCTCGCACACCCATGTCTCTGCCCACGTGGCACGCACCCTCGCCCAGCACGTCGACCACGTCTTCGGTGTCATGGGCAACGGCAACGCCTGGTTCCTCGACGCGCTCGAGAACGACACCTCCTGCCGGTTCACCGCGGTGCGCCACGAGGCCGGTGCCGTCGTGGCCGCGGACGCCCACTACCGCGCGTCCGGCCGGATCGCCGCCGCGACGGTCACCTATGGGGCCGGGTTCACGAACACGCTGACGGCCCTGGCCGAGGCGGCGCAGGCCCGCGTCCCGCTCGTGCTGCTCGCCGGGGACGAGCCGACGTCGGGCCCGCGGCCGTGGGACGTGGACCAGATCGCCCTGGCGGCGGCCGTCGGCGCACGGACCTACACCGTCGGGCGCACCGACGCCGCCGCGACCACGGTGATCGCGATCGAGCACTCCCTCACCTATCGCGTCCCGGTGGTGCTGGCCGTCCCCTACGACGTGGCGGCGCGCGAGGCCGGGCCCGTGCCGGAGGCCCCGCAGCCCGTGCTGCCGCAGCCGGCCGCTCCGGACGGCCCGTTCGACCGGGCGGCGATCTCCCACCTCGCCAAGGCGCTCGTGGACGCCGAGCGGCCGCTGCTGCTCGCCGGCCGCGGGGCGTGGCTGGCGCAGGCGGGCGAACCGCTCGGCGAGCTCGCGGACGCCACCGGCGCGCTGACGATGACCACCGCCCTGGGGCGCAGCATCTTCCCCGACGCGCGCCACGACCTCGGCGTGGCCGGAGGGTTCGGGGCCGACGGCGCGATGAAGCTCGCCCACGAGGCGGACGTCGTCGTCGTGTTCGGCGCGTCGCTCAACCAGTTCACGATGCGGTTCGGCGAGCTGTTCGCCCCGGGCACGCGGGTCGTCCAGGTGGACACCGCCGAGGCCGCCACCCACCGGCACGTGGGCGGGTTCATCCGCGGTGACGCGGCCCTGGTGGCCCGTGCGCTGGTGGACGAGCTCGCCGCGCTCGGCGCGACGCCGTCCGGCTGGCGTGAGTCCGTGGACGCCGCCCCCGCGCGGCAGTACGAGACCGGGCCGGCCGACGGCCTCGCGGAGGACGGACGCCTCGACCCCCGCTCGGTGGCCCACCGGCTCGCGCACCTGCTGCCGCAGGACCGGGTCGTCGTCTCCGACGGCGGCCACTTCATCGGCTGGGCCAACATGTACTGGCCGGTCGCCTCCCCCGACCGCATGATCATGGTCGGCACCGCGTACCAGTCGATCGGGCTCGGCCTGGCCAGCGTGCCGGGCGCGGCCGCGGCCCGCCCGGGGTCGGCCGTGGTGCTCACCACCGGCGACGGCGGCGGACTCATGGCGTTGGCCGACCTCGAGACCGCGGTCCGTACCGCGGGCGGCCGGGGGATCGCCGTCGTGTGGAACGACACCGTCTACGGGGCCGAGGTGCACGTGTACGGGCGCCAGGGGCTCGCCGAGGGTCCGATGCGCATCCCGGAGACCGACTTCGCGGCCCTGGCGAGCGCCGTCGGCGCCGAGGGGATCGTCGTGCGCTCGTTGGCGGACCTCGACCGGCTCGCCACCTGGCGGGAGGAACCGGAGGACGAGCGCCGCTTCCTCCTGCTGGACTGCCGCGTCTCCCCCACCGTCGTCGCGCCGTACCAGGAGGAGATCCTGCGCGTGAACCGGCGCTGACACCGCGGCGACACCGGCGCCGCGCGAACGCAGCGCCGCGAACCGCTCCCCCACGACGGCGGGGCCGCCGCCGGCGGCCCCGCCGTCCGTGTCAGTTCCCGAAGGCCCCGTCCAGGAACGCGGCCAGCTCGTCGGTGGCCGTCAGCGGGAGCACGTGCGCCACGTACTGGTCGGGGCGCACGACGACGACCACGCCGTCGCGCGACAGCTCCCGCTCGGCGAAGATGTCGACGCCGGTCCACACGGTGGGCCCCGCGGCGAACACCTTCTCCCAGTCGATGAGTCCGAGCGGACCGGTCCGCGGGCGGAACACCCCGGGGACACCGGCGAGGTCCACGTCCTGGAAGGCCTGCTGGTAGACCACCTTGACGTCGAAGACGGCGTCGACGTCGGCCCCGGCCGGGGTGTGCCTCGACACCGGCGACTCCGCCGAGTCGAGCCACGCCGCCCACGCGGCGAGCGCCGAGTCCTCGCCGGCGCGGGAGGCGTCGGCGAACGCGTAGAGGCGCCAGCGGCCGTCGGCCCGGGCGTGATGGCCCAGGTGGACGGCGTTGCCGTCGGCGACCCGCGTCACCTCGGCGGACTTGAACCGCTTGCCGATCGGGAACCCGGCGGCCAGCTCCTGGTGCGTCGGCTCGCCGACGATCATCGACGGCGCGTACCGGGTCATGAACCCCGAGGGGAACTCGGAGGTCGCGAGGTAGTGCTGGGCGAGCTCGGTCGGGTCGGAGATCTCCTCCGGCTTGCGCGCCATGAGGCTGGACCATTCCCGGTCGAAGTCGATCAGCTCCTGGGCCACCGGCTGCCGCTCGGACGAGTAGGTGGCGAGGAGGGACTCGGGGCTGAGCCCCGTGAGCACGGAGCCGAGCTTCCAGCCGAGGTTCAGCCCGTCCTGCATCGAGACGTTCATCCCCTGCCCCGCCTTCGCGCTGTGCGTGTGGCAGGCGTCCCCGGTGAGGAACACCCGCGGCGTGCGCTCCGAGCCCTCGGGGACGTCGTCGAACCGGTCGGTCACCCGGTGCCCGACCTCGTAGACGCTGTGCCAGGCGACGTCCACCACGTCGAGCGTGTAGGGCGTGAGGATCTCGTTGGCGCGCCGGATGATCTCCTCGACCGGCGTCCTGCGCACCTCGTGGTGGTCGTTCTCGGGCACCTCGCCGAGGTCGACGTACATGCGGCTGAGGTATCCCCCTTCGCGCGGGATGTGCAGGATGTTCCCGGCCTCGGAGTTGATCGCGCACTTGATGCGCCAGTCGGGGAAGTCGGTGTTCACCAGCACGTCCATCACGCCCCAGGCGTGCGCCGCGAACTCGCCGACGTGGCGGCGGCCGATCGCCTCGCGCACGGCGCTGCGGGCGCCGTCGCACCCGGCGACGTACTTCGCGCGGACGGTGCGCTCCCGGCCCGGCAGGTCGCCGGCCGTCTCCCGGACGCGCACCTCGACGGGATACGGGCCGGCGTCGGGCCCCTCGTGCACGGTGAGCCCGAGGAACTCGACGCCGTAGTCGGGCGCGATCCGGGCGGGACCGTTCGCGGCCGCCTGCGCGAAGTAGTCGAGGACGCGCGCCTGGTTGACGATGAGGTGCGGGAACTCGCTGATCTTCAGCCCGTAGTCCTCCGTGCGCGACGTGCGCACGATCCGGCCCGGGTCGTCGGGGTCCGGGCCCCAGAAGTTCATCCAGCCGATGTTGTAGGCCTCGGCGGTGATCTGCTCGGCGAACCCGAAGGCCTGGAACGTCTCGACGCTGCGCGGCTGGATGCCGTCCGCCTGGCCGAGCACGAGCCGTCCTGGCCGCCGCTCGATGATGCGGGTCGTGACGTCGGGGTACTGCGACATCTGCGCGGCGAGCAGCATGCCCGCCGGGCCGGAGCCGACGACGAGGACGTCGACCTCGTCGGGCAGCTCGGCGGGCCGGTCGAGGCCCGTCCCGGCGGCGGGCAGGACCCGCGGGTCGCCGGACACGTAGCCGTGGTGGTGGAACTGCACGGGTGCTCCTCATCGTCCTCGATGTCCCGGCGGCGTCGCCGGGGTTCGATCATCCAACACATCCTCGGCAGGACGGCGCCGGTGCGCCCGGCGCCGTCCTGCCGGGGTCTCAGGCTCGGGGCAGCCCGAACACGGGGCTGGCGACCTGCTCGGCCTCGTGCTCCGGTCCGAGCGGGATGCCGGTGCGGTCGCGCAGGAGCAGGGTGGCGGCGAAGGCGACCACCATCATCCCCGCGATGTAGAACGCGACGGAGGTGGCGCTGCCGGTGGTCTGCACGAGCCAGGCGGCGATCGTCGGGGCGAACGCGCCGCCGAGGATCGCACCGATCGCGTAGGTGATGGACACCCCGGAGTAGCGGATCGAGGCAGGGAAGAGCTCCGCGAAGTAGGCCGCCTGCTGGCCGTAGGTGAAGCCGTTGCCCACCGCGAACAGCGAGACGCCCAGGAACAGCAGCCACGGGTCCCCCGTGTTCACCAGCGGGAACAGCAGGAACACGGTGCCGAGGAACGCGAGCCAGCCGATGATGTAGGTGTTGCGTCGCCCGATGCGGTCGGAGACGACACCGGCCGCGTAGGTGCACACCAGCCAGACGACGGACGCGCCGGCCACCGCCAGGAGCACCGGCGTGCGGTCCATCCCGACCAGACCCCCCTCGTCCAGCGGGGTCGTGGCGTAGTTCTGCAGGTAGCCGCCGGTGGTCATGTACCCCGCGGCGTTGTTGCCCGCGAAGGTCAGGGCGGCGAGCAGCACGAGCAGCCAGTGCTGACGGAACAGGGTGGTGACCGGCGTGCGCGCGGCGGACTTCTTCTCGGCGATCTCGACGAACACCGGGCTCTCCTCGACCGTGCGCCGCACCACGATGCCGACCACGATCAGCACGACGCTGAGCAGGAACGGGATCCGCCAGCCCCACTCGACGAACGCGTCGCCGGGCGAGACGACGCCGGTCATGAGCGCGAGCACACCGGAGGCGAGCAGCAGACCGATGGGGACGCCGATCTGGGGGAAGGCGCCCATGCGGCCGCGCCGGCCGTCCGGCGCGTGCTCGACGGCCATGAGGACGGCGCCGCCCCACTCGCCGCCGGTGGACAGGCCCTGCAGGATGCGCAGGAGCACCAGCAGGATCGGGGCCAGGATGCCGATCTGCTGATAGGTCGGCAGCAGCCCGATCAGCGTCGTGGCGCCCCCCATCAGCATCAACGTCACGACGAGCACGGCCTTGCGACCGATCTTGTCGCCGAAGTGACCGGCGAGGAATGCCCCCAGCGGCCGGAACAGGAAGCTGATGCCGACGGTCGCGAAGGCCAGCAGGGTGCCGACCGCGGAGCCGGCCGGTTCGAAGAACAGTGCGCTGAACACCAGGCCCGCGGCGCTGGCGTACAGGAAGAAGTCGTACCACTCGATGGTGGTACCGATGACGGTCGCGAAGGCGACCCGGCGCAGCTCGCGCCGATCTGTCGGGGTCGTGGCGACGGTGCTCACGGTCATGCGGGGACTCCTCTGTCGATTCCGCTCGAGGCCCGCATCGTATACGATGAGTGATACGACACGACAAGGGGGTTCCTGTGGTCACCGACGACGACACCTCGGCCGGCCCGTCGGCCGCGGCACAAACGCTGCTGCCCGACGGCCTCGCGCCCGGCAAGATCATCGCCGTCCACCTCAACTACCAGTCGCGCGCGGCACAGCGCGGACGGACGCCGAGCCAGCCGTCCTACTTCCTCAAGCCGGTCTCCTCGCTCGCGCCGAGCGACGCCACGATCGAACGTCCGGCCGGCACCGAGCTGCTCGCCTTCGAGGGCGAGGTGGCCGTGGTGATCGGCACCCCGGCGCGCTGGGTCGACCCGGCCGACGGCTGGTCGCACGTCGCGGCCGTCAGCGCCGCGAACGACTTCGGCCTGTACGACCTGCGCAGCGCCGACAAGGGGTCCAACCTGCGCTCCAAGGGTGGTGAGGGCTTCACTCCGCTCGGTCCGCACTGGATCCCCGCCGCCGACGTCGATCCTGCGGGCCTGCGCGTGCGCACCTGGGTCGACGGCGAGCTCGTCCAGGAGGACTCCACCGCGACGCTGCTGTTCGACGTCGGGCGCCTGGTCGCCGACCTGTCCCAGCACTTCACGCTCGAGCCCGGCGACGTCGTCCTCACCGGGACGCCTGCCGGCTCCTCCGTCGTCGTGCCGGGCCAGACCGTCGAGGTCGAGGTGGACGCTCCCGGCTCCCCCGGCGCACCCACCAGCGGACGTCTGGTCACCCGCGTGACCTCGGGCACGACACCCTTCGGAGACTTCGGCTCCCAGCCGGCGGTCGACGCGACGCAGCGTGCCGAGGCCTGGGGCACCGAGCCGCCGGCGACCGCAGCACCGGCTCCGGCGCCGGTGCTGACCGACGACCAGCGCGCCCGGTTCGCCACCGTGGCCGTGGCCACCCTCTCCGCCGCGCTGCGCCGGCGCGGCCACACCGACGTCTTCCTCGAAGGGGTGCACGGGCTGCACCCCGACGACCGGTTCGTCGGTCCCGCCCGCACGCTGCGGCTGGTGCCGTTCCGACCGGACCTGTTCGCCGCGCACGGCGGCGGCTACAACGCCCAGAAGCGCGCCTTCGACACCGTCGGCCCCGGCGAGGTGCTCGTCGTCGAGGCCCGGGGGGAGCGTGGCACCGGGACCGTGGGCGACGTGCTGGCCCTGCGCGCGAAGGTGCGCGGCGCGGCCGCCGTGGTCACCGACGGCGGTGTGCGCGACGCCGAGGCGGTCGCCGAGATCGGCCTGCCCGTCTTCTCCGCCGGCCCCCACCCGTCGGTGCTCGGCCGCCGCCACGTGCCCTGGGAGACCGACGTCACCGTCGCCTGCGGCGGCGCCGCCGTCCAGCCGGGTGACGTCGTCGTCGGCGACCGGGACGGCGCCCTGGTCATCCCGGCGGCGCTGGTCGAGGAGGTCCTCGCCGAGGCCGAGGAGGCCGAGGCCGCCGACGCCTTCGTGGCACGCCAGGTGGCCGAGGGAGCACCGGTCGACGGCCTGTTCCCCATGGACGCGCACTGGCGCGCGCGCTACGAGGCCGAGCGGGAGGGCGACCGGTGAGCACCCCCACCGCCGACGACGCGCGCCTCACCGCGGGCGGCGTGAGCAAGTCGCAGCGCGCGTACACCTACCTGCGCGACCGGATCGAGGACGGGACGCTCGGACCCGGCTACCGGCTGGTGCTCTCCCAGATCGCCGGTGAGCTCGACGTCTCCGTCGTCCCCGTCCGCGAGGCGGTCCGGCGGCTCGAGGCCGAGGGGCTCGTCACCTACGAGCGCAACGTGGGCGCGCAGGTGGCGCTCGTCCAGGAGGCCGAGTACCAGCACACCATGCAGACCCTCGCTCTCGTGGAGGGATTCGCGACCGCGCTGTCCGCTCCGCTGCTGACGGCCGACCAGCTCCGGGCCGCCCGGCAGGTCAACGCCCGGATGCGCCAGAGCCTGGCCGACTTCGACCCCCACCGTGTCACCGAGCTCAACCTCGAGTTCCACGCCGTGCTGTTCGAGCCGTGCCCCAACCCGCACGTCCTCGACCTCGTCCACCGCGGCTGGCGCCGCATGAAGGTCCTGCGCGACTCGTCGTTCGGGTTCGTGCCGGGCCGGGCGCACGAGTCGGTCGCCGAGCACGACCGGATCCTCGACCTCGTCGAGGACCTGCAGGCGGGCCGCGTCGAGGCCACCGAGCTCGAGCTCACCGCACGCCGTCACCGCACCGCCACCCTCGACGCGGTGCTCGCCTACCAGGCGGCCCACCGACCGCACCACCAGGAGGACCGATGACCGCTCCCGCCACCGACGCACCGCACCGCCCCGACGGGCTCCCGGACCGGATCCGCCACTACATCGACGGCCACGAGGTCGACTCGATCGGTGGCGAGACGTTCGAGGTCCTGGACCCGGTGACCAACCAGACCTACCTCACCGCGGCCGCCGGGCAGCAGGCCGACGTCGACGCCGCCGTCGCCGCCGCCCGGCGCGCGTTCGTCGACGGTCCGTGGCCGCGCATGCTGCCGCGCGAACGCTCCCGCGTGCTGCACCGGATCGCCGACCTGGTGGAGTCCCGTGACGCCCGGCTCGCCGAGCTGGAGTCCTTCGACTCCGGCCTGCCGATCACGCAGGCTCTCGGGCAGGCACGTCGCGCGGCCGAGAACTTCCGGTTCTTCGCCGACCTGGTCGTGGCGCAGAGCGACGACACCTTCAAGGTGCCCGGACGCCAGATCAACTACGTCAACCGCAAGCCGATCGGGGTGGCCGGGCTGATCACGCCCTGGAACACCCCGTTCATGCTCGAGTCGTGGAAGCTGGCCCCGGCGCTCGCCACGGGCAACACGGTGGTCCTCAAGCCGGCCGAGTTCACCCCGTTGTCCGCGTCGCTGTGGGCCGGGATCTTCGCCGAGGCAGGGGTGCCCGCCGGTGTGTTCAACCTGGTCAACGGCCTGGGCGAGGAGGCCGGTGACGCGCTGGTCAAGCACCCGGACGTCCCCCTGATCTCCTTCACCGGCGAGTCCGGCACCGGCGAGGTGATCTTCGCCAACGCCGCCCCGCATCTCAAGGGCCTCTCGATGGAGCTCGGCGGCAAGTCGCCCGCGGTCGTGTTCGCGGACGCCGACCTCGACGCCGCGATCGACGCGACGATCTTCGGCGTCTTCTCCCTCAACGGCGAGCGCTGCACCGCGGGATCGCGGATCCTCGTCGAGCGGTCCGTGTACGACGAGTTCGTCGAGCGTTACGCGGCGCAGGCACGGCGCGTCGTGGTGGGCCACCCGCACGACCCCGACACCGAGGTCGGCGCACTGGTGCACCCCGAGCACTTCGAGAAGGTCATGGGCTACGTCGAGCTCGGCCGGTCCGAGGGCCGCCTGGTCGCCGGCGGCGGACGTCCCGAGGGCTTCCCGACCGGCAACTTCGTCGCACCGACGGTGTTCGCCGACGTGGCACCCGACGCACGCATCTTCCAGGAGGAGATCTTCGGACCCGTCGTGGCGATCACGCCGTTCGACACCGAGGCCGAGGCCGTCGAGCTCGCCAACGCCGTCCGCTACGGCCTGGCCGCCTACGTGTGGACGAACGACCTCAAGCGAGCCCACAACGTCTCCCAGTCGATCGAGGCCGGGATGGTCTGGCTCAACTCGAACAACGTGCGCGACCTGCGTACCCCGTTCGGCGGCGTGAAGGCCTCCGGTCTGGGGCACGAGGGCGGCTACCGCTCGATCGACTTCTACACCGACCAGCAGGCCGTGCACATCACGCTCGGCGCGGTCCACAACCCGACCTTCGGCAAGAACTGACACTCCCGCACCAGGCAAGGACGCCCCGCATGAGCACTCTCGACCCGAACACCCCCGAACCCGTCGTCACCGACGAGTCCCCGATCCGCACGACGGACCCGGTGCCCACCCCGTCCAGCCCGCCGCCGGACGTCGTGCGCGCCGCCTCGATGGAGCTCGTGGTCACCGACCTCGAGGCCAGCCGCCGGTTCTACGTCGACGTGCTGGACCTCGTCGTGACCGAGGAGGACGAGGACACCGTCTACCTGCGCAGCCTCGAGGAGTTCATCCACCACAACCTCGTGCTCCGGCGCGGGCCGGTGGCCGCCGTGGCGGCGTTCAGCTACCGCGTGCGCACACCCGAGGACCTCGACCGGGCCGTCGCGTTCTACACCGAGCTCGGCTGCCGGGTCGAGCGCCGGACCGACGGGTGGGTCAAGGGCGTCGGCGACTCCGTGCGCGTGACGGACCCGCTGGGCTTCCCCTACGAGTTCTTCCACGAGGTCGACCACGTCGAGCGGCTCGCCTGGGCCTACGACCGGCACACCCCGGGCGCGCTGGTGCGCATCGACCACTTCAACCAGGTCACGCCGGACGTCCCGCGTGCCGTGGCGTACATGGAGAACCTCGGGTTCCGCGTCACCGAGGACATCCAGGACGAGGCCGGCACCACCTACGCGGCATGGATGCGCCGCAAGCCGACCGTCCACGACACGGCGATGACCGGCGGCGACGGACCGCGCATGCACCACGTCGCGTTCGCGACCCACGAGAAGCACAACATCCTGGCGATCTGCGACAAGCTCGGTGCGCTGCGGATGACGGACAGCATCGAGCGCGGGCCGGGCCGCCACGGCGTGTCCAACGCGTTCTACCTGTACCTGCGCGACCCCGACGGCCACCGCGTGGAGATCTACACCCAGGACTACTGGACGGGCGACCCGGACAACCCCGTGGTCACCTGGGACGTGCACGACAACCAGCGCCGCGACTGGTGGGGCAACCCCGTGGTGCCGAGCTGGTACACGGACGCCTCCCGCGTGCTCGACCTCGACGGCGAGCTGCAGCCCCTCACGTCACGGACCGACGACAGCGAGATGGAGGTCACCATCGGCGCCGACGGCTTCTCCTACACCCGCAAGGGCGACACGGAGCACGGGTTCAAGCTCGGGGCGACGCTGTGAGCAGCTCTCCCGACGGCGAGCGGACGCTCGACGACCGCACGGTGACGGCGATCGCGGACGAGCTCGCCGAGGCCGAGCGCACCCGGACCCCCGTCCCGCTGCTGACCGCGCGGCACGCCGGGATGACCGTCGCCGACGCCTACGCCGTGCAGCGCACGTGGCGCGAGCGCGGTGAGGCCGCGGGCCGACGCGTCGTGGGGCACAAGATCGGCCTGACGTCGAAGGCCATGCAGGCGGCCACCGGGATCACCGAACCGGACTACGGGGTGATCTTCGACGACATGGTGCTCGAGTCGGGCAGCATCGTGGAGCACGCCGCCTGGTCCAACGTCCGGGTCGAGGTCGAGCTGGCGTTCGTGCTCGGCGAGGCGCTGCAGGGACCCGGCGTCACGGTCACGGACGTGCTGCGCGCGACGGAACGCGTCGTCCCCGCGCTGGAGATCCTCGACGCCCGCGTCGAGATGCCGGGGCGCACCATCGTCGACACCATCAGCGACAACGCCGCGATGGGCGCGATGGTCCTGGGCGGGCGGCCCGTGCGACCCGACGACGTCGACCTGCGGTGGGTCCCGGCGCTGCTGTACCGCAACGAGACGATCGAGGAGACCGGCGTCGCAGCGGGCGTGCTCGGCCATCCCGCGGCCGGCGTCGCCTGGCTGGCCGACAAGCTGGCGGCTCACGGCGACTTCCTGGCCGCGGGCGAGACCGTCCTGGCCGGGTCGTTCACCCGACCGACCTGGGTGCACCCCGGTGACACCGTGCACGCCGACTACGCCGAGCTGGGAGCCGTGACATGCCGCTTCGTCTGAGCACCGACACCTCCCTGGCCGACCTCCTGGACGCCGCCGCCTCCGAGGGCCGAGCCCTGGTCGGGGCCTGGTCGTCCCTCGGCAGCCCGCTCGCCGCGGAGATCCTCGCCGGCAGCGGCCTGGACGTCGTCCTCGTCGACGGCGAGCACGGGCCCAACGACCTGACGACGGTCCTCGGCCAGCTCCAGGCGACCGCGGCCTACCCGGTGGCCACGCTCGTCCGGGTGCCGTCCGGGGACCCCGTGCGCATCAAGCAGGTCCTCGACCTGGGGGCCACCAACCTGCTGGTGCCGATGGTGGACTCCCCCGCCGAGGCCGCCGAGGCCGTCCGCGCGGTGCGCTACCCGCCCGCGGGCATCCGCGGCGTCGGCAGCGCCCTGGCCCGCTCCTCGCGCTGGAACGGCGTCAACGGCTACCTGGACGGTGCCGACGACGGGATCACCCTCGTCGTCCAGCTGGAGACCCGCGCGGGTGTCGAGGCGGCCGAGGCGATCGCCGCCGTCGACGGCGTGGGCGCCGTGCTCGTCGGTCCCGCGGACCTCGCGGCGTCCCTGGGCCACCTGGGCCAGCAGGACCACCCGGAGGTCGTGGCCGCCGTGCACGCCGCGATCGAGGCCGGGCACCGCGCCGGCACCCCCGTGGCGGTCAACGCGTTCGACCCGGCCATTGCCGACCGCTACGTCGAGGCCGGGGCGGCGTTCGTCGCCGTGGGCGCCGACGTCACCCTCGTCGCCCAGGGTGCGCGCCGACTCGTCGCGCGCCGGGCCGACCATCGCACGTCCCCCGAGGAAGGTGAGTGACCATGAGCACCAGCAGCACGCCCAGCACCCGGGACCTGGTCCCGGAGGCCCTGGACGCCGTCCCGACCGGTCTGCTGATCGGCGGCGAGTGGCGCGACGCGTCGGACGGCGGCACATTCGCCGTGGAGAACCCCGCCACCGAGACCGAGCTCGTCCGGGTCGCCTCCGCGACCGCGGACGACGCGCAGGCCGCCATGGACGCCGCGGCGGCGGCGCAGGACTCCTGGGGCGCGACGTCGGCGCGGGAACGTGCCGAGATCCTGCGCCGGGGCTTCGACCTCGTGCAGGAGCACGCCGAGACCCTGGCCACGGTCATGACGCTCGAGATGGGCAAGCCGCTGGCCGAGTCCCGCGGCGAGGTGACCTACGGCGGCGAGTTCGTCCGCTGGTTCGCCGAGCAGGCCACCCAGGACGTCGGCCGGTACACGCACACCCCCGAGGGCAGCCTGCGCATGTTCGTGCAGCGTCGCCCCGTGGGCCCGTCGTTCCTCATCACGCCGTGGAACTTCCCCCTGGCGATGGCGACCCGCAAGGTGGCCCCGGCGCTGGCCGCCGGGTGCACGACGATCCTCAAGCCGGCCCGGCTCACCCCGCTGACCTCGATGCTGTTCGCCCGGCTGATGGTGGAGGCCGGGGTGCCGGACGGCGTGCTGAACGTCGTGCCCTCGCGGTCGGCCTCCACGGTGAGCGAACCGATCCTGGCCGACCCGCGCCTGCGCAAGCTGTCCTTCACCGGCTCCACCGCCGTCGGGCAGTCGCTCCTGCGCGACGCCGCGACGAACGTGCTGCGCACGTCGATGGAGCTGGGCGGCAACGCCCCGCTGGTCGTCTTCGAGGACGCCGACCTCGATGCCGCCGTCGACGGGGCGCTGGCCGCCAAGCTCCGCAACGGCGGCGAGGCCTGCACGGCCGCCAACCGGATGTACGTCCACGAGGACGTCGCCGACGCGTTCGTCGACCGGCTCGCGCAGAAGCTGCGCGACGTCGTCGTCGGCAACGGGCTGGACGACGGCGTGACCCTCGGTCCGCTCATCGAGCCGTCGGCGGTCGACTCCGTCCAGGCGTTCGTCGACGACGCCGTCGAGCGCGGCGCGACGCTCGTCGTCGGCGGTGACCGCCCGGACGGCACCGGGCACTTCTTCTCCCCGACCCTGCTGCGCGACGTGCCGCCGGACGCGCGCTGCATGCGCGAGGAGATCTTCGGGCCGGTCGCCCCCGTGGCGACGTTCTCCAGCGAGGACGAGGCCGTCGCGCTCGCGAACTCGACCGAGTACGGGCTGGCGTCCTACGTGTTCACCCGCGACGTCCCCCGGGGTCTGCGGTTCGCCGAGCGCCTGGAGTTCGGTCTGCTCGGGCTCAACGCCGGGGTCATCTCCAACGCCGCGGCGCCCTTCGGCGGCATGAAGCAGTCCGGGATCGGGCGCGAGGGCGGCTTCGAGGGCATCGCCGAGTACCAGGAGACCCAGTACGTCGGCATGCCGCTGGCGTAGTCCTCAGGAGCGGTCGCCCCGCCACCGGCGCGGCGACCGCTCCGGCGTCGCGGTGCCGTCCGCGCGCTCCTCGGTCCCGTCGGCCGTCGCGTCGTGCGGGCCGTGCTCGTCGGCCGAGGGCGGGGTGCGGCTGTCGTCCGCGGCGGAGCCACCGCTGGTGATCGCGTCCGCGCCCGGCGTGGCGGGACGTGCCACGGGCGAGGCGGAGTCGTCCTCGGGCGAGGCGGAGTGGTCCTCGGGCTCCGACGCCGGAGATGTGCCGGAGCCGCCTCCGTCCGTGAGGGCGCCGGCGGACGGCGGACCGGAGGCCCGCGCGGGGGTGACCTGCGGGTTCGCGGACCCGAGGACGGACCCCCCGGTCACGGTGACGCCGACCCGTTCGGCCTGCTCCCGCAGGCTGCTCAGCTCCCGTGCCACCGACCGGACGGCGAACCCGGAGACGATGTCCAGCGCCCCGGCCACGAACGCGAACAGGGCGAACACGATCGCCACGAGCCGGAGCACGTCGAGGGAGTCCAGCGGCCGGGTGACCAGCAGCAGCCCGAACAGCGTCGCCGTGATCCCGAACGCGACCATCCACGGCCAGCCGAGGTCGCGGTTCCGGGTCAGCGCGGCCCCGCCGATGATCGCCACCACGCCGAGCACGATCGCCCAGACGGCGAGCACGTAGTAGAGCGGGGTGGGCGTCAGGTCCGGCCACAGGGCCACGGCGGCACCGAAGCCGATGTTCACGCCCGCCTGGGCGAGCCACCAGGCGGATCCGACCTGCCGACGGTGCGCCACCCACTGGACCAGGACCAGCACCCCGTCGAACGCCAGGAAGATCCCGATGAGCAGCCGCAGGATCTCCAGCTCCTCGAGCGGCTCGATCATCAGCAGCAGGCCGAGCACGATGAAGGCCGTGCCCCGCAGCACGGGCAGCCACCAGATCCGCCGGAAGGGGTTGTGCGGGTCCGGCGGCGTCGCGTCGACCGTCTCGTCCGGGGTGGGTGCGTCGTCGCGTGCCATGCGAGCCCTTCGTCGATGCCTGCTGACCTGCGGCCATGCTATGCGCACCGGCGCGGACGCGCCCGGGAGCCTCAGGGAGCGGGGGCGTCCTGCGGCGGGGTGACGAGGATCAGGTCGAGGTAGGCCCCCAGCGTGGCCGCCATGTCCGGGCGCTGTGCGCGTGGGAGGTCGCGGGCGAGCAGCCACTGCAGCTGCATGCCGTCCATGATCGCGACGAGCGAGCGTGCCGTGGTCTCGAGGTCGAGTCCGGGCACGAGCTCGCCGGCGTCCCGGCGGGCGGCGAGCTCGTCGACGATCAGCGCGACCGTCCGGGCGTATCGCCGTTCGAAGTACGCGTGCGCGGGGTGGTCCGCGGAGGTCGCCTCCGCGGCGACCGAGGTGTACAGGTCGACGATGGCGGGCCGGAGCGCGTTGCGCTCCATCAGGTGCACGAGCGCGGTGAAGAGGTCGGTCCCCCGCTCCCGGTCCGCCTCGAGGTCCGCCTCGTCGACCGCGTCGCGGTGCTCCAGGAGCGCCTCGAGCACCGCGGCCTTGGTCGGGAAGTGATGCAGCAGGCCGGGATGGGAGATGCCGGCGGCACCGGCGATGTCCCGCAGCGAGGTGCCGTGGAAGCCTGCTTCCCCGAACAGCGTGATCGCCGCCTGCAGGATCTGCTCGCGCTTCCTGCGTCCCCGGGCGTAGCCCCCCGCCCGCGCGGCTCCGGCCTGCGGCGTCGCACCCGTCGTCGTCATCGCACTCCTTCGCCCGTCACGTGGCCATCATGCCAGGGTCGCGCGAACCCCGACCAGTCGGTAAGTGCCCGTTGGACCGGTCGACGAACCGTGATGACCGCCACTCCCCACCCCGGCCGACGTCCGGGCCCGACGTCGCGGTGACAGGATGTCCCGGTGACACACCGCACCGTCCGGGACGCCGCCGCGGGGATCACGGTCCTGGCGGTGGCGAACTTCGTCGCCATCACGACCGAGGTCCTGCCGGTCGGCCTGCTGCCGCAGCTCGCGGGTGGCCTCGGCGTCCCCGAGTCCACCGCCGGGTTGCTGGTGTCCGTCTACGCCTTCGTCGTCGCGGCGTGCGCGGTGCCGCTGACGCTGGCCACCCGGCGCCTGGCCCGCAAGCCGCTCCTGCTCACGACGGTCGTCGTCTACACCGCCGCGAACCTGCTCGCCGCCGTCGCACCGTCCTTCGGCGTCGTCGTGGCCGCCCGGACGCTCGGCGGCCTCGGGCACGCCCTCTTCTTCTCGGTGTCCATCGCCTACGCGGCCCGGCTGGTCTCGCCCCTGTACACGGGACGCGCCGTGACGCTCGTGACCACCGGCGGCACCTTCGGGTTCGTCCTGGGCGTCCCGCTGTCCACCTCGCTGGGGGCGGCCGTCGGCTGGCGGTGGTCCTTCGCCGTCCTGGCCGGCGTCTGCGCGCTGACCGCGGTCCTCGTCGCCCGGTTGCTGCCCCCGGTGGAGGTCGCGCCGGGTGCGGGCGAGGGCGCCTCCTCCGACGCCCGTGGCGCGCGTTCGCGCCTCGGGGTCGTCGTCGGCACCAACACCCTGCTGTTCGTGGGCCAGTACACCGTCTACACGTTCATCTCGTTGCTGCTGCTCGCGACGGGGCTCGGCGAGGCCGCGGTCGGCCCGACCCTGCTCGTCTTCGGTGCCCTGGGGATCCTGGGCCTGTGGGCGGCCGGCCGCTACCTGGACCGCAGGCCACGGACCCTGACCCTCGCCACGATCGCCGTGATGGTGCTCGCCCTGGCGGCCGTCGCGCTGGGGCTGCCGCACCAGGGCGTGGTGCTGGTCGGTGCGGCCGTCTGGCTCGCCGCGTTCGGGGCGGTGCCGGCCGCCTTCCAGACGCTGGCGCTGCGGGCCCGCGGTGCGAGCGCCGACGTCGCCGGGGCGTTCGTCAACGCCACCTCGAACCTCGGCATCGGTCTGGGGGCGGCCGTGGGGTCCGTGGTCGTCGCGGGACCGGGTCTGGCGACCCTCGCCTGGACCGGGGCGTCGGCCATGGCGCTGGCCGGTGCCGTGGTCGTCGTGGCACGGCAGGCGTTCCCGCACGACCCCGCGCGGTAACCCGCGCGTGACGATGCCGTAGCACCCTGATGGCAGGCTGGGCGCATGTCCGACGTCGGGGATGGGTCCGCAGGTCCGAGCAGCAGGCGGCGGCGTCTGGCGAGTCCGACGGAACCGATGATCACGGACTACTTCGCCGCTCCCTCCGACGCCCTGGCCGCGACGGTGCTGCAGGTCGAGGACGGGCCCAGCACACCGACGCGCGGTTCGGGCGAACCGCTCTTCGACACCGTGGCCCTGCCGTCCGTCGACCCGTTCGTCGCCCTCGCCGTGCTGGCCGGCACCACGTTCGGGCTGCCCTACGGCGAGGTGACCGGCGCCGCGCGCCACGGGCAGGTCGTCGACGGCCGCGACGAGGGCCCGTTCGTCGTCACCGTCGCCGACGAGCTGGCTGCGCACCTGGCGGCGGCGTCCCCCCACGAGCTCGGCGAGGCGGCGCACCGCTGGGTGCACGGGGGCGAGCACGCGGGCGACGCCGAGGAGCTGGCACGGGCCCTCCAGGGTCTCGGCGAGCTCGCGTGCCGGGCCGCCGACGTCCGCCACCACCTGTACTGCTGGACGCGGTGGCCGGCCCGGTGAGGGGTCAGCCGGAGAACAGCGAGGAGGCCCGGCGCAACGCGGCGCGCGCGCGGCGGCGGTCGTGGGCGGCGTCGTAGGCGAAGGCCAGGTGGTACCAGGCCCGCCAGCTCTCGGGCTCGGCCTCGACGGCCTGCTGCGCCTCCGCGAACGCGGCGTCGGCCGCGTCGCGGTCGATGCGTCCACCCGGGGACCGGGGCAGGTCGTCGACCGGGAGCTCGCCGGCCCCGGCGAGGGTGTCGGCCATGCGCTGCACCCGCGCCGCCAGCCAGAACTCGCGGGCGATGAGCCCGACCACGAGCAGCGGGATGACGAGCACCGCCACGCCGATCGCGACCAGCACCGCCTCGCCGCTGGCGATCATCGCGACGCCGCGTCCGGCGATCGCCCAGACGTAGATCGCCAGCAGCCCGGTGACGGCCAGGGCGCCGACGAGACCGCGCGGCGGGCGGCTCCGGGTGGCCGGGGACGGCTCGGACGAGGTCACGACAGGTCCAGCACGTTCTCGAGGCCGACGGTGAGACCCGGCCGCGAGCCGACCTCGCGCACCGCGAGCAGCACGCCCGGCATGAACGAGGCACGGTCGAAGGAGTCCTGCCGGATCGTGAGCTGCTCGCCGGCGTTGCCGAACAGGATCTCCTCGTGGGCGACGAGACCGCGCAGCCGGACCGCGTGCACCCGGACCCCGTCGACGTCCGCGCCCCGGGCGTCCCAGCCGTTCTGGGTGGCGTCCGGGGACGGCTCCAGGCCGGCCTCCGCCCGTGCGGCGGCGATCGCGGCCGCCGTGTGCCGTGCCGTGCCGGAGGGCGCGTCGACCTTGTCCGGGTGGTGCAGCTCGACGACCTCCGCGGACTCGAAGTAGCGCGCCGCCCGGGCGGCGAACGTCATCGCCAGCACGGCGGACAGCCCGAAGTTCGGCGCGATGAGGACGCCAGGACCCGGCCCGTCGCCCGCCGCGGCGAGCCGCTCGAGGTGCTCGGCCACCCGGCCGCGCGAGTAGTCGTCCCAGCCGGTGGTCCCGACCACGACGTCGGCGCCGGCGTCCAGCGCCGCGTGCACGTTCGCCTCGGTGGCGGCGGGGACGCTGAAGTCGACCGCGACCTGGGCCCCGGACTCGCGGACGACGGCCGCCACGTCGTCGCCGGCGCCGATGCGCGCGACGAGCTCCAGGTCCTCGGCGGCCTCGACGGCGGCGCACGTCTGGCCACCCATGCGGCCGGCCGCCCCGATGACGGCCACCCTCACGGCGCTGCTGCTGCTCACGATCATCTCCTCATTCCGTGAAGGGCCCCACCCGCACCACCGACCGCGGCCGCGCGGCCAGGTCGGCGGCGAGCTCACGCACGTCCTCGCGGGTCACGGACCGGATGCGCTCCAGGGACTCGTCGACGGTCATCAGCTCGCCCAGGACGAGCTCGGACCGGCCCAGGCGGCTCATCCGCGACCCGGTGTCCTCGAGCCCGAGCACGAGCCCGCCGGAGAGCTGCCCGACGGACCGGTCGAGCTCCGCGACGGTGATGCCGTCCTCGGCCAGCCGGTCGAGCTCGGCGCCGAGCATCGTGACGACCTCGTCGGTGCGCCCGGGCGTGCATCCCGCGTACAGCCCGAAGGTCCCCAGTCCCCCGTGGCCCTGGGCGAAGGAGTACGTGGCGTAGGCGAGCCCGCGCTTCTCCCGGATCTCCTGGAACAGCCGCGAGGACATGCTGCCGCCGAGCACCGCGTTGAGCACGGTCATGGTGAAGCGGCGCTCGTCGGTCGCGCTCAGCCCGGTGGTGCCGAGGATGACGTTCGCCTGCTCGATCGGGCGGTGCACGGTGACGTCCACGCCCTCGGTGGGCACGCCGTCCGACTCCGGGGCGTCCGACCGCCGCGGCCGCGGGCTGGCGGGGACGGTCAGGTCCCAGCCGCCGGCCGACAACGCCTCGCCGACCTGGTCGACGAGCCGGTCGTGGTCGACACCGCCCGCCGCCGCGACCACGAGGGTCTCGGGCCGGTAGTGCCACCGGTAGTGCTCCCAGACCGCCTCGCGCGGCACGCCACGGATCGCGTCCGGGGTGCCGCCGATCGGACGGCCCAGCGGGTGGCTGCCGAGCACGGCGGCGGCGAACCGCTCGTGCGCCAGGTCCGCGGGGTCGTCCTCGGCCATCGCGAGCTCCTCGAGGATCACACCCCGCTCCGTCTCGAGCTCGTCGGGGTCGAGCCGTGCCGAGGTCATCATGTCGCTGACGACGTCGACCGCCATCGGGACGTCGGCGTCGAGCACCCGCGCGTAGTAGCACGTGTGCTCCTTGCCGGTCGCGGCGTTGGCCTCGCCGCCGACGGCGTCGAACGCCTCGGCGATGTCCAGCGCCGACCGGCGCGCCGTGCCCTTGAACAGCAGGTGCTCGAGGAAATGGGTCGATCCGTGGTGCCCGTCGGTCTCGTCGCGGGACCCGACGCCGACCCAGGCGCCGACGGTGGCCGAGCGCAGCCCCGGCATGTGCTCGGTCAGCACACGCACACCGCCGGGCAGGACGGTGCGACGGATCGTCGCACCGTCCTGCCCGGCGGTCAGCTCGGCACCCGGCTGATCCGCTCCGACGAGCGGCAGGTGCTGGCTCATGGGTGAGATCAGGCCTCGCTCGCCTCGGTGGCGACGGCCTCGTCGGCGGGCTTGTCGTCCTCCTCGGTGATCGCGACCAGCGACAGCTTGCCGCGGGAGTCGATCTCACCGATCTCGACCTGGATCTTCTGGCCGATGGACAGGACGTCGTCGACGTTCTCCACCCGCTTGCCACCGACCAGCTTGCGCAGCTGGCTGATGTGCAGCAGACCGTCCTTGCCGGGGGCCAGCGAGATGAAGGCCCCGAACGAGGTGGTCTTGACCACGGTGCCGACGAAGCGCTCGCCGACCTCGGGGACGTGCGGGTTGGCGATCGCGTTGATCGACGCCCGCGCCGCCTCGGCGCTCGGGCCGTCGGTCGCACCGATGTAGACCGTGCCGTCGTCCTCGATGGAGATGTCCGCGCCGGTCTCCTCCTGGATCTGGTTGATCATCTTGCCCTTGGGCCCGATGACCTCACCGATCTTGTCGACGGGGACCTTGACCGCGATGACGCGCGGCGCGTTCGGCGACATCTCGTCCGGGGTGTCGATGGCCTCGGCGATGACGTCGAGGATCGTCAGACGGGCGTCGTGGGCCTGACCCAGCGCGGCCGACAGCACGGAGGCCGGGATGCCGTCGAGCTTGGTGTCGAGCTGGATGGCGGTGACGAACTCCCGGGTGCCGGCGACCTTGAAGTCCATGTCGCCGAAGGCGTCCTCGGCACCGAGGATGTCGGTCATCGCGGCGTAGCGGGTCTCCCCGTCCACCGTGTCCGAGACCAGACCCATCGCGATGCCCGCCACCGGCGCCTTGAGGGGCACTCCGGCGTTGAGGAGCGACAGCGTCGAGGCGCAGACCGAGCCCATCGAGGTGGACCCGTTGGAGCCGAGGGCCTCGGAGACCTGGCGGATCGCGTACGGGAACTCCTCGCGGCTCGGCAGCACCGGGACCAGGGCGCGCTCGGCGAGCGCGCCGTGGCCGATCTCACGGCGCTTGGGCGAGCCGACACGGCCGGTCTCACCGGTCGAGTACGGCGGGAAGTTGTAGTTGTGCATGTAGCGCTTGCGCGTGACCGGCCCCAGGGAGTCGATCTGCTGCTCCATGCGCAGCATGTTCAGCGTCGTGACGCCCAGGATCTGGGTCTCGCCACGCTCGAACAGCGCCGAGCCGTGCACCCGCGGGAGCACCTCGACCTCGGCCGACAGGGTGCGGATGTCCGCGAGCCCACGGCCGTCGATCCGCACGCCGTCGGTCAGCACGCGCTGACGCACGAGCTGCTTCTGCAGGGAGCGGAAGGCCGCCGAGAGCTCCTTCTCGCGGCCCTCGAACTGCTCGGCGAGCTGCTCGAGCATCCCCGCCTTGATCTCGTCGAGGCGGTTCTCGCGCTCCTGCTTGTCGCCGATCGCCAGGGCCTCGGCGGCCGGGGCGGAGACCGCGGACTCGACGGCGGCGTAGGCGTCGTCGGCGTAGTCCGGGAACAGCGGGAACTCGGCGACGTCCTTGGCCGACTGCGAGGCCAGCGAGAGCTGGGCGTCGCACAGGGCGGCGATGAACGGCTTGGCCGCGTCGATGCCCTCGGCCACGACCTGCTCGGTCGGGGCGGTGGCGCCCTCGTTCTTGACCAGGTTCCAGGCGTCGTCGGTGGCCTCGGCCTCGATCATCGCGATGGCGACGTCCTCGGAACCGTCGGCGGCGGTGACCTTGCGGCCCGCGACGACCATCTCGAAGACGGCGCGCTCCTTGTCCGAGTACTTCGGGAAGGCGACCCACTGGTCGTCGATGAGCGCGATGCGCACGGCGCCGGCCGGGCCGGAGAACGGCAGGCCGGAGATCTGCGTCGACGCGGACGCGGCGTTCATCGCCAGCACGTCGTAGGCGTCGTCCGGGTGCTGCGCCATGACGGTGATGACGATCTGCACCTCGTTGCGCAGGCCCTTGACGAAGAGCGGGCGCAGCGGGCGGTCGGTGAGCCGGCAGGTGAGGATCGCCTCGGTGGACGGGCGGCCCTCACGGCGGAAGAACGAGCCGGGGATGCGGCCCGCGGCGTACATCCGCTCCTCGACGTCCACCGTCAGCGGGAAGAAGTCGAACTGGTCCTTGGGGTGCTTGCCGACCGCGGTGGTCGACAGCAGCATGGTCTCGTCGTCGAGGTAGGCGGAGACGGCGCCGGCGGCCTGCCGGGCCAGTCGGCCGGTCTCGAAGCGGACGGTACGGGTGCCGAAGCGGCCGTTGTCGATGACGGCCTCGGCGGACTGGATCTCGGGACCCTCCACGGGTGCCCTCCTTGCTCTCGAAGGCGCCGCCCGCCCGAGCGACGGTCTTCGATCGAGGCCCTCGGAGCACACCGGGGGAACCGGCGGATCGGGGGGCCACTACCGAGGACCGGACGACGGCCCGGCGGCGCGGTGTGCGGTGTTACGTCTACAAGGACATCACACCAGACCAGCCCGGTCCCTGCGAGAGGGACCGGGCTGGTGGCGGGACGTCAGCGGCGCAGGCCGAGGCGCTCGATGAGCGCGCGGTAGCGCTGGATGTCGACCTTCTGCAGGTAGCTGAGCAGACGGCGACGCTGGCCGACCAGGAGGAGCAGACCACGACGGGAGTGGTGGTCCTGCTTGTGCTCCTTGAGGTGCTCGGTCAGGTCGGTGATCCGCTGGGTCAGCAGAGCGATCTGGACCTCCGGCGAGCCGGTGTCGCCCTCGTGAGTCGCGTACTCGGTGATGATGTTCTGCTTCGTGGCAGCGTCGAGCGGCATGGCTCTCCTTCTGGTGTCGTTGCGCGGTGCTCCGGGACTGCTTCACCGGGCGCTCTGGATCCGCGGCCGATCTACGGCAGCGACCATCGTATCAGGACAGCAGCACACCGCGGGCGCGGGCCACGTCGTGGGTCATCTGCTCGACCAGCGCCTCGATGCCGTCGAAACGGACCGTCGGGCGCAGGTGCTCGACCATCTCGAGCACCACCTCCTCGCCGTACAGGTCGAGATCGGTGCGGTCCAGGACGTAGGCCTCCACCCGACGTTCGACGCCGTCGAACGTCGGGTTGGTGCCGATCGAGATCGCCGCGGGCAGCAGCGCGTCGGGGTCCGCGGGCTCCTGGCCCGTCCGCCCGGGCCGGCGCAGCCACCCCGCGTACACCCCGTCGGCAGGGACCATGCCGGCGATGTCCCCCAGGTTGGCCGTGGGGAACCCGAGCTCGCGGCCGCGGGCGTCCCCCCGCACGACGACGCCCCGCACCCGGTGGGGCCGGCCCAGGACGTCGGCGGCCTGGGCGACGTCGCCCTCGGCGATCAGGGCGCGTGCCGCCGAGCTGGACCAGCGCTGGCCGGCACCGTCCTGCGCGGGCTGGCACTCCCCCACGTCGTCGATCGCCACGACCTCGAACCCGTGGCGCCCGCCCAGGTCGACCATGGTGGCCAGCGTCCCGGCGTTGGCCCGGCCGAAGCGCACGTCGTGGCCCACGACGACGCTGCGCGCACCGAGCGCCCCGGTGAGGTAGCGCGTGACGAACTCCTCGGGGCTCTGCTCCGCGAAGTCCAGGGTGTAGCGGATCACGAGGACGGCGTCGAGGCCGGTCTCCGCCAGCAGCTCGAGGCGGTCGTCGATCCCCGTGATGAGCTCGGGAGCGGAGTCGGGACGGTGGACGGCGGCGGGGTGCGGGTCGAAGGTCACGGCGACCGCGGCGCAGCCGTCGGCGCGCGCCAGGCGGACGAGTCGGGCGAGCACCGCCTGGTGACCGCGGTGCACGCCGTCGAAGTTGCCGATCGTCACGACCGACGGACCGAAGTCCTCGGGGACCTCGGAGAGGTCCGTGAACACCTGCACGCCGATCGCGCTCCTCGTTGCCGGACGGGCCGACGCCTCACGACGCCGACGGATCAGGATAGTCCCGCTCAGGCCGGGGCGAGGACCAGGACGGGCTTGGCCCGCCGTTCCCCGCGCCGCGTCGTGTCCTCCAGCAGGGCGACGAGCGTGCCGTCCGGGGCCAGGCCCGCCACGGTGCCCCGCATGCCGGTCGGGGTCACCCACTGCCCGTAGCCCAGGGCCCGGGCCTCGGCGTCGGTCAGCTCACGGACGGGGAAGGTGCTCCGCGCGGCGTCGCCGAGCGGGAGGGTGGCGAGCACGCCGTCGGCGTCGGCCTGGGCCTCGAGCTCGTCGAGGGTCCGGGCACGATCGAGCGGGTACCCGCCGACACGGGTGCGGCGCAACGCGGTCAGGTGCCCGCCGACGCCGAGCGCCTCGCCCAGGTCCCGGGCCAGCGCACGCACGTACGTGCCCGAGGAGACCACCACCTCGACGTCGACGTCGAGCACCGCCACGCCGCCGTCGGCCGTGGCCGGACGGGTCTCGAGCACCTCGAACGAGCTCACGGTGACGGGACGGTCGGCGAGCTCGACCTCCTCGCCGGCACGGGCCCGGGCGTAGGCCCGGCGTCCGTCGACCTTGATCGCGCTGACGGTGCTCGGGACCTGCCGGATGTCGCCGGTGAGGGCGGCGACCTGCCGCGCGAGGGCGGCAGGGTCCACGCCCTCGCCCACGCCCCGGGCCTCGAGGGTCTCGCCCTCGGCGTCGTCGGTCGTCGTGGAGACACCCAGCCGGATCGTCGCCCGGTAGGCCTTGTCCGCGCCCACCACGTAGGTGAGCAGCTTGGTCGCCCGACCGACGCCGACCACCAGCACACCCGTCGCCATCGGGTCCAGGGTGCCGGCGTGCCCGACCTTGCGCGTGCCCGCCAGCCGCCGGCAACGCCCGACGACGTCGTGGCTGGTCCAGCCGGCCGGCTTGTCGACGATCAGCAGACCGTCCGGCGCCGTCGGACGGCGCGGCGGGCGCGCCGTGCCACGGTCGGCCACGGGATCTCCCCTCTCCCCCACCGCCACGCGCAGGAGGTGCCGGGCCGGATCGCTCCGGCCCGGCGGACCTTCTCCCCGCGGCATCGGGGCGGTCGTCAGTCGGTGTCGTCGTCCGACGTGCGGTACGGGTCGGCGTCACCGGCCGGGGACTTGCCCTCGCGCAGCGCCGCGAGCTCGGCGTCCCGCAGCCGCGCCTGGGACAGCGCCTCGTCGAGGTGCGCCGCCGTCTCCGGCACGGAGTCCAGGTGGAACTCGATCGTCGGCGTCAGCCGCACGCCGGTCTGCTTGCCGACCTCGGAGCGGATCATGCCCTTGGCGCTCTCCAGCGCCGCCGCCGTGCCGTCGCGGTCCTCGTCGCTGCCGAGGACCGTGTAGAACACCGACGCCTGCTGCAGGTCGCCGGTGACACGGACGTCCGTGACCGTCACGAAGCCGAGTCGCGGATCCTTGATCCGCGTGTCGAGCATCTGCGCGACGATCTCCTTGATGCGGTCCGCCAACCGGCGCGCCCGCGGGTTCTCGCTCATCCGTCCTCCTTGTCCTGACGCCGACGGCGCCCCGCCCCCACCGCGCTCGGCGGTGCGGACGGGGCGCCGTCGTCCGTCCCGACCTTCTCAGGCGCGGGGGATCTCGCGCATCTCGAAGGTCTCGATGATGTCGCCCTCGACGATGTCGTTGTACGACCCGAGTCCGATACCGCACTCGAAGCCCTCGCGGACCTCGGTGACGTCGTCCTTCTCGCGTCGCAGCGACTCGACCGTGAGCTCGTCGCCCACCACGCGGCCGTCGCGCAGCACGCGGGCCTTGGTGTTCCGTCGGATCGTGCCCGACCGGACGATCGAACCGGCGATGTTGCCGAACTTCGAGGACCGGAAGACCTGGCGGATCTCGGCGCTGCCGAGCTTCGCCTCCTCGTACTCCGGCTTGAGCATGCCCTTGAGGGCGGCCTCGATGTCGTCGATGGCCTGGTAGATCACCGAGTAGAACTTGACCTCGACGCCCTCGCGCTCGGCCAGGTCCTCGACACGCTCGCCGAAGCGGACGTTGAAGCCGAGGATCACGGCGTTGTCGACCGTGGCCAGGTTGACGTCGTTCTGCGTGATCGCACCCACACCGCGGTGGATGACGCGCAGGTCGACCTCGTCGCCCACGTCGATCTTGAGCAGCGCGTCCTCCAGCGCCTCGACGGCACCGGACACGTCACCCTTGATGACCAGGTTGAGCGTCTCGACCTTGCCCTGCTCGAGAGCCTTGGTGAAGTCCTCGAGGCTGATGCGCTTGCGCCGCTTGGCCAGCAGCGCGGCACGCTCGGCCGCCTCGCGCTTCTCGGCGATCTGACGAGCGGTGCGCTCGTCGGGTGCGGCGAGGAACGTGTCGCCGGCGCTCGGCACCGACGCCAGACCCAGGACCTGGACCGGACGCGCCGGACCCGCCTCGGTGACGGACTCGCCGTGCTCGTCGAACATCGCCCGCACACGACCGTGCGCGGTGCCCGCGACGATGGCGTCGCCGACGCGCAGCGTGCCCGACTGCACCAGGACGGTGGCCACGGAACCGCGGCCCTTGTCCAGGTGGGCCTCGATCGCCACACCGCGGGCGTCCTTCTCCGGGTTGGCCCGGAGGTCGAGCGCCGCGTCAGCGGTCAGCAGGACGGCCTCGAGGAGGCTGTCGATACCCTGGCGCCGCAGCGCGGAGACCTCGACGAACATCGTGTCGCCGCCGTACTCCTCGGCCACGAGGTTGTACTCGGTGAGCTGCTGGCGGATCTTGTCGGGGTTCGCCCCCTCCTTGTCCACCTTGTTCACCGCCACGACGATCGGCACGTCCGCCGCCTGGGCGTGGTTCAGCGCCTCGATCGTCTGCGGCATCACGCCGTCGTCCGCGGCCACCACGAGGATCGCGATGTCCGTCGCCTTGGCACCACGGGCACGCATGGCCGTGAAGGCCTCGTGACCCGGGGTGTCGATGAACGTGACGGCCCGGTCGGCGCCCTCGTGCTCGGTGTGCACCTGGTAGGCACCGATGTGCTGGGTGATCCCACCGGCCTCACCGGCGACGACGTCCGTGGACCGGATGGCGTCCAGCAGCTTCGTCTTACCGTGGTCGACGTGACCCATGACGGTCACGACCGGCGGCCGCGCCTCCAGGTCCTCGTCGGTCTCGTCGGCCTCCTCGGCCTGCAGGTCGATGTCGAAGGACCCGAGCAGCTCGCGGTCCTCCTCCTCGGCGGAGACCATCTCGATCTTGTAGCCGAGCTCCGACCCGAGCGTGACGAACGTGTCCTCGTCCAGCGACTGCGTCGCGGTCGCCATCTCGCCCAGGTGCAGGAGCACCGTGACCAGCGCCGCCGGGTTCGCGTCGATCTTGTCCGCGAAGTCGTTCAGGGACGAGCCGTAGCGCAGGCGCACCAGGGTGTTGCCGTTGCCGCGCGGGACCGAGACGCCACCCGGCGTCGGGGCCTGCATCTGCTCGAACTCTTGACGCTTCGCCCGCTTCGACTTGCGTCCCCGGACCGGCTTGCCGCCGGCGCGACCGAACGCACCCTGGGTGCTGCCACGGCCGGCGCCGCCACGGCCGCGGAACCCGCCGCCGCCACCGGGACGGAAACCGCCCCGACCGCCACCGGGACCGCCGGCACCACCGGGACCGCCCGGGCCGCCACCGCGACCACGGCCGCCGCGACCACCGCCGCCGGGACGCTCGCCCGGTCGCGGCATGCTGGTCTTGCCCGGCATCATGCCCGGGTTCGGGCGCGGGGCGCCCGGACGCGGAGCGGCCGGACGCGGGGCACCCGGACGCGGACCGCCGGAGCGCTCGGCCGGCTTGCCCTCGCCGCGCGCGGGCCGCTGCTGCATGCCCTGCTGCGAGGAGTACGGGTTGTTGCCCGGCCGCGGACCCCCGCCACGCTGCATGCCCTGCTGGGACGCGTAGGGGTTGTTGCCCGGCCGCGGACCGCCGCTGCGGCCGCCACCACCGGAACGCTGCCCGCCCGGCTTCGGTGCACCCGGCTTGGGGCCGCCACCCGGCTTGGGCGTGGCGCCCGGCTTCGGTGCCGACCCGGGGGTCGGAGCAGCGGGCTTCTCGGCCTGCGGTGCCTTCTCGGCAGCGGGCTTCGGGGTCTCCGCCGCCGGCGCCTTCTCGGCACCCGGCTTCGGCGCGGCCCCGGGCTTCGCCGCACCCGGCTTGGGTGCGGAACCCGGCTTCGGCGCCTCGGCGGGCGTCGAGGCGGCAGGCTTCGCGGCCTGCTCGCCGGCCGCCGCCGGTGCACCCGGCTTGGGCGCGGCGGGCTTCTTCTTCGGGGCGGGCTTGGCGGACTTGCCGTCCTTGGCCGCTCCGGCGTCGGACGCCGTGAACTTGCCACGCATCATGCGCTCGACCGGTGCCTCGAGCGTCGAGGACGCCGACCGGACGAATTCACCTGAGGCCTTCAGCTCGGCCAGCAGGGTCTTGCTCTCCACCCCGAGCTGCTTCGCCAGCTCGTGGACGCGGATCTTCGCCACATCTCTCCTGTCTCGGCCCCACCGAGACAGGCAGGACCGTCGCTAGTACTGAGTACTCATCGTTCGGGACTCATCGGGTGCCCATCGGCTTCTGACCCGCTTCCTTGTCGACGTACGCGTGTGCGGCCGGGCGAGGACGCCCGGTCGCGACGGGGGCGGCACCGACGGTGCCGCCCAGGTTCTTCAACGGTCCTGGTGCTCCAGATATGCCCGGACCGGCTCCAGGTCCACCGGGCCACCCGCACGCAGTGCGCGCGGGACGGCCCGTCGCCGGACGGCACGGTCCAAGCAGGCGAGGTCCTCATGGATCCAGGCTCCACGCCCCGGCAGGCACGCCCGGACGTCGACCGCGACGCGCGGGGCGTCGTCCGACGTCACGAGGACCAGCCGCAAGAGCTGCGACCGCAGGTCGCGCTGCCGGCATCCGACACACGTCCGCACCGGTCCCACCGGTCGTGGCGGGGTGGTGGCGGGGCGTGCCGGAACAGGGTCGCGCGACCCGATCCCCTCCAGTCTAACGCGACTGCTCATGGGCCTCGACCAGCTCAGGCTTCCTCGACCGCGTCCCCGTCGGCCACCGCCCCCGGCGTGCCCTCGTCGGAACGGATGTCGATCCGCCACCCCGTGAGCTTGGCCGCGAGCCGGGCATTCTGCCCTTCCTTGCCGATCGCGAGCGAGAGCTGGTAGTCCGGCACGACGGCGCGGGCGGCCTTCGCCTCCGCGTCGACGACCGTGACAGAGCTCACACGGGCCGGGGACAGGGCGCTCGCCACGAAGCGGGCCGGGTCGTCGCTGTGGTCGACGATGTCGATCTTCTCCCCGTGCAGCTCCGCCATGACGGCGCGCACGCGCGAACCCATCGGGCCGATGCAGGCGCCCTTGGCGTTGAGCCCGGGCACCGTGGACCGCACGGCGACCTTGGAGCGGTGCCCGGCCTCCCGGGCGACGGCGGTGATCTCGACCGACCCGTCGGCGATCTCCGGGACCTCGAGCTCGAACAGCTTGCGGACGAGACCCGGGTGGGTGCGGCTGAGCGTGACCTTGGCGCCCTTCATGCCACGGGCGACCTCCACGACGTAGGCGCGCAGGCGCTCGCCGTGGACGTACTTCTCGCCCGGCACCTGCTCGTGCGGCGGCAGGACGGCCTCGATCTCGCCGACGTCCACGAGCACCGTCCGCGGGTCGTGACCCTGCTGGATCACGCCGGCGAGGATCTCGCCCTCCTTGCCGCGGAACGTGCCCAGCACCTGGTCGTCCTCGGCGTCGCGCAGACGCTGCACGATCACCTGGCGGGCGGTGGCGGTGGCGATCCGGCCGAAGTTCTCGGGCGTGTGGTCGAACTCCGGGCCCAGCTCGATCGTGCCCCGGCCCTCCGGGTCCTCCGGGTCGGGCGTCCGGATCTGCTCGCGGGCCCACACCGTGACGTGCCCCGACTTGCGGTCGAGCTCGACCCGCGCGTGGTGGTAGGCGTTCGGGGTGCGGTGGTAGGCGGACAGCAGCGCCTGCTCGATGGCCTCGACCAGCAGGTCCAGGCTGATCTCCCGCTCGCGCTCCAGCATCCGCAGCGCGCTCATGTCGATGTCCATCGTCAGCTCTCCTCGCCCTGGCGGGACGTCCCCGCCTCGTCGTCCTCGCGCCGGTCCAGCTCCGCCTCGACGCGTCCCCGGCGCACCCGTCCGTACGCGACCCGCTGCTCGCCGTCGAGGACCAGCACCGCGTCGTCGCCGTCACCGTCCACGCCGGTCAGACGGCCCTCCGCGACCTGCCCGTCGTCCAGGGTCAGCCGCACCCGGCGGGTGCGCGCCCGACGGTAGTGGCGCAGCTCCGTCAGCGGGCGGGACACACCCGGGGTGGACACCTCCAGGGTGTACTGGCCGCGGACCACGTCGGCGTCGTCCAGCGCGGCGGAGACCGCCCGGGACGTGTCGGCGAGCGTGTCGGAGTCGAGGCTGCCCACGAGGTGCTCCGGGAGGTCGATCGTCAGCCGGACCACCGACCGGCTGCCGGCCCGGGTCACCCGGACGTCCTCGAGGAACAGACCGGCGTCGTCGACCACCGGGCCGACCACCGCTCGGACACGTCCGTCCGAGGTCCGGTCCTCTCCTGCTGCCATCGTTGCCTCCCGTGGGTGCTCCCGCGCCGGGACGTCCCGCGGCGGTGTGTCGTTGTGCGTCGACCAGCGTAACGAACCCCCCGCCCACCGTGCGCCCGACGACCCGCGTGGACAGGTGGAGGAACGTCACACCGGGACGTGGCAAGATCGGGGCACGATGGAACCGCAGCCCCCGCCCGCCCCGACCCGCCGCCGGATGCGGGTCGTGGTCGGCAGCGTCCTCGTGGCGCTGCTGCTCACCGGCTGCGGGCTGCGGCTGGAGACGCCCCCGCCTGCCGAGCCGGGGCCGGACACGATCGAGATCGTGCGCCGTACCGCCGTCACCGACGCGCTGTTCGTCGCCGAGCAGGCCGACGCCGTGATCGACGAGCTGGGCGACCGCCGTCGCCGGCTCGTCGCCGAGCTCGAACGTGTCGCGGCCGACTCCCGGGAGCAGGCCGACCAGCTGGGCGGCGTGTACGACTCCGGGCTGCAGGAGCCGGCGGACCCGCCGAGCGGGTCCCCGCAGAGCTCGCCGGCCGACGCCGTCGGCCCGGACGACGTCGTCGCGGCCCTGGCCGACGCCTCCGGGCGCAACCGGACCGCCGCCGGGACCACGGCCGACGGTCCCCTCGCACGGCTGCTGGCCTCCGTCGGCGCGGCCCAGGCCGTCTCGGCGACCCGCGTCGGCGAGTACACCGACAGCGCGCCCCCGCCGGTGGTGCCGCAGCTGCCCGGACCCGCCGAGGTGGACGCCGCGGTGGCCGACGATCCGGCGCCGGCCGAGGACGCCCGGGACGACGCCGGGGCGGACGGTTCCGCCGAGCCCACCGTGACGGCCCCGCCGGACGGCCCCGAGGACGGAGCGGAGGCCGACGAGACACCGGCCGAGGGGGACCCGGCCCGTACCGGCGTCTCCAGCACCTCGCCGGACTCCGGGGAGCCGGCGGTGGTGCCCGAGGGGCTCACCGCGGCGGACCTGCGGACACTCGTGGCCTCCGAGCACTCGGCGGGCTACGCCGTCCGGCTGCGTGCCGCGATCCGTCCCGAGGACGAACGTTCCCGGTACGTCGAGCGCGCCGACGTGCACACCGATCGGGCCGCTGCCTGGGCGCTCGTGGCCGGGACGGACGGGACCGCGCAGGACCCGCGCCAGGCGGCGTACGCCGTCCCCCGCCGACCGGGCGACCGCGCGCTGGTGCGCTCGGTGGAGAACGACCTGGCCACGACCTACGCGACGCTCGTCGGCACGACCGCGCCGGACACCCGCACCGTCCTGGTCGACCTGCTCGTCGAGTCCGCGCTCACGCTCGACGCCTGGGGCGCCGAGCCCGTGCCGTTCCCGGGGCTGCCGGAGCAGCGCCCCGAGGAGGCGACGGACGGGGACGGCCCGCAGGAGCCGACCGACCAGGACGGGTGAAGTTCAGGCGAGCAGCTCCTCGACCTGGCGTGTGACCTCGGCGACCGCGTCGTCCACCGCGACCTGCCGGGCGTCCCCGACGCGCGGCCGCACCTCGACCACACCGTCGGCCAGGCCCCGGCCCACCACGACGACGAGCGGGACGCCGAAGAGCTCGGCGTCGGCGAACTTCACGCCGGGCGAGACCTTGGGCCGGTCGTCGTAGATGACCTCGACACCCTCGGCGACCAGTCGCGACGCCAGCTCGTCAGCGGCCTCGAACACCTCGGCGTTCTTGCCGGTGGCGACGACGTGGACGTGTGCCGGGGCGACCTTCGCCGGCCACGCGAGACCCCGGTCGTCGTGGTTCGCCTCGGCCAGCGCGGCCAGCACGCGGGTCACGCCGATGCCGTAGGAGCCCATGGTCACCACGGCCTGCTTGCCGTTCGGGTCGAGCACCTTCAGGTCGAGGGACTCGGCGTACTTGCGGCCGAGCTGGAAGATGTGGCCGATCTCGATGCCGCGGGCGAGCTCGAGGGGCCCCGACCCGTCGGGCGCCGGGTCGCCGGCGCGGACCTCGGCGGCCTCCACGGTGCCGTCGCCGCTGAAGTCGCGGCCCGCCACGAGGTCGAACACGTGGCGCCCGGCCTCGTCGGCACCGGTGATCCACCGGGTCCCGCTGACGACGCGCGGGTCGAGCAGGTAGCGGACCGCGGACCGCACCTCGCCGGACTCGACGTCGGTGACCTGCTTGCCCTGAGGGCCCAGGACGCCCGGGCCGATGTAGCCCTTGACGAGCTCGGGGTGCGCGGCGAAGTCGGCCTCCGAAGCCGGCTCGACCTCCGCCGGCGCCATCGCCGCCTCCAGCCGCTTCACGTCCACCTCGCGGTCCCCCGGCACGCCGACCACGACGAGCTCCCGGCGTCCGCCGGGATGGGTCGCAGCGAGCACCACGTTCTTCAGGGTGTCCGCCGCGGTCCAGGCGCGGTCCGGCCGCGGGTGGTGGGCGTTGGCGAAGTCGACCAGCGTCTCGATCGTCGGGGTGTCCGGGGTGTCCTCGACGTGGGCCGCCGGGGCGTCGTCGAAGGGCACCGGGTCGGGCACCGGCGTCGAGACCGCCTCCACGTTGGCCGCGTAGCCGCCGCCGGAGCGCACGAAGGTGTCCTCCCCGATCGGGGACGGCGAGAGGAACTCCTCGGACCGGGACCCGCCCATCGCCCCGGAGGTCGCCGCGACGATCACGTAGTCGAGCCCGAGCCGGTCGAAGATCCGCCGGTAGGCGCCCCGCTGCTTCTCGTAGGCCGTCGCCAGACCCTCGTCGTCGAGGTCGAAGGAGTAGGCGTCCTTCATGATGAACTCGCGGCCCCGGATGAGACCGGCGCGGGGACGCGCCTCGTCACGGTACTTCGTCTGGATCTGGTAGAGGGCCAGCGGCAGGTCCTTGTACGAGGAGTACAGGTCCTTGACCAGGAGCGTGAACATCTCCTCGTGGGTGGGCGCCAGGAGGTAGTCCGCGTCCTTGCGGTCCTTGAGCCGGAACAGGTTGGGCCCGTACTCGTTCCACCGGCCCGTCGCCTCGTACGGCTCGCGCGGCAGCAGCGCCGGGAAGTGGACCTCCTGCGCACCGATCGCGTCCATCTCCTCGCGCACGACGGCCTCGATCTTCGCGAGCACGCGCAGCCCGAGCGGCAGCCACGAGTACACGCCCGGGGCGGCACGCCGGATGTACCCGGCACGGACCAGCAACCGGTGGCTGGCGACCTCGGCGTCGGCGGGATCCTCGCGCAGGGTACGCACGAACAGGGAGGACAGGCGCAGCAGGTCACCGCTGCGGTGGGACGCGATCGACATGGGGCACAGCCTAACGGCGCGCACCGGCCGGATCGGCGACACTGGGACCATGCCAGAGCTGCCGGAGGTGGAGGCGCTGGCCCGCTTCCTGGACGGACGGACGCGGGGCCGCACGATCGAGGCCGCCGACGTCGGGGCCGTCGCCGCGCTCAAGACCTACGACCCGCCGCTGTCGGCCCTGGTCGGCCGGTCGGTGCACGGCTGGTCACGGCGGGGCAAGTGGCTCGTGCTCGCCACCGACGGCCCGTCGCTGGCGGTGCACCTGGCCCGCGGCGGCTGGGTCCGCTGGCGGGAGCAGGCACCGACCACGCCGGTCCGGCCCCGGCTGGGCGGCGGGTCGCGCGGGGCGTCGCTCACGCTCCGCCTCCGGTTCGACGACGGCGCCGGCGCCGACGTGACCGAGGCCGGTACCCGTCGACGCGTCGCCGTGCACGTCGTCGAGGACGCGGAGGCGGTGGAGGCGATCCGCACGCTCGGTGTCGAGCCGCTGTCCGAGGACTTCACGGCGGACGTGCTGGGCGAGCTGCTGCGGGCCCGCAACCAGCAGGTGAAGGGGCTGCTGCGCGATCAGCGCGCGATCGCCGGGATCGGCAACGCCTACTCCGACGAGATCCTGCACACCGCCCAGGTGTCCCCCTTCGCGCTGACGCGGTCGTTCGACGACGACGCCGTCGACGCCCTGCACCGGGCCGTCGTGGACACGCTCACGGCCGCGGTGGCCGCCGCGGAGGGTCGTCCGGCGGCCGAGCTGAAGGACGCCAAGCGCCGCGGCATGCAGGTGCACGGACGGACCGGGCAGACGTGCCCGGTGTGCGGCGACGTGGTGCGCGAGGTCTCGTTCGCCGACCGCTCGCTGCAGTACTGCGCGACCTGCCAGACCGGGGGGCACGTGCTCGCCGACCGGCGCATGTCGCGGCTGCTGCGGTAGCGCGGCCTCAGAACAGGACGGTGGCGAACGTCCCGACCTGGGTGAACCCCACCCGACGGTACGTGGCGAGCGCCGGGGCGTTGAACCCGTTGACGTACAGCGACACCACCGGTGCGACGTGCTGCCGCGTCAGGGCGACGACGGCGGCCATGCCGGACGCGGCGAGTCCCTGCCCGCGCAGCTCCGGGTCGACCCACACGCCCTGGACCTGCGCCACGCCACCCGCCACCGCGCCCAGCTCGGCCTTGAACACCACCCGCGGCGCCCCGGTGTCGTCCGGGTCGATCCGGACGTAGGAGCGTCGTTCGGCGATGAGCGCGCGCACCCGGGCCGCGTAGGCGCTGCCGCCCCCCGCCACCGGGGAGTACCCGACCTCCTCGGTGAACATCCGCACGCAGGCGGGCAGGACCAGGTCGAGCTCGGACAGGTCGGAGACCCGGACCCGGGGGTCGGGGTCGATCTGCGGGTCGTGGTCGAGCACCAGCGACGGCTGGTCGGTACGCACCTCGCGCGGGGGCGGCCACACCGGGGAGAGCAGCTCCCAGAGCCGCAGGGTGGTCCGCCGCTCCCCCACGATCGAGCTGGAGCGCCGACCCTGCTCCCGCGCGACGGCGGCGAACGCGGCCACGGCGTCGTCGGCGTCGGAGCGGTCCAGCGCCGACGGCACGACGGGCACGAGGTTCGCCCCGGCCCAGCACACGGCGCGCAGGTCACCTGCCGCCGGGTAGCCCCAGACCTGGCCGCCGGCCGCTGCCAGCCCCACGTGCAGGGCGATGTCGAGCCGGGCCGCGGCGAGCACGCCCGTGACAGGTTCCCGCGCGCAGACCCGTCGGGCCTCGACCAGGTCCTCCGCCCCGAGGACCCGCGCCCCGGCGCCACCCCCGTCACCGGGCGCGGGCGACCGGCTGCGCAGCGCCGGTCGCCATCCCATCGCGTGCTCCCCTCGGCCGTCGCCCTCGTGCGTGACTAGCCCACCGTGACCACGGCACCGGCCTGGTCGTCGTTCTCGGGGGCGTCCATCGTCTCGGCGATGCGGTTCGCCTCCTCGATGAGGGTCTCGACGATCTGCGCCTCGGGGACGGTCTTGATGACCTCGCCCTTGACGAAGATCTGCCCCTTGCCGTTCCCGGAGGCGACGCCGAGGTCCGCCTCGCGCGCCTCACCGGGACCGTTGACGACACAGCCCATGACCGCCACCCGCAGCGGCACCGCCATGCCCTCCAGCCCGGCGGTCACCTTGTCGGCCAGCTCGTAGACGTCCACCTGGGCACGGCCGCAGGACGGGCAGGAGACGATCTCCAGCTTGCGGGGCCGCAGGTTGAGCGACTGCAGGATCTGCGTGCCGACCTTGACCTCCTCGACCGGCGGGGCCGACAGCGACACGCGGATGGTGTCGCCGATCCCCTGGCTGAGCAGGGCGCCGAACGCCGTGGCGGACTTGATCGTGCCCTGGAAGGCGGGGCCGGCCTCGGTGACGCCGAGGTGCAGCGGCCAGTCGCCCCGCTGCGAGAGCAGCTCGTAGGCGCGCACCATGACGACCGGGTCGTTGTGCTTCACGGAGATCTTGAAGTCGTGGAAGTCGTGCTCCTCGAACAGGCTCGCCTCCCAGACCGCGGACTCGACGAGCGCCTCCGGGGTCGGCTTGCCGTACTTCTCCAGCAGCCGCTTGTCCAGGGAGCCGGCGTTGACGCCGATGCGCAGCGACGTGCCGTGGTCCTTCGCCGCCTGGGCGATCTCCTTGACCTGGTCGTCGAACTTCTTGATGTTGCCCGGGTTCACACGCACGGCGGCGCAGCCGGCCTCGATGGCGGCGAACACGTACTTGGGCTGGAAGTGGATGTCTGCGATCACGGGGATCTGCGACTTCTTCGCGATGATCGGCAGCGCCTCGGCGTCGTCCTGCGTCGGGCAGGCGACGCGCACGATGTCGCAGCCGGCGGCCGTCAGCTCCGCGATCTGCTGGAGGGTGCCGTTGATGTCGGTGGTCTTGGTCGTCGTCATCGACTGGACGCTGATCGGGGCGTCGCCACCGACGTAGACGTCACCGACCTTGATCTTGCGGGTCTTCCGCCGCGGGGCGAGCGTGGGCGCGGGGGGTGCGGGCATGCCGAGGTTCACTGCAGTCACCACGCCAGTATCGCGCGGTTTTGCCCGTGCTGTGCACCGCCGACCCGGTCACACCCTGATGGTCACCGGATCACCACGCCGTGCTCGCGATCAGAACAGCCGGACGGGATCGACCAGATCGGCCACCATGAGCACGGCACCGACACCGATGAGGAGCACGAACACCACGTAGGCCACGGGCATCATGCGGGCGACGTCCGCCGGTCCCGGCAGCGCGTGCCCCCGCACCCGGGCGACCGTGCGCCGGCCGCCCTCGTAGAGCGCGTTCGCCACGTGGCCGCCGTCCAGGGGCAGCAGCGGGATGAGGTTGAACATGAACAGCGCCACGTTCAACGAGGCGAGCAGCATGAGCATCAGCTGGACGCGGGCGACCACGGAGTAGTCCTCGGCCCCCGCGGTGTCCACGGCCGCGCGCCCCACGCCGACCACGGACATCACCGAGTCCTGCGAGCGCGGCGCGTCGGTGAACGCCTCGTAGGCGGCGTCGTACACCCGCACCGGCAGGCTGACGATCGCCTTGGCGGTCTCCGAGGTCTGCAACCAGATCGCCTCGGGGACCGACGAGACCGGCAGCGCCTGCCGCTCCACGCTCGACGTCACGCCCAGCAGCGCGCCGTCGACCAGCACCGGCTCGCCGTCCGCGTCGAGGACGGGGTAGCCGTCGGCGTCGGTCTGCGGCCGCTCTGCCGGGGTCGGGGTGACGGTCAAGGTGACCTGCGCGCCGTCCCGCTCGACGACCATCGGCACGGGCTCCCCCGCCGCGTCGTTGATCATCCCGACGAGCTGGTTCCAGTCCTCGACGGGCTCCCCGTCGAAGGCGACGACCTCGTCCCCGGACTCGACCCCGGCGGACGCCGCGGCGGTGTCGTCGCCGACCTGCGCGACGGTCGTCGTCGCGGTGGGCATGCCGATCGCCAGGAAGACCACCGCGAGCAGCACCACGGCGATGACGAGGTTCATCACGGGCCCGCCCAGCATCACCACCAGCTTCTTGGGGGTGGAGAGCCGGTAGAACGCGCGGTGCTCCTCGCCGGGCCGGATCTCGGAGACGCTGGCGTCGCGAGCGTCGGCGATCACCTGACCGAAGAACCCTTCGCGCGGGCGGCGGCCCGCCGGCGCGGGGGGCATCATGCCGACGAGGCGCACGTAGCCGCCCAGCGGGATCGCCTTGAGGCCGTACTCGGTCTCGCCCTTGCGGCGCGACCACAGGGTCGGGCCGAACCCGACCATGTACTCGCTGACCCGGACGCCGAACTTCTTGGCGGGCACCATGTGCCCCACCTCGTGCAGGGCGATCGAGACGAGGATGCCGACCACGATGACGACGATGCCGACGACGAGAGGAAGGATGTCCACCCCAGCAGCCTAGGCGACCTTCCTGGGAGGTCGCTGTCCGGTCCGGCGGCCCCCGCCGCGCCTCAGCGGCGGGAGAGCAGCTCGTCCGCCCGGGCGCGCGCCCAGGTCTCGGTCTCCTCGACGTCCTGGAGAGTGACGTCCGCCGCTGCCGCGCCCTCGTGCTCGCCAAGAACCCGTTCGACGGTGCCCACGATGTCGAGGAACCCGATCCGCCCGTCGAGGAAGGCGGCGACGCCCTGCTCGTTGGCGGCGTTGTAGACCGCCGGGTGGGTGGCGGAGGCAGCGGCCGCCGCCCGCGCCAGCCCGACGGCCGGGAAGGTGTGCTCGTCCAGCGGCTCGAAGGTCCAGCTCGCCGCCTGCGTCCAGTCGCACGGCGGCGAGACGACGTCGAGGCGCTCGGGCCACGACAGGCCCAGCGCGATGGGCAGGCGCATGTCCGGCGGCGAGGCCTGCGCGATCGTCGAGCCGTCGCGGAACTCGACCATCGAGTGCACCACCGACTGCGGGTGCACGACGACGGTGATGTCGTCGGTGGGCACGTCGAACAGCAGGTGCGCCTCGATGAGCTCGAGGCCCTTGTTCATCAGCGACGCCGAGTTCACCGTGACCACCGGTCCCATCGCCCACGTCGGGTGGGCGAGCGCCTGGTCCGCGGTCACCGTCCGGATCTCGTCACGGGTCCGGCCGCGGAACGGCCCGCCGGAGGCCGTCAGGACGATCCGGCGGACCTCCTCGCGCGCCCCGCCACGCAACGCCTGCGCGATGGCGGAGTGCTCGGAGTCGACCGGCACGATCTGGCCGGGGGCAGCGGCCGTCTTGACGAGCGCGCCGCCGACCACCAAGGACTCCTTGTTCGCCAGCGCCAGGGTCGACCCCGCCGCCAGGGCGGCCAGGGTGGGACGCAGACCGACGGACCCGGTGATGCCGTTGAGCACGACGTCGCTGCCGCGTCCGGCCACCTCGGCGGCGGCCTGCGGACCGGCCAGCACCTCGACCTCGGCCGCGCCGGGCCCCTTGGCTCCGCGCAGCGCCTCGCGCAGCGCGTCCGCCCGGTCGGCGTCGGCCACCGCGACGGCACGCACCCCGTACCGGGCCGCCTGGGCGGCCAGGGCGTCCACGTCGGACCCTCCGGCGCTGAGCGCCTCGACGACGAAGCGTCCCGGGTGGGCGTCGATGACGTCGAGGGCCTGCGTGCCGATCGATCCGGTGGAACCGAGCAGGGTCAGGGTGCGTGCGGCGTGGGGCATGGCCCCATCATCCCAGGTCACTCGACCCCGAGGAGCACCTCGATCGCCCGCGCCAGGAACTTGTCCACGGGCCCCTCGGCGTAGGCGTCCTTGCCCTTGGCGCGGCTGAACGTGGCCGACCGCAGCTCGGCCGCCGTCAGCGGCTCCTGGCGGTCGAAGTACCCCACGAGCCGGTCGCACAGCGCGTCGACGTCGTCCATGTCGTAGCCCTGCTGGCCGCGCTCGGCCGGGGCGAACTTCTGACCGTCGGGACGACCGAGGCGGCCGTACAGCGTGCGGGCCCGCTCGGCCAGCGCGGCCATCCAGGCCTCCTGCCCGTGGCCGTTGACGAAGTCGGCCCGCTGCCGGGCGATGAAGGCGCCCTCCAGGCGGTCCAGGGCCGCGTCGACCTCATGGGTGTTGTAGCCACCGCGCACCAGGTCGAAGGTGGACGCCGCGACGTCCGCGTTCGTCATCGGCTCGGGGGTCTGCCCCTCGTACGCCTGTCGGGCGTGGTCGAAGAACTCGTCGACCTCGTCCGGGTCGTACCCCTGTCGCATCTTCGACACGGTGGAAAAGAGCGTGCTCACTCGTCGTCGTCCTCCTCGGCGGCCAGCTGCCCGCAGGCGCCGTCGATGTCGCTCCCGCGGGTGTCACGGATCGTGGTCGGGATTCCGTGCCCGCGCAATCGTGCCACGAACTCGTCCTCCACGGAACGGTCGGACGCCGTCCAGATCGAGCCGGGGGTCGGGTTGAGCGGGATCGGGTTGACGTGCACCCAGCCCCTGCCGCGGGCGTTGAGCTTCTCCGCGAGCAGGTCGGCACGCCAGCCGTGGTCGTTCATGTCCTTGATGAGCGCGTACTCGATGGACACGCGCCGGCCGGTCACCTCGTAGTAGTGCCGCGCAGCGTCGATCGCCTCGTCGACGCTCCAGCGCGTGTTGATCGGCACCAGCTCGCTGCGCAGGTCGTCGTCCGGCGCGTGCAGCGACAGGGCGAGCGTGACGGGGATGCCGAGGTCGGCGAGCTTGCGCATCGCGGGCACCAGACCGACGGTCGACACGGTGATGTTGCGCGCCGACATGCCGAACCCCTCGGGGGCGGGCGCCACCAGGGCCTTGACCGTCTCGATGACGGCGCGCGGGTTCGCCAGCGGCTCCCCCATCCCCATGAACACGAGGTTGTTCAGGCGGGCGGGGCCGCCCGGGATCTCCCCGCGGTCCAGCGCACGGAAGGCGTCCCGGACCTGCTCGAGGATCTCGGCCGTCGACAGGTTGCGGGTCAGCCCGAGCTGACCCGTGGCGCAGAACGGGCACGCCATGCCGCACCCCGCCTGCGAGGACACGCACAGCGTGGTCCGGTGCGGATAGCGCATCAGCACCGACTCGACCTTGGCGTCGTCGAACAGGTGCCACAACGTCTTGACGGTGGTGCCGCCGTCGGCCTCCATCCGCCGGGTGGGGCGGATCAGCGGCGGGAACATCGTCTCCGCCAGCTGGTCCCGGGTGGCCTTGGGCAGGTCGGTCATCTCCGACGGGTCGGAGGTGAAGTGCGTGAAGTAGTGCGCGGCGAGCTGCTTGGCGCGGAACGGCTTCTCGCCCATCTCGGCGACCGAGGCGACGCGCTCGGCGGGGGTCAGGTCCGCGAAGTGCTTCGGCGGCTTGCCGCGACGGCGGGGCGCCATCTGCAGCGGCATCGGCGCGGTCTCGTCGGAGGGGCGCACCGCGGGGATGCCGAGGTCGGCGCCGGCCCCGGTGGGGGCGTTCGGTGGTGCCATGAGTAGTTCCTTCGCAGCTCAGACCGTGGCGGCCATGACCAGGTAGACGAACGGGGCGGTGACGACCAGGGAGTCCAGGCGGTCGAGGACGCCGCCGTGGCCGGGCAGCAGCGACCCCATGTCCTTCAGGTCGAGATCACGCTTGATCAGGGACTCCGCCAGGTCGCCGGCCGTCGCGGTGACCGCGGTGAGGACGCCGAGGCCGATGCCGAGCCACCACGGGGCGTCCAGCACGAACAGCGCTCCGACGATCCCCACCGTGGTGGTCAGGACCACCGAGCCGGCCAGCCCCTCCCAGCTCTTCTTGGGACTGACCGAGGGTGCCATGGGATGGCGCCCGAAGAACACCCCGGAGGCGTAGCCGCCGACGTCGTTCGCGACGGCCAGCAGGACGAAGAGCGCCACCCGCAGCTCGCCGTCCGGCTGGTCCAGGATGAGCATCACGAAGCCCGCCATGAACGGCAGGTACGTCGCGGCGAACACGCCGGCGGCCGCGTCCCGCAGCGCTCGTGGGCCGGAGCCGTCCAGCACCCGCCAGACCACGACCGCGCCGACGGTGAGCATGAACGCCACCAGCAGCGCCTCGGGCCCGGCGGCGTACGCCGACACGGCCATGCCGGCCCCGCCCACGAGCAGCGGGGTCAGCGGGATCTGGATCGCACGCCGGGCGAAGGCGACGCGCAGCTCCCACAGGGCTGCGCTCTGGGCCACGACCGCGAACGCCACGAAGGGCTCGGGCCGGAACCAGAGCGAGGCGGCGAGCAGCAGGAGCAGCCCGAGCCCGACCGCGACGGCGGCGGGGAGGTTGCGTCCGGCTCGGGACGGCCGGCGCTGCGCGTCGACGGGGGACATCAGACCTCGAGCAGCTCGCTCTCCTTGTGGGCGAGCAGGTGGTCCACGAGGTCGACGTGCTTCTTGGTCAGCGCCTCGAGCTCCTTCTCCGCGCGGGCACCCTCGTCCTCACCGACCTCGCCGTCCTTGACCGCCTTGTCGATCTGCTCCTTGGCCTTGCGGCGCACGCCACGCACGGAGATGCGCGCGTCCTCGGCCTTGGTCTTGGCGAGCTTGACGTAGTCGCGGCGACGCTCCTCGGTCAGCGTCGGCATGACGACGCGGATCGTGTTGCCGTCGTTGGACGGGTTCACACCGAGGTCGGACTCGCGCAGCGTCTTCTCGATCGCCGACATCGAGCTCTTGTCGAACGGGGAGATGAGGACGGTCCGCCCGTCGGGGATGTTGAAGGACGCCAGCTGCTGCAGGGGCGTCGGCGCGCCGTAGTAGTCCACCTCGAGCGAGGAGAACATGCCGGCGTTCGCGCGACCGGTGCGGATCGCACCGAACTGCTCCTTGGCGAACTCGATCGCCGTGTCCATCTTCTCCTCGGCCTCGAGGAGGGTGTCGTCGATCACCCGGGTGCTCCTTGCTCGTGATGGTTAGGGGGGTCGGTGCACGCTCAGCGGGTGGTGACGGAGGTCCCGATCTTCTCGCCGAGCAGTGCACGGGTCACGTTACCGGTCTCCTCCAGGCCGAAGACACGCATGTGCACGTCGTTGTCCCGGCACATCGACAGGGCCGTGGCGTCCATCACGTTCAGTCCGCGCACGAGGGCGTCCGTGTAGGTGAGGTGCTCGAGCCGCTCGGCCGACGCGTCGGTGCGGGGGTCGGCGGTGTAGACACCGTCGACGCCGTTCTTGCCCATGAGGACCTCGTCGCAGTGCGTCTCCAGGGCGCGCTGCACCGAGACCGTGTCGGTGGAGAAGTACGGCATGCCGGCGCCGGCGCCGAAGATGACCACGCGGCCCTTCTCCAGGTGGCGCATGGCACGCAGCGGGATGTAGGGCTCGGCGACCTGGCCCATCGTGATCGCCGTCTGGACCCGCGTCTTGACGCCGTCCTGCTCGAGGAAGTCCTGCAGCGCCAGACAGTTCATCACCGTGCCCAGCATGCCCATGTAGTCCGCGCGGGCCCGGTCCAGACCGGCACGGGACAGCTCGGCGCCGCGGAAGAAGTTCCCGCCGCCGACGACGATGGCGACCTGCACGCCCTGGCGCACGGCCTCGCCGATCTCCTGGGCGACCCGGCGCACGACGTCGCTGGCCAGACCGACGGCGCCGCCGCCGAACGTCTCACCGGACAGCTTGAGCAGCACCCGCCGGGTGTCGGCGTCCTTCGGCGGGACGTGCCCGGTCACGATCTGGTCCTGGTCGAAGTGCGTCATGCCACCGTCCGTCTCGTCGTCGTCCGGGTCGCCCCGTACGGGTCCCTCTCCTGGCGCATCCTGGCATCGGATGCCGTCGTCCGCCCGGGGAGGTACCGGGAGCGGACGCACGACGGCCCGGCCGCATCCGTCGCCGGTGCGGCCGGGCCGTGGTCACATCAGTTGCCGACGCGGAAGCGCACGAAGCCGAGCAGCTGGCCGCCCGCCGCCTCGACGTGCTTGCCGACGGTCGTCTTGGTGTCCTTCGCCAGCGGCTGGTCCACCAGCACGGCCTCCTTGAAGAAGCCGTTGAGGCGACCCTCGACGATCTTCGGCAGCGCGGCCTCGGGCTTGCCCTCGGCGATCGACCGCTCGCGGGCGATCTCGCGCTCCTTCTCGACGATGTCCGCGGGGACGTCGTCGCGGGTCAGGTACTGCGGGGCCAGCGCGGCGATGTGCTGGGCCACGTCCTTGGCGACCTCCTCGCCCGCGGCGTCCGTCACGACCAGGACGCCGATCGACGGCGGCAGGTCCTTGGCGGTCTTGTGCAGGTAGGCGGTGACCTTCGGGCCCTCGACGCGCGCGACGCGGCGCAGCACGACCTTCTCGCCCATGGTGGCGCCCTGGGCGGCGATCGTGTCGGCGACCGTGCTGTCACCGGCCGGGGCGGCCAGGGCCGACTCGGCGTCGGTGGCACCGGCGGCCGCGGCGGCCTGCAGCACCGTGTCGGCCAGCGCGACGAAGTTCTCGTTCTTGACGACGAAGTCCGTCTCCGCGTTCAGCTCGACCATCGTGGCGACCTGGCCGTCGGCAGCGTCGGTGATCGTCGCCGCGACGAGACCCTCGGAGGCGGTGTTGCCCTCGCGCTTGGCCGCCTTGGCCAGGCCCTTCTTGCGGATGATCTCGATGGCCTGGTCCGTGTTGCCGTCGGCCGCGTCGAGCGCCTTCTTGACGTCGAGCATGCCGGCGCCGGTGCGCTCACGCAGGGCCTTGATGTCAGCGGCGGTGTAGTTCGCCATGGGGGATGTCCTCCGTGCTGGTGTGCGGTGGGCGGTGAGGCGGCGGGGGGGGGGGGGGGGCGACCCCGCCCCCCCC
>NZ_JAUQYN010000002.1:789781-817977 GCF_030586525.1 Isoptericola sp. 178 | reverse complement strand
GGGGGGGGGGGGGTGGGGGCCGGGGGGGGGGGGCCGGGGGGGGGGGGGGGGGGGGGGGGGGGGGGGGGGGGGGGGGGGGGGGCCCCCCCCCCCCCCCCCGCGGCTCACTCGGACTTCTCGGTCTTGGCCTCGGCCTCGGGCTCGGCCACGGCGACGGCCTCGGCGGCCGGAGCGGCGTCGGCGCCCGGGGCGACGGCGTCACCGGCGCCCGTGGCACCCTCGGTCGCGGCGGCGCCCTCGGCCGGCGCGACCGGCTGCGCGGCGTCGGCGGCCTGGTCGCCCTCGGCGCCGGCGAGGAGCTCGCGCTCCCACTCGGCCAGCGGCTCGGACTCCTCGGTGGTCGCCTCGCCCTTCTTGCCGGAGGCGCGCTGCATGAGGCCCTCGGCGGCCGCGTCGGCGATGACCCGCGTCAGCAGCGTGACGGAGCGGATCGCGTCGTCGTTGCCCGGGATCGCGTAGTCGACCAGGTCGGGGTCGCAGTTGGTGTCGAGGATCGCCACGACGGGGATGCCCAGCTTGCGGGCCTCGTCGACGGCGAGGTGCTCCTTGTTGGTGTCCACGATCCACACGGCCGACGGCGTCTTGGCCATGTCGCGGATACCGCCCAGCGTGCGCGAGAGCTTGTCCTTCTCGCGGCGCAGGACGAGGAGCTCCTTCTTCGTCAGGCCGGAGCCGGCGACGTCGTCGAAGTCGATCTCCTCGAGCTCCTTGAGGCGCTGGAGACGCTTGTGCACGGTGGTGAAGTTGGTCAGCATGCCGCCGAGCCAACGGTGGTTGACGTAGGGCATGCCGACGCGGGACGCCTGCTCGGCGATGGCCTCCTGGGCCTGCTTCTTGGTGCCGACGAACAGGATCGTGCCGCCGTGGGCGACCGTCTCCTTGACGAACTCGTAGGAGCGGTCGATGTACGACAGCGACTGCTGCAGGTCGACGATGTAGATGCCGTTGCGCTCGGTGAAGATGAAGCGCTTCATCTTCGGGTTCCAACGGCGGGTCTGGTGCCCGAAGTGGACACCGCTCTCGAGGAGCTGACGCATGGTCACGACGGCCATGGCTGGTCCTTTCGCCGTGCGGTCCGGGATCCACCCGGTGCCGCACGCATCGGGCGACCGCCGACGTCGTCGACGGTCGCAGGTGCTTCGGTTGTCGGTGGTGGGCATCGGGCCCGACCACCCCTGGCGCCACGCCGCCCCGGCACCGCACCCGTGGGATGCGGACCGCTGCCGTGGTGGCGGTGCCCGTCGATCCCTGGGGGACCGTGCCGGGCACCACGTGACGCGCGATGTCGACCCTCCGCGCCGGACCGCGTCTCGCGCACGCGTCGACGACGCGAGGAACGAGGCGGGAGCGGACACGACTGGTCGCAGCCAGCAGTCTACCCGACACGACCGCGACCGACGGACGGTCGCCGGGGTGTTCTCGCGCACGTCGGCGGCCACGCCCCGTCCGCCTCGTCCACAGTCGCCGGGAGGCGGCGGAGCGTCGGCGGGCCCCGCCACGGCACGGTGTCGTCATGGCTCCGCACCGCCCCCCGCCCCGCCGCGCACGAGGACGCACCACGGTGTCGCGCGCGGCGGTGGTGGTCCTGCTGTCGGCGCTCGTCCTCGGGGTCGTACCGGCCGGCCCCGCCCCCACGCCGTCGGCCGCCGCGTCGCGCACCGGCGCCGCCCTCTCCCCCGGGCTCGTCTCCTCGCCCCTGCCCGCCGGGCCGTGGGAGCTCCCACGCCCGGGTCCGGTGCTGGCGCACGCCGACCTGCCGGCCGAGCCGTGGCGACCCGGTCACCGGGGCGTCGACCTGCCGGCCGACCCCGGCGACCCGGTCCGGGCGCCCGCGACGGGCCGGGTCGTCTTCGCCGGCCGGGTCGGCGACAAACCCGTGGTCGTGGTCCGTCACGGGGAGCTGCGGTCGACGTTCGAACCCGCGACCGCGCTCGGCGCGGTGGGCGACCACGTCGACCGCGGCTCACCCGTCGCCGTCGTCGCCGCGGACGCCCGGTCGCACTGCGGCCGGCAGGGTTGCCTGCACTGGGGCGTCCGGCGCGGTGACCGCTACCTCGACCCGCTGCTCCTCGTCGGCCTCGCGGCACCCGTGGTGCTGCTGCCGCGACGGTGAACAGCTCGCCGGCCCCTCACGCCCGGGGGAACGCCTGCTCGAAGACCCGGCGCAGCCGCTCGGCGTCCACGTGCGTGTAGCGCTGCGTCGTGCCCAGGTCGGCGTGGCCCAGCACCTCCTGCACCGAGCGCAGGTCGGACCCGCCGGCCAGCAGGTGCGTCGCGGCCGAGTGCCGCAGGGCGTGCGGCGCGACGTCGTCGACCTCGGCCCGGTCCGCCAGCCGGTGCACGGCGTCGCGGGCCTGGCGCTGTCCCCAGCGGCCGCCGCGGTCGCCGAGGAAGAGCGCCGTCGGGGAGTCCGCCCGGACGAGCTCCGGCCGTCCCTCGGCGAGCCACGCCCGCAGCGCCCGCGCCGCGGGGACACCGAAGGGGACGACACGCTCCTTGCCCCCCTTGCCGAGCACCCGCACGATCCGTTCGGCGACGTCCACGTCCGTGGTGTCGACCGCCGTGAGCTCGCCCACGCGAATGCCCGACCCGTAGAGGAGCTCGGCCGCCGCCCACGCCCGCAACGCGGCCGGCCGGTCCTCCGGCTCGGCCTCCTCCGCGTCCGATCGCGCGGTGTCGAGCAACCGGGCGGCGGCCTGCGTCGTCAGCACGGTCGGCAGCGTCCGCGGAACGCGCGGGTTGGCCAGCCGCGCCGACGGGTCGTGGGCGAGGAGTCCCTCGTGGTGCGCCCAGCGCAGGAAGGCCCGCGCCGCCGCGCCCCGGCGGGCCAGGGTCGCCCGGGCCAGGCCGCGGTCCGCCTGGGCACCCAGCCAACCGCGCAGCATCGTCAGGTCGACCCCGTCCAGGCCGGCCGCACCGTGCCGGACGGCGTACCGGAGCAGCGCGGTGACGTCGGCGCGGTAGGCGCGACGGGTGTGCGCCGAGTGTCCCTGCCGCGTGGCCAGGTGCCGCGAGAAGTCGTCCACCGCGCCGGCGAGCGCGGTGGGCAGCGGCGGGACGTCCGGGTCGGTCATCGGGGTCAGTCTGCCCCGCCACGGCACGGTGACGCCGCAGGTCGTCCGGCGTTTCCTCCCGTGGACGCCGCGAGCCTCGGACCTCACCGGACCCACGACCACCGACCCGCGTCGCAGCGTGCCAGTCCGCGGCGCTCGAACCCTCCCAGCAGCGTCAGCACCCGTCGGGGGGAGAGCCCGGCGCTGCGGGCGAGACCGTCGACCGTGGCGCCCGAGCGCAGGGGCAGGGCGTCCCGCAGCATCCGCTCGTCCGGCCCGAGCTCGCCGAGGAGGTCGTCGCCGTCCGCCGGGCCGTCGGGCTCGGCGTCATGGCCGATCCGGCCGGCCAGCTCGGCCACCTCCGCCGCCGAGGTCACGCAGACGGCGGCGCCGTCCCGCAGCAGGCCGTGGCACCCCGCGGACGCCATCGACGTCACCGGTCCCGGCACCGCTCCGAGCGGGCGCAGCAGATCCGCCGCCCGGCGCGCCGTCGACAGCGCGCCCGACCTTCGGGCCGCCTCCACGACGACGGTGGCCCTCGTCAGCGCCGCGATGAGCCGGTTGCGGGCGAGGAACCGCTGACGAAAGGGCGCCGACCCCGGCGGGACCTCGCTGAGCACCGCACCGCCGTCGTCGACCGTGCGGCGCAGCAACCCGTCGTTGCCCTGGGGGTAGTACCGGTCCACACCCCCGGCGAGCACGGCGCAGGTGGTCCCGGCGGCCGCGAGCGCCCCGCGGTGCGCGGAGGCGTCGATGCCGTACGCGCCGCCGGACACGACCGTGAACCCCCGGTCGGCGAGCCCCGCGGCGAGCTCCTCGGTGACACGCTCGCCGTACCTGGTCGAGGCGCGCGACCCGACCAGCGCCACCGATCGCTCGGCCCAGGCGGCCACGTCGGCACGTCCGCGCACCCACAGGGCGAACGGCGCCGTCGGGCCGAGGTCCGCGAACGCGGCCGGCCAGTGCGGGTCGTCCCGGGTGACGAGCGCTCCACCGCACCGCTCGAGGACCCGGAGCTCGCGGCGCGGGTCGAGGCTGTCCAGTCGGGGTGCCCAGCGCCGGACGGCGGCAGCGAGCCGCGACACCGCGTCGGCTCCGTCCCGGACACCCGGGGACGGGCCACCCGGCACCGTCGGCGACTCCGGGAGGGGCAGCCGGTCGATCCGGGCGGCACGCCGCGCCCCGGCCGGGTCGGTCGCGGCGTCGACAAGCCAGCGCAGCGCGCCGGCGGCACCGAGGTGCTCGACGAGTGCGCCGGCCACGACGTCCCCGGGTTCTGCGACCCGGCTCCAGGCGGCGGCCGCCAGCACCGGGTCGTCGAGGTCGAAGCGCACGGCGGGCCGGGACGGCGACGTGGAGCCGCGGTGCGGTTCAGCCACGGGGTCCTGCCGATCTGAGCGCCAGCGCGGTGTCCACGTCGGCCCGGCCGGGCAGGTCGCGCCCGTCGAGGTCGGCCACGGTCCACGCGACGCGCAGCACCCGGTGGGCGCCGCGCAGGGACAGCCCGCCGTCGTCGACCAGCCGTTCGACGGGACCGAGCACGCCGCGTTCCTTCCCCAGCCTGTCGTGCAGCCAGGGTCCGGGCAGCTCGGCGTTGGTGCGCCACGGGGTGCCGCGCAGCCGCTCCCGTGCCCGCCCACGCGCGACGGCGACACGGTCCGCGACGACGCGGGTCGACTCACCCGCCCCGCCGAGCAGTCGGTCGGCACGGCTGGGGCCCGTGACGTGCACCCGGAGGTCCACCCGGTCGAGCAGAGGGCCGGAGAGCCGCGCCAGGTAGCGACGTCGCGCGGTCACCGTGCACGTGCAGTCCTGGCCCGCACGGGTGTCGGACATGCCGCACGGGCAGGGGTTGGCGGCGAGCACGAGCTGGAACCGGGCCGGGTAGCGGGCGGCGCCCCCGCTGCGGTGGAGCACCAGCTCGCCGGACTCCAGGGGCTGCCGCAGGGTCTGCAGCACCCGGGGCGAGAACTCGGGCGCCTCGTCGAGGAAGAGCACACCCCGATGCGCCCGGGACACGGCTCCCGGGCGGGCCACACCGGTCCCGCCACCGGCGATGGCCGCGGGCGTGGCCGTGTGGTGCGGGTCCTCGAAGGGCGGACGCCGCACGAGCCCGCCGCCGGGGTCGAACGTGCCGGCCACCGAGTGCACGCCCGTGACCTCGACGGCCTCGGCCTCGGTGAGGTCGGGCAGGATGCCCGGCAGCCGGGCGGCGAGCATCGTCTTGCCCGCGCCGGGCGGGCCGACCATGGCCAGGTGGTGGCCGCCGGCCGCGGCGATCTCCAGCGCGGTGCGCGCCTCGACCTGGCCGACGACGTCGGCGAGGTCCTGATCGGCCCGCGGCGGCGCCACCGACCGCACGGGGACCACGGGCTCGACGGTGCGGTGGTGCCGCAGGCGGCCACCGTGGCGGAGCACGACGTCGCCGAGGTGCGCCGCTCCGTGGACGCGCGCCCCGGGGACGAGCGCGGCCTCGGCCGCGTCCCCGGCCGCGACGACGACGTCCCGCAGCCCGGCGGCGACGGCGGCCGCGACCGCCGGAAGCACCCCGCGCACGGGCTGGAGGCGACCGTCCAGTCCCAGCTCGGCCAGGTGCAGCACCCGCGCGACGCGGGCGGCCGGCACCACCCCGTGGCCGGCGAGGACGGCCACGGCGATCGCGAGGTCGAAGCCGGAGCCCGACTTGCGCAACGAGGCGGGCGAGAGGTTGACGGTGATCTTCCGCTGGGGCCATTCGATGCCGGCCGAGAGCACGGCGGCGCGGACCCGGTCCCGCGACTCGGCCAGCGCGGTGTCCGGCAGCCCGACGAGCGTGAAACCGGGCAGCGAGCGGGCGAGCTGGGCCTGGACGTCCACGACGTGGCCCTCCATACCCGTCAGCGCGACCCCCGTGGTCGTCGCGTACCCCATCAGAGCACCCCTCGCAGGTGCTCCACCCGGGCGGCCCCGGACGGTGGGAGCAGGACGCCGACGACGTCGACCCGGACCTCGCACCACTCTCCCGGGTGCGTCCGCAGCCACTCGCCGGTCAGTCGACGGATCCGCCGCAGCTTGTCGGGGGTCACGGCCTCCGCGGGATAGCCGTAGCCGGTCCCCCGTCGCGTCTTGACCTCGACGACCACCACGACGCCCTCGTGACGCGCGACGAGGTCCAGCTCGCCGCCGGTCCCCCGCCAGTTGCGGTCGAGGACCTCGTACCCGCGGGCGGTCAGGTAGCGGGCCGCCACCCGTTCGCCGTGCCGTCCGACGGCATCCTTGGCTCGCACGGAACCACCTCCACGACCGAGCCTGCTCCGCCGCGGGCGGCGAGCCGAGGCGTACCGACCTCAGCTGTGCACAACCGGCCCGAGGGCGTGGCTGTGGACGGCCGTGCCCGACGCGATGTCGTGGGGGCGTCCCTAGAGCGCGATCTCGGCCTTGGCGAGCTCCTCGACGTTGACGTCCTTGAACGTCACCACCCGGACCGACTTCACGAACCGCGCCGACCGGTAGACGTCCCACACCCAGGCGTCGTTCAGCCTCAGCTCGAAGTACACCTCGCCCGCGGCGGACCGCACCTGCAGGTCGACCTGGTTGGCGAGGTAGAAGCGTCGTTCGGTCTCCACGACGTACGAGAAGAGACCCACCACGTCCCGGTACTCGCGGTAGAGGGCCAGCTCGGCGTCGTTCTCGTAGTTCTCGAGGTCCTCAGCGCTCACCGGGTCATCATCCCACCCGGTAGCGCGGGACTGCCTCCTCGGAGGCCGCGGCGGCCTCCAGCGTGACGAGGTCCGCCGACACCGGCGGGTCACCCGACCCCTCCCGCTCGAGTGCGGGCGTGTCGTCGAGCACCCGCAGGTTCCACGACCGCCGGTGCTGGGGCGTCGGCCCCCGGCGTCGCAGACCGTCCAGGTGCGCGGGGGCCGAGTAGCCCTTGTTCTGCTCCCAGGCGTAGTGGGGGTACTGGGCGGCCAGCCGGCTGAGCAGGCCGTCCCGCTCGACCTTGGCCAGCACGCTGGCCGCGGCCACCGAGGAGCACTGCAGGTCCGCCTTGACCATGGTCCGTACCCCGGGTTCCGGGGCGTCGAGCGCGCCGCCGGGGTCGAGGTCGGCGGCCTCGAAGAGATCCGCACCCGGCGGGCTGAGCCAGTCGTGCGACCCGTCGAGGAGGACGACGTCGACGTCGCCGTGCGTGCGACGGATCTGCGCCAGCGCCCGGCGCCCGGCGAGCCGCAGCGCCGCCACGATGCCGTGCGCGTCGATCTCGGCGGGGCCCGCGTGCCCCACGGCCCAGGCCACGGCCCACCGGCGCAGCGGGTCGACCATCGCCTCGCGGACCTTCGGGGCGAGCAGCTTGGAGTCGGTCAGCCCGCGCGGCGCGGTCCGGGTGCCGGCGTCGACCACCACCAGGCCGACGCTGACGGGTCCGGCCAAGGCGCCCCGGCCGACCTCGTCCATGCCGCCGACGAGGCGGGCGCCGTCGGCCAGCAGTGCTCGCTCGGCGCGCAGCGTCGGGCTGCGCCGCCCGGGCCGGGTGGTCATGGAGCGGCACCCTCGGGCGCGGGCACGTCGGCGAAGACGTCGGAGGGGTTGCGCAGCAGGCGGGCGTCCTCGAAGGGCCACATGATGACCCACGCGTTGCCGACCACGTTGTCCAGCGGGACGAACCCGCCACCGGGTTTCCCGGTGTTGTAGCGGGAGTCCTGCGAGTTCTGCCGGTTGTCGCCCATGACGAACAGCATGTCCGCGGGGACCTCGTGCTCGAAGTCCGTCTGGCTCGGCACCGCCCCGGCGGCGAGGTACTCGCCCTCCTCGACGGCGACGCCGTTGACCGTCACGCGGCCCTGGTCGTCGCAGCACGCCACGGTGTCCCCCGGGGTGCCGACGACGCGCTTGATGAGGTGGTCCCCGGCGTCCTGCGGGAGCAGCCCGACGAAGGTGGCGGCGTCCCGGACGGCGTTGCCGACCGGGCCGCGGTCCGGCTCCTCGAAGGGCGGGAGCCAGCCGCCGGGGTCCTGGAAGACGACGATGTCGCCCCGGTTGACGTCCAGCGGACCCGGGACGAGTCGCGAGACCATGACCCGGTCCCCGACCTGGAGCGTGTCCTCCATCGACGAGCTCGGGATGTAGAAGGCCTGCACGAGGAAGGTCTTGATCAGCCACGACAGCACCAGCGCGGAGACCACGATGATGGCGGTCTCGCGCAGCAACCCGAGGCTCCGGCTGCGCGGGGCCTCCCCGGACGCGGCGGCGTGCGCCGGCGGGGTGGAGGCGCGGACGGCGTCGTCGTGGCCGTGCGGTCGTCCCACGACGTCGTCGGACGGACGGCCCGGGTCCTCGGGTCGGTCCGGCGCGGAGGTCATGGGATCGGAGTCTGCCACGACCACACCTTGCCAGATCGCCGGACGGCGCGCGAAACCCCGGGTGCCCGGAGACGCCGACGGGCGGCCCTCCTCGAGGAGGGCCGCCCGTCGGGCTCGCAGCGGCGGCCTGAGCCGCCGGCGATCACTTCTTGGGGGTCTCGCGCTTCTCGCGGATCTTCGCCTTCTTGCCGCGCAGCTCGCGCAGGTAGTAGAGCTTGGCGCGACGGACGTCACCGCGGGTGACGACCTCGACCGAGTCGACCGTCGGGGCGTGCACCGGGAACGTGCGCTCCACGCCGACGCCGAAGCTGACCTTGCGGACCGTGAAGGTCGAGCCCACGCCGCTGTTGCGCCGGGCGATCACGACGCCCTGGAACGCCTGGACACGAGAGCGGTTGCCCTCGATGACCTTCACGTTGACCTTGACGGTGTCGCCGGCGCGGAAGTCCGGGATGTCCGAGCGCAGCGAGGCTGCGTCGACGAAGTCGAGCGTCTTCATGGTTGTCTCCCCCACGCTGCCACAGGTCAGCGCAAGCTCTGGGTCCGCCGGTGCGGACCGGATGTCGTCATGGTGGGTGGGTCGGCTCGGAGCCCGATGGTCTCCCCTGTGGCAGAGCTCGGGCCGCGACACACCGGCGCCCTATTCTGCCACACCGGACCGACCGGGGTCAGGCGTCGGCGTCGTGAGACGCCTCACCGACCGACGCGTCGGCGTCACCCGTCGCCTCCGCCAGCACCTCGCGGTCCCGTCGGTCCAGGGCGTCCTCGCCGAGGGCGGCGATCATGTCGGGACGTCGGCGGGCGGTCCGGCGCAACGCCTCGTCGCGGCGCCAGCGCTCGATCCGCGCGTGGTGGCCGGAGAGCAGCACGTCGGGCACCTCGCGCCCCTGCCAGACCGGCGGCTTGGTGTAGACCGGGTACTCGAGCAGCCCGGCCTCCCCGTGCGACTCCTCGACCAGCGAGTGCGGGTTGCCCACGACGCCCGGCAGGAGCCGGCCGACCGCCTCCACCATCACCAGCGCGGCGACCTCGCCCCCGTTGAGGACGTAGTCCCCCAGGGACAGCTCGTCCACGGCGACGCCGCGGTCCCGGTAGTGCTCGACCACGCGGGCGTCGATGCCCTCGTACCGCCCGCAGGCCACGACCAGGTGCTCCTCGGTCGCCAGGGCCTCGGCACGCCGCTGGGTGAAGACCTCCCCCGACGGCGCGGGCACCACGAGCCGCGCGGGCCCGTCGGCGGGCAGGAGGTCGTCCAGCGCGCGCCCCCACACGTCGGGACGCATGACCATGCCCGCGCCGCCGCCGAACGGGGTGTCGTCGACCGTGCGGTGACGGTCGTCGGTCCAGTCACGCAGGTCGTGCACGCGCAGGTCGAGCAGACCCGCACGCCGTGCCTTACCCACCAGCGACAGGTCGAGGGCGGCCAGGTAGTCCGGGAAGATGGTGACGACGTCGATGCGCACCTCAGGCCTCCGGCTCGCCGAGGTCGCCGTCCGCGCGCTGGTCGCGCGCGAGGAGCCCTCCGGGCGGGTCGAGCACGACCCGACCGCCGGGGACGTCGACGACGGGCACGATGGCGCGCACGAACGGGACGAGCGTCCGGGCTCCCCCGTCCTCCCGGACGACGAGCGCGTCGTGCGCCGGCAGGTGCTCCAGCCCCACGACCTCGCCGACCACGGTCCCGTCGCCGAGCTCGGCCCGCAGCCCCTGCAGCTCGTGCGGGTACCAGGCGTCCTCCTCGACGGAGTCCTCGACGTCGACCAGCAGCTCGATGCCGCGCAACGACTCGGCCGCCGTCCGGTCGGCCACCTCGGCGAAACGCACCAGCCAGCGACCCTGGTGCGTCCGCGCGCTCTCGACGGTCAGCGGTCCGGCGTCCGCCGGGTCGGTCCTCAGCACGGCCCCGACGGCGAACCGCTCGTCGGGCACGTCGGTGCGCGCCTCGAGCGAGACCTCGCCCCGCAGTCCGTGCGCACGGCCCACGCGGGCCACCACCAGCTCCATGTCGTCTCCTTCTCCTCGGGCCGCCCGTGCCCAGTGAACACGACGAGGCCCGGCCCCGCGGGGGGACCGGGCCTCGTCGAGACTGCTCTGCGCCGCGCCGGGCGGGTCAGCGGCGGTCGACGTCCACGACGTCGACCCGCACCGGACCGTCGGTCGCCAGCGCACCGACGACGGTGCGCAGCGCCTTGGCGGTCCGGCCGCCCCGACCGATCACGCGACCGAGGTCGTCGGGATGCACCCGGACCTCGAGCAGGTCGCCCCGGCGCTGCGTGCGGGCGGACACCCGGACGTCGTCCGGGTTGTCCACGATGCCGCGCACGAGGTGCTCGAGGGCGTCCGCCAGCATCAGGCCTCGGCCTCGGCCTCGGTGTCGGCCGACGTGTCGGCGTCCTTCGCGGCGGAGGCCTTCGCCTTGGCCTTCTCCGCCTCGGCGTTGACGGCGTCGACGGCCGACGTCGTCTCCGCGGCGGGCTTCTTGGTCTTCAGGGTGCCCTCGGCGCCCGGGAGACCCTTGAACTTCTGCCAGTCACCGGTGACGCGGAGGATGGCGGCGACCTGCTCGGTCGGCTGGGCGCCGACGCCGAGCCAGTACTGCACGCGCTCGGAGTCGATCTCGATGAACGAGGGCTCCTCGGTCGGGTGGTACTTGCCGACCTCTTCGATGACGCGACCGTCGCGCTTGGTGCGCGAGTCGGCCACGACGACACGGTAGAACGGGCTGCGAATCTTGCCGAAACGCTTCAGACGAATCTTGACGGCCACGGGTGTGGACTCTCCTGTGCTTGTGGGGTGTCCGGGACGTCGCGCGGGTGGGGTTTCCGGCGGACGATCGGATCAGGACCGGGCGCGCGCAGGTGAGAGGGGCCTGGGCACGCCGAGTACCCCGCCATTGTGCCAGACGCGCGGCCCACCCCCAACCCGGAGGTGCGTCACACGCCGACCCGGCGCACGCCGCTACGGTGCGACGACGCGTCCCCGCAGCACGACGGCCGTCGGGTGGCGCAGCACGCCGATGTCCTCGCGCGGGTCGGCCGGGTAGACCACGAAGTCCGCGCTGGCGCCCTCGACCATCCCGGCCTGGCCGAGGAAGGACCGCGCGCGCCACGTGGCCATGGCCACGACCTCCGCGGGCGGGATGCCCGCCGCCACCAGCTCGGCGCACTCGTCCGCGATCCGACCGTGCGAGATCGTGCCGCCCGCGTCCGTGCCCACCAGCAGCGGCACCCCCGCCTCGTGCAGGGCGCGCACCTGCTCGTAGCGGCGCGCGTGCATGCGGCGCATCCGCGCGGCGTAGACCGGGTACTTCCCGTCGGCCTGCGCGGCGATGTTCTCGAACTGGTCGACCTGCAGCAGGGTGGGCGTCACCGCGATGCCGCGGTGGGCCACCTCGGCGATCTGGTCCTCGGTCAGGCCGGTGCCGTGCTCGATGCCGTCGACCCCGGCGGCGAGCAGGTCCGGGACCACCTCCTCCGAGAAGGCGTGCACGGTCACCCGGGCCGCCTCGGCGTGGGCCGCGGCGACGGCCTCGGTCAGCACGTCCACGGGCCACAGGGGCCGCAGGTCGCCGTCGGCGCCGAGGTCCCGGTCGATCCAGTCGCCGACGAGCTTGACCCAGCCGTCCCCGGCACGTGCCTGCTCGCGGACGACCCGCGGGAGGTCCGCGACGTCGTCCAGCTCGAGCCCGTAGTGGCGCAGGTAGCGCTTGGGCCGCGCCAGGTGGGCGCCGGCCCGCAGGAGCCGCGGCAGGTCGGCACGGTCGGCGACCCACGAGGTGTCCAGCGGCGACCCGGCGTCGCGGATCAGCAGGACGCCCGCGTCCCGGTCGACGAGCGCCTGCTTGGCGGCCGTCCCGACGTCCGTGGCTCCCCCGGAGTCGAGCCCGACGTGGCAGTGCACGTCCACGAGCCCCGGGACGACCCACCCCTCGAGCTCCGTGGCGGCGCTGCCCTGCGGCGTCGGGCGCAGCAGGCTCAGGCGTCCGTCGCGGACCCACATCTCGCCGACCTCACGGTCGCCGTCGAGCAGGATCCGTCCGGTGACGTGCAGGGGGACGTGCGGCACCGACATGTCGTCAGCCTACCGGCGTCACCGGCCGCCGAGGAGCTTGCTGACGTCGGACGGGAGCTCGAGGTTCTCGACGTCCGCGGCCTCGGGCTGGTCGCCGCCGACGCCGAAGGCCGAGCCCGCCGACGCCGGCTTGCGGCCGCCGCCACCCAGGGCCCGCTGCATGGCCTCGCGCTCCTGCTGGGCCCGCTTGGCCGGGTTGCCGGACTTGCCCTTGATCTTCTTCTTGGGCGCCTGCTTGCCGCGGGACTTCTTGCCGCCGCCCGGCATGCCCGGCATCCCGGGCATCCCCGGCATGCCGCCGGGGCCACCGCCCGGCATGCCGCCGCCGGAGGCCATCTGGCGCATCATCTTCTGCGCCTGGGCGAAGCGGTCCAGCAGGCCGTTGACGGCCGCGGTGGTCTGCCCCGCACCGCGGGCGATCCGCGCCCGGCGCGAGCCGTTGATGATCTTCGGGTTGTCCCGCTCGGCCGGCGTCATCGACTGGATGAGCGCCTGGACCCGGTCGACCTCGCGCTCGTCGAAGTTCTCGATCTGCTCGCGCATCTGGGCCATGCCGGGCATCATCCCGAGCATCTTCTTCATCGACCCGAGCTTCTTCATCTGCTGCATCTGCACCAGGAAGTCGCTGAGCGTGAAGTCCTCGCCGCCGGCGACCTTGGCCGCCATCTTCTCGGCCTCTTCGGCGTCGAACGCCTTCTCCGCCTGCTCGATGAGGGTGAGCACGTCACCCATGTCGAGGATGCGCGACGCCATCCGGTCGGGGTGGAAGACCTCGAAGTCGGTGAGCTTCTCGCCGGTCGAGGCGAACATGATCGGGCGACCGGTCACCTTCGCCACCGACAGCGCGGCACCACCGCGGGCGTCGCCGTCGAGCTTCGACAGCACGACACCGGTGAAGTCGACACCCTCGGCGAACGCGTTGGCGGTGCTGACCGCGTCCTGACCGATCATCGCGTCGATGACGAACAGGACCTCGTCGGGGTCGATCGCCGAGCGGATGTCGGAGGCCTGCTGCATGAGCACCTGGTCGACGCCGAGCCGACCGGCGGTGTCGACGATGACGACGTCGTGCTGCTTGGACCGCGCCTCGCCGACGCCGTCGCGGGCCACCCCGACCGGGTCGCCGATGACCGCGTCGGTGTCCTCGCTCGACGTGTTGCCCGGGTGCGGCGCGAACACCGGCACCCCGGCGCGCTCGGCCACGACCGAGAGCTGGGTCACCGCGTTGGGCCGCTGCAGGTCCGCCGCCACGAGCAACGGGGTGTGCCCCTGCTCCTTCAGCGCGAGCGCCAGCTTGCCCGCGAGGGTCGTCTTGCCCGCGCCCTGCAGGCCGGCCAGCATGATGACCGTCGGCGGGTTCTTCGCCAGCGACAGCGGGCGGGTCTGCCCGCCGAGGATCTCGACGAGCTCGTCGTTGACGATCTTGACGACCTGCTGGGCGGGGTTGAGGGCCGCCGAGACCTCGGCGCCGAGCGCACGCTCGCGCACGGCGCGCGTGAACTCCCGCACGACGGGCACGGCGACGTCGGCATCGAGCAGCGCGCGCCGGATCTCCCGCACGGTCGCGTCGATGTCCGCCTCGGACAGCCGTCCCCGGCCGCGCAGGTTCTTGAACGTCGCAGAGAGACGGTCCGACAGGGAGTTGAACACCAGGTGGTCCTCTTCACGGGATGGATGAAGTGCGGTCCCCTAGCCTACCGGCCCGACCCGCGGTCGTCCGACCCGCCCTCGCTCGCCGTCTCCTCGGCGAGGGCCGCACGCGCCCGCTGCGTGAGCTGGTCCACGAGACTGCCCCGCCAGCCGGTCCACCCGGCGGGGCCCAGCGACGTCGCGTCGCACTCGGTCAGGGCCCGCAGCACCTCCAGCAGGTCGGCGCGGTGGTCGACGGCCTCCAGCAGGGTCCGCACCGTCGCCGGGTCCTCGGGGTCGGACCGCGTGGCCAGCCCCGACAAGGTCAGGTGATGGCGCACCAGGCGCTCGACGTCGGCCACGAACGGCTCCGGGAATCCCATCCGGCGCACGATCCCGGGGGCCACGGCCGCGCCCTCGACCGAGTGGTCCGTGCTCGCGGCCCGCCGGCGCTTGCCGATGTCGTGCAGGATCGCCGTGACCAGCAGCAGGTCCGACGGCAGCAGGCGAGACGGCACGCCGTCGGCGATCTGCCGCTTGCGCACCCCGGTGGCGAGCGCCGCGGTCTCCACGAGGTGCCGGTCCACGGTGTGGCGGTGGACGGCGGCGCGCTGGGGCTTGTTGCGCACGTCCGCCCACTCCGGGATCCAGGTCGTCACCGCCCCGGCGAGGTCGAGGGCCTCCCACACGTGGATCTGCGCCGGTCCGGAGGCCAGGAGCGTGAGCAGGTGGTTGCGCGCCGTCGAGGGCCAGGGCTCCGGGACCGGCGGGCACTCGGCCAACGACTGCATCGTGACCGGGGAGAGCACCAGGCCGGTGCGTGCCGCCGTCGCCGCGGCGCGCAGCGACAGCTGCGGGTCCTCGGCCGGGACGACGTTGACACCGAGCACGAGCTCACCGTCGTGCTCGACCAGCCCGTCCCCCACCGACCGCAGCCGGGGTGGCTGGCGACGGCCGCGCACCACCATGGGCCGACGTGCCGCGGGACGCTGCAGCGCCTGCCGCGCCCGCCGCACGGTGGAGTCGAGGGCGAAGGAGATCTCGCGCCCGGCCTCGGCGAGGCTGGCCAGGAGCTCGTCCGGGTCGTCGTGGCCGCAGCGCGCGGCCACCTCGTCGAGGTCGGCCAGCAGCAGGCGCGTGGACCGTCGGCGCGTGACGACGTGCAGGGTGTCCCGGACGTCCAGCAGGTGGGCGTACGCCGCGTCCACCCGACCGTGCGGCCGGTCGGTCAGCCACGTCGCGGCCAGCGCCGAGACCACCACCGCGTCCCGGATGCCCCCACGGGCCTCCTTGAGGTCGGGTTCGACGAGGTAGGCGAGGTCGCCGGACCGCTCGGCCCGCTCGCGGACGCTGGAGAGCAGCTCGGGCAGCCGTCGCCGGGCGGCCGACCGCCAGTCGGTGAGGATCCCGGAGGCCGCCCGGTGGACGACGACGGCGTCGCCGGCCACGGGACGCACGTCCAGCCAGCCGACGGCGGCGGGCAGGTCGCGCATGGCCAGCTGCCGGGTCTGGTTGAGCGAGCGCACCGCGTGGTCGATGTCGACGCCCGAGTCCCACAGGGGGTACCAGAGGCGCTCGGCGACCTGCGCGAGCTCGTCGGGCTTGTGGGTGCGTCCGTCGTGGACGAGCACGAGGTCGAGGTCGGACAGCGGCCCGAGCTCGCCGCGCCCCAGCGACCCGACCGCGGCGAGCGCCAGCCCGGTGGGGTCGACGCCGGCGGTGGCCTCGGCGTACAGCGCGCCGACGCGGTCGGTGACGAGCTGTTGGAGGGTGGCCCGGCGGGCGACGCCGGAGCGTCCCGGACCGGTGAGGTCCCGTGCGGCGGCGAGCAGCTCGTCGCGGAGCCCGACGACAGGGCCCCGCACCCCGGTGGTGGGGTGCGGGGCCTGCTGCGCGGGGCCGCCGCCCGGGATCGGGTGGTCGGCCATCGGCGTCAGAGCGCGGCGTCGCCGTGCTCGCCGGTGCGGACCCGGGCGATGTCCTCGACCGGGACCGTCCAGACCTTGCCGTCACCGATCTTGCCGGTCTGCGCCGCGTTGACCACGACGTCGACGACGGACGCGGCGTCCGCGTCACCGACGAGGACCTCGATCCGGACCTTCGGCACCAGGTCCACGGTGTACTCCGCACCGCGGTAGACCTCGGTGTGGCCCTTCTGCCGGCCGTACCCGCTGGCCTCGCTGACGGTCATGCCCCGGACCCCCGATGCCTCGAGAGCCGACTTCACGTCGTCGAGCCGGTGCGGCTGGATGACTCCGGTGACGAGCTTCATGAACGAACCTCCTTGATGACAGAACCCTGCTGGATCGTCTCGTACGCGGTCTCGGAGTGCACGGCGAGGTCGATGCCGCTGACCTCGGCGTCCTCCGGGATGCGCCAGCCCATGGTGGCCTTGAGGGCCAGTCCGATCACCAGGGTCACGACACCGGCGAACACCATCGCGACGAGCGCGATGACCGCCTGCACGCCGAGCTGGGCGAAGTCGCCGCCGTAGAAGAGGCCCGTGCCGGTGGCGAAGAAGCCGAGGGACAGCGTGCCCCACAGGCCGGCCACGAGGTGGATGCCGACGACGTCGAGCGAGTCGTCGAAGCCGAACCGGAACTTCAGGCCCACCGCGAAGGCGGACAGCACACCGGCGACGAGGCCGACGAAGATCGCGCCGACCGGCGAGACGTCGCCCGCGGCGGGGGTGATCGCGACCAGGCCGGCGACGACGCCCGAGGCGGCACCCAGGGAGGTGGCCGAGCCGTCGCGCAGCTTCTCGGTGACGAGCCAGCCGATGATCGCCGCGGCGGCCGCGGTGGTGGTGTTGACCCAGGCCAGACCCGCGGCACCGTCGGCGCCGTAGGCGGAACCGGCGTTGAAGCCGAACCAGCCGAACCACAGCAGGGCGGCACCGAGCATGACGAACGGCAGGTTGTGCGGACGCATCGGCTCGCGGCCGAAGCCCTTGCGCTTGCCGACGATCAGGGCCAGCACGAGGGCGGCCACACCGGCGTTGATGTGCACCACGGTGCCGCCGGCGAAGTCGATCGGCGCGGCGTCCCCGAAGACGAACGGCCCGGCGTCGGACAGCAGACCGCCGCCCCAGACCATGTGCGACAGCGGGAAGTACGACAGCGTGGCGAAGAGGCCCGCGAAGACCATCCAGGTGCCGAACTTGACGCGGTCCGCGAGCGCACCGGAGACGAGCGCGACGGTGATGATCGCGAAGGTGGCCTGGAAGCCGACGTCGACGACGGCGGGCAGGCCCTCACCGACGAACCCGCCGGACTCGTCGAGGATCGCACCTCCGCCGAGACCGAACTGCTCGAACGGGTTGGCGAAGAGCGAGTAGCCCTCCGGCCCCACGCCGGTGGCGTAGGACATCGACCAGCCCCACAGGACGTAGATGACCCCCACGACGGCCATCGCGCCGAAGGACATCATCATCATGTTCAGGACGGACTTGCCGCGAACCATGCCTCCGTAGAACAACGCCAGTCCCGGCGTCATCAGGAGCACGAGGGATGCTGAGGTCAGCATCCACGCGGTCACTCCGGTATCCAGCTCCATCGTGTGTTACTCCCCTCGCCAGCCCGTGTGGCCGGTCGGTGACCACCGTGACGTCGCGGGGTTTCACCTGGAGTGTCCGGACGTTACGTCCGTGTGACGAACGCCCACCGAGGGTAAACATCCAGTTTCTGTCCGGACTGCGAGACACCTGGGGGCCGTCGTGACCTTCCCGTGATCCGCCCGTGACCCCGGGTCAGAGCCCCAGGATCCCGTCCACGAAGTCCTCGGGGTCGAAGGGCGCCAGGTCGTCCGGTCCCTCCCCGAGCCCGACCAGCTTCACGGGCACGCCGAGCTCGCGCTGGACGGCGACGACGATCCCGCCCTTGGCCGTGCCGTCGAGCTTCGTCAGCACGATGCCGGTCACGCCGGCGACCTCCGAGAAGACCTTCGCCTGCTGCATCCCGTTCTGCCCGGTCGTGGCGTCCAGGACGAGCAGGACCTCCCCCAGCGGCGCCTCGCGCGTGATGACGCGGGAGATCTTGCCGAGCTCGTCCATCAGGCCCGCCTTGTTCTGCAGGCGTCCGGCCGTGTCCACCACGACGACGTCCGCGCCGTCCGCGGCGCCGGTCCGCACGGCGTCGAACGCCACCGCGGCCGGGTCGGCGCCGTCCCGGTCGGACCGGACGGTCTCCACCCCGACGCGCGCGCCCCAGGTCTGCAGCTGGTCCGCGGCCGCGGCACGGAAGGTGTCGGCGGCACCGAGCACCACGGACTTGTCCTCCGCGACCAGGACGCGGGCGAGCTTGCCGACCGTCGTGGTCTTGCCCGTGCCGTTGACGCCGACCATGAGGACGACCGCCGGCTTGGTCTCGCCGTCGACCACGGGCCGGTCCAGCGCCAGGGACCGGTCCAGGGTCGGGTCCACGATCTTCAGCAGCTCCTCGCGCAGCAGGTCGCGCACCGCTGCCGGCTCGCGCACACCGAGCACCCGCACCCGCGTGCGCAGCGCCTCCAGGAGCTCCTCGGCGGGGCCGGTGCCGAGGTCCGCCAGCAGCAGCGTCTCCTCGATCTCGTCCCAGTCGTCCTCGGTGAGCTGCTCGCGCGAGAGCATCGTCAGCAGCCGGGCACCCAGCGGCGAGCCGGACCGGGCCAGCCGGTCGCGCAGCCGGACCATGCGGCCCTCGGCCGGGGCGGGACGTTCCAGGACCGCGGTCGCGGTCGCAGCGGGTTCGGCGCCGGCGCTGTCGTCAGCGGCGTCCTCGGCCGCCTCCGGCGGCCGGGTGATGGTCGCGGAGCCGTCGGAGCGGCCACGACGCAGGCGGGGGACGACGAGCGCGGAGCCGAACCCCACGACCACGACGACACCCAGAAGGATCCAGAGCCAGAGAAAGTCAGTCACGGTCCCTCAGTCTCCCAGACCGCGGGCGGGAGGGACGTCAGCGGTCGCCGGCCGGCGGCGACGACCCGGTCCTCGGGGCGCGCGGACGGACGGAGCCCAGGGGCCGGATGACCGGGGCGTGCGGACGGACGCGGCCCTGGGCGCGCTGCAGCGCGTCCGACAGCTCGTCGGCGTCGACGTACCCCGGCGCCTCCTCGACGTTGGCCGCGAAGAAGGCGTCCATGTCCGTGTCCACCGGGGGCGGGGGCGGGGCGGCGCCCCGGTTCCTCAGCCCGGCCCGGAAGTCCCGGACGAAGCCGCGCAGACCCTCGCCGTCGTCGTCCCCGTTCTCCATCACGCTCGCCACGAGGAACACCGCTGCGCACAGCAGCAGCGAGGCGAGGGACCAGACGACGAACGTGACCACGGCAGCATTGTCACCCCGCCTCGGCGGATTCGCTCAACCGCTGGGAGATGACCGTCGTCACACCGTCGCCGCGCATCGTCACGCCGTACAGGGCGTCGGCGATCTCCATCGTGCGCTTCTGGTGGGTGATGACGATGAGCTGCGAGTCGTCGCGCAGCTCGCGGAAGATCTCCAGCAGGCGCCCCAGGTTCACGTCGTCCAGGGCGGCCTCGACCTCGTCCATGACGTAGAACGGGCTGGGGCGCGCCTTGAAGATGGAGACCAGGAAGGCGACGGCCGTCAACGACCGTTCGCCCCCGGACAGCAGCGACAGGCGCTTGACCTTCTTGCCCGCCGGCCGGGCCTCGATCTCCAGGCCCGTGGTGAGCAGGTCGCTGGGGTCGGTGAGGACGAGGCGGCCCTCGCCGCCGGGGAACAGCCGGGAGAACACACCCTCGAACTGCTCGGCGGTGTCCCGGAACGCCTCGGCGAACACCTGCTGCACCCGGTCGTCGATGTCGGCGACGATCTGCAGCAGGTCCTCCCGCGACTTCTTCAGGTCCGCGAGCTGGTCGGCGAGGAACTGGTGCCGCTCCTCCAGGGCCGCGAACTCCTCCAGCGCGAGCGGGTTGACCGTGCCGATCCGCTTGAGGGCGCGTTCCGCCGACGCCAGCCGCTTCTCCTGCTCGGCGCGCACGTACGGGACGGGGGCCGGGTCCGGGTCGTCCTCGGCGGCGTCCGCCGGGCGGGCCACGGGCACCGGGTGGTGCGGGCCGAACTCCTCGACGAGCACGTCGGGATCCGTGCCGAGCTCGTCGACGGCGCGCGTCTGCAGCTGCTCCAGCCGCGCGACCTGCTGGGCCCGCGCGACCTCGTCCCGGTGCGCCGCGTCCGTCAGGTCGCGCAGCTCGCCGGCCAGACGTTCCGCCTCGGCCCGCACCTCGTCGACCTCCCGTCGCTGCCGGTCCCGGTCGGCCCGGGCGCGAGCCTGCTCGTCCCGGGCGCGCTCGATCGAGCGGCCGAGGGAGTCGAGCGCGGTGCCGACGTCCGCCCGCACCTCCGCCGCCCGGGCCGCCTGCGCCGCGCGGCGGCGTGCGCGCAGCGCCGCCTGCTCCCGCGCCTGCCGCTCCTGCTCGGCCGCCCGGGCGAGCCCCTGGGCACGCCCGGCCACCGCGCGGGCCCGTTCCTCGGCCGTGCGCAGGGCGAGCCGCGTCTCCGTCTCCGCCTGGCGCGCCGCCGTCGCGGCCTGCTGCGCCGCATCGCGCGCCGCGGTCGCCGCCGCCACGTCCTCCTCCGAACGGGCCGGCTCGGCCTCGGCCACCTCCAGCCGGCGCTGCAGCCCGACGAGCTCCTCCTGCGCGGTGCGGCGCCGCTCGGTCGCGGAGTCCATCGTCGCGCGGTGGCGCTGCGCCTCCGTCTGAGCGGCACGCCGGGCCGCGCCCAGGTTCCCGAGCTGCTCGGCCACCGCCGCGAGCGCGGCGTCGGACTCGTGCAGCCGCCCGAGCGTCTCGTCGTGGCGCTCCTGGGCGGCGTCACGCGCCCCGCGCGCGGCGGTGAGCTCGTCCCCGTGCCGCTGCGCGCGGCGCTCGGCATCCTCGAGTCCCGCACGCGCCTCGTCCAGGGCGCTGGTCAGGTGCAGCACGCTCGGCGCGGCGGCCGAACCGCCGGAGGCACGGTGCGCGGCGAGCAGGTCGCCCGCCCGGGTGGCGGCGACGACGTCGGGGCGCGCGGCGACGAGCGCCCGCGCCTCGGCCAGGTCCTCGACGACCACGACGTCGGCGAGCAGCGTCCGCACCGCGGCACCGGCCGCTCCCGAGGCCGTGACCACGTCCACCGCGGGTCGCGTGCCGGCCGGCAGCTCACCCAGGTCCCGGCCCGTCGCGGAGGGCGCCGACGCGCCGACCACGAGACCCGCCCGTCCGCCGTCGTCGTCGCGGAGCAGCCGCAGAGCGTCCACGGCGGCCTCGAGGCTCTCGACCGCCACGGCGTCGGCCAACGGGCCGAGCGCCGCGGCCACCGCCTCCTCGAACCCCGGTTCCACGCCGAGCAGCGCCGCGACGGAACCGAGCACGCCCGGCTGGTCGGCGGCGAGCAGCGCGCCGGCGCCGTCCTTGCGGTCCAGGCTCAGCTCGAGGGCCTCGACCCGGGCCGACCAGGTCGCGCGGTCCTTCTCGGCCGTCGCCACGAGGTCCGTGAGCCGGTCGACGGCCTCCCGCGCGCGGGCGAGGTCCTCGGCGGCCTGCTCGTGCTCGGCGTCGAGCCCCTCCTCACCGGCCTCGGCGCCGACGGCCTCCGCCTCCAGCGTCGCGAACTCCCGGGCGGCCTCCTCCGCGCGGCGCTCGGCCTCCGCGAGCCCGTCCCGCACCCGCTCGATCTCCGCGTCGGCCGCCTCGACCCGGCTGCGGCACGTGGACACCTGACCGGCCAGGCGGGCCAGCCCCTCCCGCCGGTCCGCCGCCCCACGGTGCAGGGTGGCGAGCTCGCGCTCCGCGTCCTGGGCGACGCGCTCGGCGTCCGCGCGGCGTGCCTCGGCGGCCTCGAGCGCCTCGCGGGCCAGCTCCACCTCACGGGCCAGCTCCGCCTCGGACACCCGCGCGCGCTCGGCCTGGGCGTCGAGCTCGTCCGGGTCCTGGCCGCGGTGCTCGGGCTCGGCCGTGCCGAGCAGCCGCACCCGTTCGTCGGCCAGCGAACCCAGCCCACGCAGGCGTTCGCGCAGCCCGTCCAGGGCGTGCACGGTCTCCGAGGCGCGCGCGGCGGCGCGACCCGTCCCGGCCGCGGTCGCCTCGAGCCCCGTCAGCCGCCGCCGGCTCGTGGCCAGCCGTTCCTCGGTGGCTCGCTGCTGCTCCTTCAGCGCGGCCTCGTCGGCACGCTCCTGCTCGAGCCGTGCACCGAGCTGGGCGAGGTCGTCCGCCAGCAGCCGGGCCCGTGCGTCACGGACCTCGCTCTGCACCGCCCGGGCCTTGCGGGCCGCCTCGGCCTGCTTGCCCAGCGGGCCGAGCTGACGCCGCAGCTCGGTGGTGAGGTCGGTCAGCCGGGCGAGGTTGCCGGCCATCGCCTCGAGCTTGCGCAGCGCCTTCTCCTTGCGCTTGCGGTGCTTGAGGACACCCGCGGCCTCCTCGATGAAGCCGCGCCGCTCCTCGGGCGTGGCGCGCAGCACGGCGTCGAGCTGCCCCTGGCCGATGACGACGTGCATCTCCCGGCCGATGCCGGAGTCGCTGAGCAGCTCCTGGACGTCCAGCAGCCGGCAGGTGCTGCCGTTGATGGCGTACTCGGACCCGCCGCTGCGGAACAGCGTCCGCGAGATCGTGACCTCGGTGTAGTCGATCGGCAGCGCGCCGTCGGTGTTGTCGATGGTCAGCGAGACCTCGGCACGGCCCAGCGGCGGGCGACCCGCCGTGCCGGCGAAGATGACGTCCTCCATCTTGCCGCCGCGCAGCGACTTGGCACCCTGCTCCCCCATCACCCAGGACAGGGCGTCCACGACGTTGGACTTGCCGGACCCGTTGGGACCGACGACGCACGTGATCCCCGGCTCGAACCTCAGCGTCGTCGCCGAGGCGAACGACTTGAAGCCGCGCAGGGTGAGCGTCTTGAGGTGCACGACGGCGAGCCTATCCGCCGTCGTCGAGGAACCCGCGCATCTGCCCCGGCGTTCCCGGCGGCCGCGCCGCGGGCGGAGGACGTCCCTCCGCCCGCGGCGCCGTGCGGCGTCGGGGCGGTACCGCGGGTCGGTACGTCAGGACTGCGGGAACCAGATGCCGATCTCGCGGTCGGCCGACTCCGGCGAGTCCGAGCCGTGCACGAGGTTCTGCTGGACCTTCAGGCCCCAGTCGCGGCCGAGGTCGCCGCGGATCGTGCCCGGCGCCGCGGCGGTCGGGTCGGTGGCCCCGGCCAGCGACCGGAACCCGGCGATGACGCCGTCGCCCTCGGCGATGACGGCCAGGGTCGGGCCGGACAGCATGAAGTCCACCAGCGGGGCGTAGAAGGGCTTGCCCTCGTGCTCGGCGTAGTGCGTGGCGAGCTGCTCGGGGGTGGCGTGCACGAGCTCGACGGCGGCGAGCGTGTAGCCCTTGGCCTCGACGCGCCGCAGGATCTCGCCGGACAGGCCGCGCCGGACGCCGTCCGGCTTGACGAGGATCAGCGTGCGCTCGATGGCAGAGGTGGTCGGTTGGGTCATGCCGTCACCCTAACCGCGCGGCGCTCACGCGTTGGGTGCGGTGCCCGGGTTCTCGGCGTCGTACGCGGCGCGCTCGGCGTCGATGCGGGCGCCGAGCCGCAGCGCGACGACCCACAGGACGACGAAGATCCCCGCCACGAGGAACATCATCGGCAGCAGCAGCCCCAGGGCCAGCACCGGGACCTGCACCACCGTGCCGGCGACGTACCCGCCCGGCCGCGAGACCAGCCGGGAGAGCACCACCAGCACCACGAAGAGCACACCCGTGACGGTCCACATCGCCGCCATGGAGTCGATGACCAGGGGTCCGCGCTCGAACTCGGAGTCGCGCAGGCCGTACAGGGCCAGCGCCGCGAACAGCACCACGAACGCCTCGAGCTGGAGCATCGTCGCGGCGAACTGGACCTTCGCCGGCTTGCGCGGCGTGATGCGGTCGCCGGGGCGGGGGCGGTCGTCCTTCGTGCGGCTCACCGTCCCAGGGTATCCGGCCCGCGGGGCCCTCCCGCCGGCGGCGGGGTGACCGATCTCACGCCTCGCCGAAGCCACCCTCGATGAGTCCCGTCACGAGCGCGACCGCGGTGTCGGCGCCCTCGCCCCGGGCCGTGACGGTCACCCGCTGCCCCGCCGTCGTGCCCAGCGACATCAGGGCGAGCACACTGGTCGCGTCCGCCCCCTCGACCGTCACGGGCACGCCCAGGTCCGCCACCGAGCGGGCGACGACGGCAGCCGGACGGGCGTGCAGCCCGAGGGGGTTGCGGATCTCCACGACGGTGCTGACCTCGTCCGCGGCTCCCGACGACGGTGCCCCCGGCTCGGGGACCACCTCGCCCTGCGTGCCCGTCGCCGCGACCGGGGGCCCCTCGGCCCCCGAGGACTCGACGAGCTCGTACACCGGCTCCGGTCCGATGGACCGGGCGGCGTCCTCGGCCGCGGCCACGACGCCGTCCAGCTCCGCGCCCTGCTGGGCCGTGACCGCCGCGGCGACCGCACCCTCGACGAACGGGGCCGAGACGAGGCGCACGCGGCGCGTGAGGTCGGGGTCGATCTCGAGCGCCGACTCCACGGTGAGCACCGCCGACCCGAGGTCGGCGAGCACGACGGCGGACGCGGCACCCGCGAGCGCGGCGTCCAGGGCCTCCTGCACCCGCTCGAGGGAGGTCCCGAGCCCGCCGTCGACGTCGCCCGCCGCGCAGCGCACCACGACGTCCGGCGCCATCTCGGCCGTCAGCTCGGCGACGCCGTCGGCCAGGCGTGTCGAGTGCGAGACGAGCACCAGGGCGACGCTCACGCCGCCGCTCCCTCCGCGGCGGTCACGGCCGCGGCCAGCAGCATCGCCGTCGACCGCGCGCCCGGGTCCTCCGTGCCCGCGCTGCGCTCGCCGAGGTAGGAGGCACGGCCCTTGGTCGCCACGAGCGGGACGGTGGCGACCGCACCCGCCTCCGCCGCCTCCGCGGCGGCCCGCAGCACGGCGAGGGCGTCACCGGACTCCGCGGCGCTCTCGGCGGCCTCGACGGCCGGCTGCCAGGCGTCGACCATCGTCTTCTCCCCCACGTGCGCGCGGCCGCGGGCGACGATGCCCTCCGTGGCGGCCTCCAGGAGGGACACCAGGTGGCCCGCGTCCGCCGTGGCCTCGTCCACGACCTTCGACGCCCGCAGGAACGCCGTGCCGTACAGCGGCCCGGACGCCCCGCCCACGGTGGACATCAGGGTGGTGGCGACCAGCTTCAGCACCTGCCCGACCGTCTCGGCGGGTGCCTCCTGGCCGTCGAGCTTGGCCACGACGGCGGTGAAGCCGCGGTCCATGTTGTTGCCGTGGTCCCCGTCCCCGATGCGGCGGTCCAGCTCGGTCAGCTCGTCACGGCCCGCCTTGAGGTCGCTCGCCGCCTGCCGGATCCATCGTTCGGCCCATCCGACGTCGAGCTCGGTCACCACGTGAGGGCCGGGGTCCGGACCGGCGCGTCCCAGAGCTCGAGGAGCTCGTCGTCGAGGACGGCGACGGTCACCGACACCCCCTGCATCTCCAGGGACGTCACGTAGCTGCCCACGAGCGAGCGCACTACCTCGACGCCCTGGTCAGCCAGCATCTGCCGGGCGACGCCGTACACGACGTAGAGCTCGCTGGCGGGCGTCCCGCCCATGCCGTTGACGAAGAGCAGGACCCGGGACCCCGCGGCGAGGTCGATGTCGTCGAGGACGGAGTCGACCAGCCGGCGGGTGATGTCGCTGGCCCCGGCCGCCTGGACGCGCTGACGGCCCGGTTCGCCGTGGATCCCGATGCCGATCTCGACCTCGTCGTCCGCCAGGTCGAAGCTCGGCCGCCCGACGTGGGGCACGGTGCAGGCGGTGAGGGCCACGCCCATGGAGCGCACCCCGGCCACGACACGTTCTGCCAGCGCGGCGACCTCCGCCAGGGAGGCGCCCCGGGCGGCCGCGGCACCGGCGACCTTCTCGACCACCAGGGTGCCCGCCACGCCGCGACGGCCGGCCGTGTACAGCGAGTCCTCCACCGCGACGTCGTCGTTCACCAGCACGCTGGCGACCTCGATGCCCTCGGCCTCGGCCAGCTCGGCGGCCGTCTCGAAGTTCAGCACGTCGCCGGTGTAGTTCTTGACGATGAGCAGCACGCCGGCCCCGGCGTCGGCGGCCTGCACCGCCGCCAGGACCTGGTCCGGCGTCGGCGAGGTGAAGACCTCCCCGGGCACGGCGGCGTCCAGCATGCCCGCTCCGACGAAGCCGGCGTGGAGCGGTTCGTGCCCGGAGCCGCCGCCGCTGATGACGGCGACCTGCCCGGCGGGCGTCCCGCCGGCCCGGGTCACGAAGTTGGGTTCGGTGTGCACCGAGACCTGGTCGGCATGGGCCAGACCGAATCCTCGGAGCGAATCGGTGACGGCCTGTGCCGGGTCGTCAAGCAACTTCTTCATCGCACAACCTCCTCAGCGCGGGGTGTCCGATCCCTATCCAACACCCGTGCCGGAGACGTCGCAGCGTGCGCGGGAAAACCACCCGCCCGGCGTCGGTGCCCGTCAGCCGCGGCCGAGGAGGAGGCGGGCGTCCGCCACGGTGACGACGGAACCCGTCACCACCATGCCCGTGCCGTGACCGATGCCGACCGTGTCCGCCGACTCGACCAGGTCCGTGGCGACCTGCAGCGCCTCGTCCAGGCGCTCGGTGACGTGGACCCGGTGGTCGCCGAAGATCTCCCGGGCGATCTCCGCCACGGCGAACGGGTCGGCCGACCGGTCCGAGGAGTTGCGGGTCAGCACGACCTGCGACATCCCCGGCTCCAGCGCGGCGAGCAGCCCCTCGGCGTCCTTGTCGGCCATGAGCCCGACGACGCCCACCACGGTGCGCAGCGTGAACGCCTCGTCGAGGGCCGCCACCAGCGCCTCGGCGCCGTGCGGGTTGTGCGCGACGTCGACGAGCACGGTCGGGCTGGACCGGACCAGCTCCAGCCGCCCGGGGACGCTGACGTCCGCGAACGCCGTCTCCACGGCTCCCCCGTCCAGGGCACGGCCCCCGAGGGCCTGCTCGGCGGCCGCGAGCGCCAGGAGCGCGTTGTGCGCCTGGTGCTCACCGTGCAGCGGGACGAAGATCTCGGTGTAGGTGGCCAGCGGGGTGCGCAACGTCACCATCTGCCCGCCGACGGCGACCTGGCGCGCCACGACCTCGAGGTCGACCTCCTCGCGCAGCAGCCGGGCGCCGACCTCGACGGCCCGCTCGGCGAGGACCTCGTCGACCTCGGGACGCTGCACGGCCGAGAACGCCGTCGCGTCGGACTTGATGATGCCGGCCTTGATCGCGGCGATCTCCGCCGGCGTCGACCCCAGCCACTTCTCGTGGTCGACGCTGATCGGCGTGATGACGGCGACGTCGGCGTCGGCGGTGTTGGTCGTGTCCCAGGTGCCGCCCATGCCGACCTCGAGCACGGCGATGTCGACGGGCGCGTCGGCGAAGGCGGCGAAGGCGAGACCGGTGAGGACCTCGAAGAAGTTCAGGCGGGACTGCCCGGCCTCCTCCAGCTCCGCGTCGACGACCTGGACGTACGGGTACACGTCGTTCCAGGTCTCGACGAACCGGACGGCGCCGAGCGGCTCGCCGTCGACCTGGATGCGCTCGGTGACGCTGCTCAGGTGCGGGGAGGTGAACAGCCCGGTGCGCAGCCCGTGCTCCCGGACCAGGCGCTCGGCCATCCGCGCGGTGGAGGACTTGCCGTTCGTGCCGGTCAGGTGGATCGCACGAAAGGTGCGCTGCGGGTCCCCGAGCAGCTCGAGCAGCCGCGCGACCCGGTCGAGGGTCGGCGAGACGTCGTGCTCCGGCGCGCGGGAGACGATGTGGGCGTAGATGCGCTCGAGGTCCTCGGACGCGGCCGCGTCCTCCGCCGCGGCGCGGGCCGCCTTGCGCTCGTCGGCCTTCTGCTTCTTGGTCTTGCCCTGCTCGTCATTCACGCCACGAGATTACGCGACCGTCCGCCGGATCAGCGCACGGGTCACCCACCCTCCCCTGCCGGGTCAGGGCACGGTCCCGCGAATCAGGGCACCCGGTCGCGAGTCAGGACCGCACCCGGCGAGTCAGGACCTCACGTGGCGGGGGAGGACGGGTGCCTCCCGTCTCGCCCCCCGGGGGCCGGCCCCCCGGCGGGGCGGGC
>NZ_JAUQYN010000002.1:414226-789771 GCF_030586525.1 Isoptericola sp. 178 | reverse complement strand
GAGCGCCCCCCCCCGGCCTTTACCGCCCCCGCGGGCGGTTGCCGGGCCGGCCCCGCCTCCCCCCCCCACGCGGCGTCCTGACCCGCGAGAGGTCGTCCTGACCCGCCCGGCGACGTCCTGACCCGGCAGCCCGTCAGGCCTTGGCCACCTGCACGGTGCGCTCACCCTCGCCGCCGGTCACCGTCATCGACGTGGCCAACGTCTCGCGCATGACGAGGTCGCGGTGCGCCTCGACGGCGTCCACGTCGCCGGCCGGGACCTCGAGCGTCAGCGCGATGCGGTCGCTCACCTCGAGCCCGGCGGCCTTGCGGGCATCCTGGACGTCACGCACGACGTCGCGTGCGTACCCCTCGGCACGCAGGGCGTCGTCGAGCGCGAGGTCCAGGACGACGAACCCGCCGCCCGGCAGCACGCTCGCCGCGACGTCGGCGCCGGCCTCGTCGCCGACCACGGTGGTGAGCTCGTACTCGGAGGCGAGCAGCGGCACCTCGCCGTCGTCGGTGGTCACGACGACCTCGCCGTCGGCCTGGTGCCACGCCCCGGCCTTGGCCGCCTTGATGACCGCCTGCACCCCGCGACCGAGGCGCGGCCCGGCCGCCCGGGCGTTGACCGCCAGCCGTTCGGTGATCCCGAACCGCTCGGAGGCCGCGGCGTCGGCCAGGACCAGGTCGACGGCCTTGACGTTCAGCTCCCCGGTGAGCAGCCCGGTGTAGTCCGCGAGCGCCTCCGGGTCCGGCACGGCCACCGTGAGCCGGGCCAGGGGCTGGCGCACGCGGAGCTGGTTCGCCTTGCGCAGCGCGAGCGTCGAGGACACGACGGCACGCACCTCGTCCATCGCGGCCACGAGTGCGTCGTCGGCGACCAGCGCCTCGGCCTCGGCGCAGCCGACGGTCGCGCCGGCGGGCGCCTCCAGGCTCGGCCAGTCGGCCAGGTGCACCGACCGGCCGCCGGTCAGGCCGCGCCAGATCTCCTCGGTGACCAGCGGGGCCAGCGGGGCCATGACGCGGCACAGCACCTCGAGGGCGGTGTACAGGGTGTCGAACGCGTCGGCGTCCTCCGCCCAGAAGCGGTCGCGCTGGGTACGCACGTACCAGTTCGTCAGCACGTCGAGGTGCTCGCGGACGGTCTCGCACGCCCCGGCGACGTCGTAGGCGTCGAGCTGCTCGGTGACGGTGCCGACGAGGTCGTGCGTGCGGGCCAGCAGGTAGCGGTCGAGGGCCGGCAGACCCGGCACGCGATCGCCCGTGATCGGCTTCGCGACGTACCCGGCGCCATCCTGCGCGCTGTTCGCGTAGAGGGTGAAGAAGTAGTAGGTGCTCCACAGCGGCAGCAGCACCTGGCGCACGGCGTCCCGGATGCCCTCCTCGGTCACCACGAGGTTGCCGCCGCGCAGGATCGGGCTGGCCATGAGGAACCACCGCATGGCGTCCGAGCCGTCCCGGTCGAAGACCTCGGTGACGTCCGGGTAGTTGCGCAGCGACTTGCTCATCTTGCGCCCGTCGGAGCCCAGCACGATGCCGTGCGAGACCGCCGACCGGAAGGCCGGGCGGTCGAACAGCGCCGTGGCCAGGACGTGCAGCGTGTAGAACCAGCCGCGCGTCTGGCCGATGTACTCGACGATGAAGTCGCCCGGGTAGTGGTGCTCGAACCAGTCGGCGTTCTCGAACGGGTGGTGCACCTGGGCGTACGGCATCGAGCCGGAGTCGAACCAGACGTCCAGGATGTCCTCGACGCGACGCATCGTGGAGCGCCCCGTGGGGTCGTCGGGGTTCGGCCGGGTGAGGTCGTCGACGAACGGACGGTGCAGGTCCGGCTCGCCCGCCGCGTTGCGCGGCAGCCGCCCGAAGTCCCGTTCGATCTCCGCGAAGGACCCGTAGACGTCGACGCGCGGGTAGGCGGGGTCGTCGGACTTCCACACCGGCACCGGGGAGCCCCAGAACCGGTTGCGCGTGATCGACCAGTCGCGGGCGTTCTCCAGCCACTTGCCGAACTGGCCGTGCTGGATGTGGTCCGGGGTCCAGGCGATCTGCTCGTTGAGCTCGAGCATCCGCTCCTTGATCTTCGTGACCTCGACGAACCAGGAGGACACGCCCATGTACATCAGCGGCTGCCGGCAGCGCCAGCAGTGGGGGTAGGCGTGGTCGTAGGACTCGCGGCGCAGCAGCACCGTCCCGGCGCTGACGGACCCCGTGTCGGCCTCGCCACGGGTCCGGGCCTTGAGGTGGTCGATGATCGGGGCGTTGGCGTCGAACACCTGCAGGCCGGCGTACTCCTCGACCGGTGCGGTGAACGTGCCGTCCGCCTTGACCGGCATGACGCTGGCCACGCCCTCACGGTCGCAGACGATCTTGTCGTCCTCGCCGAAGGCGCCGGCGGAGTGCACCAGGCCGGTGCCGTCCGTGGTGGTCACGAAGTCGGCCTCGACGACGCGGTGGGCGCGCTCACGACCGGCGTAGTAGGAGAACGGCGGGGCGTAGGTGGTCTCGAGCAGGTCGCGACCGGTCAGCCGGGCCACGACGCGCGGGGCCTCGGCGCCCTCGTCGGTCAGCTCGCGGGCGTAGTGGTCCAGGCGCGCCTCGGCGAGCACGAACCGCTGCGGCGACCCCGTCGGCGAGGCCTCGACGACCACGTAGTCGATCTCGGTCCCGACCATGACGAGCAGGTTGGACGGCAGGGTCCACGGCGTCGTGGTCCAGGTGAGGAGCCGGTCGCCCGCGGTCAGCCCGGCCGACGCGGCGCTCTCCGGCACGGTCAGGACCTCGAAGCCCACCGTCACCGCCGGGTCCTGGCGGTTCTGGTAGACGTCGTCGTCCATGCGCAGCTCGTGGCTGGACAGCGGCGTCTGGTCGTTCCAGCAGTACGGCAGGACGCGGAAGTCCTCGTACACCAGCCCCTTGCGGTGGAGCTCGGAGAACGCCCAGATCACCGACTCCATGTAGTCGGGGTTGAAGGTCTTGTAGTCGTGGTCGAAGTCGACCCAGCGCGCCTGGCGGGTGACGTAGTCGCGCCACTCGGCGGTGTACTTCAGCACCGAGGAGCGGCAGGCGTCGTTGAAGTTCTCGATCCCGAGCTCGAGGATCTCGTCCTTGGTCTTGATGCCGAGCTGGCTCATCGCCTCGAGCTCGGCGGGCAGACCGTGGGTGTCCCAGCCGAAGCGGCGCTCCACGTGCTTGCCACGCATGGTCTGGTAGCGCGGCACGACGTCCTTGACGTAGCCGGTCAGCAGGTGGCCGTAGTGCGGCAGGCCGTTGGCGAAGGGCGGGCCGTCGTAGAACACGAACTCGTTCTCGCCGTGCTCCCCCGCCGGGTTCTTGGCCACCGAGGCGCGGAAGGTGTCGTCGGCCTCCCAGTACGCCAGCACGTCGCGCTCGATCTGCGGCAGCTGCGGGGACGCGGGGACGCCGGCGATGCCGAACGCCTCGCCGGGCGTGGCGGTGGGCGCGTCGGCAGCGCCGTCGGACGTGCGGTGCAGCGGGTAGGCCATGGGCGGGCTCTCCTGAACGAGCGGGCGGTACGGGTCGTCGTGGTGCACTGCGAGGACGACGTCGGCTCCCCGCGCCGTCCTGGCGGACGACTCAGGTGCCGGGCCGCGGTACCACCCCGCTTGCGGACCGTGTCCTCGAGGAACCGGTCCACCGCTCGTCGGAGGCTGTGACGGGCCCACCCGTCCGGTTCTACTCGGCGCCGGGTCGCGCCTTTCTTCCGGAGGCTCGCCGGTGATGGCCGGGTCGACGCCTGTGCGGACCATGGTAGCCCGCGCCGCGCCGGAACCGCACCGGCTTTCAGGAGTACCCTGCGGGGTATCCCTGCGCGTACGACCTGGAGGACCATGTCCGCCGCCCCGGCATCCACCCGTCCCGTCGTGGAGGTGCAGCGCCGCACGCTGCGCGTCCTGGTCCTCGCCCAGGTGCTGTCCGGCGCCGGACTCGCGGCCGGCATCACCGTCGGCGCGCTCCTCGTGACGGACCTGCTGGGCTCGGCACGGTTCGCCGGCCTCCCCGCGGCGCTGTTCACCGGCGGGTCCGCCCTGGCGGCCCTGGCCGTCGGCCGGTTGTCGCAGCGTCACGGCCGCCGCGCGGGTCTCGCCGCCGGCTACGTCGCCGGCGCCGTCGGCGCGTTCGTCGTCGTGGCCGCCGCAGCCGCCCAGAACGTCTGGGTCCTCCTGGGGGCGTTCGCGCTCTACGGCGCGGGCACGGCCACCAACCTGCAGGCGCGCTACGCCGGGGCCGACCTCGCCGCACCGCACCGGCGGGCCCGGGCCCTGAGCACCGTGCTGGTCGCCACGACGCTGGGCGCCGTCGCCGGCCCGAACCTCGTGGGCGTCATGGGCGACGTCGCCACGGGCTGGGGTCTGCCGGCGCTGACCGGCCCGTTCATCCTCGGCGGCGCCGCCTACGCGGCGGCCGGGATCGTGCTCGGGGTCGCGCTGCGGCCCGACCCGCTGCTGCTGGCCCGACGGCTCGACGAGGAGGCGGTCGAGAACGCGACGGTGCCCGCCGCGGTCGAGGTCCCGGAGACGGACGACGCCGTACCGGGCCCGACGGCGGAGGACGCCCCGGCGGAGACCGCGGCCGAGGACCCCGGGGCCGTGCGCCGCGCGGTGCTCGTCGCCGGGACGGTCATGGTCCTCACGCAGGCCGTCATGGTCGCGATCATGACGATGACGCCGGTCCACATGGCCGACCACGGGCACGCGGTGTCGACCGCCGGGTTCGTCATCGCCGTGCACGTCGGGATGATGTACCTGCCCTCGCCGCTGTCCGGCTGGCTGACCGACCGGTTCGGGCCGCTCCGGGTGGCGGTCGCCGCGGCCATGACGCTGCTGGCCTCCGGTCTCGTGGCCGGGCTCGTGCCGTCGTCGTCCGTCGTCGGTCTCGCCGTCGGCCTCGGTCTGCTGGGTCTGGGCTGGAGCCTCGGGCTGGTGTCCGGCACCGCGATGCTCACGTCGTCGCTGCCCCTGGCGACCCGGGCCCGCACCCAGGGCGCGGTCGACCTCTCGCTCGCGCTGGCGGGAGCTGCCGGCGGGCTCGGGTCCGGTTTCGTCGTGGCGTCCAGCAGCTTCGCCGTCCTCTCGCTCGGCGGAGGGCTGCTGGCCCTGGCCGTGCTGCCCGTGGTGGCGCTGACCGCCCGGTCCCGGACCGGACCGGACCGAGCGGCTGCCGCGGACCGGCCGGTGTGACCCGGGCCGGTCGGACCGTCACACGCCCGTGCGCGCGATCTTCTGGTTGTGGGCCTGCGCCCGCGGCCGGATGACCATCAGGTCGGTGTTCACGTGGGCCGGGCGGGTCAGGGTCCAGGCGACCGCGTCGGCGACGTCCTCGGCGAGCAGCGGCTGGTAGCCCTCGTACACGGCCGCGGCCCGGTCGGCGTCGCCGTCGAACCGCACGAGGGAGAACTCCTCGGTGGCGACGGCTCCCGGGGCGATCTCCATGACCCGGACCGGTTCGCCGGCGATCTCCCAGCGCAGGGTCGTGGACAGCATCCGCTCGGCGTGCTTGGCGGCGGTGTACCCGGCCCCGCCCTCGTAGGCGCCGTGGGCGGCCGTGGAGGTCACCACGACGACGTCGGACCCGCCGTCGGGCCCCGCCGCCTCGGCCGACGCGCGCAGCAGGGGCAGCACCGCCTGGGTGACGCGCAGGGTGCCGAGCACGTTCAGCTCGTACATGCGCCGCCAGCCGTCCACGTCGCCGTCCTCCACCCGGTCCTGGCCCAGGGCCCCGCCGGCGTTGTTGACCACGGCGTCCAGCCCGCCGGTCGCCTCCAGGTGCGCCGCGAGCGCGGCGACCGCCGCGTCGTCGGTGATGTCCAGGGGGTAGGCCTCGGCCCCGGTCTCGGCGGCGAGCGCCTCGAGCCGGTCGGCACGCCGCGCGGCGGCGACCACCCGCCAGCCCTCGGCGCGCAGGCGGCGGACCACGGCGGCCCCGATGCCGGAGGACGCCCCGGTGACCAGGGCACGGCGGGCGGGCGCGGACGGGTTGCTGCTCATGGGTCGGCTCCTCGGGGTCGGACGGTTCGCGGCCACGGAGGAAAGCCAACCACGCCCGGGACAGGGACGAGAGCTTCCCGGGAGCGGATCAGCCGACGGTGACGGAGACCGCGTGCCACCCGGTCGCACCGTCCGGGGCCGGCGGCGCCTGCTCGGCGGTCTGCACCTGGCCGTTCGCGTCCGTGGCGCGCACGGCCACCTGGTGGTCGCCGGGGGTGGCGTCCCAGTCGAGGCGCCACTGGCGCCAGGTGTCCGGCCCGACGGTGTCGGCGAGCTCGGCCGCCATCCACTCGCCGTCGTCGACGCGCACCTCGACGCCGGAGATCCCGGTGTGCTGGGCCCAGGCGACGCCGGCGATGGTCACCTGCCCGGCCTCGACCGCAGCGCCCGGCCGCGGCACGTGGATCCGGGACTGCAGCTTGACCGGGCCCATCGCCGACCAGCCGCGGGGCGTCCAGTAGCCCTGGTCGTCGGCGAACCGCGTGACCTTGAGCTCGGTGACCCACTTGGTCGCCGAGACGTACCCGTACAGGCCGGGCACGACCAGGCGGGCCGGGAAGCCGTGCTCCTCGGGCAGCGGCTCGCCGTTCATCCCGACGGCGACCAGCGCCTCCCGGTCCGGGTCGGTGAGCACCTCCAGCGGCGTGCCCGCCGTCCAGCCGTCCACCGAGGACGACAGCACCATGTCGGCGTCGGCCTGCGGGCGGGCGCGGGCCAGCAGCTCGCGGATCGGGTGGCCGAGCCACAGGGCGTTGTCGACGAGGTCGCCGCCGACCTCGTTCGAGACGCAGCACAGGGTCACGTGGTGCTCGGTCATCGGCAGCTCGAGCAGCTCGTCCCAGGTGATCTCGAACGGCTCGTCGACCAGACCGGTGACCCGCAGCGACCAGGTGGCGGGGTCGACCTTCGGCACCCGCAGCGCGGTGTCGATGCGGTAGAAGTCGGCGTTGGGCGTGACGTAGGGCTCGGTGCCGGGCACACCGAGGTCGGCGCCGGCCGGCACCGCGGGCGCGGGGGTGGCCGCGGACGGCAGGCGGATGGCCTCGCGGACCACCTCGACCGCCCGGCTGCCGGCGGCCAGGGCACGTGAGGCCGCCAGGGCGAGGACACCGCCGACGGCCGTCGCCCCCGTCCAGATGAGGAAGGTGCGGCGTGAGGCGCCGTCGTCCGACAACGCGGCGGCAGGCGGCTCGCCCGCCGGGACGTCGGTCGCGCCGCCCGCCCCGGCGCCGGCACCCACCGGCACCACGGCGGCCGGCGCGGGCACCCGGGCGACGAGCAGCCGCAGCAGCAGGACGCCGCTCCCGACACCGAGGACCGCCGGGAGCGCCCACAGCGGTGTGGCCCCGGGGCGGGTCACGGCGATGATCGCGAGGAGCAGGCCGACGGCGCCCATGAGGACCCGTCCCGCCGGCGGGCGGCGCAGCTCCAGCAACCCCGCCAGGACCGCACCGGCGGCGAGCACGACCCCCATCGTGGACAGCAGGACGAGCTTGTCGGCGGTGCCGAACCACTCGACGGCGAAGTCCTTGAGCCACGGCGGGACGTTGTCGACGACGACACCGCCCAGGGCCAGCACCGGCGAGGAGGCCGGGTCGACCCAGGCGGCGACCAGCTCGGACAGCGCCAGGCCCGCGCCGGCGGCCACGACGCCGGCCAGCGCGGCCCACCCATCCCGTGCTCGGAACCTCATACGGTCCACCCTGCCACCGCGAGCGCCCTTCGCCGCGCCCGTTCCGCCGTCGGAGGCGGACCGTCATCAGCCCGTAATGCGCGGGTACTAGGGTGGGAGTCCTCGCGGACCACGGGCACCGGAGACTCGCCCGTCGGTGCGGCCCCTTCTTTGGGCCGCAGGTCCGGTCGGTGCGAGATGCCGCACCCGCCACCCATACCACCTGCCTTCCGGGAGACCCACCCGTGCCCCGAGCGCGCATCGCTGCCCTCGTCCTCGCGACCACCGCCGTCGCCTCCCTCGCCGCCTGCTCGGCGGAGACCGTGCCGGCCGACGACGCCGCCCCGTCGACCGCGGAGTCCGCCGCGGCCGGCACCGCGGCCACCACCGAGTACCCGCTGACCCTCGACAACTGCGGCACCGAGGTGACCTTCGAGGCCGCCCCGCAACGCGTCGTCACCATCAAGTCCTCCACCGCCGAGACGCTGCTGGCGCTCGGCCTGGGCGACCGCGTCGTCGGGTCGGCTTTCCTCGACGGCCCCGTGCCCGAGTGGCTGGCCGACGACGTCGAGGGCACCGCTGTCGCCGAGCCGTTCAGCGACGAGGTGCCGGGCACCGAGGCCGTCCTCGAGCTCGAGCCCGACCTGGTCTACGCCGGGTGGGAGTCCAACGTGGCCGCCGACGGCGCCGGGGACCGCGAGACCCTGTCCTCGCTCGGCGTCAACAGCTACGTCGCCCCGGCGGCCTGCAAGGACCCGGCCTACATGCCGAACCCGCTGACCTTCGACGAGGTGTTCGCCGAGATCACCGAGGTCGGCCGGATCTTCGACGTGAACGGCGCCGCGGACGAGCTGGTCGCGGAGCAGCAGGCGGTGCTCGACGGCGTCACCCCCGACGACCGCGGCCTGAGCGCCCTGTGGTACTCCTCCGGCAGCGACATCCCCTACGTCGGGGCCGGCATCGGCGCGCCGCAGATGATCCTGGACGCCGTCGGGCTGGACAACGTCGCCGGTGATGTCGAGGACACCTGGACCTCGCTGTCGTGGGAGGAGATCGTCGACGCGGACCCGGACGTCGTCGTCCTGGTGGACGCGACCTGGAACTCGGCCGAGGACAAGATCGCCCGCCTCGAGGAGAACCCCGCCACCTCCGAGCTGTCGGCCGTGCGCGAGGAGCGCTACCTGGTCGTGCCGTTCCCCGCGACGGAGGCGGGCGTGCGCAACGCCGACGCCGCCGCCGACCTCGCCGACCAGCTCGCGGAGCTCGACCTCGATGAGTGAGACGGCCACGCGTGCACCGGCCCCCGAGACTCTGTCGCGGGGCCGGCTGCTGGCGTGGCTCGGCGTGACGACGGCGGCACTGCTGGCCAGCGTCGTCGTCACGGTGGCGATCGGCCCGGCCGGGCTGACGCCGTCGGACGTCGGGCAGGTCGTGGCCACGCGGCTCGGGCTGGGCGACCTGCTCGGCCTGGCCGCGCCCGACCGGCTCGACGACGGCATCGTGTGGCAGCTGCGGCTGCCGCGGGTGCTCACCGCGGCGGCCGTCGGCGCGGGCCTGGCGGTGTGCGGCGTCGTGATGCAGTCCCTGACCCGCAACCCGCTGGCCGACCCCTACCTGCTGGGCCTCAGCTCGGGGGCGTCCCTCGGCGCCGTCAGCGTGCTGGTGCTCGGCTGGCTGGCGGTGCTGCCGGTCGCCGCGTTCGTCGGCGCGGCCGCCGCCCTCGTGGCGACGCTGGCGCTGGCCACCGCCGCCGGCCGCGGTGCCGGCGGGCTGTCCCCGGGGCGGACGGTGCTGGCCGGGCTCGCGGTGTCGCAGCTCGCGGCCGCGGCCACCAGCTTCGTCATCTTCTGGTCCGCCCAGGGCGACCAGTACCGCGAGATCCTGTCCTGGATGCTCGGGTCGGTGGCCGGGGCGCAGTGGTCCTCGGTGCTCATCACCGGGGGCGCCGTGCTGGTGCTCGGCACCCTGCTGGCCTCGACCGGGTCCGTGCTGGACGCCTTCACGTTCGGCGACACCGCGGCCGCGACGCTCGGCGTCCCCGTCGCCGCGGTGCGCTGGGTGCTGCTGATCGGCGTCGCCCTGCTGACCGGCGCGCTGGTATCCCAGTCCGGGGCGATCGGGTTCGTCGGCCTGATCCTGCCGCACGCGGTGCGCACGATCACCGGCGCCCGGCACCGCGCCCTGCTGCCGCTGTCGATGCTGTGCGGGGCGACGTTCCTCATCTGGGCCGACACCCTGGCGCGCACCGTCTTCGCCCCGCGCGAGCTGCCGGTCGGCATCGTCACCGCCGCGATCGGCGCGCCCGTGTTCGCGGTGCTGCTGTGGAAGGGACGGGCCCGCGCATGACGCAGACCTCGGAGCACACCACCGGGCAGTCGCTGACCAGGCCCGCGCGGACGGACGCCCGTGCGGCCGACGGTACGGGGGGCGCCGGCCTGGCGGCCGAGCGCGTGCGCTGGTCCGTCGGCGACCGGCTCATCCTCGACGACGTCGACGTCACCGCTCCCCCCGGAGCGCTGACCGGCCTCGTCGGGCCGAACGGGACCGGCAAGTCCAGCCTGCTGCGCCTCGTCGCCGGGGTCGAGCGGCCCGACGGCGGGCGGGTCGCCCTGGTCGCGCGGCCCGGCGCTCCGGGCGAGGCCGAGGTGTCGGAGGACCTGCTGGCGATGGCGCGCCGCCGTCGGGCCCGCACCCTGGCGTTCGTCGAGCAGGACGCCGCCTCCGAGCTGCCGGTGACCGTGTTCGACGCCGTCCTGCTGGGCCGTACCCCGCACCGGTCGGTGCTGGCCGGGCCCACCGAGGACGACCACGCGATCGCGCGGGCCGCCCTGGAGCGGGCCGGGGCCGGGGACCTGGCCGCGCGGGAGGTGTCGACCCTGTCCGGCGGCGAGCGCCAGCGCGTGCACATGGCCCGGGCGCTCGCCCAGCAGCCCCGGGTGCTGCTCCTGGACGAGCCGACCAACCACCTCGACGTCGCGGCCCAGCTCGCCACGATGCGGCTGGTCGGCGAGCTCGCGGCCGACGGCGTCACGGTGCTGGCCGCGCTGCACGACCTGTCGCTGGCCGCCGCGACGTGCGACCACGTCGTCGTCCTCGCCCCGGAACCGGCCGGGCGAGTGGTCGCTGCCGGGCCGGTCGAGGAGGTGCTGGTGCCCGAGGTGATCGACCCGACCTACGGTGTGCGCACCACGGTGCTGCGGCACCCGCGCACCGGGCGGCCGGTGCTCACCTTCGACGAGGTCTGAGCCCGCTCAGTCGCGGTCGGCGTTGCGGGCAACCCGCCACGCCCACGCCACGAGCGGCACCTGCAGCGGCAGCCGGCCCCACGCCACCGACGGCTTGCGCGACCAGTGCCGGGCACCCGGGTGGGAGTCCAGGGCCATCTTCACGTTGCCGGGGAACACCCCGACGAACAGCGCCGCGGTGGCGAGACCGCCGACGCGCCGCGTCGCCGGGACGGCGACCGCCGCGGCGCAGGCCAGCTCGGCCGCCCCGCTGCCGTAGACCCAGGCCCGCGGCGAACCGAGGGCCTTCGGGATGAGCCCCTCGAACACGCGGGGGTTCACGAAGTGCAGGGTGCCGGTGACGGTGAGCGCGGCGGCGAGGGAGCCGGCCAGGACGTGGGAGTGTCGAGCCATCCGCCGAGGGTATCGGGCAGGATGGGGCCCATGACCGCACAGCTCTGGATGACCGGCGACGACGCGTCGGACCGCCTGCTGAGCGAGGACCCGTTCGCCCTCCTGATCGGGATGCTGCTGGACCAGCAGTACCCGATGGAGCACGCGTTCGCCGGGCCTCGCAAGATCGCGGACCGGTTCGGGACGCTCGACCCGGCCGCGATCGCCGACGCCGACCCCGACGCGTTCGTCGAGATGGCGACCACTCCCCCGGCGATCCACCGCTACGGCCGCTCCATGGCCGGGCGGGTGCAGGCGGTGGCGCGGGCCGTCGTCGACGACCACGACGGCGACGTGACCCGGATCTGGACCGCACCCGGCGCGTCGGGCGGGGCACCCACCGGGGCCGAGGTGCTCCGGCGGCTGAACGCCCTGCCCGGCTTCGGCACGCAGAAGGCGCAGATCTTCCTGGCGCTGCTCGGCAAGCAGCGCGGCGTGGAGCCCGAGGGCTGGCGCGAGGCCGCCGGGCACTACGGCGACGAGGGGTCGCGGCGCTCCATCGCGGACGTGACCAGCGCCGAGTCCCTGCAGGAGGTCCGGGAGTTCAAGAAGGCACAGAAGGCAGCAGCAAAGGCGGCGAAGTGAGCGAGCAGCAGACCACCCAGCGTCCCGAGCACGCCCAGGGCGGGACCTACACGGTCCCCGGCCAGGAGTACGTGCGCGACCAGAACTACCTCTCGACACGCATCACTCGTGACGGCGCGGACGGGTACCCCGTCGAGCCCGGCCGGTACCGGCTCGTGGCGGCCCGTGCCTGCCCGTGGGCGAACCGCTCGATCATCGTGCGGCGGCTCCTCGGCCTGGAGGACGTGCTCAGCATCGGCATGCCCGGCCCGACGCACGACGAGCGCAGCTGGACCTTCGACCTCGACCCCGGCGGCCGCGACCCGGTGCTCGGCATCGAGCGCCTGCAGGAGGCGTTCTTCGCCCGCGACCCCGAGTACCCGCGCGGCATCACCGTGCCCGCGATCGTCGATACCCGGGACGGGGCCGTCGTCACGAACGACTTCGGGCAGATCACCCACGACCTGTCGACCGAGTGGACCGAGCACCACCGCGACGGCGCTCCGACGCTGTGGCCCACCGACGCGGACGAGCGCGCCGAGATGGAGTCCGTCATGCGGCGGGTGTTCACCGAGGTGAACAACGGCGTCTACCGGTGCGGGTTCGCCGGGTCGCAGGAAGCCTACGAGAGCGCCTACGAGCGGCTGTTCACGGCCCTCGACTGGCTCGAGGAGCGGCTCAGCACCCGGCGGTTCCTCATGGGTGACGCGATCACCGAGGCCGACGTGCGGCTGTTCACCACGCTCGTGCGCTTCGACGCCGTCTACCACGGGCACTTCAAGTGCAACCGCAACAAGCTCACCGAGATGCCGGTGCTGTGGGCGTACGCCCGCGACCTGTTCCAGCTTCCCGGGTTCGGCGACACGGTCGACTTCGAGCAGATCAAGCAGCACTACTACGTGGTGCACACCGACATCAATCCCACGCAGATCGTCCCGGTCGGCCCCGACCTGTCCGGCTGGCTGACGCCGCACGGCCGCGAGGAGCTCGGCGGCGACCCGTGGGGCGGCGGCACCGCGCCGGGGCCGGTGCGGGACGGCGAACAGGTCACGGCCGGGCACAACCCGCTCGTGCCCCGCTGATGCTCGAGCTGGCCACCGGCTCGGGGCTCGCGCTCGCCGCCGGGCTCAACGCCTGGATCCCGCTGCTGGCGCTGGGACTGCTCGCCCGGTACAGCGACCTGCTGACGCTCCCCGCCTCCTGGTCCTGGCTGGAGAACGGCTGGGTGCTCGTCGTCCTCGCGGTGCTGCTGGTCCTGGAGATGGTCGGTGACAAGGTGCCCGTGGTGGACTCGGTCAACGACCTCGTGCAGACGGTCGTGCGTCCCGGCGCGGGCGGGATCGCGTTCGGCGCCGGGGCGGCGTCGTCGACGACCCGGGTCGAGGACCCGGGCGCCTTCGTGGAGTCTGGCGACTGGGTGCCGGTGGTGCTGGGCATCGTCCTGGCGCTGGTCGTGCACGTGACCAAGGCCGGGGTGCGGGCGGGCGCCAACGCGGCCACGGGCGGTCTGGCGGCGCCCGTGCTGTCCTCGGCCGAGGACGGCGCGTCGGTCGGCCTGTCGCTGACGGCGATCCTCGTCCCCCTCCTCGTCGTCCCGCTGGTGGTCCTGCTCGCCCTCGCCGGATGGCGGCTGGTCCGCGCACGACGGCGGTCCGCGGCATCGGCGCCGGTGGCGCAGACGGTCGAGGACGGCGGTTAGGCTCGACCGCATGGACGCACTGCTCCCCCTCGGTACCGCCCCGCGCCCCACCACGGACGAGGACCTGGCCGCCCGGCTGCGCGCCGCGCTCGTCGCCCTGGTCGGCGACCGCGTGCAGAACCTGGACGACGCCAAGGTCCTGCCGGTGCTGGACGGCGGCGACATCTCCTCGCTGGACGTGGACCTCACGGGCGTGGTGATGGGCATGCCGACCGGTGCGCAGGAGACCCCGGCGCCGTGGCGGCCGGAGATCACCGGACGTGAGGACGCGGTGCTGCGCCGGCTGCGGATCGACGCGCACCCGATGGCTGCCGTCGACCTGCCCGTCGACCTGACCGCCGAGATCACCGGGCTCCGCTTCTCCTGGGTGACCACGGCCGACGAGATGGTCGGCGCCGAGCTCGTCGAGCCGTCCGACGACTCCCCGGTCTCCGGGCACGCCCGGCTGGCCGTGTCCCACGAGGGGCTGGCCGGCACCGTGCAGGGACTGCTGGCGGTGGCGCTGTCCGGCAACGGCATCGCGCTCAACGACTTCGACCTGCAGGTCGAGCAGGCCGGACCGCGTGCGGCGTCGCTGCGGATCGAGGCCGGGATCAAGAAGTCGTTCCTGTCGGCGACGGTGACCGCGACCGCGTCGGCGTCCGTCGACGACGCCATGGTGCTCACGGTCGGTGACGTCGAGCTGTCCTCCGGCAACCCGATCGTCGGGGCGATGCTCGGGGCCATCAAGGGCCGCCTCGAGGCGGCCGCGGGCCGCACGGTCGACCTGGGCGCGTCGCTGCCGCCCGGCGTGGAGCTGGCGGACGTGCAGCTCGAGGTCGGCGAGGACATCGTGCTTACCGCCCAGCTCGCCTGAGGTCGGCGAGTTCGTCCACAGGGTGGGCGGGAGGTTTCACCCGATGTGTCCGGGTCGCTAGGCTCTGGTGACGTCCTGCCACTGATGCCCTGGAGACGCAATGGCGCGCACACCCCGGCACCGCTCACCGCTTCGACGACTCGTCCCGGCCCTGGTCGTCCTGGGACTTCTGGCCGGATGCACCGGGGGTGATCCGGAGCCGGAAGCGCAGGCGAGCGAGCCTGCCTCCGCCCCCGCGACGACGGCGCCGTCGGAGGAGCCAACTCCGTCCCCGTCGCCCTCCCCCACCGGTCCGACGAAGCCGGAGCGCCCGGCGGCGATGGACAGGAAGGACGAGAAGGGCGCGGCGGCTGCTGCCGCACACTTCCTCGAGCTCCGCGCACCGATGATGGCAACTGGTGAGACACGGGCCTGGGAGGCCATGTCACATCGCGCGTGCGACTTCTGCGAGTCGGGGTTTGAGCAGGCACGCAAGATCGCGGCTCGGGGAGACGCGTATACCGGTGGTGAAGCGTCGATCGAGATTCTCGAAACGTACGGACACGACTCGTTGACCGGCATCTTTCCTGTCGATCTTCGCCTCACAGAGGAGCCGTCGTCCATCACCGACAAATCAGGCGCCGTTCTGTTCTCCACGAAGAGGACGGTCACCGAACTCCGGATCGAGGTAGGAACCCGCGACGGCGAATGGGTCATTGTCGGCGTAGGCGAGCCCTCATGAATGCGGCTACAACGGTCGTTCTCTTGTTGACGACTGCAGCCACCGCCGTCGGTGGCTCGGCACCTGACTACACGGCAACTGCCGACGATGCGACAGACGAGATGTACGTCGAGGCCGAGACACTGGCCGAACAAGACGCGCTGATCAACAGCTCCGGCGGCGACTCCGCCTCCGACACCCGCTACTTCCGCGCCTCGGTCCACTACTGCCTGCTCAGCGACCTGGAGAACACCGTGCTCCGCACAGTCTGCGACGAGGGCACCGAGACGATCGCTACCGGCATCGACTGCCCGGACGACGCCTTCGCGCTGGCCGGGCTGTTCGCCGTGACCCTCGGGACCAACGGCTCCGAGTCCGCGCCCCGGCTGATCAGCGAGGGCACCTGCGTCACGGCGGCCGACCTCGAGGCCGAGGCTGAGCGCGCCTTCCAGAGCATGCCGGTCGAACCGGCACAGATCCATCTGGAGATCGAGCGCGACTGGGCGATCGTCAACTTCGGGATCCACCCGCGGACCGACGAGACGGACCAGGTCATGGACACCGCGCTCCTCGGCGTCCCCGTCCAGATCCGGGCCTATCCTGCCGAGTTCACCTGGGACGCCGGCGACGACACCGCACCGATCACGACGGACCATCCGGGCGGCCGCTGGGACAGCGCCGACGCCATCAACCTGCCCTACCCCGAACCCGGCACGTTCACCGCGAGCCTCACCACCACCTGGCACGGGCAGTTCCGCATCACCGGAACACCGACCTGGACCGACATCGACGGCGAGCTCACCACCACGGACAGCACCGACCCGATCGAGGTGCATGACGCGGAGGTGCGGCTCACGGGCTGAAGCGGCGTTTCGCCCCTCAGGCGGGTCAGCCCACCTCGGAACGCACCCAGGCCAGGTAGTCGGGGTTCCCGTCGGTCACCGGGCTCACGAGCACCTCGGGCACCTCGTACGGGTGCTGCTCGATCAGCCATGTCTGCAGCTCGCCGGCACGATCCGCCGTCGTTCGGAAGGTCGCCCGCCACTCGGTGGCGGTCTCGACGCTGCCGTCCCACCAGTAGGCGCTGGTGACGGGGCCGTCCACCTGCCCACAGGCGGCCAGACGGCGCGCGACGGCGTCGCGAACCAGCTTGTTCGCGGTGTCCTCGGAGTCGATCGTGGTCACGACCTGCACGACATCATCCATGCCGACGACGCTATCCCGTGAGTCACCCATCGAGCAGCAGGCAGCCTCGACGGGCGTCGATCGCCCGTGCGTCACCACTCAGTGCGGAGGCTCGGCGTTCTCCGGGTCGTCGACGGGAGCCTCGACGTCGCCCCCTGCGTTCCGTGCGCGCACGGCCTCGAGCCAGGCCACCAGCTCCTCGTGGTGGTCGAACGGCCCCGGAATCTCGACGCACGCTCGGCCGCGCGTCTCGTCGTCGTGCCGCAGAAGCCGGCGCGTCAGGCCGGGATGGGACCCGAGCCGCGCGGCAGAGTCCTCGGTGCACTGCAGGAGCAGGAACCGGTTCGCCCCGGTGGTCCGGTCGTGCACCGCGACGACGTCGCTCCACGGCACCTCCAGGCGGCGGTACCGGACGACGTCCGGGGTGACGACGAGGCGGAACGGTCGTGCGATACGCCAGAGGAGGGCGACGACACCGACCGCGGGGACCCCGACGACGAGACCGGCGATCAGGCGAGACGCCCCCGGATCGCTCCAGAGCTGCACCCCGAGGCCGACGAGGACGACCGCGACACCGAGCGGGAAGAACAGCCACCGTCGCGACGCGCTGAACTGCACCGCGCCATCGTCGGCGAGAGTCTGATCCCAGCGGTCGGCAGGAGGCATTCAGCCGAGTCTATCGGTCGGTCTGCCGCCAGTTCCCAGCGGCAGCCGCGAGAACCACCCCGGCGGCGACGGCCGGCATCCACAGCGCGGCGGTCGTCCCGACCGTGTCGGCGAGCGCGCCGGTGCCCGCCGAGGCGGCGGACTGCCCGAGGATGATGGCCGAGCCGAGCATGGTCATTAGGGTGGTGCCGCGGCCGAGCGGGCTGCGGTGCGAGCCCAGGGAGTAGATCGTCACGAGGCTCGGGCCGATGCCGAGACCGGCGAGCACGAGCCCGGCGATCAGCACGCCAGTGGAGCCGGCCGTCGCGACGACGACGGCGCCGGCGAGCTGCACGACGGCGGCCGTGAGCCAGCGCGCCCGCAGGCTGAACCGCGCGGGCAAAGCGGAGACCGCCAGTGCCGAGACCACCGAGCCGATGCCCATGAACCCGTACAGGAGGCCGGCCCGCTCGGAGTGGCCGGCGTCCCCGGTGACGGCGGACATCGCCGTGAGCGTGGCGCCGAAGAACAGCCCGATGCCGACGAACCCGGCGACCAACACCAGCACCCGTGCGCGCCACAGCTCGGAGGCCGGGGCCTGCCGGGCGGAGGACTGCGCGGCGGTCTCCTTCGTGCCCGCGTCCTGGGCCGCCGTCGTCCGGGCCGAGGCGTGCAGGGCGAACGCACCGACGGCGAGCGCGGTCAGCGCCGCCGCGGCGATCATGGGCGCGGCGGGACCGAACGCCGCGGCCAGCAGGCCGACGACGAACGGCCCGATCACGAAGACGATCTCGTCCGCGGCGGACTCGTAAGACATCGTGCGGCTCACCGTGCGAGCCCGGATGGCCGCAGGAAGGCGGGAGTGAATGACTCCGACGAGGCGGCTGCGCGACATCGGCGGCACCTGCGGTGCCGTGGCACCGATGGCGAACGCGATCGCGAGGACGACGACGTCCGGCACCGTGGCGTACACCGCGGCCGTCAGGGCGACGAGCAGGAGGCTGTTGACCGCGGCGGTGACGAGCAGGACGCTGCGCTGGCCCGCGCGGTCCGCCCAGGCACCGATCAGCGGGCCGATCGCCGCGCCGCCGATGCCGACCACGCCGGACGTCATGCCGCCCAGGGTGAGAGAGTCACGCCCGGCGACCACGAGGGTCAGGACGCCGACGACCATCATCGCGAACGGCAGCCGCGCGACGAACGCCAGCGGGAAGTAGGTGCGGCCCATCGCCTGGATCAGGGTGGGGCCGGACTCGTCGGTGCGGCGGTCCGTGGCCTGTGCCGTCGTCCGGGTCAGCGTGTCGGACAGGGTCATGCTCTCGGTCTCCTCCAGCGCGGCGTCGCCGCACGATCGTCGTGCCGCCGTGGGCGCGAGGAGCACCTGGTAGATACACAAGCCTGGTTACGTTCACGGTCGGAGCGCCTCGGCGTACCGACCGGGGGCCACGTTACATGCTGGCAACACATCGTGCCGTGATCTGGGTCGCCGCAGCGGCGAACAGGCGGATGTCAACGTACGGCGACACGATGCGAATGTCGCCGTACGTTGACATCGCAGCCATGTCGCCGTACGTTGACCCTGTGGAGCCGAACCTGCTCAACGCCCGCTCGCTCCCCCGGCTGGGAGCGGCGGTCCGGCGCCTGCGCCTCGACCGCGGGATGACCCAGGCCGAGCTGGCCCGACGCGCCGAGGTGTCCCGTCAGTGGCTGGTCGGCCTGGAGGGCGGGAAGACGCCCGGTCTCGAGGTCGGGCGCCTGATGCGCGTCCTCGACGCGCTCGACGCCAGCCTGACGATCCGCGACGATCACGAGGACGCCTGATATGGCACGCACGAACCATCTGGCCGTGCTGCTCGAGGGCCGCCATGTCGCCGAGCTGAACCGGACCCGCTCCGGCATCCTGCGCCTGACGTACCGGCCGGAAGCGCGACGGCCCGGAGTCACCCCCCTGTCGCTCTCGCTACCGCCCAGCGAGGCCACGCACGTCGGAGCCCCGGTCGAGCAGTTTCTCGCCGGTCTGGTCCCCGAGAGGACCGGCGCCTTGCGGTCCATCGCGCGACGCCATCGCGTCGACCCGGACGACATCCTCGACGTCCTCACCGCCATCGGGAAGGACTGCGCCGGTGCCGTGCAGTTCTGCCGGGAGTCGGAGATCGACGACACCATCCGTCGCACGGGCCGGCTCGAGGAGTGCACCGCCGGCGACATCGAGGTCCGCCTGGACGAGATGGACACGAACGAGGACGCGGCGTGGACGATGCCCGGCGAGCACTGGTCGCTGGGAGGGACGCAGCAGAAGCTCGCGCTGCGTCGTGAGGCGGGGCGCTGGTTCGTGGCCCACGACGCCGAGCCGACCACGCACATCGTCAAGCCCGGCATCCGCCGGATGCGGGCCCAGGCCTTGGTGGAGCACGTGTCCATGCGTGCCGCGCAGCACCTGGGCGTCGACGTCGCGGCCACGGAGTTCACGTCGTTCCGGTCGCAGGACGCCGTCGTCGTCACCCGGTTCGACCGGCACCGCTCCCCCAGCGGGGACGTGACGCGGCTCCATCAGGAAGACCTGTGCCAAGCCATGGGCAACCCCGAGAAGTACGAGGAGTACGGCGGCCCGTCGAGCCACGCCATCGTCCAGTTCCTCCGCGACGCCTCGGCCACCGCGGCCGCGGCGCGCCGCAACGTCGACCGCTTCGTCGACGGGCTGATCTACAACACCGTGGTCGCGGCGCCGGACGCACACGCACGCAACTACGCCGTCCTGCTGCAGGGTGACGACGTTCGGCTCGCGCCGCTGTTCGACGTCGCCACCGGGCTTGCGTACGACATGCCGGCCGGTTCGGACCGGGTGCTGTCGATGAGCATCGGCGACTCCTTCGACGCCGATGCCGTCGACGACGGGCGATGGGCACGCTGGGCCGAGGCCGCCGGCCTCGACGCGAGCACAGTTCTCGGTCGGGTCGGCGAGATGCAGCAGGACGCGCCGGCGGCGTTCGCGGCCGCGCTCGACGAGATCGACGACGTCGAGGGCCACGTGGCTCAGCTGAAGGCCCGCCTGCTGCCAGCGCTTGAGGCACGGCGGCACTGACGTCGGGCCGCTGGTCGCCGACAGGTAGGGGCTTGCTGTCGGCAGCGAGTCGAGGCACCGCGCGGATGGCCGCGCGCTGGCCTACTCCCGAGCAGCGGCCGGGGCCGCGTCATCGGCACTGCTCGCGTCGCCGGACCCGTCGAGCGTCTTGAGGAACCGGTGACGTTCGGCGACCGCACCTTTCCTTTCGGCCGCAGATTGGACGTCGGGCCTCTCGCTCCCTTCGGCGACGGCATCGAACTAGCGCCGCTCATCGACCGCCTCGCGGCGTTCAATGGCGCTGGTTCGGCCTGGTCGATCCGCCTTCGGCGGCCGCTGGTTCGCTTCTCTGACGATGACGCCGTTCAGTTGCGCAACAAGATCGCGACACTTGTGGGGCCCAGGAACGAATCGCCCTACACCCGCTGGTGGCTACGGCACCGAGGCTGACGTCGGCCTGAACGCCATCCCCTAGTTCGCCTGGCAGCCCGCGTCGATTTCACCCTTGCCGCTCGCAACAGTCAGGTCGTGGCGACGCTAGCCTCACGCACAGACCGTGATGTGGGTGCACCGAACGGCGCCAACCCGTCTCGATCTGCGTTGTCGCGTCACCCGAGCTCTGGACCCCCGGCTCCGTAGGCGCCTGTACATGAAACGCGGGAACCACCCGCCACGATCCGGGAGTGCATGTTGGACAACCAGATCCATCTGGTCAATGACGGCAACGGCGTCGCCATCATCGGGGATCCGACCGCCGTCGAACGCTTCCTGGTCTCCGAACGGCTGTCGTCGAAGGAACTGGGCATGCAGCGGCTCGGACCAGCCTTCGCGACCGCCGGCAACGCGACGCATATCGGCTCAGAGATCGCCGCTAACTCGGGCCGCTGGGTGAATCACGCCTTCGGGCGCCGCACCCGCTGCGCGCCTCCTCGGCCAGTGATTCGATGTCTTTTTCGCCATGAATCCTCCCTGGCCGCGACTGCTCACACGGAAGGCCGATCGCGACAAAGAGCAACGAGGTCACACTTCGCGCAGGTGTCGCACCACACCGGCAGCCTCGGGAGGCCGTTGCTTCGTAGTGCCTCGCCAGCATCGCGGATCTTCTCGGTGATGTCATCCAGCAGCGAACCCTCGACCCCTTCGCGGACGCTCTTTCCGTCCTCGTCAAGGTTGAGAATCTCAACAAGGTCAGCGTTCTCGCCTGTGAGTTCCTGGTACCCAACCGCGTAAACGTGGAGCTGGTCGCGCGTGACGTCCTCCGGCTGCGCGCGGTCCGTCGACTTGAAGTCGACGATCGACACCTCGTCGGTCTCGAGACGCTTGATGAGGTCGATGCGCCCGTCGACGGTGATGCCGGGTGCGACATGGACCTGGACCTGCTTTTCGGAGTGCAAAGTGCGCGGAAGATCGTCTCCGTTCCGGTCTAGATACCGGTCGAGGGACTTTCGTGCCGACTTCTCGAGCTGCTCGCGGAGTGCTGGGTATGCGTAGGGGGTGTGCAAGTGCCGGTTCACGAGTCCGTCGACGTCATCGTGACCAACCAGGTCGTCGGTCAGGGCGCGCTTGTGCATTTCGGCGAGCGCATCGTGCAGGCCCTTGCCAAATCCAAGCGCCTCATGGATGGGCGGGTTGAAACCGTAGAGGAAGCGAAGTTTGAACTGGTACCGGCAGTCGAACAGGTACTTCAACTCCGAGAACGAAAGCGTGACCTGAGGCGTCTCCACCTTGGGCTGCGGAGCGATCCGAGACACACCTTCGAGCACGCGCGCTTCCGCCGTGGAAACGTGCGCGACGGAGCGCACTTCTTGCATGAAGACGGACGGATTCCGGTACATCGACGACGCGCCGGGTGAGAACGACATCGTCAGGTACTTCTGGGCACGAGTGACAGCAACGTAAAAGAGGCGCCGCTCGTCCTCCTCGGTCCCCTTGTAGCGGTCGGCGTCGGTTACGGCGGCCTGGGGGATGACGTGGAACAGGTTGAGGCCGCCCTGACGCTTGCCGGGGAAACGATTCCGCCGCAGACAGGGCACGAAGACTGCGGGCCACTGCATACCCTTGGCCTGGTGGACGGTGGAGATGACCACGGCATCGGGCTGGGCGTAGCCGACGTCCGCGTCAGAGTCGTCGTAGTAATCCGGAGCCTGGTGTGTCAGCCAGTCGACAAACGATTGGTACTTCTGTGCCGGGCTCGACGAGAAGTTGATCTCTTCAAAGTCGGAGATCACCTGTGAGAACTTGCCGAGCTGATAGAAGGCGAGCTCGGCATGCACCGGGTCCCCCGGGATGGTGTCCTCCCGGATCTTCAGGGCCTCCAGCGCGTCCAGGTAGAGCCGCTGGATGTTGTAGGTTCCCCAGCGCTCCCCACGCTCGAAGTCACTGCCCGCGTCGAGGACGCGCAGGAGGGGCGTGAGGTCGGTTCCAGGCTCGAGCAGCCGGGAGGATTCCCACGCGGCTCGGAGGTCGTCGGCGGTGAAGGTCGAGTCGACGACGTACTGGAACATCGCCTTCGCGGCCTGGACCGACGGCGCGTCGAAGAGCCGGGACAAGCCTTTGACCACGTATGGGATCCCGCGCCGGTCGAGCTCATCAACGATCGGCCCGGCGTCGCGGGCGACCGATCTCAGCAGGACGGCGCAGTCGGACCAGGAGAGGCCGCGAGGGTCCGACCCAGGGGAGTCCACGAACGGGATACCGCGCAGTGCCTCAATCCGGTCGCAGACCGCGGCCGCCTCGTCCTCCTGTGTGGAGTGGTCGAGCGCCAGGATGTCACCCCGTTGCCACTGCTGGTGGGAGGCATGCTGCATCTGCTTGGCCAGGCGGTGGCCCGCGGGGATGCTCTCCGCGACCATGCGGCCGACGGCGATGACGCCCGCGGTCGAGCGGAAGTTGTCGGCGAGCGTCACCTGCTCGACATCGTCGTACCGGTCGGCGAACGTGAGGATGTTGGACACGGCAGAACCACGCCACTGGTAGATCGTCTGGTCGTCGTCGCCGACGACGCACAGGTTCGCGCCGAATCTGATAAGCGCGTCGACGAGGCGTTCCTGGAGTGGGTTGACGTCCTGATACTCGTCCACCACGACGAAGCGGACGGTGTCCCGGACGTGCGCGAGCAGCGCGGCCGCCTGCTCGTCGTCCTGGTCCACTTCGAGCAGCTCCACCGCGACCTCAAGCATGGACGTGTAGTCGAAGTAGGCATGCTGTGCGAGCAGGCTCTTGTAGAGGAACTGCGACTCGAGGACCTTGTCCGGGACGAGCGCCTCATCCACGTCGTCCTCAGCCAGAACGGAGAGGACCTGAGCGTACAGGCGGGAGTTCACGTACCGCCGAAGATACTTGGTCTGGCCCTGTACGACGGCGGGGGTCACCGTCAGGCCGGACCTCTTGCTGTTGCGGTCGATGAGCAGGCGCTGCGTAATCTCGGTCAGCACAGAGAACTTGAACGTCTCCGGCACGTACGTCTGCAGCAGGTCGAGGCAGAAGGCGTGCATGGTGCCGATGAACATCTCGGCAAGGCCTGTGGTGTCGCCGCCGTCCGCGCCGACGATGCCGAGCACGCGCTCCTTGAGTTCGGCCGCCGCCTTCTCTGTGAACGTGAACGCGACGATGTTCGCCGGTGCCACATCCGGACGGCGCAGGAGCTCCGCGATCCGCTGTGAGATCACCTGCGTCTTGCCGGACCCGGCGCACGCGATGATCTGCAGCGGTCGGTCCTGGCTCGCGATCGCCTGGACTTGGGCGGGGGTGTAGGCAGGCATCGTCTAGTCGTCGGAGTCCGAGTCGTCGCCCTCCAGGAGTCCGACGACTTCTGGAGGGATGACGTAGCGGAGTGCAATGACACCGCCACCGAATCTCGGCTCGAGCATCGGTGGCAGGTTGACGGGAGCCATCCCCTCCTTCTGGAGATCCTTGGTGATCCTTGAAACGGGCCTGCTGAACCCGCGAAGCATGCGGTCTTCGTCGTAGCCGCAAAGTTCGTAGATCTTCTCGCGTTCGATCGACCCGCCGTTGGTGGCGGCAAAGCGGATGATCTCGGCCTGCTCCTTGCCTTCCCATTCAAGGCGAGCGAGCAGTTCGTCCACCGCTTCGCGTGTCCAAGACGAGACGGCGTCGGCACGCTCGACGTCGCTGGCGGCTCCGCTCGGGACCTCGACACTCAGCGCCGAGGCAAAGTCGATGAGTTGTCTCGGACGGAGCATGAAGAGACCGCGGTCGGAGCGCTGGGCGAACTCCGCGACGAGCTCGCTTCTGGGCCCCAGGTGCACGGATCGGTGCTTCCACCACCAGTCCTCCTTCTCGTCCCCCGTGACGATGACGAGCGGAAGGTCGCGCCGTACAGCCTCGTCCATCGACTGGAGCCACACGAGGTAGTCGCCGGCGGCGCCGTCTTCGCCACCCGATTCGGCCTTGTCGGCATCACGGAAGCCGGGAGGAATGCCCGCCTCAGCGCGGCGGTTGCCTTCGTGGACAGCAGCGGCGCGGTCGTCGGGCGCCAGCGCGGGGCCGACGCGTGAGCGCAGGAGATCCTCGAGCGCGAGCAGGACGTCGTCCCGGGCGGCATCATAGGCAACGGTGCCGTCCTCCTCCGCCTCCGATTCGAGCAAGCCAGAGGCCACCCTGTACCCGTCGGAGATCGCCTTCTCGACGCGTTGTCGGACATCGTCGGAGACGGCAGTCTGCTTGGCCCAGCCGTCGATCGCCGCCTGCGAAGCGCGAGCGTTCTTGTCCAGGGCCGAGCGAAGTTGCGAGACCGCGTGGTCACGGTCGTCGATCGTCTTGAAGCGGTTCCTCCAGAACTCGCGCGCAGCCTGGTGGCTGACCCAGACGCGGTCGCCGGCGGCCTGGAACACGGCGGACAACGCCGTGCGCGCCGTGGGTGTGTACCGATAGAAGTTCAGGAGGACGTTCGCGTCGAGGCTCAGCAGGCCTCCTTGAAGAGCGTGTTCGACGTCTTCAGTGCTCTGCGGGATCGCCGAGTCGAAGCCGTCTCGGAGGTTCTTTGACTCAGACATCGCCAGTCACCTCGAAGACCTTCATGACCTCGTCGCCATAGTCGTTGATGACCTTGACCGCGATCCGGCCCGACTTCGGCCTGTCAAACAGGCGCGAGACCGTGCCGTACATCATGGCCCATGCATCGGCGTCGATCTCGGCCTTCAACGCCGTCTTGAGTCGCTTCAGCGGGTCGTTGCCACCCGTGAAGTAGCAGTGGCGGACGAAGAACGACTCACCGTCGTAGTCGGTGTCGATCATCCACAGGGCGATCTTGTCGGAGTTGTCCGAGCGGACCTCACCGGTCGTGGGATCGTAGACGTCAACGCCGTGCAACTCGACGGCGAGCCTCCCATCCTCCTGTTGGTGGAGCTCGAGGTCTGGCTCGCCGAAGACGGTGAAGAGGTTGCCAGCGCCCGTCTTCTTGAGGTCCTGACCCATGAGCAGGTCGACGTTCATGCGGACGAACAGCACCTGCACTCGGCCCACCGACCGCTCGGCGACGTGCGTGAACCCACCGTCGGTCTCCAACGTCACCGCGTCGTCCGTCGCGTGCCCCATCGCCTGCGGGTCGAACGCGAACCCGAGCACGCACAGCAGGTCAACGTCGTCGGCGCGCAGCGCCTCGCGCGCGGCTTGCTTGATGAGCTGTTGGTCGACCGTGCCGTACTGCGGCCCGACTGCGATCGCCACCTTCGCGGGAGCGGCGTCGGGCGCGTCGTCGGCAGCGCGGCGCTCGCCCACCGCTTGCACGTAGGTGCCGGGGTACCGGTCCAGCGTTGCGAACTCGATGCGCTCGGCCTTGGCGCCGTTCTGGATTCCGGCCTTGGCGAGGTTCTCGAGGATGGTCTGCTCGAACGTCTGAGCGTCGGCATCGCGCGTTGCCTCGACCTCCGCCCCGGGTTCGGCTGTGGATTCGAAGGCAAGCGACCGATGCGGAGAGAGCGACTCGACCGTGAACGGGCCGGACACGCGGACGCGGTTCTTGTCCTCGTACGGCTTGTCGTAGAGATACTCGAAATCCGCGTGACGTTTGATCGCCGTATCAATCTCTGCGCGAGACATGCCCTCGACGATGTCTGGATTGTTCGCAATCGACTTGAGCGTAATGTGCTGCACTCGCTCGTAGACGAACCCGTGCCGGATGTCATCGCTGACCTGCGATGGGGGGATCGGCTTGCCGGTGACCTCCTGTTCCTTCCCGCGGCCTGCCTGCGAGTCGGCGAGCAGGTAGTACGGGAACTTCGCGCCCATGATGCGCTGGCGAGCGAGCGCTAACGCGACGCGCGACGTGTCGATCGTGATCCAGCGCCTGCCCCACTGCTCTGCCACGTAGGCGGTTGTGCCGGAGCCGCACGTAGGGTCGAGGACGAGATCACCGGGGTCGGTGCACATGAGCATGCAGCGTTCGATGACCTTGGTGTTCGTCTGCACGACGTAAGACTTGTCCTCACCGAATCCCGCCCAGGCGTCCGTCCACAGGTTCGTGAGATATGTCACCGGGAAGTCGTCGAGAAAACGAACGTAGCGGAGCGTGCGCCCGGAGGGCGCCAATCGGCGCGCCGCCTTGAGTTTCTCCATGCCCATGCGATTGGTTTTCCATCCGCCCGTTGATGGCAGATAGGTAGAATCACCGATCTGGACTGGGAAAATCGTCGTCTGTCCGACTCGGGTCGTCTGCGAAGTCATGATCGTCAATTGGGCAGGACGCGACGATGGCTTGGCTAATTCGTCCCGAGATGCGGAGCGAATCTGGCCGTCCTCGCCCACGAGCAAGCGATATGCCGCCACTGTCTTGTCATCCGCACCCTTGTCCCGGAACAGTTGCCGGTATCGGACTGAGTCAATATCCTTCGCGTACCAGATTACGAAATCGTTCACCGCAGCGAGCGTGACAGTCGCTCCTGCAAAGCTGCCCGCGCCACCAGTCTTCTGGACGGTGATCTGACTTACGAAGTTCTCGGCACCGAGAACTTCGTCCATCAAGGATCGTACGAGATGTACGTTCTCGTCACCGATCTGAACGAACAGGCTGCCACTCGCTGTCAGCAATTCGCGGGCAATCGTCAGCCGATCCCGCAGATACGAAAGGTAGGAGTGAATCCCGAGTTCCCATGTGTCGCGGAACGCTTTTATCTGCTCAGCCTCGCGGGCCGCGTCTTCGACTTTTCCATCCTTGACATCACGCTTGCGCGCCGACGCTTGCCAGTTCGAGCCGAACTTGATGCCGTAGGGCGGGTCGATGTAGATCATCTGGACCTTGCCGCGCAGCGACTCGCGCTCGGCGAGCGAAGCCATGACCTGGAGCGAGTCACCCAGGACCATGCGGTTGGACCAGTTGGCCTGGTGCTCGTAGAAGTCGACGGCGTCGAGCTCGTCGAGTCCGTCGAACGCGTCGAAGAGCGTGGCCTCCGGCTCGGGCGCGCCGGCGGCGGCCGTCTTGCGGAGGTTCTCCACGAGGACGCGCGCGTCGATCTTCTCCTGGATGTAGATTGGCGGCGCGTCCGCGACCAGTTCGGTCACATCGTCGTCGTACTTGCCGCGCCACACAAGCTGCGGGTCGAGCGACGGGTCTCGGTCAAGAACGACCTGGGGGACGTCCTTGTGCTCGTCGCGGACCCACTCCTGGGCGTCCGCCGTCGGGATGTTCACGCGCTTGTCGGGGTACTGGATCGACTCGACCGGGATGGGGGCCGCCGAGGCCTTCTTGCGGGGTGGCACGTCAGGCTGCCTCTCGGTGTGCGGGGTCGTTGCGGGTGTAGTCCAGCAGGTCGGGGTCGCCAACGATCGGGGCGTCGTCGTACAGGGCGGCGATCGCGTCCTTCACCTGGCCGAACAGGTCGGCCATGGTTGTGAACTCGATGTACCCCCAGCGGCCGAACCCGCCGTGGTTGTTCACGGCCGCGCACCAGGAGTTGCGCGCGGTGGCTGCCTTCGTCTGCGTCGGCCCGGGGCTCTTCTGACCCCCGGATATCTCGACGATGAGGTAGCGCTGCACGTCGTCGTCCTGGCGCTTCAAGCGCAGCAGGAAGTCAGGCATGTACTGGTGCGACCGACCCTTGTGGACGTAGGGGATGGTGAACCCGAGACGCTCGTTCTTCACGTAGGCCTCGACGTCGCCGATCGACTCGCAGACGGCGGCCATCTCCGCCTCCCATGTGTTGCCGTCCTTGCCGTCGAGCACCACGTGCGAGACCTCGGACTTCTCTGTGACCCGAACCGCTTTGCGGGTCTGGAACGCGATGTCCCCGGTGTCGCCCATGGGATCGAACGGGTCAAGCACGGCGCGGATCCGGGGGCGCCGATCGCCCACCTGCCGGGTGATCGCCTCGTAGACGGCGTCCGCGAGCCTGAGCTGGACCTCGGCGAGACGCAGAGCATTGCGGTAGTTCGGAGCGATGTCGACGTATCGCGTCAGGAAGTCGAGGCAGATGCGGGAGAGCTCCGGGAAGAACCATGGGCGGCGGTCGCCCTCTGGGGTCTTCATCTGGTTCTCGACGAGCCGTTTCGCGGTCGCGAAGGCGGCCTCCTGCAATCGCATCGGCTCGTCGTCGGTGAGTGAGTCCTGCTCGCTCGCGCCGGCCACGCCCGCGGCCTGAACCCAGCCGGGCACAGTCTCCGGGCTTACCGTGAAGCGCGGGACATCCTGGGAGTCATTGAGGAAGGGTAGCTGGTCCGGCACTTCGAGGCGGTAGCCGATGAGCCGCGGGAACCGGATGCGCAGGTGCTCGCGCCCCTCGACGCTGTACACCTCGGTTGCCGGCTTGGGCGGGTCGGCAGGCGGCGGGTTCTTGTCGGAGGGGATGAAGGCGAACGGGATCCCGTAGATGCTTGCGTACTCGGGCTCGAACCGGCCTTCGTCGTTGAGTGCGTACGAGCGGCGGCGCAGGCCGCGGCCCACCACCTGCTCGCACAGGAGCTGCGACCCGAAGGCTCGCACGCCGAGGATGTGGCTCACGGTGTTCGCGTCCCAGCCCTCGGTGAGCATCGAGACCGAGACGACGCATCGCACGTGCTCCCCGAGGCTGCCCTTCTTGCCGACGGTGTTCATCACCTCGCGCAGTAGGTCACCCTCACCGATCGCGTCGACATCAGCGCCCGGGTAGCGACGGCGGTACTCCTGCTTGAACGCGTCGATCTCGTCCGCGGCGTCGGTGAGGAACTCCTTGCTCAGCGCCTCGCCGGACTCGAGCTGCACCGAATCGATGAGGATCGACGGCGGCCGGCCGGTTGGCTTGCCCTCCTGGACGTTGCTGAAGAGCTCGAGATTGCCCTTGCGGTAGGCGAGCGGCGATCCGTCGGGCTTGACCGGGACTCCGCCATCGCCGTCGAGCATGGGTCCGCCGGCGATCCAGTCGTAGATCAGCTTGGACACGAGGGTGTTGTTGGCGACCACGATGAAGACCGGCGGAGGCTCGCCCAGCACGGACAGGTGCTCCTGCCAGTGCGCGTACGTCTTCTCGTACGACCGGTACAGGCTACGCAGCGACCCCTCAAGCTCGCCCGGCAGCTGCCACGTGCCCGGACGGGCGTCGGCGGTCTTGCGCTTCGGCAAGATCTTGCCGACGTGGTCCCACAGATTCAGGTACGTGACGCGGTCGTCCTGGGCGTCGTCGTCGACCGGGGTACGCGGCACCTTGACGATCCCGGCCTCGATCGCGTCCATGAGCGAGTAGTCGCTGACCACCCACGGGAAGATCAGTCCCTCCCGGTACCCCGAGCCAGAGATGTAGAAAGGCGTCGCCGAGAGATCGTAGACGGTCTTGATACCGACGCGCTTCATGACCCACTCAAGGCCCGTGAACCAGGTGCCAGCCTCCTTGTTGGCCTCCTCCTGGTCCTTGGAGAGCTTCTCCGCCAATTCCGGGTTGTACCGATAGCAGTGATGAGCCTCGTCATTGAACACGACGATCTCGCTGCCGAGCGACTTCCGGTTCTTGCCGGCGGGAAGCGTGAAGCCTCGCAGGACCCGCGAGACCACTGCGTCCGGCGTCTCACGGAAGGGATCGTCCTGCGTATATGCGGCGCCCCCCAGCAGGATCTGCCGCGTCGACTTGGCGACGCCCTTGATCTCCTTCGCGTCCCGCTGCTGGAACGCGTGGTAGTTGGTGATGACGACTTGTGCCTCACGCAGCGCCTTCTGGTACTGGGCCGGCACGAGGTCGCGGGCGTCATAGTAGTTGCCCGGCTCGCCGGGCTGCAGCACACGGAGTCTGTCGCGGATCGTGATGCCGGGCGCGACGATGAGGAACCGCTTGGCGAACCGGCCGTCGCGTGGGCTCATCACCTTGTTGATCGTCAGCCAAGCGATGAGCATCGCCATGACGACGGTCTTTCCCGAGCCGGTCGCCATCTTGAGCGCGACACGTGGCAGGCCCGCGTTGTACTCAGCGTTCGCACCGGCGAGAGGCTTGCGCCAGTCGGTGTTGCCCGCGCGGCCAGCCGCCTCGGCGAGGTAGATCGCAGTCTCTGCCGCCTCGCGCTGGCCGAAGAGGACCCGGTTCTCCCTGCCTTCGTCAGCCCAATGCTCCAGGAGCGTGCGGGTAGCCGGGGTGACGTGCGAGTAGCCATGGAGCCGCCACAGCTCGACCTCACGTCGGATGTCGTTGATGAGGTCGTTCCTGTCCACCCGCTCTCCGGTGAGCTCCAGGTCGAACGAGTCCTGGTGGACGTTCTCTGCCGGCTTGCGGCCCCGCTTCTTTGCCCGAGCGATGGGAACGAACGACTCACTGCGACGTCGACCCGGCAACACCACACCGGTCGGGCCCTGTGGCCCCAGTTCGAAGTGCGCCTCCGGAGCGTCATACGGGCCGTTGAGGATGGGGTTGGCGAGCGTGGCCACGGTTTCGCTCACTTCCGCCTCCTGACAATTCGTCGCTCCACGTACCGACCCTATAGTCCCAGGTGGCAGCCATCAGTCGTTGATGGATGTCTCGGGCTAGTTTCACCCGAACACGATCGCCCGGACACCACTCAGCAGCCATGACTCGGTGGGGTGGATCAGTCGGGCCCACCGTCTCCTCGCGGCACAATCTCACCACGCCAACTCGTCCGGTAGGTCCACGCCCAGCGCGTGCGCGCTCGCCTCCAGTTCCGTGCGACCGATGAACGTCAGCCACAGGCCGCCGTCGGTCCCGCGCGTCGCCCGCGTCCCGGCGACGCCACGCCCGTCGCCGTACCCGGCACGGCGTGCGATGTCCCGGTGCTCGGTCGGCGTCGCTCCGCGCCCCTCCCGGACGTTGATCGCGAGCAGCCCACCGTCGTACAGCACCTGCGACCACAGAACGGGCTCGCCGCTCCCCCACGGGTCCGGCAGGACGGGCGGCTCGTCCTTGACGGGGTCGAACACCGGCCGGTCCGCGGCCGGCGCCCTGCCGTCGGCCGCAGGCACCTCGACCGGCTCCGGCGTGAGGTCGACGCGCAGCCACGAGGCATCGGCCCCGCTCTCCCCCACGTACTGCAGCAGGTCGTCCTGGCGCGGCTGCCCGATCACCATCCGGTACGCCCCGACCGTGCGCTGGAGCCGGCGGTAGTGCTGCTTCTCGCGACTCAGCGGGAGCGCCGGGACGTACCGCTCGATCGCGGCTCCGCCGTCGCGCGCGTAGACCCAGTACGGCGTGATGTCCGACCCGTCGGTTGCGCACGCCCGTGACGCCGCGGCGAACACACCCGCCCACGGATCGCCGTCGAGGCCGCCGTCGAGGCCGTCGAGCACGGCCCCGCCGTGGTCGTCCGCGACGTTCTTGCGCACCGCGTGCCCCTTGTACCGGTGCACGCGCCCCTCGCGCTGCTCGAGGTCCACGGGGTTGCTCGGCAGGTTCCAGTGCACCAGGGCGTGGCTGTAGGTATGGAAGTCCAGGCCCTCCTGCCCCACCGACGTCGAGGCCAGCACGAACGGCCGGAACGGCGAGTTGTACGCCACGCGCACCGTCGACTCGCGCACCGCCGTCTGCTCGCTGGTCGCTGCCCGCCCGTACCGAGCCGCGAAGTGGCTCGCCATGCGGTGCTCGTCGAGCGCGATCCGGCCGTCGGCGACCCGCACCTGCTCGACGACGTTCGTCGCCGCGCGGATCGTGAGCGCCTCGGTCATGACGTCCGAGATCGTCACGGCCCGCTCCAGCCGATGCGCCTCCTGCAAGCCTTCGGACTCCACCAGCACGTGCGCGTACTCGTCGAGGACGGACTGCAGCACCCCGTCGAGGCAGTGGTCGAGCACGGCACGCCAGTAGCGCTCGTCGTCCTCCGCGCGCAGGATCGCCACGATCTCCGGCTTGTTGAACAGCGACCGCAGCCCCTGGGCGACGAAGAACGCCTCGCGCCGGATCACCGGATGACCGAGCGCCCGCTCCCCACCGGTCACCCGTGACAGCGCCCGCAACGCACACACTCCCGGGCCCGCCACCGCCATCTGCGCGAGCACCGTCGCCAGGTCGGCGGGCCGCCGGCCCAGCTCGAGCTCGGTGACCTGCTGCGCGAGCCGCAGGTGCGCGCCGAAGGCGGACCCGTCGTCGTGGCGGTCGTCGTCGCCGTCGGCGAGGAGATGCCAGAACGCTCCGTCGTCGTGCTCGCCCGCCAGGTCGAGCAGCATCGGGGCGGCCCAGTACCAGCGCCGGTCGACGTCACCGCTCTCACCGCCCGGGGGCAACGCGGCGAGCAATGGCTCGAGACGTCCGCGGACGACGTCGAGCACCGCCTGCGCGTCCGCGTCCAGCGAGCCGAACTCACGGGCGACGTCGAGCGGGTCCCCCAGCCGAGCGAGCACCGGGGACGGGTGGAGCAGCCCGAGCGTCGACATCGCTCCCGGTCGCGGATCGTCACCGGAGGTCATGCGGAACTGCAGCGGCGGCGTGACCGGACGGTCGTCGTACCGTCGCCGCGGCCGGCCGGCCGCGGGCGTGTCGCCCGACGACGCCTCCATCGCGCGCCGCTCGGAGCCGTAGCTCATCATCACCGCGACCGCCTTGGGCACCACCGCCCACGCGGAGAAGACGAGCCGCTTGGTGAACGACCGCAGCGCGGGATCCGCGTACGCCCCGGCCGGGGCGTAGTAGGGCAGCGACGGCGGCACCCACGCCAGCCGCCACGCACCGCGGTCCAGCACGTCGCTGACCAGCCCGCGCATCTTGGCGTTGCCCGGGTCGATCGCCCGGTAGTGGCGCACGTCGTCCCAGTTCAACAGCCCGGTCGCCTGCGCGAGCGCCGCGGCGACGTCCGGGTCGCCCCGCTCGACGGCTGCCTGGAACCGGGTCCGCACCTGGTAGGAGTCGCGTTCCATGAGGTTGAGCGGGTACGGCGTGGAACGCCAGTACTCGAAGACGTCGTGCCGGTCGATCTGCCGGGCCACGTCGTCGAAGGTCCGCCAGGAGCGCAGGTCGTCGGGCGTGAGGCGCACGTCGAGCGGCTTCTCGCAGAGCATGCCGTCCCGGTCGGGCGTCGCGGCGAGCCGTTCGGTGCGGCACATGACCTGACGCAGCTCGTGCTGGACGCGGTCGCGGGCGGCGCGGGCGCGGTCGGGGTCGCCACCGGCAAGAACCTCCGCGCGCAGGGTGCGCAGCTCGCGTTCGACGACGGCAGCACGCTCGTCGCCGCCGAGGAACCGGATAGTGCGGGTGAAGTCCCGGTAGTGGTCGTCGCCCTCGGGCTCGTCGGGCAGCGTGTACATCTTGTACGGCGTGGCCGAGAGCAGGAGCACCTTGGCGTCCGGGTGGTCGAAGACGGCGTGCGCCAGTCCGGCCCCCTCGTCGTCGGCACCCGCGTCGAGCAGATCCTTGAACCGCTGGAACTCGTCGAGGATCACCAGGTCCGGTTCCAGGTGCTCGACGGACGCGCGCGCGACGAGCTGGCGCAGCGTGCCGACGAGCCGGTCCCGGCGCCGGGCGAGCTCGCCCTCGGCAGGGCGGCGACGGTAGGCGAACTCGTCGACGCATGCCTCGAACTCGGCGGTGAGCGGTCCACCGCCGGGTCCGGTGGCCTGCGCGATCTCCTCGTCCAGCGACCGGCACAGCTCGTCGTCGAGGTCGTCGCGGTCGACGGTGGCGAGGCGTCGTTCGAAGTTCTCAAGGCTCATCCAGCCCTGGAAGAACTTCTTCCAGGCGTTGCGCCGGGTGAACTCGCCGCCGCGACTCTTGGCGAGCATCTGGTACAGCAGCGCCCGCTCCTCTGCCTTGCCGCCCGTGCTGCTCACCTGGAACGAGGTGCCCGGTGTGAACGAGACGAAGTTCAGTCGACTCCGGCGCAGGTCCCGGATGACGTGCGGCAGCAGGGTGAGGCGATCGGCGTGGCGCAGCTCGGTGCCGCCGACGACGTTGAGCCGGGACAGGTTCTGCCGGGCGATCTGGCTGTTGGAGCAGATGTAGACGATGTCGATGCGCCGGTCCGGGTCGTCCCACAGGTGGTCGACGGCCCGGGCGATGACTCCCTTGGCGACCATCGTCTTGCCGAGCCCGACCTCGTCCGCGACGAGGAACCGCTTGGTGGCGTCCTCGTCGGTGAACAGGCGCCGGAAGGCGTGCTCGACGGTGGCGCGCTGGAAGTCCTTGAGGCTCGCCAGCGTGCGCTCGACGTCGGGCCGGGTCTCGGTCATGCGCGTCCCTCCTGGTGCACCTGCCACACCACGTCCCACAGCTCGTCGAAACCGTCCGGCACGAGGTCCTCGGCGCGGTCGAGCTCGCGCAGCTCCTCGACGAGGCTGGCCACCCGCGCCAGGGCGTCCTCGTCACGGCCGGTGGCACGCACCAGCGGTTCGAAGAGCGCGACGTCCTCGACCGATTGCCCGGACCCGTCGTGGAAACCGGCACCGTCGACGCCGGCGAGCTGTGCGAACAACGCGTCGTACGAGTGATCACCGAGCAGCAGGACGAGGTAGCGCAGCACGTCGGCCTTGCTCTGCAGGACCGAGGCGACGGCGTCCTGCCGGCGCGAGTCCACCGCGCCGGTCAGGTCCGCCTTGATCACGCAGCGCCGCGTGGCGCGGGCGTCGCCGCTGCCCGCGGTGGTCTCCACGGCGACGAACGGGATGACGTGGGACGGGGCGACGGTCCACTCGACCTGGTCGGCCAGGGTCCGGGACTGGCCGTCCCCGGGCAGGGAGGCGAGCCAGACGCGGGTCTCGCCCGGCATGTCGTCCGGCAGGGTCAGCGTCAGCGTGGCGCGGACTCGCTCGTCGTCGAGCGGCTCGACGTGCAGGACCGGCCCACCCACCGCGAGCGCCCGGTGGAACGCCTCCAGGGCGTACGAAGTCTCGATCGCGGCGTCGTCGGCGCCCTCGGCCGTGGACACCGCGTGCTCGGCAAGCATCCGGCGCAGCCCGGGGGCCTCGTCGGACCCGTCGAGCGTCGCCGCCACGCCGCAACGCGCCGTCGGGCCGGTGAGGACGGCGTCGAACTCGACGCTGCGGCCCCAGGGCGCCGCGGTGAGGTTGGCGCTGCCGGTCACGGTCATCGACTGCGACCGCGGCATGTCGAGCACGAACGTCTTGGCGTGCAGGCCCTCGCCGACGGCGAACTCGTCGGGTGCCGACGGCGGTGCGTCGACGTCGGTACCGGCCTCGACCTCCGCCAGGCGCTGCAGCACGGTGGCCTCCCACCCCGCCAACGCCTGCGAACCGATGAGCTCCAGGGACTCGGGGCGGGAGACGAGCACCCGGTCGGTGCTCAGCGCGCCGAGCCGGCGCACCGCGTGCCGGGTCAGGAACGGGCTGATCGCGAGCAGCCGTCGCGCCTCCTCCGGGAACGGCCACACCGGCTCGTCCGCCAGACCGATCGGCAGCAGCCGGCCGCCGGTGAAGGGCTCCGGCGGCGAGAGGCTCACCTGGGCCAGCGTCGTGGCCAGGTCGTCGACCTGGGCGGCGCGGTCGGGCTGCAGCTCGCGGAGCGCCAGTCCGGGGAGTCCCCGCAGGAAGTCCGCGGCCGATGCCGCCTCGATCGTGCCGCCGTCGGACTCGTCCAGGACCAGTGCGGTGTCCCACGAGCGGTCGAAGGTCAGGTTCCGACTCAGCACCACCACGCGGTGCGAGAAGGCTCCGTCAGGTCCGGCGAACCGCAGCGCCCACACCTTGGGGTGGAACAGCGTGCGTCCCTCGGGCGGCATCACCTCGAGCACGCTGTCCTCGACGAACGTGTGGATCGGGCGGTAGGCCGCCGGGACGTGGATCCCGCCGGCCTGGCAGAACACGGTGGTGCGGGCGGTGTGCCGGCGCACCGCCTCGAGCAGGCGGACCGGGTCGACGGCGAGGACGTCGTCGCCGGAGTGGTCGTAGAGCGCGAACGACAGCGGCGCGAGCAGCAGGGCGGTGAGATCGAGCGAGTAGGAGGTCCCGACGGCGGTGTCGACCCGGTAGCCGGCGGGCGGACGCAAGGCGTCGGTGAGCATGACGCGGGTCTGGGGCGTGAGCATCAGGCCGCCACCTCGATCCCGCGGGCGCTGTAGAGGTCTTCGAGGTGGGACCGCGCCACGAGCCAGCGGAAGTCGTGGCGGCCGGTGCCGCTCGCGCCGGTCCACCGGTCCAGTGCCGACTGGTTGAGGAGGCGGGCACGGCCGCCTTTGATGCTCTTCTCCCGCGTGCTCACCAGGGTGCGCGCCTCGCCATTGTCGGTGACGCCGTCGTGCGCGGCGATCAGGTCGAGCCATCGATCCACGAAGGCGCGTGTCACCGCGCGGACCCGTGGGTTGCTGGCGTGGACCGTGGCCCAGAAGTCGGCGCGGTCCCAGCCCACGAGCGCCCGGGTCGCCTCCAGCTCGGAGCGCCAGTCACCGAGCGCGTCGCGGTAGGCCTCCACGAGCTCCTCCTGCTCGGAGGCCTCGGCCAGGAGCAGGTTGTACAGGAGCGCTGCCCCGTGGATCGCCAGGCTGTAGCGGCGGGCGTGGTCGACCGCGACGCGGAGGTGTTCCGGGGCCTCGTCGAGATGCTCGAGGTCCCACACCCGCCGCGGGAGCTCGCCCGGCGGGTGGTGGACGAGCCAGGCGAGCATCGAACCGCGCGTCGACGCCGCGATGCGGTCGGAGAGGTACTGCTCCTCGGCCGGTGCGAGAGCGAGACCCGTGGCGTTCAGCAGTTCGTCCGGTGCCGGCGGCAGGTGCTGGTCGATCCCCGACGCCGGGACGAAGGCACGGGATTCCGGGTCGTCGGTCGCGGCCGTGCGGCGCTGCAGGGCGCGCGTGTCGTGCATCCGGCGGAAGTACGCGTCGGCCGTCGCGACGTCGCGGACGCCCCACGCGTCGAGCGCCGACCAGTACATCGCGCTGGGCAGCTGCTTCAGATTCGTCCGCGCACGGTTCCCGATGACTCCCTGAGTCTCACCGCCCGCCATCAGGCTCGTGATCAGGCGGAACTCGAGGCGTCGGAACTCGGCACTCATCTCCGTCGGGCTGCTCTTGTGGGCGGCCCGCTGCATCAGCCACGGGACGAACAGCACGTACCTCAGCCGGGTGTGCAGCACGGAGGTGCCAGGGAAGAGCAGGTCGGAGATCGCGTCGCGGATGGTGCCGACCCCGAGGTCGTCGACCGTGCCCTGCTCCCGGAAGAGGTCCACGACCTCGAGCATCTTCTGCCGTTGCTGGGCATCGACGTCGAGCCAGCCGAAGGAGGACACCATGGGGTGATCCTTGCCGACCTGCCGGACGTGTGACCAGAGCACGCGTCCGGTTTCACCCGGTTGACGTGCTCCTACGTCAGCGACTTGCCATGCTCGAAGTACGCGTGCTGCACCTCGTCGCCCCGCACGGTGCGGCCGAGCTCGATCGCGGCCAGCCACGCCTGCTCCGCGGCGACGTCGAGCCACCGGGCGTACAGGTCGGCGGTCCACGGACCGTCCTCGGGCACCGACCACCCGTGGAGGTCGTTCAGTGCCCGGACCACGAACCGGTCCAGGATCAGCGCGTCACCGCCCCGCACCGTCCCCCGGGCACCGAAGTCCGCGACGTACAGGAACGTGGTGGCGAGCGTCGGGCCGAGGTGCTTCACGTTCGCCGACCCACCCCGGAGCATCGCGCGGTAGGCGTCGACGGCTCCGCGACCAGTCCCGAGGTGCTTGGCGGCCAGGCGCAGCCGGGACAGCAGCGCGGACGGATCCGTTCCGCCGAGGGCTCGCGCGCCGCGGCTCGCCACGAGGGCCCGGTCCCCCGCGCTCCACACGCCGGCCGCCAGCAGCGCCCACGCCTCCCAGTCGTCGGAGCCGTCGGCGGCGGCGAGCACCCCACCGCGCGATATCCGGCGGTACTCCCGACCGTCCGGGTCCTCGGGCAGCTCGTCGAGCCACCCCGACGCCGGTACGCGCGCCGTCCACCAGCGCGGACGGAACCGGACGTCCTGCTCGAGCAGCGCCTCCCGGCCAGGGAGTCGGTCGAGCAGGGACTGGCCACCGGCCAGGCGTGTCGCCATGGTCGTTGATGCTCCTTCGGAAGGCGTCGGACGGAGAGGGCTCGCCCCGTCACCGGAACGTGCGGGTCACGAGAAGAATCGTGGCGGACGGGACGCTGGGTGGCCAGTACCGAACGTCGCGATGCTTCGGCGTGTTGGCGGGGCGGTCGAACTCGTTGCGGATCGGCAGCCACGTCGGATGATCCGGCCGTACCCGGTCGTGGTCGACGCTTCCGCAGCTCAGGCCGCCATCCAGGCTGGACGAGGGCTCGCTACGCTACAGATAGCAGCGTCTCTACGCTGCAGATGGCAGAACGCCGGCACGACAGTTCGACGACGTGCACCCGTGCGGCGCCACGCCGCCCGTGGCGTCAGCGGCCAGGCGGCGGCACGCTACGGTCGCCTCATGCCCGGCACCCTGCTCGTCCGCCCACCGTCACCCCGTCTCGCCGAGGGTGAGCTGACCCACCTCGACCGCGTCCCTGTCGACGCCGAGCTCTCCCGCCGGCAGTGGCACGACTACGTCGAGGGGTTCCGGACCCGCGGCTGGGAGGTCCACGAGCTCCCGGCGGCCGACGAGCACCCGGACGGGGTCTTCGTCGAGGACGCCGTCGTGGTGTTCGACGACCTCGCCGTCCTGACCCGCCCCGGGACCGCGTCGCGCCGGGGTGAGGTCGCGAGCATGCGCCCTGTCGTCGAGTCGCTCGGCCTAGACGTCGCCGCGATCGAGGCACCCGCCACCCTCGAGGGCGGCGACGTCCTCAAGGTCGGGCGCACGGTCTACGTCGGGCGGAGCAGCCGCACCGACGACGACGGCGTGGAGCAGCTCCGCACGCTCCTCGAGCCGCGGGGGTGGCGGGTCGTGCCGGTGCCCGTGACGCGGGTGCTGCACCTCAAGAGCGCAGTGACCGCGCTGCCGGACGGCACCGTCATCGGCCACGAGCCGCTGGTCGAGGCTCCCGAGCTGTTCGATCGCTTCGTGCCGGTCCCCGAGCCCGAGGGGAACGCCGTCGTCGTCCTCGATGACCGCACGGTGCTGCTGTCCGCGAGCGCGCCGCGCACCGCGAACCTGCTCCGGGACCGTGGCCTGGACGTCGTCACCACACCGGTGACGGAGTTCGAGAAGCTCGAGGGGTGCGTGACCTGCCTGTCGGTGCGGGTGCGCTGACTCGCCGCCGATCGTCCTGACTCGCGGCCGGACGTCCTGACTCGCGGGGATCAGGCCGCCAGGGGCGGCTCGGCGATCAGGTCGCGCAACGGGACGCACCCGCTGGTCCCGAACGACGCCGCGGCGAGGCCACGCCGGACGGAGTCGACGAGCAGGTCGTGGCCGACGATCGCCGTCGCCCGGTCGGGGTAGGACTCCTCGTGCGTCGTCTCGTCGGTGAGCAGCAGCGAGACCGGGCTGTCGTCGTCGGCGCCCGCGGGCAGCACGTACCCCAGCGGGTGCACGGTCACCCGGTAGATCAGCGGGCGCTCGTGCCGGGCCTCCTCCCGGTCGACACCGACCCAGCGGACCTCGACGACGTAGTCGGCGCCCACCAGCGTCTGCGCCACGAGCCGCTCGGCCGTGTGCCACATGACGGCCCAGCGCGCCTGGGAGATGGGCATGCCGTCCAGGTCGTAGTAGCGCGGTCCGATCAGATCGTCCATGCCCCTGGCCCCTCGTCGACGTGCCCGACCCGGGAACCGTAACCTCGCGGACCGCCGTGCGGAACCCCCGGCGGCGGACGGGTTCCTTCGGAATCAGGCGTCGGCCAGCCGCCGCTCGAGGCCGTCCAGGACGAGTGCGAGCCCATCGTCGAACTGGTCGGCGAAACGGTAGTCGCCGCCGACCACGAGCTCGCCGACCATCTCGGCCAGGTGCGGGTACTCCGCCAGCGGCAGGTCGACGGCCGCCACGAACTCCCCGGCGTCCTCACCGGCCTCGAACGGGAGGCTCTGCTCGGTGAGGACGAACCCGTAGACGTAGGCGTCGATGGCCGCGAAGGCCTGGCTCGCGAGCACGACGGAGAAGCCGCCGGCACGCAGGCACCCGAGCACGGTGTCGTGATGGTGCAGCAGAGCGGGGCCGGGAGTGCGCCGTGACTCGACGAGGCCGAGGGCCCAGGGATGCGCCGCCAGGACCGTTCGCGCCGACTCGGCCCGGGCCGCCATCGCCGGTCGCCACGGGTCGCCGACGGTGGGCAGGGCGATCCGGGTGAACACCCAGTCGGCGAGCTGGTCGAGCAACGCCTCCTTGTTCGCGACGTGGTGGTAGAGCGACATCGCCTCGACGCCGAGACGTCGTCCGACGTTGCGCATGCTGACGGCCGTCAGCCCGCCCTCGTCGGCGACCTGGACCGCCGCTTCGACGATCTTCGTGCTGCTCAGCGTCGTGCGTGCCACGAATCCTCCCTGGACCCTTGCCGTTCTTACAGCTGTAAGCCTACAGTGGAGCCACCAGCCTTACACCTGTCAGGAGAGATCATGCGCGCAGCAGTCGCCCGGCGGTACGGCCCGCCCGACGTCGTCCACGTCGACGACGTCCCCGATCCGGTTCCGGGACCGGGCGAGGTGCTCGTCCGCGTGCGGGCCGCCGCGGTCACCGTCGCCGACGCCCGCATCCGGGGGTCGCGGTTCCCCGCCGGGTTCCGCCTCCTCGCCCGGCTCGGCCTCGGCCTCCGCCGTCCGCGCCGCCCGATCCTCGGCGGCGTCTACTCCGGCGTCGTGGAGGCGGTCGGTCCGGACGTGACCGGCCTCTCCCCCGGCGACGAGATCGCCGGGATGACCGGGGGCCGGATGGGGACCCACGCCGAGCTCGTCGTCGTCCCCGCCGAGCGGGCCGTCCCGAAGCCCGGGGGCGTCAGCCACAAGGACGCCGCGGCCGTGCTGTTCGGCGGCACGACGGCCCTGCACTACCTGACGCGCCGGGCGACGGTCACCGACGGCACGACGGTGCTCGTGGTCGGTGCCTCCGGCGCGGTGGGCACGAGCGTCGTCCAGCTCGCCCGCCACCTCGGCGCGACGGTCACCGGTGTCACGAGCACGGCCAACCTCGACCTGGTCCGGCGGCTCGGCGCCCAGCACGTCGTCGACTACACGACCACTGCCGTGGACGAGCTCACCGGCCGCTACGACGTCGTGGTCGACGTCGTCGGGGCGCTGAGCACCCGGGCCGGACGACGCCTGCTCACCGAGAACGGCGTCCTGCTGCTCGTCACCGGCACGTTCGGCCAGACGATCACCTCGTTCGGCCGGGTCCGTTCCGGCCCGGCACCGGAGAAGCCCGAGGACGTCGCGGAGCTGCTCCGCCTCCTCGCCGACGGGGAGCTCGACCCGGTCGTCGAGTCCGTCGGCGGGCTCGACGACGTCGCCGCCGCGCACGCACGTATCGACACCGGCCGCAAGGTCGGCAACATCGTCGTCACGCCCTGAGGGACAGGCGCCACGCATCCGCCGTCGGACCGCCGGCGCGCGTACACCGGCCGGCCACCGGCGGTCCACCCCGCGGCCCTACCGTCGAGGAGGAAGACACCCGACGAAAGGTCACACCGACGATGACCCTCACGCTCACGCTCGTCCGCCACGGGCAGACGACGCTCAACGCCCGACGTCACCTGCAGGGCGCCTGCGACTCCCCGCTGACACGGACGGGCCGCGCCGGCGTCCGCGTCACGGCGCAACACCTGGCCGACCGGTCCTTCGACGCGGTCTACTCCTCCCCGCAGGGCCGCGCCGTCCAGACCGCCGCGGAGATCCTCCAGCACCACCCCGGCCACCGGCTCCGCATCGAGGAGGGGTTGCGCGAGCTGTCGTTCGGCAGCTTCGAGCGGCGCCCGGAGCGCACCCTCGACGCCGAGGTCCCGTGGTCGGAGCTCGTCCCGGCCATGCTCGCGGGCACCCACCCGGGTGTCGGCGGGGGCGAGTCCGGCGGTGACTTCATGGACCGGGTGCGCTCGGTGTTCGCGCGCATCGTCGCGGCCCACGCGGCGCCGGACGGCGGCGCGACCGGCGCCGGTCGCGCCGACGGGAAGCACGTCCTCGTCGTCGGCCACGGCCTGACGCTGGCCGCCTACCTGTGGACGGTGGAGCCGTCCCGGCTGGCAGCCCTGCCGAACGCGTCGGTCTCGACGGTCGAGGTCTCCGACGGCGTCACCCGCGTCGTGCAGGCGGGCGTCGACGTCGCCGGCCACGGCGCGGTCGTTGCCCGTCCGGCCCCGGTCCCGGCGGCGGCCGCGCGCTGACGGCCGCCCCGGAGTGGCCCGCTCGCCGCCGATGCGCTGGGATAGGCGGGTGACGACGCACCACGAGCGCCTCTGGGCGCTGGTCCACACCGAACGGTCGGCGCTGGCCGACGACCTCGCCGAGGTCGACGACGCGCAGTGGCGAGCGCGCTCCTTGTGCAGCGACTGGACCGTCGAGGACGTCGTCGCCCACCTGGTTGCCGGGGCGAGTCTCGGGCGGTGGGCCTGGCTGCGCAGCATGGTCGGCGCCGGCCTCGACCCGGACCGCCACAACGCCCGCCGCCTGGCCGAGCACCGCGGGAGCACACCCGCGGAGACCCTGGCCCGGTTCCGGGCCGTCACCGCGAGCACGGTGGCGCCGTCCCGCGACGTCGGCGCCTGGCTGGGGGAGGTCGTCGTGCACGGCGAGGACGTGCGCCGACCGTTGGGCCTGGTCGGGGGGCCGTCCGTCGAGTCCGCCGTCGAGGTGGCGCAGTTCTTCGTGACCAAGGACGCCGCCGTGGACAGCCGCAGTGTCGCACGCGGCCTGGAGCTGGTCGCCACCGACTCTCCCTTCCGGCACGGGGACGGTCCGGTCGTCCGCGGTACGACGCTCGCCCTGGTAATGGCGATGGCCGGCCGGGCCGCGTTCCTCGACGAGCTCGATGGAGCAGGCGTCGAGCTGATGGGCGACCGCACGCGCGCTGCATGAGAACTGCCCCACCGGACCGTCCGCCCACGTGCGATCATCGCGACATGCCAACCGCAGCCCGTCCCCGCGCCGCGTCGCCCCGGCCGATGGCCGAGGAGGCCTGAGGTGCGCGCCGTCGTCTACGACGCCTTCGGCGGCCCCGTGACCGTGCGCGAGCTGCCCGACCCCGTCGCGCCCGACGGCGGCGTCGTCGTGCGGGTGCACGCCACCGGGCTGTGCCTGAGCGACTGGCACGGGTGGGCCGGCCACGACGGCGACATCACCACGTTCCCGCACGTCCCCGGGCACGAGCTCGCGGGCACGGTCGCCGCCGTCGGCGCGGGGGTGCAGCGGTGGCGCGTCGGGGACCGGGTCACCACGCCGTTCGTGTGCGGCTGCGGGCGCTGCGCCTGGTGCCGCGCCGGCGACGCCCAGGTGTGCCCGGACCAGACCCAGCCCGGGTTCACCCACCACGGTTCCTGGGCCGAGCTGGTGGCGCTGCACGCCGCGGACACCAACCTCGTCGCCGTGCCCGACGACGTCACCGACACCACCGCAGCCGGACTGGGCTGCCGGTTCGCCACCGCGTTCCGCGCGGTCACGCACCGGGCCCGGGTGCGTGCCGGCGAGCAGGTCACCGTCGTCGGGGCCGGCGGCGTGGGGCTGAGCGCCGTCATGGTCGCCGCCGCCCGCGGGGCCCGCGTCATCGCCGTGGACCGCGACCCGGCCGCGCTGGAGGCCGCGCGCCGGGCCGGCGCCGACCACACGCTCCTCGCCGACGGCGGCGACACGGTGGCGGCGATCCACGAGCTGTCCGACGGCGGGACGCACGTCGCGCTCGACGCCGTCGGCTCCCCGGAGACCTGCGCGACGGGGATCGGCGCGCTGCGCCGGCGCGGCCGGCACGTGCAGGTCGGGCTGCTGCCCGCCGTCGAGGGTCATCCCCCGGTGCCGATGGACCGTGTCATCGCGCTCGAGCTCGACCTGCTGGGCTCGCACGGCATGCCCGCCGCCGACTACCCCGCGATGATGGCCCTGGTCGCCGACCGCACCCTGCGCCCCCAGGACCTGCTCGACGACGTGGTCGACCTGGACACCGCCGCCCGCCTGCTGCCGGACCTGCGGACCACGAGCCGGGCGGGCATGACGGTCTGCGACCCGCGGCGCTGACGCGTGACCGATGCCACGGCGCCCGGCTCGGGCACCGTGAACAGGCCCGGAGTAGACTGACCTCGGCCAGGAGTCGGCGGCGCGAGCGCCGCCCGAACGTGAAGGAGGTACGCGCATGACCCGCAGCGAGCCTCCCAGTAGTCCGAGCCGCGACTGACCCGGCTCGACACGACCCGTCCGTCATCGGGCGGGTGATGCCACCGCTCCCCCACGCCGTCGGCACGGCGCACTCGTCGTCAGTCGCGGGATCCAGCACGCAGACCACCGTTCCTGCACGCCTGGGAGTCCCCTCATGGCCTTCAGCTCCAACCGTTCCGTCCGTACCCGCCAGATGCTGGGTGCCCTGCGCCCGCGTCGTCCCGGCGCGCCGGGCACGCCGCCGTACGCCGCGGAGACCCCGACCCCGCCGACGCCGATCCGCCCGCGCTCCGCGATGGTGGCCGCCGCCGTCTACGACGAGGAGGGGCACCGCAGCGCGAGCGTGACCCGGCTCGCCGACGCGTTCCGCGCGCTGCGCTCCACGCCGGGCGGCATGGCCTGGATCGGGCTCGAGCGCCCCGACGAGCACGAGCTCGCCGCCCTGGCGCGGGAGTTCGACCTGCACCCGCTGGCGATCGAGGACGCGATCCAGGCCCACCAGCGCCCGAAGATCGAGCGGTACGGCGACACGCTCTTCGTCGTCCTGCACGCCGCGCGCTACCTGGACTCGATCGAGGAGGTCGAGTTCTCCGAGCTGCACCTGTTCGTGGGACCGGACTTCGTGGTCTCGGTGCGGCACGGGGACTCCCCCGACCTGACCGCCGTGCGCGCCCGGCTCGAGTCGACGCCGCAGATGCTCGCCCGCGGCCCCGAGGCCGTGCTGTACGCGATCATGGACCGCGTCGTGGACGACTACGCGCCGGTCGTCTCCGGGCTCGACTACGACATCGACCAGATCGAGGGCGAGGTCTTCTCCGGTGACGCCCACGTGTCGCGGCGCATCTACGAGCTGTCCCGCGAGCTCGTCGACTTCCAGCGCGCGGTGCGCCCGTTGCAGAGCGTCTGCCTGTCCCTGGCCAAGGGGGCCGAGAAATACCAGGTCGACGAGGAGCTGCAGGCCTACCTGCGCGACGTCGCCGACCACCTCACGGAGGTCGCCGAGTCGGTGGAGACCTACCGCGTCGCGCTGCGCGACATCCTCACGGTGAACGCCACCCTCGTCGCCCAGCGGCAGAACGAGGAGATGACGCACCTGACCGAGGTGTCGATCCAGCAGGGTGAGGAGGTCAAGAAGATCTCCGGCTGGGCCGCGATCCTGTTCGCCCCGACCCTGGTGGGCACCGTGTACGGCATGAACTTCGACATCATGCCCGAGCTGCACTGGGCCTGGGGCTACCCGGTCGCGCTGGTGCTCATGCTCGGCGTCAGCGTGAGCCTGTTCGCCGTGTTCCGCTGGAAGAAGTGGATCTGACGACGTCCGTCAGGCGTCCAGCCAGCCGTGGCGTCGCGCCATCTTCTCGACCGCGGAGCGCACCGCCAGCACCTGCCGGCCGGTGAGGTCGCCGACCGTCGACAGCAACGTCTCGGTGACCTCGGACCGCAGCTCGGCGGTCGAGAGCACGTCGGCGTACCCGTCGTGCTGGTCGCCCGAGGCGGCGGGACTCGCCGGCGCGGCACCGTCTCGCGACGGTCCGCCCATCGCGGCATGCACCGCGTCCGCCACCGGGGAGGAGATCAGCGAGGCGCTCACCGCCCGCGGGCCGCGCTCGCCCATCTCGTGGGTGAAGTCGACGACGGTGCCGACCGCCATCAGCGCCTTGTCGAAGTCGAGGTCGTTGACGTGCAGGAACACGTCCTCGTCCAGCTCGTCGGACGCGACGAACGCGTAGCCCTTGATCGCGTCGTACCGCACCACGTCACCGCGCACCGTCCACCGCCCCCTGTCGCCGTCGCCCCGTCTCACTGCAGCATAACCGCGGGACGGCGCGGCGGCGGGCTGGAGAGTACACCCCGCGGCTAGGGTCGCCGTGTGACGTCCACGCCCGGCTCCCCGGCCAGCAGCACGCCTCCCCCGCACGGCGACCGCCGGTCGGCCGGGCCCGGGCCCGCGTCGTCCCCGGCGTCACGCACGCTGCTGGCCCTGGCCTGCGGCGTCGTGGTGCTCGCCGGCCTGCACGCGGCCGCCGAGGTGATCGCCCCCCTGTTCCTCGCCGCGGTGATCATCATCATCTGTCACCCGGTCCGGTTCCCGCTGCTGGCGCGGGGCTGGCCGCGCTGGCTGGCCACCACCGCCGTCATCGTCGTCGCGTACCTGATCCTCGCCGCGCTCCTGGCGATGCTGGTGTGGTCCGGCTTCCGGTTCGCCGCGCTGGTGCGCGACTTCGTGCCGCAGCTCCGCGACGCGGTCTCCGAGGTCGAGACCTGGCTCGCCACCGCCGGGCTGGACACCCAGATCGCCGACGCGGTCACCTCCTGGCTGCGGCCGACGAACATCCTGTCGCTGGCGGGCGGCGTGAGCGGGACGGCGCTGAGCATCGGGACCGCGTTCTTCTTCGTGCTCGCCTACGCGGTGTTCATGGCGGCCGACGCCGGCCGGTACGCCACCGCCCCCCGGTACTTCGGCGTCTCGCGTGCGGGCGCGATCGAGCGCGCCACCCGCTTCAGCAGCGGGGTGCGCCGCTACTACGTCGTCAACGCCACCTTCGGCGCGGTCGTGGCGGTCGTGGACGGGATCGCGCTGTCGCTGCTCGGGGTCCCGGGTGCCGCGATCTGGGCGATCCTGGCGTTCGTCACCAACTTCGTGCCGAACATCGGTTTCATCCTGGGCCTCGTGCCACCCATGGTCATGGCCTTCGTCGTGGGCGGGTGGCAGCTCGCCCTGGCCGTGGTGGCGATCTACTGCGTGGTCAACGTCGTCCTGCAGGTGTTCGTCCAGCCGAAGTTCGTCTCGGACGCCGTCTCGCTCTCGCTCACCCTGAGCTTCGTGTCCGTCGTGTTCTGGACGTTCGTCATCGGCCCGCTCGGCGCGATCCTGTCGATCCCGCTGACGCTGCTGGTCCGGGCCCTGCTCCTCGAGGGCGATCCCCGTCAGGACTGGCTGCGCTGGCTCTCCGGTGACGACGTCGAACCCGCGGCGGAGGACCGGGCCGCCCCGGACCCCGTGGTGGCGGCACCGGACCGGCCCGCCACCGCCCCGCAGGATCCGGAGGGCCCCGCCCGGGGCGACGCCGACGACGACGCGCCGCGCTGACCCCGGTCGGCGCACGCGCCGCCGCGTCGGCAGGACTCAGGTCTCGTCGCGGACGAACTGCACGATCTGGTCGGCCATCGCCCCGACGTCCCAGGTGTGGTCGGCGCCGGCGACCTCCCGTGCCTGGCCGCGGGTGACGGCGTCCGCGACGCGCTGGGCGGCGACCGGCATCTCGTCGAAAGTCCGCGTGCCGTAGGTCGCCAGGACCGGGACGGCGAGCTCGCGCAGGAGGTCCGCCTCGATGAGGTCGGTGGCCCGCACCAGCGCCTGGCCGTCGGCGCGCTGGCTGATCGAGGCCCGTGCGATCTGCTCGAAGTCCGGCGAGGCGCGCAGCCCCTCGAGCCACTCGCGCGGCAGGTCCTTCATGTACTGCTCGAGGGCGCCCACGTAGTCCTCGGCGTCCAGCCGCTTCTCGAACTCGGTGATCCACTCGTAGGTGTCGTCGGCAGACCGCGCCAACGGCGCCTCCCACAGCACGAGCCCGCAGACCGGCATCTCCGCGTCCGCGGCGCACAGCGCGAGCGCGGCGCCCGAGGAGTGACCGACCAGCACCACCGGCGCACCGGCGGCGTCGATGACGGCGTGGAGGGCGGACAGCTCACGCTCCAGGTCGAGCACCCCGTCCGCCGGGCTGTCGCCCCGACCCAACCGGTCGTACACCACCGCGGTCAGCCCCTGCCGCGCGCACCGCTGAGCGGTCTCGGTGGTCACGGGGTCGATCGCCCGGTACGGCCCCGCCCCGGCGACGAAGACCACCGCGGGCCCCTCGCCGTCGCGGTCGAACCCGACCCTGTCTCCGGCCACGCTCGTCACGTGGTGGGTCATCTCCGTCTCCTTCCCGCCGGGTGGTCGACCCGGTCGCCAGGGCCATAGTGCAGCACCCGGCGCCGCTCGGCGACGGGACGCCCCACCTCGTGAGGCCCGTCACCCCCGGCCGTCCGCCAGTCCCCGGGCGTACGCCTCGGCGCTCCCCTCGCGGAACAGGTCGTCGGGACCGGTCCGCGCGAGGCGGCGCGCGCCCGGTCCCGCACCGTCGTCACCGCCGAGCACGAACCGCCCGACGCCGCGCACCACGGCGACCGCCCGGCCCGTCGCCTTGCCGCGGACCAGCTCCGAGGCGGCGGCGATCTCGTCGGCCACCGCGGTGACCGTCACCGAGATCGGCCGCCCGTGGGAGTCCGTGCCGCCGCGCAGGTCGTCCAGCACCGTCAGACCGGCCGCGCCGATCGCGATGTCGGTGACACCCTCCCGCCACGGGCGCCCCGCGGTGTCGGTGACGACGACGCCGAGCCGGTCCAGCCCGTACCGTGCCCGCAGCCCCGCCCGCACCGAGCGCGCGGTGGCGTCCGGGTCCTTGGGCAGCAGCAGCACGGTGCCGTCGGGCGTGTTCGAGGCGTCGACCCCGGCGGCGGCCATCACCAGCCCGAGCCGGTTCTCGACGATCCGCAGCGGTGGCAGGCCGTCCGGCCGCTCGCGCGTGGCGACGACCCGCACGGTCTCGTCGGTGATCGCCTGCTCGCGGTCCGCGGCGCGCACCACGCGCCCCTCGGCCTTGGAGACGATCTTCGACGTGACGACGACGACGTCACCCTCGGCGAGGGCGTCACCGGTCCGGTCGGCGTCGGCCGCCAGCAGGTCGCCGACCAGCAGGGCGAGATCGTCGCCCGGGCGGACCTCGCCCAGGCCCGGCGGCGCCCAGAGCATCATCCGGGCGCCGTCGAGCAGGGCCGTGGCGCCGTGCGCCGCGTCGTCGGGACCGGTCACCGGACCAGCTTCGGCAGCACCTCGCGCCCGAAGACCTCGATCCACTGCTTCTGGTTCCGGCCCACGTTGTGCAGGTAGATGCGGTCGAACCCGAGGTCGACGTACTGCTGGATGGCCTGGCGGTGCTCGTCCGGGTCGGCGGAGACCACCATGCGCCCGGAGAAGTCCTCGGGGCGGACCAGCTTGGCCATCTGGGCGAAGTCGTGCGGCGACCGGATGTCGGCCTTGGGGAACTTCATGCCGCCGTTCGGCCACTCGGTCATGGCGTTGGCCATGGCCTCCTCGTCGGTCTCCGCCCAGGACATGTGCACCTGGAGGACCTTCGGCATCGTCGAGGCGTCCCGACCGGACTCCTTGACGCCCGCGTCGAACCGGCCGAACAGCATCTCGATCTTCTCCAGCGGCGCCCCCACCGTGATGAGGCCGTCCGCGTGCTTGCCGGCCCGCTTGGCCGTGATCGGCCCGGCGGTGGCGACGAGGATCTCCGGCGGGACCTCGGGCATGGTCCACAACCGCGTGGACTCCATCTTGTAGAACTGCCCGGAGTGCTTGACGTCCTTGCCCTCGACGCCGGAGGCGAAGAGCTTCTTGATGATGTCGATGGCCTCGAACATCCGGTTGATGCGCTCCGGCGCCTCCGGCCAGTAGCCGCCGGTGACGTGCTCGTTGAGCGCCTCGCCGGAGCCCAGCCCGAGCCAGTGCCGACCGGGGTACATCGCGGCGAGGGTCGCCGAGGCCTGCGCCACCATCGCCGGGTGGAACCGGAACGACGGGCAGGTCACCCCCGGACCGATGTCACCGCGTGTGCGCTCGCCGAGGGCGGTCAGCACGTTCCACACGAACGCGGCCTCCCCCTGCTGCGGCACCCAGGGCTGGAAGTGGTCGGCGGCCATCACGCCGTCGAATCCGTGCTCCTCGGCGTAGGCCGAGTAGTCGACCACGTCGGTGGGGTGGAACTGCTCGAGCATCGCGGCGTAGCCGACGGTCAAGTCCTTCGAAGCTGCCATGGGGACGACCATACGCCGCCGCGGACATCACGTGGTCAGGTCCTTGGCGAAGACGTGCGTCGCGGACGGGTCGTCGTCGTAGCGCTGGACCTGCCGGTAGCCGGCCTCCTCGGACATCACGACCGCATCGCCGAGGACCCCGTTCGTGTCGAGCACGACCTCCCTGTGCCCGAGCTCGACCGCGAGGTCCTCCAGGCGGCGCAGCAGTCGCGAGCCGAGCCCCGCACCGCGCCACGCGGGGTCGACCCACATCCGCTTGATCTCGGCGACACCGTCCCCCAGGTCCTGGACACCCCCGCAGGCGACCGGGTCCCCGCCGGAGGCGGCGACGACGAACCCGCCGAGCGGCGGGACGAGCCGTTCGGCGTCCGCGGCGAGCGCGGCGTCGACGTCGAACACCGCGGTGCCGCCGATACGGTCGCCGACCTCCGCGAAGAACGCGAGCACGGCCCGCCGCGCGACGGGATCGTCCGGCGCGACCGTCACCAGATCGACGGTGGCGGCGCGGACGAGGAGGTCCGCCTCGCCGAGCGCCGCCGAGAGCCGGGCACGCTGCCGCGCGGTGAGCGGGTCGACGAGCCGACGGGCCCGCTCGTCGGAGCGTCGGTCGAGCTCCTCCCAGGCGGTACGGCCCGCCGGCGTCAGGGTGACCCGCCGACGGCGCGGATCCTCCGGGTCGGGCGCGACGCTCACCAGCCCCTCCTCCTGCAGCCGACGCAGCAACCGACGCAGGTACTCGCGGTCCAGGCCGAGCCGCGCGCGCAGGGCGCGGGTCGTGTCCGGGGCGGCGCCGATCTCGTACAGCAGCCTCGCGGTGCCGAGCGCCATGCCCAGGCCCAGGAAGGACTCCTCCAGCACGCCCACCCGCTGGGTGTAGCTCCGGTTGAACCGCCGCAGGACGTCGACGTGACCCCTCACGCTCATGGGCCCGACCCTAGCCAGTCGTGCCGCTCGAGCACCACGCCCCACCCCGCGTTCCCCCGTGTCGGGCGGGCGTCCGCCCGCCCCGGGGGATCTGGGACAATGAGGCACCATGAGCGACTTCCCGAACCCCGGGGCGCCCGCCGCGCCCGCACAGACCCCCGCAGCGAACGCGACCTCCGGCAGCCAGGCCGAGCAGGTAGCCGACGTCGTGCGCGCGGTGGTCAGGGAGGTACCGGACAAGGTCAGCACGGACGGTCTGGAGCAGAAGTTCGACGAGCGGTGGGCCGCCGAGGGCACGTTCGCCTTCGACCGGTCGGCCACCCGCGACCAGATCTTCTCGATCGACACCCCGCCCCCGACCGTCTCCGGCTCGCTGCACGTGGGCCACGTCTTCAGCTACACCCACACCGACGTCGTCGCCCGGTTCCAGCGCATGCGCGGCAAGGAGGTCTTCTACCCGATGGGGTGGGACGACAACGGCCTGCCCACCGAGCGCCGCGTGCAGAACTACTACGGCGTGCGCTGCGACCCGTCGCTGCCCTACGACCCCGACTTCACCCCGCCCCACCAGGGCACCGAGGGCAAGAAGGTGAAGCCGGCGGACCAGGTGCCGATCAGCCGCCGCAACTTCATCGAGCTCTGCGAGGAGCTCACCGCCGACGACGAGCGCCAGTTCGAGGAGCTGTGGCGCCTGCTCGGCCTGTCCGTGGACTGGTCGCAGACGTACCAGACCATCGACTCGACCTCGCGCGCGGCCTCCCAGCGGGCGTTCCTGCGCAACCTGGACCGGGGCGAGGCCTACCAGGCCGAGGCGCCCGGGCTGTGGGACGTCACGTTCCAGACGGCCGTGGCCCAGGCCGAGCTCGAGGCCCGGGAGTACCCCGGCCACTACCACCGCGTCGCGTTCCACCGCGACGGCGGCGAGCCGGTCCACATCGAGACGACCCGCCCCGAGCTGGTGCCGTCCGTCGTGGCCCTCATCGCCCACCCGGACGACGAGCGCTACCAGCACCTGTTCGGCACCACGGTCACCTCGCCGCTGTTCGGCGTCGAGGTGCCCGTGCTGGCCCACCACGCCGCCGCGATGGACAAGGGTGCCGGCATCGCCATGTGCTGCACCTTCGGCGACCTGACCGACGTGCAGTGGTGGCGCGAGCTGCAGCTGCCGACCCGCTCGGTGATCGGCCGGGACGGCCGGCTCGCCCGCGAGACGCCCGAGTGGATCGCCGGCGGCCCCGGCGCCGACCTCTACGCCGAGGGACTGGCCGGCAAGACGTCGTTCAGCGCCCGCACCGCCGTCGTGGACGCGCTGCGCGAGTCCGGCGACCTGGACGGCGAGCCGACCCCGACCCAGCGCATGACGAACTTCTACGAGAAGGGCGACAAGCCGCTCGAGATCGTCACCTCGCGCCAGTGGTACATCCGCAACGGCGGTCGCGAGTGGAACGCCGACGGGACCCGGCGCGACCTGAAGGCCGAGCTGCTCGGACGGGGCAAGGAGCTGGACTTCCACCCCGACTTCATGCGGGTCCGCTACGAGAACTGGGTCAACGGCCTCAACGGTGACTGGCTCATCTCCCGGCAGCGGTTCTTCGGCGTGGCGGTGCCGGTCTGGTACGGCGTCGACGAGCACGGCGACGTCGACCACGACCGCCTCATCACGCCGTCCGAGGCCGAGCTCCCGGTGGACCCGACGTCGCAGGCCCCGGCCGGCTACGACGAGTCCCAGCGCGGGGTACCGGGCGGGTTCGTCGGCGACAACGACGTGATGGATACCTGGGCGACGTCCTCGCTGACGCCGCTCATCGTCTCCGGCTGGGAGCGCGACGCCGACCTGTTCGACCGCGTCTTCCCCATGGACCTCCGCCCGCAGGGCCAGGACATCATCCGCACCTGGCTGTTCTCCTCGGTCGTGCGCTCGCACCTCGAGTGCGGCGTGCTGCCCTGGAAGCACGCGGCCATCAGCGGCTGGATCCTCGACCCGGACCGCAAGAAGATGTCCAAGTCCAAGGGCAACGTCGTCACCCCGATGGACCTGCTGGAGCAGCACGGGTCCGACGCCGTGCGGTACTGGGCGGCCGCGGCACGCCTCGGGACGGACGCGGCGTTCGAGATCGGTCAGATGAAGATCGGCCGGCGCCTGGCGATCAAGGTGCTCAACGCCTCGAAGTTCGCGCTGACCTTCGGCGTCGACCCGGAGACCGGTGCGGGCGAGATCGCTCTGGACCCCGGGGCCGTGACCGTCGACCTGGACCGCGCCATGCTGGCCGGGCTGGCCGACGTCGTCGACCAGGCGACCACGGCGCTCGAGTCCTACGACCACACCCGGGCCCTGGAGCTGACCGAGTCGTACTTCTGGGCGTTCTGCGACGACTACCTCGAGCTCGTCAAGGACCGCGCCTACGGCGCCGACGGCACGGTGACCGCCGACACGCTCTCGGCCCGCACGGCGCTGGCGATCGCGCTGGACGTCATGCTCCGCCTGCTGGCGCCGTTCATCCCGTTCGCCACCGAGGAGGTCTGGTCCTGGTGGCGCAGCGGGTCCGTGCACCGCGCGGAGTGGCCGACGGCCCGGCCGCTGCGCGACGCCGCGGCCGGCGTCGACCCGACCGCCCTGACCGCCGCGGGCCACGCGCTGGCGGCGCTGCGCAAGCTGAAGTCGGCTGCCAAGGTCTCCATGAAGACCCCGATCCTGTCCGGGACGGTGGCCGTGCCCGCGCACCTGCTCCCGGGCGTCGAGTCCGCCGTGGTGGACCTGCGCGGCGCCGGCCGGGTCACCGGGCCCCTCGAGCTCGTCGAGGCCACCGACGGCCAGGGCGACCCGGACGTCCAGGGCGGCATCGTCGTGGTCGACCACGAGCTCGGCGAGCCGCCGGTCAAGAAGCCGCGCGGCTGAGCCCCCGGGCGCTCCTCCGCGGACACCCGCGACAGCACGAGGCCCCGGCACCCTTCCCAGGGTGCCGGGGCCTTGTCGTGCGACCTCTCAGTGGGCCATGGAGACCCGTCCGTCGTCGCCGCTCATCGTGGCCGCCGACTCGTGCGGCGTGCCGCCGTCGTCCCAGCGCAGCGTCGCCGCGACGCCGTCGCGCAGCTCGACCGACCCGGTCGGCGCGAAGACCAGCCCGGCGTCCTGGCCGATGGCGGCACGCAGCAGGGCCGTCGCGGCCGGGAGCTCCTCGAGGTCCCCGACCCCGTCGAGCTCGGTCCGCGAGGCCGCGATGTGCATCGGGTCCGGTCCGATCCAGAGCTGGAAACCGTTGAGCAGCCCACCGAGCCCGGGCTCGTCGACCGAACCGTCGACCCACGCGTGCAGCGCCCGGGCCGCGTCGTCCGCAAGCTCCTCGGAGAGCACGAGCTGCTTCACCTGGCCACGGGCCAGCACCTGGGCGACGTCACCGATGCTCGTGACGGCACCGGACTCACGGCCCAGGCCCTCACGCAGCGCGGCCAGCACCGCCTCGCGGCGGCGCTCCCGGAACGAGTCCAGCGCCTCGGCGACGGTCTCGGCGAAGTGCCCCGCGTGCACACCGTCGTCCCGGCCGCCGCCGGACACCTCGACGGTCAGCTGAGCCGCCTGCTGGCCGAGCGCGTCCCGGACCATGCTCACAGCCCTCACGTCGCCGGTGAGCAGCAGGATCTCCGGTCGGGAGGCGGCCACGCGGCGGTCGATCTCGCCGGCCATCGCCTCGGCGTTGCGGTGCCAGGAGTCCTCGGCCCGCGACTCGATCACCGACCGCTTCGTCGAGGTGCTCGAGGTCTTCGACACCTCGTCGTCGGGGCCCTCGAACGTCTCCTTGTCCCCGGACGGGAACCCGTCGGACCCCACCGGGAAGAAGTCGGCCCCCAGCCGGTCGACGGCGACGACCAGCGCGTCCACCTCCTCGTCGGCCGAGCGTGCCGCCTGCAGCAGGCTCGGCACGCGGTGCCAGACACCCGCCATCACCGGCGGCGGCTCCTTCAGCACCCGGTCGACGAGAACACCCTCGTCGTCGGCGATGAGCACTCGACCGTGCGGCCCGTGCACCCACGTCGGGCGGTCCACGGCGTCGTCCAGGTCGTTGAGGACCTGGTCCGTGGCACCCTGCTTGGCGAGCGAACGGCGCACGGAGCGCCAGCGGTTCGCCACATCCTTGTCACCGGCTTCGACCGAACGCGTGGCGTCGAGATAGACGGTCGCGAACGGGCCGGGGCGGCCGACCAAGGGCTTGAGCCAATCGATCTTCATGCAGTTCCCCCTCGGGTCCGTCGACTGTGAACCTCCAGCCTGCTCCGGATCGGCGCAGTGCGCATCCGCGATGGCGAAAAGGCCTTCTCACCAGGGGCGATGCACGGAGGGGCGCAGGTCCGCCGTGAACCGGGGCCGGGCGCGGCGAGGTGCTCGGGCGGCTCAGAAGCCGCCACCTCTTCAACTGTAGGTGTCCAGGGGTGGTACCTCGTCGGCACGCCCGGCGGCGGCGTGCTCGGCCGCGATGCGCTCGTGGCGGCGGATCACCTCGGAGACGATGAAGTGGCGGAACTGCTCGGCGAACTCGGGGTCGAGCCCGGCGCCCGAGGCGATGGCCTTCAGACGGTCGATCTGCTGACGGTCACGCTGCGGGTCCGCCGGCGGCAGCCCCTCGGTGGCCTTGAGCTCCCCGACGCGCTGCGTCGCCCGGAACCGCTCAGCGAGCAGGTGCACCAGGGCCGCGTCGATGTTGTCGATCGTGCTGCGCAGGCCGAGGATCTCGGTCGGCAGCGCACGACCGGTCTCGGGCACGGGCGCTTCGTCGAAGGGCTCAGCCATGGCTCGATCCTACGGGCGTCGACGTCAGCGCGACGGCCCGGCCACGATGTGGCCGCCGGCCGTCCGAGGCGGTGCGATCAGGCGGACTTGCGGTTGCGCACGGGACCGGAGGACCGCGGCACGATCGTCGGGTTGACGTTCTCCTCGACGACCTCGCGGGTGATGACCACCCCTTCGACGTCGTCGCGGCTCGGCACGTCGAACATCACCTGCTGGAGGACCTCCTCCATGATCGCGCGCAGCCCGCGTGCACCCGTCCCGCGCAGGAGCGCCTGCTCGGCGATCGCGTCGATCGCGTCGTCGGCGAACTCCAGGCGCACGCCGTCGATCTCGAACATGCGTTGGTACTGCTTGACCAGGGCGTTGCGCGGTTCGCTGAGGATGCGCACCAGGGCGTCTCGGTCGAGCGGCGAGACGGAGGAGATCACGGGCAGTCGACCGATGAACTCGGGGATCAGTCCGTACTTGTGCAGGTCCTCGGGCCGGACCTCCGAGAAGAGGTCGACGTCGGTGGTCGACTCCATCGGGGCGGAGAAGCCGATCCCGCGCTGCCGCGCCCGCGAGGCGATGATGTCGTCCAGACCCGCGAACGCTCCGGCGACGACGAACAGCACGTTCGAGGTGTCGATCTGGATGAACTCCTGGTGCGGGTGCTTGCGCCCGCCCTGCGGGGGCACCGACGCGCTGGTGCCCTCGATGATCTTCAGGAGCGCCTGCTGCACGCCTTCGCCCGAGACGTCCCGCGTGATCGACGGGTTCTCGGCCTTGCGGGCCACCTTGTCGATCTCGTCGATGTAGATGATGCCGGTCTCGGCCTTCTTGACGTCGTAGTCGGCGGCCTGGATGAGCTTGAGGAGGATGTTCTCGACGTCCTCGCCCACGTACCCGGCCTCGGTGAGCGCCGTGGCGTCGGCGATGGCGAACGGGACGTTGAGCATCTTCGCGAGCGTCTGCGCCAGGTACGTCTTGCCCGTCCCCGTGGGGCCGATGAGCAGGATGTTGGACTTGGCGATCTCCACCGCGTCCTGGTCGTCCTTCGCCGCCGGCGCCGCCTGCACGCGCTTGTAGTGGTTGTAGACCGCGACGGCCAGGGCCCGCTTGGCCGGCTCCTGGCCGATGACGTACTGCTCGAGGAAGTCGAAGATCTCTCGCGGCTTCGGCAGCTCGGTCAGCCCCAGCTCCGTGGTCTCACCGAGCTCTTCCTCGATGATCTCGTTGCACAGGTCGATGCACTCGTCGCAGATGTACACACCCGGCCCAGCGATGAGCTTCTTGACCTGCTTCTGCGACTTCCCGCAGAAGGAGCACTTGAGCAGGTCTGCACCGTCACCGATTCTCGCCACCGCGGGCCTCCTTGTTCTCGTGCGCGTCTCCGACCATTCCACACCACCCGGGCCCGGTTGTCAGCCGAGAACTCCGGTGTGGCGCGACCCGGGTGCCGACACGACGGTCGGCACCCGGGTCGCGAGCGGTGTCGTCACCGGTGAACCGGCTGCTCAGACACCGAGCTGAGCGGGCTTGCGGGAGTCGAGGACCTGGTCCACCAGGCCGTACTCCTGGGCCTGGGCGGCGGTGAGGATCTTGTCGCGCTCGATGTCGTCGCGGATCTCCTGCACGGGCTTGCCCGTGTGGTGCGCCAACGCCTCCTCCAGCCACTCGCGCATCCGGATGAGCTCGTTGGCGTGGATCTCGATGTCGGACGCCTGGGCGTAACCGCCACCCTCCATCGCGGGCTGGTGGATCAGCACCCGGGCGTTGGGCAGCGCGAGACGCTTGCCCCGCTGCCCGGCGGCGAGCAGCACGGCCGCCGCCGAGGCCGCCTGCCCGAGGCAGACGGTCTGGATCTGGGGCTTGATGAACTGCATCGTGTCGTACAGGGCGGTCATCGCGGTGAAGGAGCCGCCCGGGGAGTTGATGTAGATCATCACGTCGCGGTCCGGGTCCTGGGACTCCAGGACGAGCAGCTGGGCCATGATGTCGTCGGCCGACGCGTCGTCGACCTGGACGCCCATGAAGATGATGCGGTCCTCGAACAGCTTGGTGTACGGGTCCTGGCGCTTGAAGCCGTACGGCGTGCGCTCCTCGAACTGCGGCAGGACGTACCGCGACGACGGGGCGCCGTGCGGCAGCGCGATCCCGCCCGGGCGGGCGGCGTCGCCGGCGAGACGCGCGGCCCGCTCGGCGAACTGGTACTCGGCGGAGTAGCTCATGGTTCTCCTCGGTGGGAAATCAGCTGGGGTCTCGGTCGACCGTGGTCGGGTCACTCGGCGGTCGTGCCGCCGCCCCCGGACACCGAGGAAGCGTTGGCGACGACGCGGTCCACGAAGCCGTACTCGAGCGCCTCGTCGGCCGTGAACCAGCTGTCGCGGTCGTTGTCCTTGAGGATCTTCTCGAGCGGCTGGCCGGTCTGCTCGGCCGTGAGCTCCGCGAGCACCTTCTTCATGTGCATGATCAGCTGGGCACCGATCCGCACGTCGGTCGCGGTGCCGCCGACGCCGCCGGAGGGCTGGTGCATCAGCACGCGGGCGTGCGGCGTGATGTAGCGCTTGCCCTTCGCGCCGGAGGACAGCAGGAACTGGCCCATCGAGGCAGCCATCCCCATCGCGACGGTGGCGACGTCGGGCTGGATGAACTGCATGGTGTCGTAGATCGCCATGCCGGCCGTGATCGAGCCGCCCGGGGAGTTGATGTAGAGGTAGATGTCCTTCTCGGGGTCCTCCGCCGCGAGCAGCATCATCTGGGCGCAGATGGCGTTCGCGTTGTCGTCGCGCACCTCCGAACCCAGCCAGATGATGCGCTCCTTGAGGAGCCGGTTGTAGATGGAGTCGTTGAGGCCGAAGCCCTGGCCCTCGGCGCGGGCCTGCGGTGCCACGTCACCCATCTGCAGCAAGTCGTTCACGTCCGTCTCCTTCGCTTCGCTGTCGCTCGACCCTAACGTGCACCGGGTGCCCGCAGAGTCCCGGGAAGCGCCGGTTTCGCTGCAGGCGCACAGGCGCCGGGGCCCTCCGGACGGCCCGGGGACGACGACGGCCCGCACCCTCCGCGCGGAAGGTACGGGCCGTCGTCGTGCGGTGCGGGACCGTCAGGCCTTGGTGGCCTCGTCCGCGGACTCGCCGGAGTCCGCCGAGTCGGGCGAGTCGGCCGACGCCGCGGAGTCGCCGGACTCCGCATCGGCGATCTCGGACTGCGCCGCCTCGGTGGCGGCCGCAGCGGCCTCGTCGTCCTCCTCGGAACCGATGAACTCGGTCAGGTCGACGACGTTGCCCTCGGAGTCCTTGACCTCGATGTCGCGCAGGGCGACGGCGAGCGCCTTGGACCGGGCGACCTCGCCGACCATGGCCGGGATCTGACCGGACTGGTCGAGGGTCTGGATGAACTGCTGCGGCTCCATGCCGTACTGCTGCGAGGCCTGCACCAGGTACTCGATCAGCTCGCCCTGGCCCACCTGGACCTCAAGCTTCTCGGCGAGGGTGTCGAGCAGGATCTGGTTCTTGATCGCCTTGGTGGCGTCCTCGGTGACCTCGGCGCGGTGCTCGTCGTCCTCGAGACGACCCTCCTGCTCGAGGTGACGGTTCACCTCGGCCTCGACGACACCGGACGGCACCGGCACCTCGACGGCGTCCAGCAGCTTCTCCAGCAGGGCGTCGCGGGCGGCGACGGCCTGGTTGGAGGACTTCGACGACGCGACCTGCTCGCGCAGGTCCGCCTTGAGCTCTTCGAGGGTGTCGAACTCCGAGGCCATCTGGGCGAAGTCGTCGTCCGCCTCGGGCAGCTCGCGCTCCTTGACGGAGGTGGCGGTCACCGTGACGGTCGCCTCCTCGCCCTGGTGGTCGCCACCCGCGAGGTTGGTGGTGAAGGTGGTGGTCTCGTCGGCGGAGAGACCGGTGAGGGCCTCGTCCAGGCCGTCCAGCATGTTGCCGGCACCGATCTGGTAGGAGACGCCGGAGACCGAGTCGACCTCCTCGTCGCCGACGACGGCCTTGAGGTCGATGACGACGTAGTCGCCCTCGACGGCCGGACGGTCGACGCCCACGAGGGTGCCGAAGCGCTCGCGCAGCGAGTCGAGGCGCTCGGCCACGTCCTCGTCGGAGACCTCGGTGGAGTCGACGGTCAGCTCCATGGCGGACAGCTCGGGCAGCTCCAGCTCAGGACGGACCTCGACGTGGGCCACGAACTCGAGCTGGCCCTCGCCGGCCTTCTCGGGGATCCCGGTGACCTCGACCTCGGGCTGACCCAGCGGGCGCAGCTCCTCGGCGCTGACGGCGTCGCGGTAGAAACCGGAGAGGCCCTCGTTGACGGCGTGCTCGATGACGGCACCCCAGCCGACGCGCTGGTCGATGATGCGCGGGGGGACCTTGCCCTTGCGGAAGCCGGGGATGTTCACCTGCTCCGCGATGTGCTTGTAGGCGTGGTCGATGCTCGGCTTGAGCTCGTCGTACTCCACCTCGACGGTCAGCTTGACCTTGGTGGGCTCCAGGGTCTCGACGGCGCTCTTCACTTCGATGGTCTCCAACTGTCGGGTGCGTGCGCGCGCGTCGTGCCGGAGCGGGCCGGCGCGGTGTGCTGCGGCGCGGGGATGCTTGCGATGCTTGTCGAACCACGCCCGGAGGACGGGCGCACGGGCAACCCGACGATCATACGCCACGCGCCCCAGGGGACGACACCGCCCGTCCAGTGGCACACCCCACGGTGTGGCGCCCCGCCCCCCGGGAGACGGCCCTCAGAGGCCGACCGGCGCCAGGGCGACGGGGACGAGGAAGAGCATCATGAGACCGAGCGTCGCGACGCCGACCCACCCGAGCACGACGCCGGCGATCGCGATGCCACGGCCCTCCTGCGGGGCGTGCGGGGGCGCGTTGCTGATCTGTCTCAACGCCACGTGACCGAACACGACGGCCAGGACGCTGCCGACCCAGCCGAGCCACAGGATGCCCAGGACCAACGAGGCGACCGCCAGGCCGTTGGTGCGGCGCACCGGGTAGTGCCAGCCGGCGCCGGGATGGCCCGGCGCCGGACCGGCGGGGCTCGGGTACGACGGCGGTGCGGCGGGCGTGGCCGACGAGTGCGGCGGCACCGGCCGCGTCGGGCGCTGCTGCGGGTGCTCGCCGCCGTCGGGTGCGGCGTACGGGTCGTTCGGCACGGTCACGACGTCGACCCTAGCGGTCGCGACGGTCCAGCGGTGCGGCACCCCGCGCCGGTGGACCGTCCGGGTGCCACGATGGCCGGGCACCCCGCTCCCGACCCGGAGGCCACGTCGACCATGCCGCACGAGAACACCTCGGACGAGCGCCGCGACGCCGGGCGTCCGCGCACGGAACGCTTCCCGCGGTGGGTCTACGCCCGAGGCGACGAGCCGGACGCGCGCTTCTCGCTGGCGAACGAACGGACCCTGCTGGCCTGGATCCGCACCTCGCTGGGCCTCATCGCGGCGGGAACGGCTCTGGAGGCCCTCGACCTGCCGATGGAGCCGCACCTGCGGCTCACCGCGGCGGTGGTGCTGCTGCTCGCCGGTGTCGCCGTCCCCCTGGTGGCCGCTGTCGAGTGGGCACGCACCGAGCGGGCGATGCGCCTGAGCGCCGAGCTGCCCGGCGCGACGACCGGGTTCGTCCTCGTCGCGACGATGGCCGTCGTCGGCGTGCTCCTGCTGCTCGCGCTGCTCCTGCGATGAGCTCCCCCACCGCGCAGGATCCGGCGGGGCCGGAGGTCCCGGGCCGCTGGGCCGAGCGCACGGCGCTCGCGTGGCGCCGGACCCTGATCTCCTTCGCCGCCGCCACGCTCGTGGCGATCCACGCCTTCCCCACCGTCCAGGGCGCCGAGGCCCTGGCCGCGGCCGCCGTCGTCGCCCTCGTGCTCGTCACGCCGGGCTGGTGGTTCACCGCGCGTCACGCCCGCCACACGCGGACCGGTCTGGAGCAGGAGGTTCCCCGCCTGCGGCACGGGCGGCGGATCGTGACCGTCTGCGCCGCCACGAGCCTGCTCGCCCTGGGCGCGCTGCTGCTCGTCCTGCTCGCCTGAGGAGGTCGCGGACCGTGAACCGGACACGTCCGCAGGAGCCCGGACATCACGGACCGACGCCGTAGGCTGAGCCCGTGCTACGCAAACGCCCCGCCGCCGTAGGCCATGTCGAGACGCGCGGAGCGCAGCTCGCCGACGAGTTCGACCGCGCCGCCGACCGCTACGACCTGCTGACCCGGCTCAACCCGGGCTACCACGACGCCCTGCACGCCGCGGCGCGCGAGATGGTCTCGCTGCTGCCGCGGCGCTCCCGCGAGGAGCCGCTCGTGCTCTGGGACCTGGGGTGCGGTTCCGGGCTGTCGACGCGCGCCGTGCTCGACGCGGCCGGCGAGGACGCCCGCGTCGTCGGGCTGGACGCCTCCGCCGGGATGCTGAGCCGCGCCCGGGCCAAGGCCTGGCCGCAGGGTGTGCGGTTCGTGCAGGCGTTCGCCCAGGCCCTGCCCGAGGTGGCGAGCGACCACGGCCAGCGGGACGCGGACGGCGCGTTCGCCGCCTACCTCCTGCGCAACGTGCCCGAGGACCAGCGCGACGAGGTCGTGGCCGCGATCCGCGACGAGGTGCGGCCCGGCGGCTGGGTCACGCTGCAGGACTACCACGTCAAGGGCGACCGCGTGGCCCAGGTCGTCTGGACCGCCGTCTGCTGGGCGCTCGTCATGCCCCTGGCCGTCGTCCTGCGCGGCAACCCGTCGATCTACCGCTACCTGTGGCGCAGCGTCGTCGACAACGACAGCACCGCCCAGCTCCAGGCCCGCCTCGAGCGGGCCGGCCTCACCGACATCCGCTGGCGCACCGGCACGGGATGGCAGCGGGGCATCCTGCACACCGTCCTGGCCCGCCGACCCGAGAAGGACCTGACATGACCCGCCCCGTCCCGCCCGGCCGCGACGGCGCGGCCGTCCTCCACCCGGCCGCACCCGGCGCCGAGCGCGTCGCCGACGACCAGCACGTCGTCGTCGTCGGGGGCGGCATCGCCGGCCTCGCCGCGGCCGCGATCCTGGCCGAGCGGGGTGCGCGGGTCACGCTGCTCGAGGCCTGCGACCAGCTCGGCGGCCGGGTCCGCGCGTGGCCCGTCCAGGAGCACGCCGAGGACCCGGAGGGGCCCGCGGACGGCGACGGCCGCACGATGAGCCGCGGCTTCCACGCCTTCTTCCGGCAGTACTACACGCTGCGCGCGCTGCTGCGCCGCTCCGACCCGGAGCTCGACCACCTGGTGCCCGTCGCGGACTACCCGCTGCGCCGCGGCGACGGCCTCACCGACAGCTTCGCGGCGCTGCCGCTGACGCCGCCGGTCAACCTCGCGGCCTTCGTCGTCCGGAGCCCCACCTTCCCCGTCTCGGCGCTGCCCAAGGTGCACCTGCCCAGCGCCGTCGAGCTCGTCTCGGTCTCCTACCCCGCGAGCCACGAGCGCTACGACGGCGAGTCCGCCCAGGACTTCCTCGACCGCCTGCGCTTCCCCGAGGGCGCACGGCACCTCGCCCTGGAGGTGTTCGCCCGGTCCTTCTTCGCCCATCCGACCGACTTCGGAGCCGGCGAGCTGGTGGGCATGTTCCACACCTACTTCGCGGGGTCGTCGGAGGGTCTGCTCTTCGACGTCCCGGACGACGACTACGACACCGCGTTGTGGGCCCCGCTCGGCCGCTACCTCGCCGGGCTGGGCGTCGACGTCCGCACCGGCACCCGCGCGGAGGCGCTGGCGCGGGCCGAGGACGGCACGTGGCACGTGCACGCCACCTCCGGGGACCTCACCGCGGACGCGGTCGTGGTCGCCACCGATCCGCGGGTGACCCGTGAGCTGCTGGCGCCGCTGGCCGACGAGGCGGACGGCGGCGCCGGGACCCCGGAGCGCCAGGACTGGCACCGCCGGGTGGCCGCGGGCCGCAACGCCCCGCCCTTCGCGGTGCTGCGGCTGTGGCTGGACGGCACGGTCGCGCCGGAGCGGGAGGCGTTCCTGGGCACCAGCGGCTACGACCTGCTCGACAACGTCACCGTCCTGGAGCGTTTCGAGCAGGGAGCGGCCGACTGGAGCCGTGAGCACGGGGGCTCGGTCGTGGAGCTGCACGGCTACGCCGTCGACCCCGAGCGGGATCCCGACCTGGCCGGCGACGGGCCGCGCGGGCTGGACACCGAGCGGCTGCGCACCCGGCTCCTCGACGCGCTGCACGAGGTCTACCCCGAGACGCGCACCCTGCAGGCGGTCCACGAGGAGCTCCTCGTCGAGGACGACTGCGGCCTGGTCGGCACGGGCCCGTGGCGCGACCGGCTGACCGTCGACACCCCGTACCCGGGCCTGGCCCTGGCCGGGGACGGCCTGCGCGTCGACTGGCCGATCGCCCTCATGGAACGCGCCGCCGTGACCGGTGTGCTCGCGGCCAACCACCTGCTGCAGGGCTGGGGCGTGCGGGGCGAGGACGTCTGGACCGTCCCGCTGCAGGGCGTGCTGCGGCGTCGACCGGACCTGTCGGCGGCGGGCGCTGCCGTGGCCCGCGCGGCACGGTCCGTGCGTGACCGCCTCCCCGTCGGGCGGCGATGACGGCGCGACGGCGGGCCGTGCGCCCGGACGAGCCGAGCTCACCCCGCGTGGAGCGGCAGGGCGCCGACGGCAGCCCCGGGGTGAGCACCGTGTGGCGTATCCGGTCGCTGGAGGCCGCCCGGCAGGTGCTGCGCGCCCGGCACGCCACGACCCAGGCCGGCTTCACCGCGGAGGCGATCCCCCAGGGCCGGCTCAAGCACCACCCGATCCTCGTCTCCGACGGGCCGCTGCACGACGAGCAGCGCCGCAAGGTCGCCCGCTTCTTCGCGCCCGTGGTCGTGGCCGAGCGCTACACCGCGCAGATGGAGGAGTGCGCCGACCGCCTGCTCGGGGAGACCAAGCCGGGCGGCCGCCTGGAGCTCGACGAGCTCGCGCTGCACTACACCGTCGAGGTCACCGCCGAGGTGGTGGGGCTGACCGAGTCGTCGGTGCCGCGGATGTCGCGCCGCCTGGTGAGCTTCTTCCGCCAGCCGCCCTTCGACATCACCCGCCGCGACCTGGGCCGCACCCGACGCCAGTGGATGCGGGCGGCGTTCAACGGGCTGCTGCCGATCGGGCGGTTCTTCCTGGCGGACGTGCGCCCGGCCATCCGGGAGCGCCGCCGCGAGAGCCGCGACGACATCATCAGCCACCTGGTCGACGAGGGCTACACCGACGTCGACATCCTCGTCGAGTGCGTCACCTACGGCACGGCCGGCATGGTGACCACGCGCGAGTTCGTGACGATGGCCGCCTGGCACCTGCTGCGCGACGACGCCCTGCGCGCGCGCTATGCGGTCGCGGGGCAGGAGGAGCGCTTCGCGATCCTGCACGAGATCATCCGGCTGGAGCCGGTCGTCGGGCACCTGTACCGGCGCGCGCAGGACCCGATCGGCGTCACCGACGGCGACGGCTCGTGGACGATCGAGGCCGGCGACCTCGTCGACGTGTGCGTCCGGTCCGCCAACGCCGACCCGCAGGCGCAGGCTCCGGACGAGGACGGCCTGGACCTGTGCCCGGGTCGCTCCCTGCCGCGCGGCGTCAACGCCGCGGGGCTCAGCTTCGGCGACGGCGCCCACAAGTGCCCGGGCCAGCCGCTGGCGATCCTGGAGTCCGACGTGCTGCTCACCCGGCTCCTGGCACGCTCACCGCGTCTCGTGCGGGAGCCCGAGGTGGGTTGGGACGACCTCATCGAGGGTTACACGCTGCGGGGGCTGGAGCTGGAGCTGCCGGCCACCTCCTCCGGCAGCCGGTGACGGTAGGTCCACGACGTCAGCGCCGTCACGAGCACCGCGAGCAGCACGCCGACGAAGATGTGCAGCGCCCGCAGGTCCCCGCCGAGCCGACCGAGGGTGAACTGCACGGTCACCAGCACCGCCACCGCCACGGCCAGCGCCACGTTGACCGGACCCGCGGCACGCCGGAGCACGAGGTAGACCACGACGGCCAGCCAGGCGACCGCCAGGGTGACCCAGGCGCCCACCCGGTGCTGGTCGAGGTAGCCCGGCTCTCCGCCGAGGTAGGCCGAGGCCCAGCCGGCCTGCGCGATGACGCAGCTGATGAGCACGGTCGCGGCGCTGCGCAGCCAGATCAGGTGCGGGTGGGGCATGGCGATCTCCTGTCGACATAGGGTGTGGCCCGGAGGTGGACATGGCGGACGTGGCAGTGGTCGGGCTGGGCCCGGCAGGGCGTGCGCTCGCCTCGCGGTGCGCGGCCCACGGCCTGTCGGTGATCGCGGTCGACCCGCGGCCCACCGCGACGTGGACGCCGACGTACGGCCTCTGGGCCGACGAGCTCGGCGACCTGCCCTCCTCCGTGGTGCGCGCACGCGCGGAGAACCCCGAGCTGAGGGCCCTCGGCGTGCACCCGCTCGAGCGCGCCTACCTCGTCCTCGACAACGCGGCGCTGCAGACGGCCCTGCCCCTGGACGGCGTCGAGGTGCGCGCCGGACGACTCGACGACGCGCAGGTCGGCGCCCTGCGCGCCGAGGCCGCGGTGGTCGTCGACGCGCGCGGCGCACGACCCGCGGGCCTGCGCCCCGACGACCCGGCGCCGATGCAGACCGCCTACGGCGTCGTCGTGCCGGCCGAGGCTGCCGAGCCGGCCCTCCAGGGTGCCGAGTCGCTGCTGATGGACTGGCGCACCGACTGGTCGGCGCAGGAGCGACCGACCGCCACCCCGACCTTCCTCTACGCCATCCCGGTGGGTGCCGGCCGGATGCTGCTCGAGGAGACCTGCCTGGCCGCCGCGCCGGGCCTTCCCGTCGCCGAGCTGCGGACGCGGCTCCGACGGCGCCTGCTGGCCCGCGGTGTCGACCCGGCCGTCGTGGAGGACCCGCTCGACCGGGAGGTCGTGCGCATCCCCATGCGCGGCCGCGACGCTCCCCCACCGCCGGGGGTCCTGGCGGTCGGCACCGCGGGACGCGGCGGGCACCGCATCACCGGCTACTCCGTGGCGCACTCGCTGCGTCGCGCCGACGAGCTCGCGCGGGCCCTCGTACAGGGGGACGTGCCGGACGACGCCGACCCGATGGACGCCGCCGAACGCCTCCGGGAGGTCGGCCTGAACGCACTGCTGCGGCTGAGCACGCAGGGCACGTTGGAACTCTTCGAGGGCTTCGGCCGCCTCCCCGCCTCTCGGCGTCGCGAGCTCCTCGCCCGCGGCTCCGGAGCGGGCGAGCTGGCGCGCACCATGTGGGGGATGTTCACGCACATGCCGTGGGCCGCCAAGAGAGAGCTCGTCCGCGCCTCGCTGGGCACCACGCGGCCGCGCGGCTGACCCACGCTCCGTCGCGTACGTCGTTGCCGCGTCGCCGATGCCGAGGACCTCGTCGGCTGCGTCCACACCCCGCTCCTCGCTCTCGGACCCAGCCTTGCACACGGCCGTCCCTGAACGCGGCACTGGTCGCGGTGGTGCCACGATCTGCCGAGGATGCACCTGACCTGGCCTCGATGCCCGCGGGGACGCGTGAAGGGCCGCCGGCCCTGCACGACGCAGGTCGACGGCCCTTCGCTGTCTGGTCGGGGTGACAGGATTCGAACCTGCGACCCTCTGCTCCCAAAGCAGATGCGCTACCAAGCTGCGCCACACCCCGTGGTACCCGTCCGCCCGGGGACGGCGGGTCCGGTGGGTCAGTGTAGTGCGCGACGGCGGCACACCCGCCGCCGTACCGCGTGCGGAGGCACGGGTGCGACTTTGCTAGGCTGGCGCCCGCCGTCCGACGGGTTCGCCGTCGCGACCTGCTGTCGGACCGGTGCGGGCGTAGCTCAATGGTAGAGCCTCAGTCTTCCAAACTGATTACGCGGGTTCGATTCCCGTCGCCCGCTCGCTGGAGTCGGAACGGCCCCGGTCACCGCGGTGATCGGGGCCGTTCTGCGTCCCGGCCCCCTCCACGCACGCGTGGGCGGACGTCGCCGGGTGCCGCTGGAACCCATCGAACCGCTCGATATGTGAGCGTGATCTTGTCGATCGGACCGCACATGGTTAGGCTCGTCACTGCGGGACGTCCGACGCCCGCCGGAGCACTGCGCCACCGCACACCGCGCACCAGGAGGAGGGACGCACGATGATCATCGCACCCTCCCCCGTCTCCGGCCCCGACACCTCCGCCGCCGCTCTGCCCGAGCGGCGGCCGACGTGCGTCGGCCCCGCCGCCTGCTGCTGTCGGTAGAGCGTCCGCCTCACGCCTGACCCCCCCGGGGTCGTGGCGACCGCGCGACGCTCGCAGCCTGCTGGCCCCTGGACACCCGGGACGGCCCCGGCCGACGAGAACCTGCCGTCGGCGACCGGACACGACCACCGCATCACCCGACAAGTGAGGAACCTCCACCCATGACCATCTACGAGGACGCGACGAAGCTCATCGGCCGGACCCCGCTGGTGCGGATCAACCGCCTCACCGAGGGCGCCGGGGCGACCGTCGCCGCCAAGCTCGAGTTCTACAACCCGGCCAGCTCGGTCAAGGACCGCATCGGCGTCTCGATCATCGACGCGGCCGAGGCCTCCGGCGAGCTCCAGCCCGGCGGGACGATCGTCGAGGGCACCTCCGGCAACACCGGCATCGCCCTCGCCTTCGTCGGTGCCGCCCGCGGCTACCACGTCGTGCTGGCGATGCCCGAGACCATGTCCAAGGAGCGCCGCGCGCTGCTGCGCGCCTACGGCGCCGAGCTCGTCCTGACCCCCGGCTCGGAGGGCATGAAGGGCGCCGTCGCGGCGGCGGAGAAGATCGCGGCGGAGCGCCCCGGCGCGGTCCTGGCCCGGCAGTTCTCCAACGAGGCCAACCCGAAGATCCACCGGGAGACCACGGCCGAGGAGATCTGGGCCGACACGGACGGCGAGGTCGACATCGTCGTGGCCGGCATCGGCACGGGCGGCACCATCACGGGTGTCGGCCAGGTCCTCAAGGAGCGCAAGCCCGAGGTCCAGATCATCGCGGTCGAGCCCGAGGAGTCCCCCATCCTCAACGGCGGCGCCCCCGGCCCGCACAAGATCCAGGGCATCGGCGCGAACTTCGTCCCGGAGATCCTCGACACGGAGATCTACGACGAGGTCATCGACGTCAACGCCGAGACGGCCGTCGAGTGGGCGCAGCGCGCCGCCCGCGAGGAGGGGCTGCTCGTCGGCATCTCCTCCGGTGCGGCCCTGGCCGCCGCCGCCCAGGTCGCGAAGCGCCCGGAGAACGCCGGCAAGACGATCGTCGTCATCATCCCGAGCTTCGGCGAGCGCTACCTGTCCACCGTGCTGTTCGCGGACCTGCTGGACTGATCCCCATGTCCGACTCCCCGGCGCGCGCGTTCCTCCGCCTCCTCCGCGAGGACGCGGAGGTCGCGCGCGCCCAGGACCCGGCGGCGGACTCCCTCGTCTCGGTGATGCTGACGTACCCGGGCGTGCACGCCGTGTGGCACTACCGGATCGCCCACGTGATGTGGCAGTCGCCCGGCCTACGCATGCCGGCGCGCCTGCTGTCCCTCGCCTCCCGGCTGTTCACCGGTGTCGAGATCCATCCGGCGGCCCGGATCGGGCGGCGGCTGTTCATCGACCACGGCATGGGCGTGGTCATCGGCTCCACGGCCGAGGTCGGCGACGACTGCCTCCTCTTCCACGGGGTGACCCTCGGCGGGCGCACCATGAATCCCGGCAAGCGGCACCCCACGCTCGGCGACCGGGTCATGGTGGGATCGGGCGCGAAGGTGCTCGGGCCTCTGTGGATCGGCGACGACGCGAAGATCGGCGCCAACGCCGTGGTCACCAAGGACGTCCCGCGCGGTGCCGTGGCCGTGGGCGTGCCCGCCCGCAACAAGGTCCCGGCCCCGCCGGTGCCCGACACGTCCTCGAACGGCGAGTCCCGCAGCGCGCCGCGAGTGATCGAGGACCCGTCCCAGCTCATCGAGTACGTCATCTGATTGCGATTCGGCAACGGGACTTGAACGTCTGTGGCCCGTGCCACTAAGAAGGATAGTGGTGCGGCGCAATGGCGCGTTGCACCACTTACCTGTCTGACGCCCCATCGAGGCATCGGCCCCCTCCTGACGTCAAGAAGACGTCACGTGGACATCGTTTGTTCTAGTTGTCATAGAACTAGTATGCTCGTGCCGTGCTCTGGACCATCGACACGGGAAGCGACGAACCGCTGTACGCCCAGCTCGTCGCGCAGACCCATCTCGCCGTCGCACGGGGCGATCTCGCGCCCGGTGACCGACTGCCCGCCGCCCGTGAGCTCGCCACGTCGCTCGAGCTGAACGTGCACACGGTGCTGCGCGCCTACCAGCAGCTGCGGGACGAGGGACTCGTCGACCTCCGGCGCTCCCGCGGCGCGGTGATCACCGCCGCCGCCGCGAGGGACCTGACCGCCGTCGAGGACGCCCTGCGCACGTTCGTCGCGGCCGCCCGCGAGGCGCGCCTCTCCCCCGAAGCCACCACCACCCTCCTCCAGGAAGAGCTGAAGCGATGACCACGCCCCTCGACACGGTCCGCACCGACTGGCACCGACGCGCACGCCGCTCGACCCTCTGGTCCTCCGTGGCCGGGCTGGGGCTGACCCTCGCGGCAGCGGCCGTCGTGCGGAGCTGGCGGGACGACCTGCCCGCCCGGGTCGCCACCCACTGGGGCCCTGACGGCACCGCGGACGCCACGATGACGGTCACCGGACTCGTGACGGCCGTGCTCGCGCTCACCGTCGGGCTCCTCGCCCTGTTCGCCGTCGTCGGTCTGGTCTGGGGCAGCAGCGCCTCGACCCGCCGGATGGCGGCCGGTTCCGCCGTCTGGTCCGGGGGTCTCGGCGCCACCCTGCTGCTGGTCGGCGCCGGCGCCCAGCGCGGGCTCGACGACGCCTCGTCGGCGACCCTGTCGGGCTGGGCGGTGGCGGCGACGATCCTGTTGCCGCTGGTGCCGGCCGTCGTCGCCGCCCTGGTCGTCCCGGGCGACGCCCGGCAGCCCGCCGACGGCCCCGTCCCGCCGGAGGCGGCACGCACGCACCTGCGCGCGGACGAGCGGGCCGTGTGGCTGCGGACCGCGCAGGGCGGCACGGGCCTGGCGGTCGGCGCGGCCGCCGTCGTCGTCACGACCGTGCTCGCGGTGCTGACGCGCCAGTGGCCGTTGCTGCTCGTCCCGGCCGTGCTGACCCTGCTGTTCGCCGCGATGTTCGCGTTCCGGGTGCGCGTCGACGCCACCGGCCTCACCGCGCGCTCCGTCCTCGGGTGGCCGGGGACCCACGTCCCGGCGGACGAGGTCGTGGCGGCCTCGGTCGTCCACGTCGACCCCTTCCGCGAGTTCGGGGGCTGGGGCTGGCGCGTCGGGTTCCGGGGCGGACGGATCGGGATCGTGCTGCGCGCCGGTGAGGCCCTGCTGGTGGAGCGCACCGGGGAGCGGTCTCTCGTCGTCACCGTCGACGACGCGGCCACGGGCGCCGCGCTGCTCAACACCGTGGCCGACCGGTCCCGCGAGAACCGCACGCCCCACTGACGGTCAGCGATCAGGGCGGTACCGGGCGACCGTCGAGCGCGGGGCCCGGGCCGCCCACGCGTCCTCGACCGTCTCGGCGAGCACGTCGTCGTCCACCGCCTCCAGACGCACGAGCACCGCGGCGTGCCCCTCGAAGTGCGGGATGGTGAAGTGCGACCCGGGATGCTCCGCCAGGACGGCTTGCTTCTCGCCCAGGTCCTCGACGGCGGCCGCGAGGATCGGACCGGCGGGCACCGGATCGTCGCCGAACCGGCGCAGGTCCGCCTTCCGGAACGGTCGCTCCCAGACGAACTGGCGGCCCTCGACCTTCCACACCCGCCACCCGCGCGAGGTGACCTCGGTGGTGCCCGGCAGGTCGAGCGCCGTGCGCGCCACGTCGTCGAGGGTCGCCATCACTCCAGGGTGCGAGGCGCGGGCCGCACGCGCACCTCGGCTACAGTGACTTGTCCGAGACCGCACGTCCCGGATAACACCGACTCGACGAGGAGCCCCATGACCACCCTGCGCATCGGCATCCAGACCGGCTACTGGTCCCGCAAGCCGCCGGCAGGCATCGTCGAGGCCCTGCAGCAGGCGGAGGCCGCCGGTCTGGACTCCGTGTGGACCGCCGAGGCCTACGGCTCCGACGCGTTCACCCCGCTGGCGTGGTGGGGGTCGCACACCTCGCGGCTGCGGCTCGGCACCGGCATCGCGCAGATGGCCGCCCGCACCCCCACCGCCACCGCGATGCAGGCGATCACGCTCGACCACCTCTCCGGCGGGCGCTTCGTGCTCGGTCTCGGCGCCTCGGGTCCCCAGGTCGTCGAGGGCTGGTACGGCCAGCCCTACAAGCGGCCGCTCGCCCGCACCCGCGAGTACGTCGACATCGTGCGCGAGGTGATTTCCCGCGAGCGCCCCGTCGCGTACGACGGGGAGTTCTTCACGCTGCCGGTCGGCGAGGACACGCCCGGCGCGACCGGGCTCGGCAAGGCGCTCAAGCCGACCGTGCACCCGCTGCGGTCCGAGATCCCCATCCTGCTGGCCGCGCAGGGGCCCAAGAACGTCGCCCTCGCGGCCGAGATCGCCGACGGCTGGATGGCGGGCTTCTACGCCCCGAGCGCGGACGCCGAGCACCGCGAGCTCCTCGAGGCCGGGTTCGCCCGCCGCGCCGAGGAGCGGTCCCGGCCCGAGGACTTCGAGGTCGCGGCCACCATCCCGGTCGTGGTCCGCGACGACGTCGAGGCCGCGGCCGACCTCGTGCGCCCGCACATCGCCCTGTACGCCGGCGGCATGGGTGCCAAGGGCGCCAACTTCCACAAGGCGTCGCTGGACCGGCTCGGGTACGGCGAGGTCACCGACGAGGTGCAGCGGCTGTACCTGGAGGGCCGCAAGGAGGACGCGGCCCGGGCGGTACCCACGGAGATGGTCGAGGAGGTCGCCCTGGTCGGGCCGCCGGCCAAGGTCCGCGCGGACCTCGCCCGCTGGGAGCAGACGGCGCTGACGACGCTGCTGGTCCAGGGCGACCCGGCGTCCGTGGCGGTCCTGCTCGGCTGACTCAGGGCAGCCAGACGGCGCGGCGCAGGTCCACCCGGCGTCCGTCGCGGGTCATCGGGCAGCCCTCGGCGCGCAGCTCGGTCAGGGCCTCGTCGAGGTGGTGGGCCGGCGGCGAACCTGCCGCGTTGACCACCCGCCACCACGGCAGGCCCCCACCGGCCCGCGCCATGACCTGACCCACCTGTCGCGGCCCGCCCCGGCCGAGGACCTCGGCGACCGCCTCGGCGACGAGCCCGTAGGTCGTGGCGCGGCCGGGCGGGACCCGCTCCACGACCGCGAGCACCTCGGCGAGGTACTCGTCGGCGGAGCTCGGTCCGGTCGCGGTGGCCATGGCGCGAGGCTACCGGCGGGGATATCCCCTGGCGTGCCCCGGAGGGTCGGGCGAGGATCGAGCCATGCGCCTGGACACCCCCCTCCCGGACGGCTACCGCTTCCGGCCGCTCACCGCCGACGACCACCACGACGTGCTCGACCTCGACGCGTGGGCCTTCCCGGTCCCGGTCGAGACCGAGGAGATGGCGAAGATGCCCTCGCCGCTGACCTGGGAACGCGCCGTCGGCGTGCAGGTCGACGGGGACACCCCGGACGGCTCCCCGCTGGCGGCGATGCACGCCTCCTACCCGTTCACGCAGTTCCCGGTGCCGGGTGGCACCCTGCCGACCGCCGGGCTGACCTGGGTCGGCGTCCACCCGCAGCACCGACGGCGGGGTCTCGCCTCGGCGATGATCGACCTCCACCTGGCCCGTGCCGCGAGCGCGGGGAGCCGCTGTCGGCCCTGTACGCGGCGGAGTACGCGATCTACGGACGCTTCGGCTACGGGCGGGCCGCCGACGACGTGCGGGTGACCCTCCCCCGTGGGGCGGCGCTGCGGGACGTCCCCGGCGCGTCCGAGCACACCGTGCGCATCGAGCACGCCGACGCCGAGCGCCACCGGGACCTGGTGCTCGGCATCCACCGTGCCGCCGGGCAGGACGTGGGCGGGCTCGGGCTGAACCGGCCGGGCTGGGCCGGCCCGGAGACCGCGGAGCTGCAGGCGCACCGCTGGTACGACCCGGCCGCCTTCCGCCAGGGCTTCGAGTCCCGCCGGCTGGTCGTCGTCGAGCGCGACGGCGAACCCCGCGGCTACGCCCTGCTGCGGCGCAAGCTCGACTGGGACGTGACCGGACCCCGCGGCACCGTGAACGTGGCGGAGGCCGTCGCGCTGGACACCGCCTCCTCGCGCGCGCTGTGGGGCGTGCTCGTGGACCTGGACCTCATGAGCGAGACCAAGCCGTTCCTCGTCGCCCCCGACGACCCGCTGCTCAGCCTGCTCGTCGACCGTCGCGGCGCCGACCTGCGGATCTCGGACAACGTGTGGGTGCGGGTCGTCGACGTCCCGACGGCGCTGGCCGGCCGCCGGTACGCGGCCGACCTCGACGTCACCCTGGCCGTCACCGACACCCGCCTGCCGGACAACGAGGGCGTCTGGCACCTGCGGGCCGAGGCCTTCGGCCCGGCGTCCTGCACCGCGTCGGAGACCGCTGCCGAGGAGGCCGACCTGGCACTGGACATCCGGGAGCTCGGCGCCGCCTACCTGGGCGGCACGGCGTTGACGGCGCTGGCGGCCGCCGGGCTGGTCACGGAGCGGACCCCCGAGTCCCTGGCGCGGGCGTCGACCGCGTTCGGGTGGCCGGTCGCGCCGATGTGCTCCTGGGTGTTCTGACCGGACCGCTCAGGCCTGGCAGACGCCGCACCAGTACAGGGTGCGGCCGCCCAGCTCCTTGAGCAGCACCGGCGTCGCGCAGACCCGGCACGGCAACCCGTCGCGGTGGTAGACGTAGAACGCCTGCTCGGCAGGCACCGCGTCCGGGTCGTCGTCGGTGTTCTGCCGGGTCCGTCCCCGCCCTCCCGCCCCGGGCGGCGGATGCGCGCCGGTGTCCCGGTCCCCGGGACGCGTCGTGACGATCCGTCCGGTGCCGGCGCCGTCGCGCATCAGCACCACGAGGTCGTCCCAGATCGCGGCGAGCGTGTCCGCCGGGACCTCGCGGCCCGGCCGCAGCGGGTCGAGGCCGGCCCGGAAGAGCGCCTCGGCCCGGTAGATGTTGCCGACGCCGGCGATCACCGCCTGGTCCATGAGCTGCTGGCCGACCGTGACGCGCGAGCGCCGGACCCGGGCGACGAACGCCTCGCGGGCGGCCTCGGCGGACGCCCGGCCGCCGTCGGACCGGATCGGGTCCGGCCCCAGACGCGCCACGACGTCGTCCTTCTCCGCCGCGGTGAGCACCTCGCAGGCGGTCGGGCCGGTCAGGTCCGCCACCGCGTGCGCACCCAGCAGGCGCACCCGGACCGCACCCCGGGGCGCGGGCGGGGTCCACTCCCCCGCGGACGTCCGGTCGGGCGACCCCGCGGGGGTGCTGTCCCGCTCGCCGATCCGCCGGCGGGGCGCCCCGATGGCGTGCACGACGTCGGCGCTGCCGTCCCCGGCGAACGTCCAGGCGCCGTAGAGGCCGAGGTGGACCCGGAGCCAGCGGTCGTCCCCGGCCCCGGCGTCGAAGCGACAGAACAGCTGCTTGCCCCACGCCTCGGCCCCCGCGAACGGCATGCCGTCGAGCAGCGCGGCGCCGGCGTCGAACCGCCCCTGCGGGCTGCTGACGGCGACCCGCTGCCCGGCGAAGAGCTCGTCGAGCGTCCGGGCCAGCCGATGGACGGTGTGCCCCTCGGGCACGTCAGGACGCGGTCGGCCGGGCGGCCTCGTAGGCGGCGAGCTGGTCGATCCGGCGCTGGTGGCGGGCGTCGCCGGAGAACGGCTCCGCGACGAACGCCTCGACCAGCCCGGTCGCCTCGTCGAGGGAGTGCATGCGACCGCCGACGGCGACGACGTTGGCGTCGTTGTGCTGTCGGCCCAGACGTGCCGTCTCCGTCGACCAGGCGAGCACCGCGCGCACGCCCGGCACCTTGTTCGCGGCGATCTGCTCCCCGTTGCCGGACCCGCCGATGACGACGCCGAGCGACCCCGGCTCGGCGACGACGGCCTCACCGGCCGCGAAGCAGAACGCGGGGTAGTCGTCCTGCGCGTCGTAGGTGTGTGCCCCGTGGTCGACGACGTCGTGCCCGGCGGCGCGCAGGTGCTCGACGAGGTGGGACTTGAGCTCGAATCCGGCGTGATCGGCGGCGATGTGCAGACGCATGGCCCCATTGTCCACGACGAGGGCCACGGGCGACGCCGCGTCTCGCCGCCCGGGCGGCCGCGTAGTGTGGCGACATGACGACCGACGCGACCGGGCTGAGGTCCGGCATCGACACCGCTGCACTCGACGAGAACGTCCGGCCCCAGGACGACCTGTTCCGCCACGTGAACGGGCGCTGGCTCGCCTCGCACGAGATCCCGGCCGACCGCGCCATGGACGGCGCGTTCCGGGAGCTGCACGACCAGGCCGAGGACCAGGTCCGCGACATCATCACGGACGCCGGCGAGGCCGTGCGGTCCGGGACCGCCACCGGACCCCAGAAGCAGATCGGCGCGCTGTACGCCGGCTTCATGGACACCGAGCGCATCGAGGAGCTCGGCACGACCCCGATCGTCCAGGAGCTCGCCGCCGTCCGCGACGCCACCGACCGCGAGGGCCTGACCCGGGTCCTGGGCGCCCTGCAGCGCACCGGGGGCGGCGGGGCCGTCGCCTTCGGCGTGGACAACGACGCCAAGGACCCCGAGCGGTACGTGACGATCATGGTCCAGGGCGGCCTCGGCCTGCCCGACGAGGCGTACTACCGCGAGGACCAGTACGAGCCGGTCCGGGCCGCGTACACCCCGCACGTGGCACGGATGCTCGCGATCGCCGGCGTCGGCACCGACGACTGGGGCGTCAGCCCGCAGGAGGCCGCCGAGCGCGTGGTCGCCCTGGAGACCCGGCTCGCCACGCACCACTGGGACGTCGTCCGCGACCGTGACGCGACGCTCACGTACAACCCCATGTCCTTCGCCGACCTGGTCGAGTCGGCCCCCGGGTTCGACTGGGCGGCCTGGGCCGACGCGCTCGGCGCCCCCGCCGGGGCGATGGACGCCCTGGTCGTGCGCGAGCCGTCGTTCGTCACCGGCCTGGCCGAGCTGTGGTCGAGCCTCCCGCTGCAGGACTGGCAGCTCTGGGCGGCGTACCACCTGGTCACCGCCCGGGCCCCGTACCTCAGCGACGACATCGTCCAGGCGAACTTCGACTTCTACGGCAAGGTCCTCTCCGGCGCCGAGCAGGTGCGCGAGCGCTGGAAGCGTGGCGTGAGCCTCGTGCAGGGCGCCCTCGGCGAGGCCGTCGGCCAGGAGTACGTGGCCCGGCACTTCCCGCCGGAGCACAAGGAGCGCATGGACGTCCTGGTCGAGCACCTCATCGCCGCGTACCGCGAGTCGATCGAGAACCTCGACTGGATGACCGAGGAGACCAAGCAGCGTGCACTGACCAAGCTGGCGAAGTTCACCCCGAAGGTCGGCTACCCGGTCAAGTGGCGCGACTACAGCGGCCTGGAGCTGTCCGCGGACGACCTCGTCGGCAACGTGCGTCGGGCCCACGCCTTCGAGCAGGACTACGAGCTGGGCAAGATCGGCAAGCCGCTGGACCGCGACGAGTGGTTCATGACGCCGCAGACCGTCAACGCCTACTTCAACCCGGGGATGAACGAGATCGTCTTCCCCGCCGCGATCCTGCACCCGCCGTTCTTCGACCCGGAGGCCGACGACGCCGTGAACTACGGCGGCATCGGTGCGGTCATCGGGCACGAGATCGGCCACGGGTTCGACGACCAGGGCTCGAAGTACGACGGCGACGGCCGCCTCGAGGACTGGTGGACCGAGACCGACCGCACCGAGTTCGAGAAGCGCACGAAGGACCTCGTCGCCCAGTACGACCAGTTCCGCCCGGCCCAGCTCGGCGAGGACGGCCCGACCGTCAACGGCTCGCTCACCATCGGCGAGAACATCGGCGACCTGGGTGGCCTGTCCATCGCGATCGAGGCGTACCGGATCGCACTGGGCGGCTCGCTCGACGACGCCCCCGTCATCGACGGCTACACGGGCCTGCAGCGGGTGTTCCTGTCCTGGGCGCAGGTGTGGCAGGCCAAGGGCCGCGACGCCGAGGTGGAGCGCCGCCTGGCGACCGACCCGCACTCCCCGAACGAGTTCCGCTGCAACGGGGTGGTGCGCAACGTCGACGAGTTCTACCGCGCCTTCGACGTCACGGCGGACGACGCGCTCTTCCTGCCCCCGCAGGAGCGCGTCAGCATCTGGTGACGGCCACCGGCTGACCACCGCGGCGGACGCACGGACGCCCCGGACCCTCGAGGGTCCGGGGCGTCCGTCGTCGTGCCGGAGAGCTACCGGTCAGAACGTCCCGACGCCGGCCCGGGCCAGGGAGAACCCGTTGCCGCTGGGATCGTGCTGGCAGTACATGCCGTCGGTCTCGCTGGTGCAGGTGAAGTCGCCCTCGGTGCGGGACTCGCCGTAGGGCAGCTGCTCCATGTTCTTCGGCGCCTTCTTGGGCTTCTCCCCCTTGGCCAGGCACGGCAGCGAGACCTCGCCGCCGCCGGTCAGCGTGACGGCGTACCCGCTCGTCCCGTCGCAGTCCTCCACCGGGACGGGCTGCTGGTCCCGCTCGGCCAGACCGCAGGTGACCTGGTCGGCGTAGACCTCGCAGGTGATGTTGCGCGACGGCGAGGCGAACTCGGTCACCAGCTCACCCGGCCCGGAGTCGGCGTCCTGCTCGGCACCGCCCTGACCGTCGCCGTCGCCGTTCGCAGCGCCCTCGCCGGCGGCCTCCGCGGTGCCCTCGGCCTGGGTGTCGGGGAGGTCCGACCCGCCCAGCGCGCCCACCGCGAACACGAGGGCGACGACGAGGAGGACGGCGTCCAGCGCGATGAACGCGATCCAGCCGGCGCTGAGCCGACGGCCCCGCCCGCCGACGGACGGCTGCTGCGTCGTCCCGGACGGCGGGGTGCCGCCGCCGGGTGCGGCCGACGGCTGCTGGTAGGCGTACTGCTGCGGCGTGTAGCCGTACCCGTACTGCTGCGGAGGCATACCCGCGGGAACCCGCGACGGGGCCTGCTGCGGGGGCACGGGAGCCGAACCTGCCACCGGGGCGGTCGCGTTCCACGCGGTCGTCTGCGCGGCGTGCGGGGACGGGGACGCGGGCGAGGCCGTGGACGGCGAGGACGCCCCCGGGGCCGGGGGCACGGGGGCGTGCGGACGGGTCGCCTGCTCGTCCGGTGTCGCCGTCGTCTCCCGCCGACCGGCGCCGCGCGGCGCGAACGACGGCGGCGCCGCCGGGGCGGCGGAGGCCCGTCGGGGCGCCGCGGCGGGCGAGGACGCGCCACCGGGCTCCTGGGGACCAGGGCCGGGCGGCGGGGGTGGCGGCACCGTGCCGGACATCAGTTCTCCCTCCCGCGCCGGTCGGTGCCGACGCGTCACATGCATCGAGCAGGATGTCACGAGCGCGTGTCGGGGGTCGAACCCTTCCCCCGGACACCGGCTGACACCTCGCGAATCCGTTCGGTCGGGCACCCAGGAAGTGGCATGATCGTCGGCGTGCCGCGACGACCTCGCGACACGCCGCCACGACCACCATGCGAGGGAGCACCCGTGCCCGGAGAGAACCTGACCCGTGCCGAGGCGATCGCCCGTGCCGACGTCGTCACCGCCGTCGAGTCCTACGCGATCGACCTGGACCTGACCACCGGACCCGACACGTTCGCGTCGACCACCGTCATCCGGTTCTCGGCCACCGAGGGTGCGGGCACGTTCCTCGACCTCGTCGCCCCGCGGGTGCACGAGATCGTGCTGAACGGCCGGTCGCTCGACGTCGACGCGGTGTTCACCGACTCGCGGATCGCCCTCGACGGCCTGGCCGCCGAGAACGAGGTGCGCGTCGTCGCCGACTGCGCCTACATGAACACCGGCGAGGGCCTGCACCGGTTCGTCGACCCGGTCGACGACGAGGTCTACCTGTACACCCAGTTCGAGGTCCCGGACGCGCGCCGCGTGTTCGCCACCTTCGAGCAGCCCGACCTCAAGGCACCCTTCCAGCTGTCGGTGACCGCACCCGCCCGCTGGCAGGTCGTCGCCAACCAGCCGACCCCCGAGCCGACCCCGGCCACGCACGCGACCGACACCGGCGTCGAGGCGGCCCGCTGGGAGTTCGGGCCGACCCCGCGCATCTCCACCTACCTCGTGGCGCTCGTCGCGGGCCCCTACGCCGTCGAGCGCGGCGAGGCGACGTCGTCGGACGGCCGCGTGGTCCCGCTCGGCGTCTACTGCCGCGCCTCGCTCTCCGAGCACCTGGACGCCGAGGCGATCATGGAGACCACCCGGCAGGGCTTCGGCTTCTACGAGGAGACGTTCGGCGTCGCCTACCCGTTCGACAAGTACGACCAGCTGTTCGTGCCCGAGTACAACATGGGCGCGATGGAGAACCCGGGCTGCGTCACCTTCACCGAGTCCTACGTGTTCCGCTCCCAGGTCACCGACGCGATCCGCGAGCGCCGCGTCGTGACGATCCTGCACGAGCTGGCGCACATGTGGTTCGGCGACCTCGTCACCATGAAGTGGTGGAACGACCTGTGGCTGAACGAGTCGTTCGCCGAGTACGCCTCCACCCTCGCCACCGCCGAGGCCACCGAGTGGGAGGCGGCGTGGACCACGTTCAACGCCATGGAGAAGACGTGGGCCTACCGCCAGGACCAGCTGCCGTCGACGCACCCGATCGTGGCACCGATCAACGACCTGGAGGACGTCCAGGTCAACTTCGACGGCATCACCTACGCCAAGGGTGCGTCGGTGCTCAAGCAGCTCGTGGCGTGGGTCGGCCGTGACGAGTTCGTCGCGGGTGTCTCGGCCTACTTCCGCAAGCACGCCTGGGGCAACACCGAGCTGCGGGACCTGCTGGTCGAGCTCGAGGCCACCAGCGGCCGCGACCTGTCCGCATGGTCGCAGGCCTGGCTGGAGACCGCCGGGGTCAACACCCTGCGCCCCTCGATCGAGCTGGACGCGCACGGACGCATCACCTCGTTCGTCATCGAGCAGTCGGCGCACGAGGACTACCCGACGATCCGTCCGCACCGGCTCGGGATCGGCTTCTACGACTTCGACACCGCCGGGAACGTGGTGCGGACGCGGTCGGTCCAGGTGGACGTCGACGGCGAGCGGACCGAGGTGCCCGAGCTCATCGAGCTCGACCGGCCGGCCCTGGTGCTGATCAACGACGACGACCTGGCCTACGCCAAGGTGCGGCTGGACGACGCCTCGCTGACCTTCGCGGTCGAGAACCTGTCGCGGATCGCCGACCCGCTGGCCCGCTCGCTGGTGTGGAGCTCGGTGTGGGACGCGGTGCGCGACAGCGAGACGCCGGCCTCGGCGTACGTCGACCTGGTGCTGGGCAACATCGCCGCCGAGACCGAGTCGACGACGGTGCGGACGACCCTGGCGCAGCTCGGCCTGGCCACCCGCACGTACGTGGCGCCGGAGCGGCGTGCCGGGACGCTCCAGCGGGTCGGCGACACCCTGTGGGCCCTCGCCCAGAAGGCCTCGCCCGGCTCCGACCTGCAGCTGCAGCTCGTGAAGTACTTCTCGGCGCTGGCGTCCACCGAGGACCACGTCGCACCGCTGCGCGGCCTGCTGGACGGGTCGGTCGTCCTCGAGGGGCTGTCGGTGGACACCGACCTGCGCTGGGAGCTGCTGCAGGGACTGGTGCTGCTCGGCGCCGCCGACGAGGCGGAGATCGACACCGCCCAGGCCGCGGACGACACCGCGACCGGTCGTCAGGCCGCGGCCCGGGCCCGTGCGACGATCCCGACGACCGCCGGCAAGGAGCGCGCCTTCGCCTCCGTGGTCGACGACTCGGACGCACCGAACGCGATCATCCGCGCCACGGCCTCCGGGTTCGTGCACGTGACGGACCCGGCGGTGCTGGAGCCGTTCGCGCAGCGCTACGTCGACGCCCTGCTGCCGATCTGGGACAGCCGCAGCTACCACATCGCAGAGGAGCTCGTGGAGGGTCTCTACCCGGCCCCGCTGGCCTCGGTCGAGCTGCGGGACACCGTCCGCGGCTGGCTCGAGACGCACCCCGACGCACCGGCGGCGCTGCGCCGCATGGTCGTCGAGGGGCTCGCCGGTACCGAGCGGGCCCTGGCCGCGCAGGCGGTCGACGCCGCCTCCTGACACCCGTGCGTGGAGGAGGACGCGGGCTCGGCCGGATCGCTCCGGCCGGGCCCGCGTCCGTCACCGCGAGTCAGCGCGATTCCTCGCGAGTCAGCACGTCGAGGGCCGAGTCAGGACGCCGCGGCCGAGGCCCACGTCCGCACCCTCGCCGGTCTGACTCGTCGAGAACCGTCCTGACTCGCCGCCCGCGGCGCTGACCTGCGGGAGCCGGTGCTGACTCGCGACGGGCGGTGCCGACCTGCCTAGCGGGCGGAGGCCACCGCGGCGAACAGCGAGCGGAGCCGGGCGTTGTCGAACAGGTCCTCGACCAGCACGTTGTTGCCCGCCGAGTCGCCGAGCGGCACCTTCCAGTTCGGGTACTCGGTGTCCGTGCCCGGCTGGTTCTGCGAGCGCCGCTCCCCCACGGCGTCGACGAGCTGGACCCCGACCAGCGCGGCGCGTGACCGGCGCAGGTACCGGTGCAGCCCCTCGACGACCTCTCGCTCGGACGGCGAGTCCCCGACCAGTCCGCGCTGGGACAGGGCCACCACGGCCGCCTGCCGTTCCGCCCGCGCCTGCGCCCGCAGGACCTGGGGGTCCTCCGTGAGCAGTCCGAGCCGGTCGCGCAGGTCGACGTGCTCCCCGGCGAGGTACCCGGCCGTGGGCGGCATGTCGTGCGTGCCGACGGTGGCGAAGGTCAGGTGCCGGTAGTCCTCCGGCGGGGTGGGCCGCCCGTCGGACTTCTCGAACCAGAAGACCGAGGTGCCCAGCACCCCGCGCGAGGCGAGGTAGTCACGGACCCACGGTTCGAACACGCCCAGGTCCTCGCCGATGACGACGGCGCCGGCCCGGTGGGCCTCGAGGCAGAGGATCCCGACCAGGGCGTCGTGGTCGTAGCGCACGTAGGTGCCCTCGGTCGGGCGCATGCCGTCCGGGACCCAGAAGAGCCGGAACAGGCCGAGGACGTGGTCGACGCGCAGGGCGCCGGCGTGCCGCAGCGCCGTGCGCAGCATGTCCCGGTACGGGGCGTAGCCGGCCTTGGCGAGCATCCGCGGGTTCCACGGCGGCTGGGACCAGTTCTGCCCCTGCTGGTTGTACATGTCGGGCGGGGCGCCGACACCCACGCCTCGCGCCAGCACGTCGCCGAGGGCCCAGACGTCCGCGCCGTCCGGGTGCACACCCACGGCGAGGTCGTGCATGATCCCGAGCCGCATCCCGGCCTCGAGGGCGGTGCGCTGCGCGGCGTGCTTCTGCTCGTCAAAGACCCACTGCAGCCAGCAGTAGAAGTCGATGCGGTCGCCCAGCCGCTCCCGGGCCGCCGCCACGGCCGGTGACGCCGGGTCGCGCACGTCGTCGGGCCACGGCGCACCGGCCAGCTCCTCGGTCAGGGCGCACCACGTGGCGAAGTCCTGCAGCCCCTGCCCCTGCGAGGCGACGAACGCCTCGTAGGCGGCCTGCCGGGCCGCCCGGCGGGGGGCGGTGTGCACGACCTCGAGGGCTGCCTTCTTCGCCTCCCAGACCGCGTCCCGGTCCAGCGCGCCGGCGTCCGTGTCCAGGTCGCGCACCGGGTCGGCGGCCCACTCCACGAGCGACCGGTCCGCCGCGGAGAGGTAGGCGGTCTCGAGGATGTCCTCGACCCGGACGTAGATCGGGTTGCCGAACCGGCGCGACGTCGGCAGGTACGGCGACGGCGTCATGGGGACCGTGGGTTCGGCCGCAGACAGGGGGTTCACCGCGACGAAGTCGGCGCCGGCCTGGTGCGCCGTCAGCCAGGCCAGGTCGGCCAGGTCCGCCAGGTCGCCCATGCCCCACGAGGTGCGGGACCGGACGGAGTACAGCTGGGCGAGGACACCCCAGGCCTGGTGCCGCTCCAGGTCGTCGCCCAGCTCGAGCCGGGCGGGGGTGACCACCAGCGTGGCGGACCACTCCTGCCCCTCGGTCAGGGCGTGCAGGGTGTGCCAGCCGAGCGGCAGGCCGTCCGGCACGGCGAAGGTCGCGCGCCCGACCGGGCGGCCGTCGACCTCACGCGGCGGTACGAAGACGTCACGCTGCTCCAGGTCCCGGCGACGTCGCAGCTCGTGCGGGCGGGCCTCGGGCTCGGCCCCGTCGAGCTCGACCCAGACGTGCACGGACGCGCCGTCGCTGACGTGCACGGCGACGTCGCGCGGCTCGCCCTGGCGCACCACGACGGTCGGGGGCAGCACCGCGCGCCACTCCTCGTCGCGGGCCCGGCGCAGGCTCTGGGACACCTCCTGGCGCGTCGTCGCGGCGATGCCCAGCGCGGTCAGCACCGCCACGAGGGTGGCGTCGGAGACGTGGGCGACGCCACCGCCGAACTGGTGGTACTCGGTGAGCACACCGTGCGCCGCGGCGAGCTCGTGCAGCTCGCTGGGCGCATCGTCGTCGGAAACGGCCGAGGTCTGGTCGTCGAGGCTCACACGACGATCCTGCCACCATCGGCCCGGCCAGGCCGACACCGCGCGCCGGTCGAGGCGCTTCCGCCCAGGTCGGCCGACCCGTCTGGCCGCCGGGACGGCCTACCGAGCCGCGTCGGCAGGACGTTACCGTGTCCTGCGTGCGTGATGAATCCGTGATCTTGTCCCTGTCGTCCGACACCACCCCGGCACCCGAGCCCAGCACCTCCGAGGGGGTGCTGGAACTGACCCAGGAGGCCGGTAGCTCCTTCTGGGAGTGGTTCACCGGCTGGCCGCTGCAGGTCGTCCTCATCCTGCTGGTCGGCACGATCGTGCTGGTGGCGCTGCGCCGCGTCATCCGGCACACCGCCGAGCGCATCGCGACCGGCGGCGACAAGGCCCCCGCCGCCTCGCAGCGCGACGCGAAGAGCTGGTTCGGCTCCCCGCTCGTCGAGGACGCCGTGACCGTGGCGAACCCGCTGTCCAACGCACGGCGCGCCCAGCGTGCCCGCACCGTGGGATCGGTGCTCACCTCCACGGCGAACATCGTCGTCGGCGTCGTGGTGCTGCTCAGCGTGCTGTCGACGGTCGGCTTCGAGGTGGGACCGCTGCTGGCCTCCGCCGGTGTGGTCGGTGTCGCCATCGGTTTCGGCGCCCAGTCGCTGGTGCGCGACTTCATCTCCGGCATCTTCATCCTCATCGAGGACCAGTACGGCGTGGGCGACTGGGTGGACCTCGGTTCCGGCGCCGAGGGCGAGGTCGAGGAGGTCCAGCTGCGGACGACCAAGCTGCGCGCGCTGGACGGCACGCAGTGGTGGGTGCGCAACGGCGAGATCCTGCGCGCGGGCAACCGCACGCAGCGCTGGTCGCGCGCGCTGGCCGAGGTGCACGTGCCGGTGGACGCCGACGTCGACGGGGTGCGTGCGGCGCTCGGCCGGGCCGGCGACACCGTCGCGCGCAGCGAGGAACTGGGTCACGAGCTCCTCGAGCAGCCGTCGGTGCGCAGCGGCGTGGACTCGGTGTCGGACTTCTCGATGTCCTTCACGATCATGGCGCAGACGCGACCCGGCGCCCAGTGGACCGTGTCCCGTGCGCTGCTGCGGGCCGCGCAGGACGAGCTGCACACGATGGGCGCGGTGCGCGGTGAGCGCGTCGACGCCCCCGACAAGGCCTGATCGCAGACTGCTGCGGGCGGGTCCGGACGTCGCGACGACGCCGCGCCGGACCCGTCCGCCGGGGTCGCCGTGCCGTCAGGCCGAGGCGAGCCGTCCGTCGAGCTCGGCCGCGAGGTTGTCGGCCTCCGGGCCGACGATGACCTGGATGATCCGGCCGGACCGCACGACGCCGAACGCCCCGGACTCCTTGAGCGCCGGCTCGTCGACCTTCCCCGGGTCAGACACCTGGACGCGCAGCCGCGTGATGCACGGCTCGAGCTCGACCACGTTCGTGGTCCCGCCGAGTGCTGCGAGGATGTTCTCCGCCTTGCTCATTCGGTCTCTCCCCAAGGTGTCGTCGGATTGCGCCGTTGCAGTTCCGTGATCAGCCTAACCCCTCGCCGCCTCCGACGGTGACCTCGGCCACGGTGGGACGGCCCCGTCGTCTGGGAAGATGTGCGCGTGACGACCCCCACCTTCTACGACGACGTCGGCGGACACGAGACGTTCGTCCGGCTCGTCGACGTGTTCTACGAGGGCGTGGCGACCGACGAGGTGCTCCGCCCGATGTACCCCGAGGAAGACCTGGGCCCCGCGAAGGAACGTCTGACGATGTTCCTCGAGCAGTACTGGGGCGGGCCGACGACGTACAGCCAGCAGCGGGGACACCCCCGGCTGCGGATGCGCCACGCGCCGTTCAAGGTGAACCCCGACGCCCGGGACCGCTGGCTGGCGCACATGCGCACCGCCGTCGAGTCCCTGGACCTGGCCCCGGCCCTGGAGTCCCAGCTGTGGGACTACCTGGAGCGCGCGGCGTTCAGTCTCATCAACACCTTCGAGGAATGATGCGGAGCGAGGCGAGGGTGGGCCCGAGGAACGAGGGCCCGTCCCGACCCGAGCACAGCAGCATTCCGAGCAACCAGCACCAGGAATGATGCGGAGCGAGGCGAGGGTGGGCCCGAGGAACGAGGGCCCGTCCCGACCCGAGCACAGCAGCATTCCGAGCAACCAGCACCACCCCGCCCCGACGACCCGAGGAATGTGAACGAGCGTGAGCGACGCCCCCCACGGCCCCCTGGACCGGCTCCTGGCCGCCCTCGACCTGCGCGAGATCGAGGGCTGGGGCCCACGTGGCGAGGAGGACGTCTGGCGGGGTGAGTCCGTGCCCGGTCCCGGGCGCCGGGTCTACGGAGGACAGGTCCTGTCCCAGGCGCTGCTGGCCTGCGGCCGCACGGTGGAGGACGACCGGCTGCCGCATTCCCTGCACGCCTACTTCCTGCGGGAGGGGGCGCTGGACTCGCCGATCGACTTCGCCGTCGAGCGGCTGCGCGACGGCCGGTCCTTCAGCGCGCGCCGGACGCACGCCATCCAGGCGGGCCGACCGATCCTGTCGCTGACGGCGTCGTTCCAGGTGGACCAGCCGGGCTACGAGACGCAGGCCGCCATGCCCGCCGACGTCCCGCCGCCGGAGGAGGTGACCTCGGCGTTCGAGGCCCTGCGCGGCATCGACCACCCGGCGGCGCGGTACTGGGCGTTCGACTCGGCCTTCGAGCTCGCGCACATCGGGGGCGCGCTCTACGTGGGGCCCGCCGACGACCCCCGACCGGAGCAGATGGTCTGGATGCGAGCACGGCACGCGATCGACTCGGACGACCTGCTGCTGCACCGGGCACTGCTGGCGTACGGCTGCGACCAGGTCATGCTGGAGCCGGTCCTGCGGGCCGCCGGCAAGTCCTGGGCGGACGTCGGCGGCACCGTGCCGATGGCGTCGCTGGACCACGCGATGTGGTTCCACCGGGACGCCCGGGCCGACGAGTGGCTGCTGTACGTCCAGGAGTCGCCGGGGGCGCAGGGCGGTCGCGGCCTGGGCCTGGCCCGCGTCTACGACCGCGCGGGCGCCCTGGTGGCCACGATCGCCCAGGAGGGCATGGTCCGCCTGCCCGCCTGATCCTCACCGCGTCGCAGCCGGCGCAGCGTTCAGGCTGTGCCCGAGGCGTTCGGGCGGCAGACTGACGAGGTGCGAACCGACGACTCCCCTGCCCCGGACCCGGTGACGGCCGCGGTCCCGACCGCCACCCCCGCCACCGTCGCCGTCACCGGCGTGACCGGTTACGTCGGTGGACGGCTGGTGCCCGAGCTCCTCGAGGCCGGGTACACGGTCCGCGCCCTGACGCGGAACCCCGACCGGCTCGCGGGCCGCCGCTGGGCCGACGACGTCGAGGCGGTGCGCGTGGACGTCTCCGACCTGGATGCGACGCGGCAGGCGCTCGACGGCGTCGACGTCGCCTACTACCTGGTGCACTCCCTCGGGACCGGGCGCACCTTCGAGGTGCGTGACCGCCGCAACGCCCTGACGTTCGCGCGCGCCGCCCGGGAGGCGGGCGTCGGGCGGATCGTCTACCTCGGCGGTCTCTACCCGGACGTGCCCGAGGGTGAGCTGTCGCCGCACCTGTCCTCCCGCAAGGAGGTCGAGGAGATCCTGCTCGCCTCCGGGGTACCGACGACGGTGCTGCGGGCCGCGGTGATCCTCGGCTCCGGGTCGGCGTCGTTCGAGATGATGCGCTACCTGACCGAACGACTGCCCGCGATGACGACGCCCCGCTGGGTGGACAACCGCATCCAGCCGATCGCGATCCGCGACGTGCTGCGCTACCTGGTCGGTGCGGCCGCCATGCCCGCCGACGTCTCCCGCGGCTTCGACATCGGCGGCCCGGAGATCGTCACCTACCGGGAGATGATGCAGCGCTACGCCGAGGTGGCGGGTCTCCCCCGGCGCCTCATCGTCGGCGTCCCGGTGCTGACACCGCGGCTGTCGAGCCACTGGGTCGGGGTCGTGACGCCGGTGCCGTCCGGGATCGCGCGACCCCTGGTCGAGTCGCTGCAGCACGAGGTCGTGTGCCTCGAGGACGACATTCGCGAGTACGTCCCCGATCCGCCCCACGGACGACTGGACGTCACGCGCGCCCTCGAGCTGGCCCTGACGCGCATCCACGACGGCGAGGTGACGACCCGGTGGACGTCGGCCTCGGTCCCGGGTGCGCCGTCGGACCCGTTGCCGACGGACCCCGACTGGGCGGGCGGGTCGCTCTACGTCGACGAGCGCAGCACGGTCGTCGAGGCGCCGAGCGAGGTGCTGTGGCAGGTCATCGAGGAGATCGGCGGCCAGGACGGGTGGTACTCGTGGTCGCTGGCCTGGAGGATGCGGGGCCTGCTGGACCGGATCGTCGGCGGGCCGGGACTGCGGCGCGGCCGCCGCGACGAGCACCGCCTGCGGGTCGACGACGCGCTCGACTTCTGGCGGGTCGAGGCGCTGGAACCGGGACGTCGGCTGCTGCTGCGGGCGGAGATGCGGCTGCCCGGCCTGGCCTGGCTGGAGCTCCGGGTCGACGAGTCGGCTGCCGAGATGACCGACGAGGACACGACGGGACCAGCTCCCGAGGAGGCCGACGGACCGCACCGGACGTACTTCGCTCAGCGGGCACTGTTCTACCCCCACGGCCTGCTCGGCCAGGCGTACTGGTGGTCCGTCGCCCCGTTCCACGGGATCGTGTTCGGCGGCATGCAGCGCAACGTCGCCCGGGCTGCCGAGCAGCGGGCCGCGAAGCAGCACGACGCCGACTCGGGCGCCTGAGCGCTCCGCGAGCGCCGGCCCGCCGCGTTGTGGGTATGAAATCTGCAGCTCCGGACAGGTCCAGAGCTGCAGATTTCATGCCCACAACGGGTGGGGTGGGTCAGCGGCGCCGGCGGAACTCGATCGGGTCCTCCGCGAACCGCTCGAAGACGGACCGCTCCTCGGGCGTGATCCGCCGCGGCCGACCCGAGGCGGCGTCGATCACCACGATCGTCGTCGTGGCCCGGGTGTAGGGCTCCAGCCCCGACGCGGGACCCGTCCGCGGGAAGCCGCCGTGCGCCCCGTCGTACACCTCGTAGCAGACCTCGAGGGACGCGCCCCCGATCGCACCGATCCACATCTCCACGCGGACGGGGTCGCGCGTGAATCCCAGCGGACGCAGGTAGTCGGCCTGCTGGCCGGCCACCAGGGTGTGCGAGGTCGCGTGCGGACCGGTCTCCAGGACCGCTGTCGGCCACGGGTCCTCGGCCTCCGGGTGCCGCCAGAACGCGGTGATCCGCGCGTCCTCGAGCAGCCGGAGCATCGCGACGTTGTTGACGTGCTGGTAGGCGTCGAGGTCCGACCAGCGCAGCGAGACGGGGACGTGCAGACGAGTCATGGCGGCATCGTCGCACGCCGACGGCCGGCGGCCGTCCTCAGGCGGCGGCGACCGCCGCCGCCTCCCGGCACGTCGCCAGCGCCTCCATCTCGGCCGCCACCGGGCGGCGGACCTCGGCCTCGGCGACCTCGCTCACCGCGGCCCGGAGCCGCCGCCGGACCCGACCGGCGCGCCGTCGGGCACCCAGGGCGCCCGCCCCGCGGGAGAGGAGGGCGAGCAGCAGGCCGGCCACGATCCCTCCGAGGGCCAGGGCCGTGGGCCACGGCAGCTCGAAGGTTCCGCCGCCCCGGTCCGTGAGGTCCACGGTCAGGTCCGGCACGAGCAGCGGCGGCAGCTGGAAGTACGACAGCACGGCCGCGAGTCCGAGCCAGCCGAGCCCCACCACCGCCGCGGCGAGCAGCAGCCACTGCAGCACCCCGACGACCCGCCACCACAGGGGACGACGTTCCTCCTCGAGACGCGTGCCCGCGACGGCCTGGTCCAGGGCGTCGGGCAGGCGGTCGATCGCCGTCGACCCGCGGTCCCGGGCGGCCAGCACCCAGGCGTCCGGCGCCCCGTCGGTGACGTGGTCGACGTAGGAACGCACCGCGGTCGCCGTGGCCGCCCGCACGCTCGGCCGGGTCTGCGGCAGGGACGTGCGCGCGAGATCCGGACGGTCGACGGGAACGCGCAGGTCGTCGCGTCGCAGTCCGAGCCGACGCAGGGGGTCGTGGCGAGTCCGTCCGATCCAGCGGGTGACCGGCCAGCCGGTGGCCAGCCGCGCGTCCCGACGCGCCGACCTCCGCACCGCCTCGACCACGGTCGTCGCCCCGGCCGCGTCCTCGAGAGCGTCCACGAGCGCGCCCTGGGCACGGTCGGCGGCCCGGGCCGGCGGTGCCTGCCCGCTCTCGTCGAGGACCCGTCCGGCCACGGCTCGCACGTCGGCGGTCAGCCGGGCGGTGGACGCCTCGCGACGACGCGCCGCCTCGGCCAGCAGACCGCGCAGCGCGTCGATCCCCTGCCCGGTGCGGGCCGACACCGGCAGCACCCGGGCACCACCCAGACCGTCGGCGGCCACCAGACGACGCAGGTCCGCGAGGAGAGCGTCCGTCTCCGCCGACGACAACCGGTCGACCTGGTTCAGCGCGATCACGACCACCTCGGACCGCCCCGCCAACGGGCGCAGGTATCGCTCGTGCAGCGCGGCGTCGGCGTACTTCTGCGGGTCGACGACCCACACCAGCAGGTCGGCCCGTTCCACGAGACGCTCGGCACGCACGCGGTGCTCGACCACCACCGAGTCGTGGTCGGGCAGGTCGAGCAGCACGAGACCCGTCGAGATGCCGGCCGGCCGGGTGCGACGCAGCACGCCGGTCGCCGGTGCCTGTCCTTCGACGGGCTCCATCTCGTGCCGACGCGGCACGTCCAGCCAGTCCAGCAGCTCGTCGGCGCCCTCGCCCCAGACCGCGGCGAGCGCGTGCGCCGTCGTGGGCCGCTGGACGCCCGGCTCGGCGACGTCGGCGCCGGCGACGGCGTTGAGCACGCTCGACTTGCCGGACCCGGTGGCTCCGGCGAGCGCCGCGACGGTGTGCTCGGCGCTCAGCCCGCCGCGTTCGCGGGCACGCTCGACCACGCCGCGCGCCGAGTCCGCCAGCTCGCGGTCCAGCCGCCCCTGCCCGGCCTCGACGGCACGGTCGAGCGCCGCGGTCCGGGTCGACAGGTCGGGGGCCTTCATGCACGGTCCTTCCGTCGCCAGCGCTTCCAGAACGGTCGGCGGGGTTCCTCCCCGGACGGCGTGGCGCCCGTGTCCCGCCCGGCGAGCGTCCCCGGCACGCGGGGGACCCCGTCGGGACCGGTCGGGGGGCGGAACGTCCCGGCACCCCGCAGCAGGCCTCCGCTCCAGGGCCGGGTGAGCCCGTCGGCCGGGCGCTCGCGCCCCGAACGTTCCGTCCGGGCCGCCTCGGCGACGTCCTGCGCCGCGTCCCGGAGGCGCCGTCCGTCGGCCCGGTCGGCGCCGAGGGCGTCGAGCTGGGCGGTGTAACGGGCCGCCTGCCCGCGCAGCACGGTGTCCACGCGAGCGGTGAGCCGTTCCTTGGCCTGCGCCGCCAGGCGCCGCACCGCGTCGTCGCCGAACACCGCCTCGAGGAGCTTCTGCGCGGCCACGGCCGTGCCGCCGGCGATCCCGATCTCCAGGCCGGTCAGGCCGGCGGTCGAGGCGAAGACGAGCACCATGAGGCTCACGCCGAGGGCGTTGACACCGAAGGACAGCACCCGGGCGGTTCCCCGGCGCCCCTCCCCCTGCTCGCGCACCAGGGCCAGGACGTCGCCCTGCCAGCCGCGGATGGCCTCGGCAACCTCGGCGCGCAGGTTCGGGGCGGTGCGGGACAGCTCGAGGCCGTCGAGCAGGGCGGAGCCGGCGACGTCGTCGCGCCAGTCCGCGTAGGTGCGTTCGGCAGCCTGCTCGGCCCCGTCGAGGAGCACGGACTCCAGGCCGTGGGCGATGGCCTGCTCGACCTGCGGCGCCTCCTTGGGGCGGCCCCGGAAGAACCGGCCGAGGGCGTCGCGGACCTTGCCGACACCGGCCTCGAGCGACCGGAAGAACTCGCCGGTGCCGATGAAGTCCTGCCACCGGGCGAGGACCTCCCCGCGCAGCAGGGCGCCGTCGGACGTGGCGGCCTCCACCTGGCGCAGCGCCTCACGGTGGTGCCGCTCGACGGCGCCGCGCAGTCGGGCGTCGGCCGCCTGCTGGGCGTCGGCGGCGTCGGCCAGGGCGTTGGTGCGGCGCACGAGGTCGTCCACCACGCCGTCGCGGGTGGCGGTGATGACGCGGGCGCGCGAGTCCGGGTCCCCGCCGACGCCGGACAGCCAGGTCGCCAGCTCGCTCACGGCGGACTCGGGCAGCAGCCCGTCGATCATCCGCTCCTCGCCGACGGCACCGGTCTCGGGCACGACGAACAGCGAGGCCTCGCCCAGGCCGTGCTCGGTCATGAGGCGCCGCAGGTCGGCGGCGACCTCCTCCGTCCCCGGGTCGACACGGTCGAGCACGAGGGCGACCTGCGCCCGGCGCGACGCGGCGGTGGTCAGCAGCTCCCAGGGGACGGCGTCCGCGTACCGCGCCGCGGTGGTGACGAACAGCCACAGGTCGGCCGCGCCGAGGAGCTGGCCGGCGAGCTCGCGGTTGGCCTCCTCGACGGAGTCGACGTCCGGGGCGTCGAGCAGAGCCAGCCCCTGGGGCAGGTTGGCGCTGGGCACCAGGCGCAAGGTCCGGGTTCGCGCCCCGGCTCCGTCGGGGTCCGGGGACGCCTCGGTCGACCCGCCGTGCGTCGCGACGCGTGCGAGCCCGGGCAGCACGCGGTCGGCACCGAACCAGCGCGCGTCCAGAGGATGGTGGACGAGCACCGGTGACCGGGTGGTGGGTCGCAGCACGCCGGGTGTCGTGACCTGTTCGCCGAGCAAGGAGTTGACCAGGGTGGACTTGCCCGCGCCGGTCGACCCGCCGACGACGGCGAGCAGGGGTGCGCGCTCGGCCCGGAGCCGGGGCATCAGGTAGTCGTCGAGCTGGTCCGTGGCCCGGGCCAGGTCCTCGCGGGCGTGGGCGGCCCCGGGGACCTCCAGGGGGAGCCGCAGCGCACCGAGCCGGGCGCGCAGCCCCTCGAGCGCGTCGACGAGGGCGGCGGTGGTCGCGTCCGAGGTCAGCGCCGAGCTCGCCGAGACCGGCTGCTCGGCGGGTGCGGTGGTGTCCTCGGGGGTCGACGACGGCTCGGCGGGTTCCTCCTGCGGGCCGGTCTGCGTCATGTGCCCAGTCTGCACACTCCGGACGTTCGGTGCAGGGGCGTCCCGGTGTCCGTGTCGTCCCCTGCTGCGGCCCACCGGGTGACGATGCTGGTCAGGAGCGCCGTCGCTGCTCCGTGACCCGGAGCACGGCGAAGCCCGTGACCCGACGTCGTCGAGGTCACGGGCTTCGCCCGCGAGGGGAGGATCAGTCGCGGGTCAGGCGACGGTAGGTCACGCGGTGCGGCCGAGCCGCCTCGGCGCCGAGCCGCTCGACCTTGTTCTCCTCGTAGGAGGCGAAGTTGCCCTCGAACCAGTACCAGTTCGCGGGGTTCTCCTCGGTGCCCTCGTAGGCCAGGATGTGCGTGGCCACGCGGTCGAGGAACCAGCGGTCGTGGGACACGACGACGGCGCAGCCGGGGAACTCGAGCAGCGCGTTCTCCAGCGAGCCGAGGGTCTCGACGTCCAGGTCGTTGGTGGGCTCGTCGAGCAGCAGCAGGTTGCCGCCCTGCTTGAGGGTCAGCGCCAGGTTCAGACGGTTGCGCTCACCACCGGAGAGCACCCCGGCCGGCTTCTGCTGGTCGGCACCCTTGAAGCCGAAGGACGCCACGTAGGCGCGCGAGGGGATCTCGACGTTGCCGACCTGGATGAAGTCGAGACCGTCCGAGACGACCTCCCACAGTGACTTGTCCGGGTCGATACCGCCGCGGGACTGGTCGACGTAGGAGATCTTGACCGTCTCGCCGACCTTGAGGTCGCCGCCGTCGAGGGGCTCCATGCCGACGATCGTCTTGAACAGCGTCGTCTTGCCGACACCGTTCGGCCCGATGACGCCGACGATGCCGTTGCGCGGCAGCGTGAAGCTCAGGCCGTCGATGAGCTGGCGGTCGCCGAAGCCCTTCTGCAGGTTCTCGGCCTCGAGCACCACGTTGCCCAGCCGCGGACCGGCCGGGATCTGGATCTCCTCGAAGTCGAGCTTCTTGGTGCGCTCCGCCTCGGCGGCCATCTCCTCGTAGCGGGCCAGACGCGCCTTGGACTTGGTCTGCCGACCCTTGGCGTTCTGCCGCACCCAGTCGAGCTCGTCCTTGAGGCGCTTGGACAGCTTGGCGTCCTTCTTGCCCTGGACCTTGAGGCGCTCCTGCTTCTTCTCCAGGTAGGTGGAGTAGTTGCCCTCGTAGGGGTAGAGGCGGCCGCGGTCGACCTCGCAGATCCACTCGGCGACGTGGTCGAGGAAGTAGCGGTCGTGGGTGACCGCCAGGACGGCGCCCGGGTAGGTGGCCAGGTGCTGCTCCAGCCAGAGGACGGACTCGGCGTCCAGGTGGTTGGTGGGCTCGTCCAGCAGCAGCAGGTCGGGCTTCTCGAGCAGCAGCTTGCACAGCGCGACGCGGCGGCGCTCACCACCGGACAGCACCGACACCTCGGCGTCCGGCGGGGGGCAGCGCAGCGCGTCCATCGCCTGCTCGAGCTGGCTGTCGAGGTCCCAGGCGTCGGCGGCGTCGATGGCCTCCTGGAGCTCACCCATCTCGGACATCAGGGCGTCGAAGTCCGCGTCGGGCTCGGCCATGAGAGCGGAGATCTCGTTGAACCGGTCGACCTTCGCCTTGATCGGGCCCACCCCCTCCTCGACGTTCCCGAGGACGGTCTTGGACTCGTTGAGCGGAGGCTCCTGCTGCAGGATGCCGACCGTGTAGCCCGGGGAGAGGCGCGCCTCGCCGTTGGAGGGCTGGTCGAGCCCGGCCATGATCTTGAGGATCGTCGACTTCCCGGCGCCGTTCGGGCCGACGACGCCGATCTTGGCGCCGGGCAGGAAGTTCAGCGACACGTCGTCGAGGATGACCTTGTCGCCGTGCGCCTTGCGCGCCTTGTACATGGAGTAGATGAACTCAGCCACTGGCTTGCTTCCACCGTTCGATCGCGCTTCGTCTGGGGTTCCGGCAGACACGCCGCCTCGCGGCGTGCGGCCGGTGACCCAGCCTACGCGACGGCGGCCTCCGCGGCGGGATCGAGGGCATCTTCGGGGTCGTGGGCTCCGTCGCGGTCCTCCGCCGCGTCGGCCCCGCCGTCCCAGGGGTCGGGCGGGGTCGCCGAGCCGGACGGCGTCCGCTCCGTGGCCGGGTCGTCGTGGGTCACCTTGGTGAACCGCGTCAGTCCACGGGTCGCGTCGGGGCCGACGGCGTCGGCGTCGATGATCAGCGCGTACCGGTCCCGGCCCTCCTTGTCGACCCACTCCTCGGTCGAGGGGCGGCCCGTGACGACGACGGGCTGTCCCGGCGTGATCGACTCGCAGATCGTGCGCGCCGCACCGCGGAAGGCCTTGACGGTGAACCACGTGGTCCGTCCGTCGCGCCACTCCCCCGTGGCGGCGTCACGCAGCCGCCGGGTGCTGCCCACCCGGAAGCTCGTCCACGGCACGTCGTGGGCCGACAGGTGCAGCACCGGGGCCGTCCCGACGTAGCCGGTCACGGTCACCTTCGCGTCGCTCATCGCGTCCTCCTGGGATCCTCGGGCCGGCGCGGTGCCGGCCGTCCGCCCCAGGTTCACGTCACGGCGCCGGCTCGGTCCCCCTCGTCGGTCGCGTCGGTGGACGACGCGGCGATCTCGTCCGCTGTGGGTAGCCGGTGGCTCCCGGTCAGCGGTGCCGCCGACGGCAGCTCCCGCACGGACAGGGCGTGGTCGCGCACCTGTCGGTGCTCGCCGAGCACGCGCTCGGTGGGCTCACCCAGCCGGGCCACCAGCACGTCCCGGACGGCCCGCCGCCCTTCGGAGCGCACCTCCTCCTGCCGACGCCGAGCCTTGCGACGACGCTGCACCACCCGCACGACCGCGAGCACCGCGGCCGCCACCACCAGGGCACCGCCGGACGCCGCCAGCACCAGCCCCCACGGCTGGGCCAGGGTCAGCACGTCGCCGAGCGCGAGCCCACCGACCACCCCGAGCACGACGCCCAGGGCGAGGCAGACCCACGCCACCCGGCGCAGCGCCCGCGCGTGCCGCGGGCCGCTCACGTCCAGGTCGACCTCACGCAGCGCCGCGGTCACCGCGGCGCGCAGCTGGTCGGCGGAGGCGGCCGACTCGGCCAGCGACCGCTGCCACCCGGGACGCAGCGACGCCCCGGCGCGGGTCAGCCAGCGTGCGCGCGCCAGGGCGATGGCGTCCCGGTCCGGCGCGGGCAGCTCCGGCATCCCGTACCGGTTGCGCACCGCGGCACCCACCTGGCTGGCCACGGCGTCGAGACCGGTCGCGGCCACCACCGGTTCGAGCTCACGGTCGACCGCCGCGTCGAGCCGCCAGGGCACGTCCGCCGGCGTCTGCGCCAGCAGCGCGGCCCCGGCGGCGTCGAGCTCGGCCGCGGCCCGCCCGGCTGCGACGGACCGGCGCGCGCAGGCCTCCTCGAGCACCTCGCGCACCCGGGCGACACCTTCACCGGTGCGCGCGGAGACCGGCTGGACGAGGACGTCGTGCAGGCCGTCGTCGGCGAGCAGCCGCTCCAGGTCCTCCACCAGGTTGTCGCGCTGGGAGTCCGGGACGGTGTCGACCTGGTTCAGGACCACGACCATCGAGGACTCCGAACCGACCTGGGCACGCAGGTAGCCGGAGTGCAGGGCGTCGTCGGCGTACTTCTGCGGGTCCACGACCCACACCAGCAGGTCGACCAGCGGCAGCACCCGGTCCACGACCTCCCGGTGGGCCGGCTCGACGGAGTCGTGGTCGGGCAGGTCGAGCAGCACCAGACCCGCCATGGCCCCGGCGCCGTCCCCCTCGAGGACCTCGGAGTGGGTGATGCGCCGCTCGCGGTCGACGCCGACCCAGTCCAGCAGCGGATCGGCCTCGTCGGACCACGAGCAGGCCGTCACGCGGGCGGTCGTCGGCCGCTTGACGCCCACGTCGGCGAACGACAGCCGGGAGATCTTGTTGAACAGGCTCGACTTGCCCGATCCGGTGCCGCCGGCGAGCGCCACCACGGTGTGGTCGACGCCGAGGTCGAGGCGTTGCCGCACTCCCTCGACCGCGGTCCGGACCCGCTCGGCGGTCGCGGCGTCGAGACGCGGGCCGGCGAGGTCGAGGGCCCGGGCGAGGTCCTCGGTGCGGGCCCGCAGGGTCGCGTCGTGCGAGGGGTTCACGTGAGCCTCCTCAGCTCGGCGAGGCGCAGGCGCAGCGGGGAGGCCGCGTCGTCGGCCAGGTGGGGTGAGTCCAGGCCCTCCAGCACGGCGTCGACCTCGCGGTCGACGACGGCGGCGGCCCGGTCGGCGAGGTCGTCGCGCAGTGCGTCGACCTGGTCGTCCAGCACGTCCCCGAGCACGCGGTCCAGCAGCCGGCGCGCGTCGTCGCTGCCGGCCGCCGCGGCGAGCAGCAGGGTCGCCAGACCGCGCTCCCCGAACGCCCGGGCGGCCGCGGTGACGGGTCGGGACGGCTCGGCGCCGAGGACGTCGGCGACCCGGCGGTCGGCCTCGTCGGCCCAGGCGGAGACCGTCGCGGGGACGGCCTGCTCGCGGTCGGTCGCCCGGTCGTCCGCGTCCGGCAGGACGGCCGCGCCACCGGGCGGCGCGGCCGGACCGTCCAGCACGGCACGCAACCGGTCGGCGACACGGGCTCCGGAGGCCGTGAGGGTGTGCTCGGCGGCCTGCCGGATGTCCTCGCGCAGCACGTCGAGACCCGCCGAACGGATCCGCCCGGCACGACGCGTGCTGCGGACGTGGTCACCGCGGAACTTCAGCCGGTCGATCCGGGCCGTGCCCGACAGCTCGCGCCACCGTGCCTCGACCGCGGCACCCGCGACGACGCCGGCGCCGACGGCGTCCCGGGCGAGCCCCCGGGCGGCGGGCACCTCGGCCTCCACGGTGCGACGGAGCGTCGTCGCGGCCGCGGCCTGGGCCTCGACGGCGTCGGCCAGGGACGTCACCCAGCCCGGCAGGGCGTTCAGGGATCCCTTGAGCGTGCGCACCACGACGGCACGGGACCGCTCCGGCCCGGCCAGCATCGTGAGCCAGCGCTTGACCTGGGCGACGGGCTTGTCCTCGAGCAGCCCCTCGTGGGGTCCGACGTCGGGCACGACGAAGAGCGGCGTGTCGACCATGCCGTGCGCACGGAGCCGGCTCATGAGGTCCCCGCGGATGGTGACCAGGTCCTCGCGCGGGACGCGGTTGAGCACCATCGCCACGGAGGCGCCGCGTTCGGTCGCCCGCGCCAGGGCCTGCCAGGGCAGCGCGTCGCCGTACCGGGAGGCCGTGGTGACGAACAGCCACAGGTCGGCGGCCTCGAGGAGCTGCTGGGCCGTGGACCGGTTCTCCTGGACGAACGAGTCGAGGTCGGGGGCGTCGAGCAGAGCCGTGCCGCGGGGCACGCCCTCGTGGTGCACGACCCGGGACAGCTCGGTGACCGGCCCCTCGGCGATGACGTCGGCGTCGGCCGGGTTGAAGGCGAGCACCGGTTCACGGGTGGTCGGGCGCAGCACGCCGGCGGCGGAGATCTCCTCCCCCAGCAGCGAGTTGTACAGCGTCGACTTGCCGGCGCCGGTGGAACCCGCGACGACGACGATCGCGGGCGAGCTGAGCTCGGCCATCCGCGGCAGGAGGTGCTCGTCGAGCTGGGCGAGCAGCCGGTCGCGCGAACCCTCCGCCTCGGCGGCTCCGTCGAGGGGCATGGGCAGCCGCACCGCGGCGACGTCGCGCCGCAGGTCCTTGGCGACGTCGTAGACGGTGAGACCGATCTCCGCGTCCGCATCGGCGCCGGACCGTCCACCGAGGAACCGGCTCGAGCGCATGGAGGTAGTCACGCCAACATCCTGGCCTGCCGGGCGGTCGGTGCCAAACGCGCGCGCCGACCGGCCGACGTTTCCGCCGTCCGGACCAGGGCGGTCAGTCCTTCGGACCGGACCCGTCCGCCTTGTGACCAGTCTCCCGCTCCCACGCGTCGAGCTGCTGGGTCAGGGCGCGCGCCAGCTCGAACACCTGCTGCGGCGGGATCCGCACGCGGGAGACGACCCGGGCGGGCATCACCCTCCCGCCCGTCTCGGCCCCGGTCGTCTTGTCGACGGCCGCCTTGGCCGGGGACTTCGCGGCGACGAAGTCGAGGACGAACGAGGCCGACGTGTGCCACACGGAGGCGAAGTCGGCGGGCACCCCCGTCTCGTGCTCGGTGGGCAGGTCGACCTGGAGCCGGAGCTCGCTGCTGGCCATGACGGTCCTCTCGCGACAGGGAGTCGGTCCCCTCGACCGTACCCGGCCGACACACCGCGATCGGGGAAGCGCGACACGATCGGCGAGACTCCGGAATCCGGCGGCGTCCAGCACCCTGGACCGCCGGCCGTCCCTTCTGGAGGCCCCCGAGGGAGGCCCCGTCGGTCGTTGCGGACGGACCGGGCGACGGACCGTGCTCGAGCCCGCTCGGACCGTCCGGGTGCTCCGCTAAACTCGGCACGCTTGCCTCCGTAGCTCAGCTGGACAGAGCGGGTCACTTCTAATGACTAGGTCGCGGGTTCGAATCCTGCCGGGGGCACCGACACAGCGACGCACGACGTCGTCGGCTCGCCGACCGCCCTCGTGACCGGGACATCCCGGGACCCACCCCGGCCGGCCGCGGTGGGTGAAGTCGGGCCCGAAACGTACTCCGGACGCCTCCCCCGGCTCCCTGTCAGAAAAGACCGTGCATTCGGTCCACCCCTCGAGGCATCCTCGAACCACACCGCGGTGACGTCGTCCGGACCCTTCCGGGCGCACGGGTGGCCCCTGGCCCGGGCCATATCTCCCCACGTCACGAAAGAAGTCGATCCATGCATCCCCTCGAAGCACATGCCGTCGCCCGAGCCCTCCACGAGGAGCGGCAGGCGGAGGCAGCACGTGCCCGGCATGCCCGGGAGCGGCGCGCCGCCCCGCAGGCGTCAGCATCCCCGCGGCGGCCGCGACTGCGGCACCTGTTCCCGGTGCGGCGGCCGTCCGTCGGCCACGTGTCCGGCGTCCGTGTGGCATGACGCCCCGGCACGACCACCCGTCCACCGAGCCCCGGCGGACCGCGACCTCTCCGAGCGTCCGGACCGCCGGGGCTCCTTGCTGCGGCGGGCCGCTCCCCCGACCCGTGCCGCGCGGAACGTAGGCTGATCCCCGTGAGCCCGAGCAACCCGAACGACCGCATCGTGTGGATCGACTGCGAGATGACCGGCCTCGACACCCGGGCGGACGCCCTGGTGGAGGTGGCCGCCGTGGTCACCGACTCCGAGCTCAACGTGCTCGGGGACGGCGTCGACGTCGTCATCCGACCGCCGGCCGAGGCCCTGGAGCAGATGAACGACTTCGTGCGCGAGATGCACACGACGTCCGGCCTGCTCACCGAGTTGGAGAACGGCACCACGCTGGCCGACGCCGAGGCTCGTGTGCTGGCGTACGTCCGCGAACACGTGCCCGAGGTGCGCAAGGCGCCCCTGGCCGGCAACTCCGTGGGCACCGACAAGGTGTTCCTGGAGCGGGACATGCCCGAGCTGACGGGCCACCTGCACTACCGGATCGTCGACGTGTCCTCCGTCAAGGAGCTCGCCCGCCGCTGGTACCCGCGGGTCTACTTCGCCTCCCCGCCCAAGGACGGGGGCCACCGCGCGCTGGCGGACATCCTGGAGTCGATCGACGAGCTGCGGTACTACCGCGAGGCGCTGTTCGTGCCCCAGCCCGGTCCGGACACCAAGACCGCCCGCCAGGTCGCTGCCCGGATCAAGGAGACCTCGGTCACGAACTCGACCTCGATGTCCTGATCACGTCCCTGACCATGTACACTTTTCGACGGCCGCAAAGCTCTGCGCGGCGGCCGTGGTGGCTATAGCTCAGTCGGTAGAGCGCCTGGTTGTGGTCCAGGAGGTCGCCGGTTCAAGCCCGGTTAGCCACCCCATCGAGACGGTCTCGGCGCGACGCGCCGGGACCGTCTCCTCGTCTCCCGGCTCGCTAGGATCGATCCCACCGCACCGACGCGAGGGAGTCCGACCATGTCCGCACCGTCGTTCACCGACCCCACGATCGAGACCCGCGGCGAGCAGCACCTCGCGGTGGTCCGCGAGACGGTCGCCCTCGCCGACATCCCCGCTCTCTACGACCGGGCCTTCCCGCTGATCTTCGCGGCCCTGGGCCGCGCGGGCGTCGAACCCGTCGCGCCGCCGCTGGGCATCAGCCACCGCATGCCCGCCGAGACCCTCGACCTGTCGGTCGCCGTCCCGGTCGCGGAACCGTTCGCCGACGACGGCGAGGTCGCCGGCGAGACCCTGCCCGCCGGCCGGGCGGCCACGGTGCTGGTACGCGGCGAGTACGACCAGATCGCGCCCGCCTACGAGCACCTCTTCGGCTGGGTCGCCGCCCAGGGCCTCGTCCCGACCGGGATCGCCTGGGAGCAGTACCTCACCGAACCGTCGCCGGGCGGCGACCCGTCCCGCACCGAGACGCTCGTCGGCGTCGATCTCGTGGGCTGAGAGCCGCCGCGACCGGCGGGTTCGCTCGCACACCGCGCCCAGGTGTGATCGGCTGGGGCCGGTATCCCCGCGAGCGCCCGGAGGCGAGCAGACCCGATGATCGAGTTCCGGTCGGTCACCAAGACCTATCCCGACGGCACGCACGCCGTCGACGACTTCTCCCTGGTCGTGCCCGCCCACACCACGACGGTGCTGGTCGGTTCCTCCGGCAGCGGCAAGACCACCCTGCTGCGGATGATCAACCGCATGGTGGAGCCGACGTCGGGCACCATCGAGATCGACGGCGAGTCGATCGCGGAGCGCGATCCCGTGCGGTTGCGGCGCAGCATCGGGTACGTGCTGCAGAACGGCGGCCTGCTCCCCCACCACCGCGTCGTCGACAACGTCGCCACCGTGCTGCGGCTGGAGGGCACGCCCAAGCAGCAGGCCCGGGACCGCGCGATGGAGGTGCTCGACGTCGTCGGCCTGGACCGCTCGCTGGCCACCCGCTACCCGAGCCAGCTCTCCGGGGGCCAGCAGCAGCGCGTCGGGGTGGCGCGCGCGCTGGCCGCCGACCCGAACATCCTGCTCATGGACGAGCCGTTCGGCGCCGTCGACCCGATCGTGCGGGCCGAGCTGCAGACGGAGACGCTGCGCCTGCAGCAGGAGCTGCACAAGACCGTCGTGTTCGTCACCCACGACATCGACGAGGCGTTCCTGCTCGGGGACCAGGTGGTGATCCTCGAGACCGGTGCGCAGGTCGCCCAGATCGGCTCCCCGAGCGAGATCATCGAGAACCCGGCGAGCGAGTTCGTGGCCAGCTTCATCGGCACCGAGCGGGGCGCCCGGGCGCTGCGCACCAAGGAGACCGGTCACGGCACGGTGCTGGTGGACGCCACGGGCCGCACCCAGGGGCGGCTGGTCGGGGACGACGACGAAGGCACCGCATGAGCTGGGTCGTCGAGAACCTCGACCTCATCGGTCGGCTGACGGTCGAGCACCTGCGGCAGAGCGCGCTGCCCATCGTCCTGGGGCTGCTGCTGTCGATCCCGGCGGGCTGGTTCGCGTTCCGCTTCCGCCTCACCCGCGGCGTGGTGCTGACAGCCGTGGGCCTGCTGTACACGATCCCGTCGCTGGCGCTGTTCGCGCTGCTGCCGCCGCTGCTGGGCATCAGCTTCCTGTCGGAGGTCAACCTGATCGTCGCGCTGACGATCTACGCCGTGGCGATCATGACCCGGTTCGTCGCCGACGCGCTGTCCTCCGTCGAGCCGTCCGTGCGGCAGGCGGCCGACGCCGTCGGGTACGGCACGTGGCGGCGGTTCTGGCAGGTGGACCTGCCCCTGGCCGGCCCGGTCGTGCTGGCCGGCCTGCGGGTGACCGCGGTGTCGACCATCTCGCTGTGCACCGTCGGCATCCTCATCGGGATCGACAACCTCGGCTACCTGTTCACCAACGGCTACCAGCGCCAGATCATCCCCGAGATCCTCGCCGGCGTGGTCGCCGTCGTCGTCATCGCGCTGCTGGTGGACTGGCTGCTGGTGCTCGCGGGGCGGGCGCTCATGCCCTGGACCCGGAAGGGGGCGTGAGATGGACCTCTTCGCCGACGCGATCGCCTGGATCTTCTCCCCCGACGCGCAGTCGGGTTCGCTGCCTCTTCCCGAGGCGATCTGGACCCACCTGGCGTTCACGTTCGTGTCCGTGCTCATCGCCGCGGCCGTGGCCGTCCCGGCCGGCTGGCTCGTCGGGCACACCGGCCGGGGTCGCGAGGCCGCGGTCGCGCTGTCGGGCGCGGCGCGGGCGGTGCCGTCGTTCGGTCTGGTGCTGCTGCTCGTCCTGGTCTTCGGGGTCACCCACAAGGTGGGGGCGTCGACGACGGCGTTCGTCCTGCTCGCGATCCCGCCGATCCTCGCAGGCGCCTACTCCGGCGTGGAGGCCGTGGAGCGCCGGGTGGTCGACGGCGCACGGGCGGTCGGCATGACGTCACGTCAGGTGCTGGGCAAGGTGGAGATCCCGCTGGGTCTACCGCTGCTGATCGGCGGCCTACGCTCGGCGACCCTGCAGGTGGTGGCCACGGTGACGCTCGCCGGGTACGTCGGGAGCTGGGGGCTGGGCTTCTACATCGTCCAGGGCATCCAGATCCGCGACTTCGCGCAGATCCTCGGTGCGGCGCTGGTCATCGTGGTGCTCGCCGTCGTGCTCGACCTGCTGTTCGCGCTGCTGGAGCGCGCGGTCGTGCCGCACGGTGTCGCGGCCCGACGCTCCGCCGACTGAACAGGACGAACCGGGCACCCCGTGCTTGACTGGGACGGCCCACGCCGACCTGGCACCTGGAAAGAGGCACACAGATGCGCACCATCCGACGCACCACCGCACTCGTGGCCGGCGCAGCAGCGGCACTGCTGACCCTCACCGCGTGCGGGGGCGACTCGGACCCGCTGGAGCAGGACACGGGCGACGGCGGCGAGGAGACGTCCTCCGACACGATCGTCGTCGGCTCGCAGGCCTACTACTCGAACGAGATCATCGCCGAGATCTACGCCCAGGCCCTGGAGGCCGACGGCTTCACCGTCGAGCGCAACTACTCCATCGGCCAGCGGGACGCCTACATGCCGGCGCTCGAGGCCGGCGAGGTGCAGGTCTTCCCGGAGTACACCGGCAACCTGCTGCAGTACTACGACCCGGAGACGACCGCGACCTCGGCGGACGACGTCTACGCCGAGCTCGCCGACGCCCTGCCGGAGTCGCTGACCGTGCTGGACCAGTCACCGGCCACCGACCAGGACTCCTACAACGTGACGGCCGCGTTCGCCGAGGCCGAGGGGCTGACCTCGATCGGGGACCTCGCCGGCCTCGAGGACCTCACGCTCGGCGGTCCGGCCGAGCTCGAGGAGCGCCCGTACGGTCCGCAGGGGCTGTCGGAGGTCTACGACGTCGACGTCGCGTTCGAGGCCACCGGTGACACGACCGTGCAGGACCTGGTGGCGGGGACGGTGGACGTCGCGAACGTCTTCAGCGCCGACCCGCGCATCCAGACCGAGGACCTCGTGACGCTGGAGGACCCCGAGGGTCTGTTCCTCGCCTCCAACGTCGTGCCGCTGGTCAGCACCGACGTGGCCGACCAGGTGGCGGACGTCATCAACCCGGTCAGCGCCGCCCTGACCCCGGAGGGTCTGGTCGACCTCAACGTCCAGTCCACCGAGGAGCAGCGCTCCAGCGAGGACATCGCCGCCGACTGGCTCAGCGAGAACGGTCTCGCCTGACCGTCCCGCACGCACATCGAGCGTGCTCGCTCGGGCCCTCATTCGCTCAGGAAAGGGCCCGAGTGAGCACGCTCGATGCGTGTCCGGGGTGGCCTCAGCCGAGGCGGGCGACGATCGCGTCGGCGAGACGCTCCGCGGTCCCCGCGTCACCGGCGTGCTTGAGCCACAGCGACGGCTCGGTGAGCTCCAGCTCGATGACGGTCGGGGTGCCGTCCTCGCCCGTGACCAGGTCGACCCGGGCGTAGAGGAACGGCTTCGTCACCCCGAGGCGGTCGTGCGCCACGGCGATCGCCCGGCGGGCCACGTCGACCTGCGCCGCGGTGGGCTCGACCGGCTCCATCTGCTCCTTGCGGTACAGCCCCGCGGTGGGCCGGCTCGGGCCGGTCAGCAGCGCGTTCTTGCGCACCGCGTGCTGCACCTCGCCGTCGACGAAGACCAGGCAGGTCTCCCCGGCGGTGTCGACGCTGGTGACGTAGGGCTGGATCATCACGGCACGGCCGTCGTCCAGCAGCGCCTTGGCGTGCTCGATCGCCAGGGCCCGCGACTCGGCGCTCACCGGCTGGTAGCGGCCGGTGTCCTTCGCGCCCGCCGACACGACCGGCTTGACGACGAAGTCGCCGAAGGCCGGCATCCGGGTGTGGATGGCGCGCTTGCCGAGGTGGCGCTCGGGGTCGAGCCAGATCGTGGGGATCACCGGGACGCCCGCCTCGTCGAGGGTCTGCAGGTAGGTCTTGTCGGTGTTCCAGGCGATGACGTCGGCGGCGTTGGCCAGGTTCGGCACCGACCGGGCCCACTCGATGAACTCGTCGCGGCGCGGGGAGTAGTCGTAGGTGGATCGCACCACGACGAGGTCGTAGGACGACCAGTCGACGTCCGGGTCGTCCCACACGACCGGCTCCGCGGTCACGCCGCGTGCGGCGAGCGCGGGGAGGATCGGACGGTCGTCCGCGTCGAGGTCGGGCAGGACGGAGCAGGTGGCGAGTCCGACTCGCTTCGTCGTGGTGGTCACGGGCCCCAGGATATCGGGGCCTCGCGGGACCGGGCGCGAGCGACCGGCAGGCGGACCGCCCTGGCTCACAGGCCGTAGGCCTCCAGCAGGCGCAGCCACATCTCGCTGACCGTGGGGAAGGCGGGCACCGCGTGCCACAACGTGCCCAGCGGCACCTCGGCCACGACGGCGATGGTGGCGGCGTGCAGCATCTCGGCGGCGTCCGGACCGACGACGGTCGCCCCGACGATCACCTCGCGCTCGGTGTCGACGAGCACCTGGACGCGTCCGGCGTAGTGCGGCGAGGTGACCGCGGCGCCGGCGACGCCGCCCAGGTCGACGGAGACCGTCCGCACCGGCAGGCCGGCACGGGTCGCCTCGGCCTCGGTCGGACCGACCCAGGCGACCTCGGGGTGCGCGAACACGACGTGCGTGCGCGCCCCGTGGTCGGCCCGGGCGGCGTACCGGCTCCACCCGGAGCCCGACGACGCGGCTGCCGCCTCGCCGTCCCCGCCGGACCCGTAGAGGGCGGCGATCACGTCCCCGGCCACGCGCGCCTGGTACTTGCCCTGATGGGTGGTCCCGACCCGCCCCGTCACGTCGCCGCACGCGAACAGCCACGGGTGCCCGACGACGTCGCGTGCGACGCCCTGCACGGCGGTCGAGTCCTCGATCGTCAGGGGCGTGCCCGGCTCCAGCCCGACGCTGTCCAGCCCGACGTCCCCGGTGCGGGGACGCCGGCCGGTGGCCACGAGCAGCTCGGCCCCGGTGACGGGCCCGGGCCCGTCGTCACCGGCGACCGTCACGGTGACGGGCCCTCCGGGTGCCGGTCGCTCGACCCGCCGGGCCTCGACCCCGAGGCGCACGTCCACCCCGGCGGCACGCAGCGCGTCGGCCACCATCTCCCCGGCGAAGGGTTCGGCGCCCTCGAGCAGCCCCTCACGGGCGAGCAGGGTGACCCGCGCGCCGAGGTCGGCGTAGGCGGTCGCCATCTCGACCCCGACGACGCCCCCGCCGAGGATCACCAGGGACTCGGGCACGGCCTCGGCCGCGGTGGCCTCGCGCGAGGTCCACGGGTTGGCGGCGGCGAGTCCGGGTACGTCCGGGACCACCGGCGCGCTCCCCGTGGAGACGACGACGGCGCAGCGCGCGGCCAGCCGGTGCGTCTCCCCCTCGGCGTCGTCGTCGACACCGGTGGCCGGGACCACCTCGACGAGGCGTTCACCGACGAGACGGCCGTGGCCCCGCACCAGCGTGATGCCCACCGAGGCGAGCCAGTCCTCCTGGCCGGAGTCGTCCCCCTCGCCGGTCATCTCGTCGCGCCGGGCGAGCACCGCCGACACGTCCAGCGGGCCGGGGTCGGCGACGCCGGCCGCGTCGCGCGCCACCTGCCGGGCCGCCCCGGGGTGCAGCAGCGTCTTGGAGGGGATGCATGCCCAGTACGAGCACTCCCCACCCACCAGCTCGGCCTCGACGACCGCGACGGACAACCCGCCGCGCGCCGCCCGGTCGGCCGCGTTCTCCCCGACGGGGCCGGCCCCGATGACGATGACGTCGTAGGTCTGCTCCATCGGTGCATCGTGTCGCGTCGCGGCGGGTTCCGCAGCGTGAGTCGTGCTGCGGTGTCCCACCACCCGGGGACCGCGAGGTTGGCCGAACCCGACAACCGCTTGTGGGATTCGTGCACGATGGTGGGGCCGGGCTGGCCGACCGGACCGGCGCCCCGCACGCGGCGGGGACAGCAGAGTGGGATCGCCCCCGCACCGCGCACGACGAAGGAGCACCGTTGACCGACACCGTCGCCGGGACCACGACCCGGACCACCACCACCGCCGACGCCGCGCGGATCGCGACCTTCGCCGCCCTCATCGCCGTCCTCGGCCTGCCGGGGTCGATCGCGCTGTTCGGCAACGCCGTCCCGATCACCCTGCAGACGCTGGGGGTCATGCTCGCCGGGGCGATCCTGGGCGCGCGGCGTGGTGCACTGGCCGTGCTGACGCTGCTCGCCCTCGTGGCGGCCGGACTGCCGCTGCTCGCGGGGGGCCGCGGCGGCCTGGGCGTGTTCGTCGGCCCCTCGGCCGGATACCTCGTCGGGTTCGTCGCGGGCGCCTTCGTCGTGGGCTGGCTCGTCGAGCGGCAGCGCCGCGTGACCTTCCTCGGGGTGCTGGCCGCCGCGCTCGCCGGCGGGGTGGGCGTCGTCTACGCCGTCGGGATCCCCGTCCAGGCCCTGCTGACCGGCGTCCCCCTGCCCGAGACGGCGATGCTGTCGCTGGCCTTCCTCCCCGGGGACGTGCTCAAGGCGCTGGCCTGCGCCGCCGTCACCGCCGCCGTGGCACGGGCGTACCCGTCGGCGCTGCGCCGGCCGGGGCAGGAGGGCTGAGTGCCGGTCGCCCACCACGTCCTGCGCCACGCGCACGGCCCCGCCGCCGACCGGGTCGCCGTGCGCGGCGGCGAGCGCAGCCGCACCTACGCCGAGCTCGCGGCCGACGTCGTCGCGGGGGCCGGGCACCTGCGGGCCACCGGCACGGTCACCGGCGACCTCGTGGTGCTGTCGCTCCCCGACCCGCTGGACACCCTGGTCGCGCTGCTGGCCGTGGACCACGCGGGCGGCGTCGGACTGGTCGGCGACCCCGCCTGGCCCGGGCACCAACGGTCCGAGGTGCTGCGCGCCCTGGCTCCGGCCACCGAGGTGCGCACCCCGCTCCCCCGCGGCCACGGCGGTCCTCCCCCGTCCCCCGGGCCCGCCCCGGACCTGTCGACCCCCGCCTGGGCCGGGTTCTCCTCGGGCAGCACCGGGCGCCCGCGGGCGGTGGTGCGCAGCCGCGGGTCGTGGACGGCGTCGTTCGAGCACGTCTCCCGGCTGACCGGGACCCGACCCGAGGACACGGTGCTGGTCACCGGGCCGCTCACCAGCTCGCTGCACTGCTTCGCCGCGGTGCACGCCCTGGCGACCGGTGCCGGCGTGACGCTCGCACCCTCCGCCCCCGCCACGACGGCGGCGCTCGCCGCGGCCGACGTCGCCCACCTGGTGCCGTCCCGCCTCGACGACGTGCTGGACGCCCTCGACGCCGGGATGCCCTCCCGGCTGCGCACCGCCGTGGTCGGCGGGGCCGGGACGGACCCCGTCCAGCACGAGCGGGCCCGCGCCCACGGGGTAGAGGTCGTCACCTACTACGGCGCGGTCGAGCTGAGCTTCGTGGCGATCGACACCGGAGCCGGGCTCGTCCCGTTCCCCGAGGTGGAGGTCCAGGTGCGTCCGCAGCCGGGCACCCGCCTGGGCGAGGTCTGGGTGCGCTCGCCCTGGACGGCGACGGGGTACCTCGCCGGCGCCTCCGGGCCGCTGCGCACGGAGGACGGCTGGTGCACGGTCGGCGACCTGGCCGACCTGCCGACCTCCGGCGCCCCGTCGCTGCCCGCCGACGGCGCGCTGCGGCTGCGCGGCCGTGGTGACGGCGCGATCCTCACCGCCGGCGCCACCGTGGTCCCCGAGGACGTGGAGGCGGCGCTGCGCCCGGTGCCCGGGGTGCGCGACGTCGTGGTCGTCGGGGCGCCGCACCGCCGGTTCGGCGCGGTCGTCGTCGCCGTGGTCGAGGCCGACGAGCGGTCCGGCCTGCGCGCGCACCTCGAGCGCGTCGCACGCGCGACGCTCACCCCCGCGCAACGGCCTCGCCGCTGGTACCGGCTCGCCGCGATGCCCCGGACCTCCAACGGCAAGGTTGCGCGGTCCGCGCTGGGCGCGGCCGTGGCGGGACACGACCCGTCCGCGCGCGTCGGCGACCTCACGGTGCTGCGGTGAGCGTGGTCGTCGCGGCACGCCGCACCTGGGTCGGGCGTCCTGCCGCCGGGCACGCCCACGCGGACGAGACACGGCTGGCCGCCGCCGTGCTCAGCGCCGCGGCGCAGGACGCGTCCGCCGGGCGGGTGGACGACGTGGTGCTGGGCAACGCCGCCGGGCACGGCGGGAACGTGGCCCGGCGGGCGGCGCTCGCCGGCCTCGGCCTCGCCGTGCCCGGGATCAGCGTGGACCGGCAGTGCGCCTCCGGGCTGGCGGCCGTGGCGACGGGCGCGGCGCTGGTCGACGCCGGTCACGCGGACGTCGTGCTCGCTGGTGGGGTGGAGAGCACGACCCGCGCACCGGCGCGGTCGCACGGCCGCCTCGACTACCGCCGGGCCTCGTTCGCCCCGCCCCCGTGGGCCGACCCGGAAGCGGGTCAGGCCGCGGACCGGCTCGCCCGCGCTCGCGGCGTCACCCGCGAGCGCCAGCACGCCTACGCCATCGCCTCGCACAGCCGCGTACGAGCGGCCCACGAGGCCGGGTGGTTCGGGCCGGAGGTCACCGGCGTCGGCGGCCTGGACCGCGACGAGCACGCCCGACCGCTGCCCGGCCGGGTCCTGGACCGGCTGCCGGGCGCCTTCGACCCCGACGGGTCGGTGACGGCGGCCTCGGCGGCCCCGGCCGCCGACGGGGCCGCCGCCGTGGCGCTCGTCCCCGACGGACCCCCCGGGCTGCGCGTCCGCGGTGCGGCCACCGTCGCGTGCGGTCCGGACATGCCTCTGCTCGCGCCGGTGCGGGCGGTGCGCACGGTGTGCGAGCGCACCGGTGTCGGGCCGGCGGACCTGGCGGCGGTCGAGCTGGTCGAGGCCTTCGCCGTCCAGGCGCTCGTCGTGGCCGAGGACCTGGGGCTGGACCCGCTGGGTGACCCGCGCTGGAACCCGGACGGCGGCGCGCTGGGGGCCGGGCACCCCTTCGGGGCGAGCGGGGCGATCGCCGTCGTGCGGCTGTACTCCCGCCTGGTCCGCGGCGGGGCACCGGCCGGGGCGCTGGGCGTGGCCACGGCCGCCGGCACCGGGGGCGTCGGCGTGGCGCTGCTGCTGGAGGTCGTGCGATGAGCGAGATCGTGCTCGACGACGTCCACGTGCGGCGCGAGGGCCGGCACGTGCTGCGCGGGGTGTCGGTGCGGCTGACCGAGCGGCGGGTGGCGGTGATCGGCGCCAACGGGTCCGGCAAGTCGACCCTGGCCCGGCTGCTCAACGGACTGGTGACCCCGACGTCGGGCCGCGTGCTGGTCGACGGGCTGGACGTGCGGCGGCACGGCCGGGCCGTCCGTCGCCGGGTCGGGTTCGTCTTCACCGACCCGGACGCGCAGATCGTCATGCCGACCGTCGCCGAGGACGTCGCCTTCTCGCTGCGCGGCTCGGGGCTGTCCCGCGCGCAGGTCCGGGACCGGGTGGCGGCCGAGCTGGCACGGCACGGGCTGGCGGACCACGCCGGCCACCCGGCGCACCTGCTCTCGGGCGGGCAGAAGCAGCTGCTCGCGCTGTCGAGCGTCCTCGTGACCGCCCCCGACCTGGTGGTGGCCGACGAGCCGACGACGCTGCTGGACCTGCGCAACACCCGGCTGATCGCGGACCGGCTGGCGGCCCTGGAGCAGCGGGTCGTGCTCGTCACCCACGACCTGGACCTCGTGGACGGCTACGACCGGGTGCTCGTGGTCGACGAGGGTCGCGTCGTGGTGGACGACGTCCCGGCGGTGGCCGTGCCGGCCTACCGGGCGCTGATGGCGGCCCCGGTCCGATGACCGGGACCACCTCCGCGGCCCCGACCGGCGGCTCGCCCGTGCACCGGCTCGGCGCCGGCCCGAAGCTGGTGGCGCTGTGCCTGTGCTCGCTCGCGCTGCTGGGCGTGCGCGGTCCGCTCGGGGCGGGGATCGCCGTCGTCGGTGTCGTCGCGCTGCACGCGCTCGCCGGTCTCGGCCCCCGCGTGCTGTGGGCTCACGTCCGCCCGCTGCGCTGGGTGGTCGTGTGCCTGCTGGCGGTGCAGTGGTGGCTGCTGGGCCCGGTCGAGGCCGTCGTGCTCAGCACCCGGCTCGTCGCCCTGGTGGCCCTCGCCGGTCTCGTGACGGCCACCACGGCGACGCAGGACGTCCTGGACACCCTGGAGAGCGCGCTGCGGCCGGGCCGCCGGTGGGGCGTCGACCCCGAGCGGGTGGCGCTCGTGCTGGCCCTGACGCTGCGTTCGGTACCGGTCCTGGCGGACCTGGCCGCGCGGGTCCGGGACGCCCAGCGGGCGCGGGGCCGGGAGGCGGACGTGCGCGCGTTCGCCGTCCCGCTGGTCGTCGGGTCCCTGCGCCGGGCCGACGCCCTCGGCGAGGCCCTGCGGGCCCGTGGGCTGGACGACTGAGTCAGACCCGGACGTACTCCAGGTCCGTCACCGAACGGCCGGCGTTCAGGCCCTTGCGCTCGAAGCTGGTCATGACCCGGCCCTCGAAGCGCGGCGCCCGGCCGCCCGGTCCGTGGGCGTTGCGGAAGCCGTCGGCGGCGTCGCCGACCTCCAGCATGACCTCGCCGTACTCGGCCCAGTCGGTCGCCAGCCGCCATCGGCCGCCGGGCCGGATCGCGCGGGCCGCCAGCTCGGCGAAGGCCGGGGTCACGAGGCGGCGCTTGTGGTGCCGCTTCTTGGGCCACGGGTCCGGGAAGAACACCCACAGCTCGTCCAGGCTGCCCTCCGGCAGCCCGTGACCGAGCAGCTCGGCGGCGTCGACCTGCATGATCCGCAGGTTGTCGAGCTCGTGCCCGGGGTCCCCGCCGGCCACCGCCGGGTCGGCACCGGCGTGCCCGGCCCGCACGATGGTCTGCGCGACGCCCGGCCGGTAGACCTCGACCGCCAGGTGGTCACGCTCGGGGTGGGTCGCCGCGGCGTGCACGACGCACTCGCCGAGGCCCGTCCCGATCTCGAGCACGAGCGGGGCCGTGCGGCCGAACTCCGCGACCGGGTCGAACTGCCAGTCGGGGTGCACCGAGAGGTCCCGGTGCTCGTGCGGGACGTCCACCAGGTAGCGGTGACGGCGCGTGTCCCACGCCTTCTGCTGCCCCGGGGTCAGACGCGCGGTGCGCCGCACGAAGCTGAGCGGACGGCGGTGGTGACGGGTGTCGACGGTGTCGTCTCCCGGGGTGTCCTGCGGGGTCCCGGGGTTCTCCTGCGATGGGTTCGGCACCGGACCAGGGTAGTCGTGCCCGCCGCCGGCGCGGGTCACACCGAGGACAGCCCGATGAGCGCCAGCAGCGCCTCCCCGTAGGCGTCGGACGCGTCGCGGGCCTCGAAGACGCGCTGCTCGCCGAGCAGCTCGACCTCGACGGCGAATACCTCTCCGTCGTACCGCAGGGCCCGGAAGGTCCTGCCGAGCAGCTCGCGGAGCTGGTCCTCGCGCGGCAGCCACAGCGTGTCGTCGAGGTCGACGGAGTCCAGCGCCCACTCGGTGGTGCCGTTGAACCCCAGGATCGTGCCGGTGTCGAAGTGGTGCGCCTCCACCACGAGCGTCGAGACCGTGAAGACGTCCTCGAGGAGGTCGGGCGCGTCGATGTGGAAGCGGTCGCCGTCGGCGGGCTTCCAGAGGAGTCCCGCGTCGCGCAACCGGGTGGCGAGCTCCGTGGAGATCATCACCCCATCGTGCACCGTCAGGCCGTGGACGCCAACGGGTCGCCGGCGGCGCGGGCGGCCCGGCCGGGGTGCGCTCCCGGCCGGGCCGCGGCTCCTCGACGGGTCAGCCCTGCGGGTGGATCCCCACCTGCTGGACCGGCTGCGGCCCGGACTCGTACAGCACGGGCTTCACAGGTCCGTGCACGAGCTCGTTGACCTGCACGTCGACCAGGTCGTGCCCCGCGACCTGCGAGACGTCCGTCAGGTGGATCCTGACCTGCACCGCGCTTCCGCGGGGCAGCCCGGTGCTCCCCGGGTCGCGCAGCACGGCCTGCCCGCTGACGACGGCCTGCTGCCCGGCGCCGTCCACGGCCGCGTCCGGGAAGGCCAGGTGGCCGTCATGGCCGTCATGGCCCCCGCCGTGACCGCCGCCGGGGCCGTGACCGCCGCCTTCACCGCCGACCATGACGCGGTGGACCTCGAGGTCCGCCAGGCGCAGCCCGTCGGACCCGGGCGTCTGCAGGACCAGCGAGCCCCAGCAGTCGATGGTCGCGTCCTGCGGCCGGCACGACGTCACGCCGTCACCGTCCGTCCCGCTGTGCGCCGTCAGGGCGATCCGCAGCCCGCCGTCGCGCAGCGCGGACGCCGGGTTGACCGCCGTCATGGTGACCCCGGGGGTGGACTCCCCCTCCGCCGCCGCGGCCACCTGGGCGGAGGCTCCGACGAGGAGCACCGCCAGCAGGGTCCGCGACACCCTGCTCACCATCCTGGACATGTCCCACTCCTCTCCGCCAGCCGGCCGGGTCGGGTGCCACCCGTGGCGGCACCCGACCCACGCGGCCCGGCCGGATCAGCCCCGGCCGAGGGCGTTGCCGCCGCCCTGGCCGCCGTTGCCACCTCGGGGACGGTCGGCCGGACGGCCGCCGTTGCCGCCACCGTTGCCGCCGCCCTTGTTCCCGACGTTCACCACGAGGGTGACCGTGTCGTCGACGCCGTCGCCGTCGCTGTCGCTGAGCGTGCCGGCATCGGTCGCCCCGAGCCCGACGGCCGGCGTCGTCACGGTGATCAGGTACTCACCGCCGACGGGCTTCTGCCAGTTGTACCCGTAGACGACCCGGCCGGTGGAGTTGACCTCGGCGCCGTAGGCGATCTCGTCCGCCACCACGACCGAGCCGTCGGTGGTGCGGATGTCGAGGGTGGCGCCGCCGTCCCAGGCCCGGACCTCCGGGTACGGGGACTCCTCGACACCGAGCGTCCCGTAGTGGGACTCGCGGTCCAGCAGCGTCGGGTCCAGCTTCACCACCGTGTACCCCGGCATCGGGAACGCGGTCGGGTCGGCGAACAGGCCGATCTCCACCCGGATCGGGGTCCCGGCCTTCAGGGGGGCGTTCTGCAGGTTGTCCCCCCACTCGGCACCGACGGTCAGCGTGTCGGCCGCGGCCTCGGCGCAGTCGGCCTGCCAGGTGGCGATCCCCTGGACCCAGTAGTCCAGGTGCTCGTCGGGGATCCCGTCACCGTCGGTGTCGACGCCCTTCGTCCCGGCCGGGTCGACCGAGTCGTCGCCGTCCGTGCAGGTCCCCCCGAACGGCGACCCCGCCGCGCCGGGCACGAAGACGGTCGGGACGGACAGGTTGTTGGCCCCCAGCTCGCCCTCGTCGCCCGGGGGATGGGGCGGGCCGCCGCCCCCGGGCGCCGCCTGGACGCCGGTGATGCTCATCGTCGTCAGCAGGACCGCTCCCGCGACAGCTCCGACGCCACGTCGCGTCGACCTCGTCATCATGATCGTTCGCCTCGCTCCCGTGCGCGGGATCTCGACCACCGAGGGGCCACGCTGGTCCGGGGCGGCACCGGATCCCTGAGATGTCCTTCGATCGTCACGCCGGACATCCCTGTCCGGACAGTGCAGGACGACCCTGTGCGACCGGGACCTTGGACGCTGACCCGACAATGCGGTCACGGCGGTCCGGGTCACCCGTGCTGGACGACCAGCGCCACGATCACGGTGGCGTTCCAGCACGAGTGCGCTACCACCGGCGCGGTGAGACGCCCCGTGCCGACGAACAGCGCCGTGTAGGTCGCCCCGGCGACGAGGATCGAGACCAGGTCGGGCACGGTCGCCGGCAGGTGCAGCACGGCGAAGAGCACGACCGAGACCACGACGGCCACGGCCCGGGCCCGACGACGATCGGCGAACACCTGCGGGACGGCGCCGACGAGGACGCCGCGGAACCACAGCTCCTCGGCCAGCCCGCCACCCACCACGCCCAGGACCAGCGCGCCCACGACCGCCGACCAGCCACCCGACGTCAGGCGCAGGACCTCCTGGACGCCCTCGTTCGCCACTCCCCCGGCCAGCGGGACGAGGACGCCCAGCTCGAGCGCCAGCCGGGGCGGGACCGTCGCCAGGGCCAGCAGCGTGTCGCGCCGCCACCGACCGGCCCCGATCCCGACGGCGGCGGGCCCGGCCCCGCGGCGTCGCAGCCACCACGCGGCCGTCCCCGCCGCCCCCGCGAGCTGGACGGCGGCGAGGCCGACCAGCATGACCGGTCCGAGGTCGGTGAGGACGCCGACGACGATCGGCGCGCCCACGAACCACAGCAGGCAGCCGACCAGGAAGAGGGTGACGGTTCCGGCCCGGGTCCGGGCGCTGGTGCGGGAAGGGACGGTCGACATCGGGCACCTCACTGGCATATCGATTATCGTGATGCCATGACCCTAGCGTATCGATTGTCGATATGGCGCCGTCGGCGGACCGACGACGCCTCCACACCACGACGGACGGCCTCACGCGCCGTCACCGTGCTGACCGTGCTGGCCGCCGTGGCCGCCCTGCTCGCCGGGACCGGTGCGCTCGTCGCGGACAACATCCTCGTCCCCGTCACCGGGCAGGCGGCGACCACCGCGAGCGACGACGGCCGCCACCTGCTGGGCGGGACCACGACCTCGACGCTGACGATCGTCGAGCCCACGGCCGGCGAGCGCCTGTGGGTGTTCGCCCCCGCCGTGGCGTGGTGCCTCACCGCGGTCGCCTGCGGGCTGCTGCTGCGCCGTGTCGTCCGGACGACCGAGACCGGCGACGCCTTCCACCCCGACAACGCGCGGCACCTGAGGCGGGTCGGCACGGTCGTGCTGGGCGGGGGCCTGCTCGCCGCGGCCGTCGCGACGGCCGGCCATCTCGTGCTCGTGCGCGACGCCGTCGCCGCCGGCTCCCTCACGGCACCGGGGGCGACCGTCCCGGCGGGCGAGGTCGTCGTGCCCGTGACGGCGTTCGCGGTGGCCGCGACCCTCTGGGGGGTGGCGGTGCTGCTGCGGCACGGGGCCGCCATGCGGGACGAGCTGCGAGGACTGGTGTGATACCACGCGACGACGCCACGGACGGCCCCCCGCACCGCGTGGTGGCCCACCTCGACCGGCTCCTCGAACGTCGCGGGCTGACCCTCGCCCAGCTCGCCGAGTCCGCGGGCGTCACCGTGGCGAACCTCTCGGTGCTCAAGAACAACCGGGCCCGGGCGATCCGCTTCTCGACGCTCACGGCGGTCTGCGACGCGCTCGGGTGCCAGCCCGGCGACCTGCTCAGCGTGGACCCCGGCCCGGACGGCGAGGGCGACCGCGGCGACGGAACCGACGGCACGGACGGCCGCTAGGACAGAGCACGAAGGCCCCCGTCGCCGGAGCGACGGGGGCCTTCGGGTGGTGCGCCATCAGGGACTCGAACCCCAAACCCGCTGATTAAGAGTCAGCTGCTCTGCCAATTGAGCTAATGGCGCTACACGACGGCGTCGAGTGCTCGATGCCGGCCGCTGTGCGCGCGGAGACCACGTCGTGAGCTCCGCGTGCGTGGTGCGCCATCAGGGACTCGAACCCCAAACCCGCTGATTAAGAGTCAGCTGCTCTGCCAATTGAGCTAATGGCGCGTAGCGGTATGGAACTCTACCAGCACCGCGGCGCGGGGTGACAACCGGATCTCGCCGCGCGGTGTGTGACCTCCGCGACAGCGGCGCAGGTCACAGGTACAGACCCGTCGCCCCGCCGTCGTCGGACCGCTCGGCGACGGCGTGCACGTCGCGCTCGCGCAGCAGCACGTAGTCGGTGCCACCCAGGTCGACCTCGGCGCGCTCCTCGGGGTCGTAGAGGACCCGGTCGCCGACCTCGACCTGGCGCACGTGCTCGCCCTTGGCCACGACCTTCGCCCACGCCAGCCGCTTCGGACCGCTGGCGGTGGCCGGGATGACGAGCCCGGCCGAGGACTGCCGCTCGGCCGAGTCGACCTCGGGGTCGACCAGGACCCGGTCGTGGAGCATGCGGATCGGCAGCGGTTCGACGGCCTGCTCGCCGTCCCCGGCCGCGGTGGGAGGTGCTGCGGGACTCACGAGGTCCACGCTACGCGAGAACCGTCCGCGCACCGCATCGCCCGACGTCGTCGCGCGACCTGCGGATAGGCTGAGCGACGGTCCCGTCCCCGCAGCACCAGGAGCACCCGTGACCCGTCTCGCCACCGGCGACACCGCCCCCGACTTCACCCTCCCCACCGCCGACGGCAGCACCGTGTCGCTGGCCACGCTGCGCGAGAGCGCCGAGCAGGGTGTCGTCGTGTACTTCTACCCCGCGGCGATGACGCCGGGGTGCACGAAGGAGGCCTGCGACTTCCGCGACTCCCTGGGGGCGCTGCAGGGGGCCGGGTACGCCGTCGTCGGCATCTCCCCCGACGAGCCGGCCAGGCTCGCCACCTTCGCCGAGCGCGACGGCCTGACGTTCCCGCTGGCCTCGGACCCGGACCACGAGGTCCTGGAGGCCTACGGCGCCTGGGGCGAGAAGAAGAACTACGGCCGCACCTACGTCGGCGTCATCCGCTCGACGGTGGTGGTCGGCACCGACGGGACCGTCGAGCTCGCCCAGTACAACGTCAAGGCGACCGGGCACGTGGCACGGCTGCGCACGAAGCTGGGGATCGACGCCGCCTGACCCGGGCACGCCGCCCCGTAGGATCGGGGTGGCCACGCGCGAGTGGCGGAACAGGCAGACGCGCCAGGTTTAGGTCCTGGTGTCCTCGGACGTGCGGGTTCGACTCCCGCCTCGCGCACCATCCCGCGCCGCGCGGGCCGTCGCGGCGTACCGTCGAGGATGACGGCGCGCACGCGGCGCGAGCCGTCGCGGCGGTGAAGGGAGCGACGTCATGTCCACGCTGAGCGCATTCCTCAAGGCCCGGATCTCCGAGCTGCTGGAGCACGAGGGCAAGCACCGCGGGGAGCACGGTCACGTCCCGCTCACCCCCGAGCGCGAGGCGGAGCTGCGCGAGCTCCACGCCCACGCCGACCAGTACGAGCAGGGCCTGTTCGGTCCCGCGCAGGCCTCCTGGGCCGAGGGGCTGATGCGCGAGAGCGCGGCGGACTTCTCCGACCACCCCGACTACCGCGACGAGTGGCGACCCTGACGACCCGCTCTCGAGCCGGGTGGCGCCCCGACGGGTCACCGCACCCTGCTGACCTGCACGCTCCCAGGGACTGAGACATTGGTTGCACGTGTCACCACCGTGTCACTAGGGTCGTGGGATCGCTCCCACGCGATCGTTCGGAGCCGGTGACGACGCCGGCGAGGCTGCCGACGGTCGTCGAGGCCGAGCGACCGACCGATGAGGTGAACGATGACGTTCTGGAACTCCGCCCGGCGTCGGCGCACTGCACGGATCGCGGTGCCCGCGCTCCTGCTGGCCGGCATCGTGTCCGCCACCGCTCCCCCGGCCTCGGCCGACGTCGTGGACGTGGGGTCGGGCAGCTACACGACCGACCCCGTCGGGCCGACGCCCGAGGGCTGCGCCGCCGTGACCGCTGACGCCCGCGCCTTCGTCACGCCGGACGCGCCCAGCACGCCGCTGCCCACCAACGACTGGTGGTCGTCGCTGGCGTACAAGTTCTCCGACTGCCGCTTCAGCACCCCGCTGCACGCCCACCCGGCGTCGTTCAAGCCCACGAACACGGGCCTCGGCATCGGCTACACCACCGAGCCGACCCTGAGCACCAACGAGTACCACTACGCCTACTCCCAGGACGTGCTCGCGGGCGTCAGCGGGCTCTCGGCCCAGGACGTCAAGGTGGCCGACTGGACCGACTGGACCGTGACCCCCGTGTGGGACGACGGGCAGCAGACGCTGCGCGCCACCATCGGCCACGGGCTGCCGATCTCCTGGTTCGAGGCGACCGGCGGCGACGCACAGCTGACCACGCAGGGCCCGGCGTCCGTCTGGCTCGACGAGCCCGGCCGCATCGGGTTCACCTCCGGCGGCAGCGACTACCTCGCGGTCGCACCCGAGGGCGTGAGCTGGGGCGTGCGCGGCCGCTCGGTCACCGCGCCGACGCAGCGGTACGCCGTCGCCGTGATGCCGGACGTCAGCACGGCGCAGCGCGACGCGCTCGTGGACGACTACACCGCGGCGGGGCGCGCCCCGGTCACGTCGACCCGCATGGACTACAGCTACGACGAGGCCGCCGGCCAGGTCACCACCACCTACACGTTCGAGACGACCCCGTGGCCGGGTGCCACCGACGCCGGCACGGTCGCCGCGCTGTACCCGCACCAGAGCGCGTACCTGCAGGGTGCGACGCCCGCGACCGGCACCTACACCTCGGCGCGCGGTGACATGACCGTGCTCACCGGCGTCGACTCGTTCACCACGGCCACGCCGTTCGGCGGCGTCCTGACGGAGGTCCCCGCCGTCGCGACGGGCACCGGGGCCGAGCAGGCGGAGCTCGAAGCGCTGCTGGACCAGATCTCCGACCCGCTGGACCTCCAGCGGACCGACACCTACTGGACGGGCAAGGCGCTCGGCCGGGCGACCCGTGTGATCGAGATCGCCGACCAGCTCGGCCGCACGCAGCAGCGTGACGAGGCCCTGGCCTCGGTGCGCTCGGTGCTCACCGAGTGGTTCACCGCGACGCCCGGCAAGACCGAGCAGGTGTTCGGCTACGACGCCGAGTGGGGCACGCTCATCGGCTACCCCGGCTCGTACGGCTCGGACACCGAGCTGAACGACCACCACTTCCACTACGGCTACTACATCGCGGCCGCGGCGACCCTCGCCCGGTTCGACCCCCAGTGGGCGGCCGACTACGGCGGCATGGTGGACCTGCTCATCCGGGACGCGAACAACTACGACCGCACCGAGACGCGGTTCCCGTACCTGCGCGACTTCGACATCTACGCGGGTCACGACTGGGCCTCCGGGCACGCCGGCTTCAACGCCGGGAACAACCAGGAGTCGAGCTCCGAGGGCATGAACTTCGCCGGTGCCCTGGTCCAGTGGGGCGAGGCCACGAGTGACACCGCGGTCCGCGACGCCGGCGCCTACCTCTACGCCACGCAGGCCGCGGCGATCGAGCGGTACTGGTTCGACACTGAGGGCACCACGTACCCCGACGCGTTCGGGCACCCCGTGGTCGGGATGGTCTGGGGCGACGGCGGCGCCTACGCCACGTGGTTCAGCGGCGAGGCCGAGATGATCCAGGGCATCAACACCCTGCCGATCACCGGGTCCCACCTCTACCTGGGCACCTCGCCCGAGACGGTGCGCGCCTCGTACGACCACCTGGAGCAGGTCAACGGCGGCCCGCCGACCGTCTGGCAGGACATCCTGTGGCAGTACCTGGCCCTCGGCGACGGGGACCGCGCCCTGTCCCTGCTGCAGTCGACGACGTTCACCCCCGAGGAGGGCGAGACGCCGGCGCACACCTACCACTGGATCGCGAACCTGGCCGCGCTCGGCACGGTGGCGACCGACGTGCACGCCGACGACCCGATGGCGGCGGCCTTCGACGGGACGGGCGGCCGCACCTACGTGGCGTCGAACGTCACGGCGACGGACCAGACGGTGACCTTCTCCGACGGCACCGTCGTCGACGTGCCGGCGGGCCAGGTCGTGGCCACCGGCGCCCGGTCGTTCAGCGGGGGCGGCTCGACTCCCTGACGCCACTGCGCTGAGACGACGAACGGCCGCCCCGGGACCTGTCCCGGGGCGGCCGTTCGTCGTGCGGTGGTCTCAGTTCTGCTGCTGACCGTTCTCCGCGGCGGCGATCTGGGCGCGGACGTCGTCCATGTCCAGGTCCTTGACCGCGTCGACGACCTGCTTGAGGGCGGGCGCGGGAAGCGCACCGGCCTGGTTGAAGACCATGATGCCCTCGCGGAACGCCATCAGGGTCGGGATGGCGCTGATGCCGGCGGCAGCGGCGATCTGCTGCTGAGCCTCGGTGTCGAGCTTGCCGTGCACGACGTCCGGGTGCTCCTCGCTCGACGCCTCGTAGACGGGCGCGAACTGGCGGCACGGGCCGCACCAGGAGGCCCAGAAGTCGACCAGCACGATGTCGTTGTCCTTGATCGCCTGCTCGAAGGTGGAGTCGGTGAGCTCGACGGTGGCCATGCGAAGTCCTCTCGTTGGGATGTGCTGCTACGGGTGCGAGCAATAAAACCCCACTGGGTATTCCCGGCCCGTCGCGTCCGGCCTCCGACCAGCAGATCACACCTGCGCAGGCCCCAGCCACCGCGCGACTGGTAGAAACGAGGGGTGACCGACACCGCCGAGTTCCCGCCGGACGACGACAACGGGCCCGAGTCCGCCCCCACCGGCTGGCTGACGCCCGAGGACCTCGCCGCCGTGCGCGCGCAGCTGCCCCTGGTGTACGTCGACGCCGTCCCGGTACGCGTCGACGACTCGGGAGACGTCGTGGCCGTCGGGCTGCTGCTGCGCGCCAGCCCGCTGGGCAACATGACCCGCGCTCTGGTCACCGGACGGGTGCTGTACCACGAGCGGGTGCGCGACGCCCTGCTGCGACACATCGAGAAGGACCTCGGGCCCGTCGCGCTGCCGCGCGTGCCGGCCTCGCCGCAGCCGTTCACGGTCGCCGAGTACTTCCCCACCCCCGGGATCACCCCGTTCCACGACCCCCGCCAGCACGCCATCTCGCTGGCCTACGTCGTGCCCGTCACCGGGGACTGCCGACCCCAGCAGAACGCCCTGGACCTCGCCTGGCTCACGCCCGAGGAGGCGTGCAGCGACACCGTGCAGGCCGAGATGGTCAACGGCCAGGGCACCCTGGTGCGCCAGGCGATGGCGCACGTCGGACGTCTCGACTGACCCGGCCCGGGAGCGGGCGGCCCGCCGTCAGCCGAGGTCGAGGACCGGCCAGCCGGCCAGGTCCGCGCGCATCCGCCGGTCGTGGGTGGCCACGACGACGGCCGCCGGGGTGCGCTGCAGCGCCGGCGTCAGGGCGTCGACCAGGTCGACGGACAGGTGGTTCGTGGGCTCGTCGAGCACGAGCAGGTGCGGGGCGTGCAGCAGCGCCAGCGCCAGGTCCAGACGGCGCTGCTGTCCCACGCTGAGCTCGGTCACCGGCCGGTCCAGCTCGTCCTCCGTGAGCAGCCCCAGCGCCGCGACGGGCACCACGTGGTCCGGGTCGAGCTCGCCGCGGTCCAGGAGCGTCAGCGCCTCGGCCGCGTAGGTGTCGAAGCCGCTCCGCGCGCCGTCGGGCACCCGCCCCTCCTGCGCGACGGTGCCGAGACGCACCCCCGGCCGCAGCGTGCGGGTACCGCGGGCCAGCGTGCCCGTCCCGGTCAGCGCCGACAGCACGGTGGACTTGCCCGTGCCGTTGGGCCCCACGACGAGGAGCCGGCCCGACGGCGGGATCGCCAGCCGCGTCCCGGGCAGGTCGAGCATCAGGCCGCCGTCCGGGGCCACGACCCGGGGCGATCGCAGCTCGACCAGCGGGTCGCCGGGGTCCCAGCCCGGCGACATCGCCGGCAGGTCCGGGAAGGCCAGCTCCAGCGGCGGGGGCGGGACGTCGAGCGCCTCGGCCTCCAGCTTCTCCACGAGGCGGTCGGCCGCCTTGACGTGGATGCGGGCTCGCGTCCCGCGGCGGTGCTTCTGGGAACCCTTGGGCGGGCGCCACTCGTCGGAGAGTCCCTCGTAGGACCTGTCCCGGCGGAACCACAGCGTGGCGGCGCGTTCCTGCTCCGCCCGGTAGCGCTGCTGCCAGCGGGCGAGCATCTGCGCCTTGCCGAACCGGTAGGCGTGGTAGCCGGGCTGCCCGTACAGCACGGGCCGGCCGTCCATCGAGGGGTCGAGGTCGTAGACGGCGGTCACGACGTCGTCCAGCAGCTGCCGGTCGTGCGTGACCAGGACGACGCCGCCGCGCCACGTCCGCAGCTGCTCGGTCAGGTAGTCGACGCCGGAGTCGTCGAGGTGGTTGGTGGGCTCGTCCAGCAGCAGCAGGTCGGCCCGTTCGGCGAGCCGGCACGCCAGCCGTACGCGGTAGCGCTGCCCGACCGACAGCGTGTCGAGCCGGCGGGCGTGGTCGCGGACGGCACCCAGCCGGGTCAGCGCCTCGTCGACGCGGCGGTCGGCGTCCCACGCCGCGAGGTGCTCGACCCGGCCCAGCAGCTCCCCCAGCGCGCGCAGGTCGCCACGGTCGTGGTCGAAGGCCTCGGCGGCCCGCTGCAGGTCGGTGGCGAGCGCCCGCAGGTCGGCGAGGGTGCCGGCGACGAGGTCGCCGACGGTGCGGCCCGCCGCCTCCGTGAGCTCCTGGGTCACCAGCGCCACCGACCCGTGCCGCTGGAGTCGTCCGCCCTGGAGCGGCAGGGTGCCGGCGAGCAGGTGCAGCAGCGTGGACTTGCCGGACCCGTTCTCCCCCACGACGCCCAGGCGCACGCCGTCGGAGACGCGCAGGTCCACGCCCCGGAGCACGGGGTGCTCCGGGTAGGCGTAGGAGAGGTCGGACGCGACGAGCTGCACCGGACCAGCCTAGGCACGTCGACGTGGGCACCCGACCGCTGGGCGGGCCGGCGACCGCTCGCAGGTCGGCGATGCGAGTGTCCCGGTGATGGAGTGTGCTGTGGTCAGGCCGCCGTGTCCGGCGGCAGGCACCCGAGAGGACCCAGCACATGAGCGGATCGGACCCGGTGATCGAGGTCGTCGGGCTGACCAAGTCCTACGGCAGGTTCCCGGCGCTGCGGGGACTGGACCTGCAGGTGGAGCGGGGCCAGGTGCACGGTTTCCTGGGCCCGAACGGGGCCGGGAAGTCCACGACGATCCGGGTGCTGCTGGGCCTGCTGAAGGCGGACGGCGGCACCGTCCGGATGCTGGGGCAGGACCCGTGGTCGGACGTCGTCGCGCTGCACCGCCGCCTCGCCTACGTGCCCGGCGACGTGTCGCTGTGGCCGGGCATGACCGGCGGTGAGGCGATCGACCTGCTCGGCTCGATGCGGGGCGGCCTGGACGAGACGCGGCGCGCCGACCTGGTCGAGCGGTTCGAGCTGGACCCGACCAAGCGGGGCCGGCAGTACTCGAAGGGCAACCGGCAGAAGGTCGCGATCGTCGCGGCCCTGGCCTCGGACGTCGAGCTGCTGATCCTCGACGAACCCACCAGCGGCCTGGACCCGTTGATGGAGGCCGTGTTCCAGGAGGTCATCGGCGAGGCCGGGCAGCGCGGGGCGACCGTGCTGCTGTCCAGCCACATCATGGCCGAGGTCGAGACGCTGGCCGACCGGCTCAGCATCATCCGCGAGGGACGGATCGTGCAGACCGGCACCCTCAAGGAGCTGCGCGGTGACGTGCGCACGACCGTGCGCGCGGTGCTCGAACGGGCTCCCGCGATCGACGAGCTGTGCTCGCTGCACGACGTCCACCTGGACGGCGACCGGCTCACGGCGACGGTGGAGTCCACCCGGATCGGCGAGGCGATGACCTTGCTCACCGACTACGGTCTGGTCTCGCTCACCGTCGAGCCGCCGTCGCTCGAGAGCCTGTTCCTGCGCCTGTACGAGGACGAGCAGGCGTCCGCCCCGACCGGGACGACGACCAGCGGCGAGACCGGGACCGCACCGTGAGCACGACGGCCACGGCCCACCACCCGGCGCACGCACAGCCCCGGGGCGGCCACCTGACCGGCACCGCTCCGCTGCTGCGCACGTCGCTGCGGCACGACGGGCGGCTGCTCGCCCCGTGGATCGCGATCGCCACCCTCTTGTCCGCCTCGTCGGTGCTGGTCTACCCCTGGGTGTTCCCCACCCAGCAGAGCCGTGAGGGTCTGGCGGCCGCGGTGGGGTCCAACCCCGCTCTCGGCCTGATCTTCGGCCCGGCCTACGACCTGTCCACCGCGGACGGTTTCAACGCCTGGCGCGCCCTGGCCCTCGGCGGCTTCCTGTCCGCCCTCGGTGCGATCTTCGCGGTGATCCGGGCCACCCGGGCCCAGGAGGACTCCGGCCAGGCCGAGCTGCTCGCGTCCGGCGTGCTGGGGCGCGGCAGCCGGCTGCTGACGGGCGCCGCGATGGCGTTGATCGGCTCCCTCGTGCTGGGCGTGGTCGCCGCTCTGGTCACCGTGCTGTGCGGCGGCGGGTGGGAGGCCACGCTGCTGCTCGGTGCCACCTTCACCGCGACCGGCTGGATGTTCACCGGCGTCGCCGCGGTGACCGCCCAGCTCGGTGCCGACGCCCGCACCGCCAGCTCGATGGCCGTGGGCACCCTCGGGGTGCTGTTCGTGCTGCGCGGTTTCGCCTACTCCGTCGACGCCCCGGGGTGGACCTCCTGGGTCAATCCCCTGTCGTGGATGACCGAGACGCGTCCCGCCAGCGGGAACACCTGGTGGCCGCTGGCGCTCGCCGTCGCCCTGACCCTGGTGCTGCTCGCCGTCGCGTTCACCCTCCAGGCCCGTCGCGACTTCGGCCAGGGCACGATCACCCCCGGCCCCGGCCCGGCCCGCGGGAAGGACACCACGGCCTGGCGCCTGGCCGTGCGGCTCAACCGCGGCCCCCTCGTCACCTGGGCCCTGGCGTCCCTCATGCTCGGCGTCGTCTTCGGCTACCTCGCCACCTCGATCACGGACATCTTCGGCGCGGACCCGGCCGTGCAGCAGATCCTCGCCGCCGGCGCCACGAGTCCCGACGAGCTCACCTCGGCGTTCGTCGTCACGATCCTCAGCCTGGTCGGCATCATCGCCGCCGTCCCCGGTGTGCAGATCATGCTCAAGGTCCGCAGCGAGGAGACCGTCGACCGCGTCGAGCCGATCCTGGCCACCGCCGTCTCACGGACCCGCTACTACGCACGTCACGTGCTCCTCGCCCTGGGGGCGTCGAGTCTGTACGTCCTGGTCGCGGGGGCGGTCATCGGATGGCTCGCCGGCACCGCCGACATCGGCGTCGGCGTCGGCGACGTCCTACGCCAGGCCGTGGCCACCCTGCCCGCCGTCTGGACGGTCGTCGCGGTGTCCGTCGCCGTCGTCGGCGCCCGGCCGGCCGTCGCCCTCGTCGCCTGGGTCGGCGTCCTCGTCTCGTTCCTCCTCACCCTGCTCGGCCCGACGTTCGGCCTCGACGACTGGGTGCTCGGCATCAGCCCCTTCTGGCACGTCCCGGACGTCAGCGCCGCGGACGTCGACCTCACGGGGCTGGCCTGGATCAGCCTGGTCACCGTGGGGTTCCTCCTCGTCGGGTTCGTCGGCTTCCGCCGGCGGGACCTGGCCCGGTGACCGCCCGCGCCGAGGTTCCGGCGGCGCCACGATCCGCCCGTCCGCGCGACGCCGACCTGGACGCCGCGTCCCGGGGTCAGCCGCCGAACCGCTCCACGAGCCCGGCCAGGGTCGGCACACCGCGCGACGTGGCGCGCCGGGCCCCGGCCGCCTCCAGGGCCGGTGTCCCGTTGCTCTGCCGGTCGCGGTCGTTCTGCACGACCGCCCAGCCCGGTCCGCGGTCGACGACCGCGCACCGGCGGCGTCTCGCCTCGTGGGCCAGGACGTCGTCGGCGATCACCACGGTGCCCGGGAACAGCGTCAGCTCGCAGCGGTGCGCGTCCGGTCCGGCGTGCCGGTCCACGACCTGCTCGAGGAACGCGAGGGGCCGCACCAGGACCAGGTCGTGATAGGAGGTGCGCACGGCCAGCGCGGTCAGGACGTCGTCCACCACGGCGTCGGGGTCGTCGCCCGCGAAGACCACCGTGCCGTTCGACCGGTACGGCTCGGCCACGGCGGCGCCGGCCTCGGCGAAGACCGCCCGCAGGTCGGCCGTCGTGGGCTGCGAACGCTGACCCTGGTTGAGATTCCGGAAGAAGGCCACGTGCACGCACCCATCCTGCCTGAGCGGTCCGCTCTGACCCGACGCGTCCGGGCCCTGACCCCACGCGGGGTCCGGGCCCGGACGTCGAGCACGGGGACGACGTCCCCTCGCGCGGTCGTCAGACCGGAAGCGGAGGGCGCGCAGCGCCCGTGAGCGCGACCGCGCGAGGGGTCGTCCTCCCGTGCACCACTACTCGGTCTCCGCCACGGGGGACGTCACCCGGCGCGCCGGGTACCGCAGCTCCTCGACCATCTCCTGCACGTGCTCCGTCGGTGGCGTCGTCAGCTGCGAGACGACGACCGTGACGACCACGTTCACCAGCGCACCCAGCGCGCCGATGCCCTCCGGCGAGATGCCGAACAGGAACTCGTGCGACGACGTCCCGAAGACCTCGAGGGTGTAGATCATGTACGCCCCCGTGAACGCCAGGCCGGAGATCATGCCGGACGCCGCCCCGACGGCGTTGGCGCGCTTCCAGAAGATCCCCAGCACGAGGATCGGGAAGAACGTCGACGCCGCCAGCCCGAAGGCGAAGGCGACCACCTGGGCCACGTACGCCGGCGGGTTGATGCCGCCGTAGATCGCCACCAGCACCGCGGCACCCATCGCGATCCGCCCCACGAGCAGGCGGCGCGAGTCCGACGTCGGCTTCTTCACGACCCGGAAGTACAGGTCGTGCGACACCGAGGAGGAGATGACGAGCAGCAGACCGGCCGCCGTCGACATCGCGGCGGCCAGGCCACCGGCCGCGACCAGCCCGACGATCGGTGCCGGCAGCCCGGCGATCTCCGGGGTGGCCAGCACCAGGATGTCGTTGTTGACGACGAGGTCCGCTCCCGAGGCGGGGTCGTTGCTCAACGTCGTGATCGTCGACGCGGAGTCGGAGACCGTCACCAGCCCCGTGGCGGCCCAGTTGTTCACCCAGGCCGGCAGGGCGTCCACCGCCACCCCGTTCACCGACTGCATGAGGTTCAGCTTGGTGAACGCCCCCACGGCCGGGGCCGTGGTGTACAGCAGGCCGATGAACACCAACGCCCACAGCGCGCTGAACCGGGCACCGCGCACCGACTTCGTGGTGTAGAAGCGGATGATGACGTGCGGCAGACCCGCGGTGCCGATCATCAGCGACAGGGTCACCAGGAACACGTCGAGCTGGGGCCGCACGGCGAACGCCTCGGTGTACTGCTCGAGGCCGAACTCCTGGCTCAGCGCGTTCAGCTCGTCGAGGATCTGCCCGAACGTCACCTGCGGCACCGGGAAACCGGTCATCTTCTGCGCGATCGTCCACGCCGGGATGAGGTAGGCGACGATCATCACCGTGTACTGGGCGACCTGGGTCCAGGTGATGCCCTTCATCCCGCCCAGCACCGCGTACAGGAAGATGACGCCCGCGGCCACGGCCACGCCGCCCTCGATCGTGAGGTTGAGGAACCGGCTGAACACGATGCCGCCGCCGCGCATCTGTCCCACCACGTAGGTGAAGGACACGATGATCGCGGCCACCGCCGCGATGAGCCGCACGTACTCCGAGTACCGGTCCCCGACGAACTCGGGGACGGTGAACTTGCCCCACTTGCGCAGGTACGGGGCGAGCAGCAGCGCCAGCAGCACGTAGCCGCCCGTCCAGCCCATGAGGTAGACGGAACCGTCCGACCCCAGGAAGGCGATGAGGCCCGCCATGGAGATGAACGACGCCGCGGACATCCAGTCGGCGGCGACGGCGGCACCGTTCGCCACGGCGGGGATGCCCTGGCCCGCGACGTAGAAGCCCTTGGTCTCGCGGACGCGGCTGCGCCACGCGATGGTCAGGTAGGTCCCGAAGGACAGACCCACGAAGACGAGGGTCCAGATCTGGATGTCGCTCACAGCCGCCGGCCCTCCTCGTCGCGCTCGGCCACGCCGTACTCGTCGTCGAGCCTGTCCATGCGCAGCGTGTACACGAGGATCAGGACGATGAACGTGTAGATCGAGCCCTGCTGGGCGAACCACAGCCCCAGGGGGAAGCCGAAGACCTCGATCGTGTTGAGCTGCTCGATGAACAGGATCCCGCACACGAACGAGACCAGGAACCAGATGCTGAGCAGCACGATCATCAGCCGCAGGTTCTTCTTCCAGTACTCCTGGCGCCACCCGTTGTCGGGCGGTGGCCCGGGATCCGGCGAGCTGCCTCGCTCGGTGTCGACCATCGGACGCTCCCTTCGTCGCGTTCCCCCGGACGTCGTCGTCCGGGGCACGTCCGTCCTCGTACGCACCCGAGCGAAGCGCAGCGGTGACCGCGGTCACAAGACCTTCACACCCCGGCGGCAGGGTCCGTCCCGCGAACGGTCGGCAGACGGCGCCCACCGGTCGCCCCCGCGCGACCGCACCGCTCGGGCGGCCCGACCGACCGCCCGCGGGACGAACCGCGCCGCTCACCGACTCCCGGGCTCCCTCCCGCCGTCCGGGACCTACAGTCGGACCCATGGCCTCGACGACGAGCACCTCCCTGGGCAACCTGCTGCGCGCCGGCGGACGCACGCCGGCCCGACGGACCCGGGTCTTCCACCCGGGCAGTCTGGGCATGCTGCTCGGGGCGCTCGCCGTGATCGTCGGCAGCCTCCTGCCCTGGGTCATCACCCCGGTCGGCACCCTGAGCGGCACCGCCGGCCCCGGGCTGTGGACGCTGTGCGCAGGGTTCGTCGCCGTGGCCGGCGCGGTGATCCCGCGCCGCTGGGTCGCGATCTCCCACAGCCTCGTCGCCGGCACCTCCGTGGCCTTCGTGGTGGGCTGGCAGCTCGTGCGCCTCGGCGAGGTCAGCGCGGCCACGGACTCCTGGGGCCAGGCCATGCCCGGCATCGGCCTGGTCATGGCGGCCGGTGGTGCCGTCGTGCTGCTCGCCACGGGTGTCCGGGTGCTGCGCTCCCCCGCCGTCGCCGCGTCATGACCCGGCGGGGCGCCCCGTCCGGCTCTTCCCCGCCGGCCCGGCGCTCCGTACAGTGCTCGGTCATGGACGACGACGTCGGCACGCGGGACACGCCCGCCGAGGTGGATGCGACCTTCCGCACCCTGCGACGCGTCGCCGTCGGCTACTTCGTCGTGTTCCTGCTCGGCGTCGCGGCCTTCCCGGTGCTGACGCTGACCCTCGACTGGTGGTCCCAGGCACGCCTCGTCGGCGGCATGAGCCCGGGCTTCCTCGTGGCCGCCTTCGGGCTGTACGGCTTCTTCGCCGTGCTGGGGATCGCGGCCGCCCGGCTGTCCTCGGCCGTGGAGCACCGGATGCTGGGCGAGGCCGCCCAGCCCGCGGACGACACCGTGGACGAGGAGGACGCCCGGTGACGCTGGCCAGCGGTCTGACGCTCACCGTCGTCCTGGCCCTCGTGTCGGTGGTCGCGCTGGTGATGCGCCCGCGCGGGACGTCGACCGTCGACTTCTACCTCGCCGGGCAGCGCGTGGGCGTGGCGACGAACGCGTGGGCGATCTGCGGCGACTACTTCTCCGCCGCCTCGTTCCTGGGCGTGGCCGCCGCGGTGTACGCCACGGGCCTGGACGGCGCCTGGTACGCCGTGGGCTTCGCCGCCGGGTTCGTCCCGGTGCTGCTGTTCGTCGCCGCCCCGCTGCGCCGGTTCGGCGAGTTCTCCATCCCGGACTTCCTCGGCCGGCGGCTCGGCTCGGAGCGGGTGCGGCTCGTCGCGGTCGGCGTGGTCCAGCTCGTGATCCTGTCCTACCTGGTCCCCCAGACGGTCGGGTCCGGCATCACCTGGGAGCTGCTGGTCGGTCAGGGCGTGGCCGGGCTGAGCCCGTACGCCACCGGCATCGTGGTGTCCACGGCGGTGGTGGCCGCCCTCGTCTCGTTCGGGGGCATGCGGGGCACCACGTGGACGCAGGCGGTGCAGTTCCTGCTGCTGCTCGGGGCGCTGCTGTGGCTCGCCGCGACCGTGATCGGCGAGGGCTTCCACTACGGCGACGCCGTGGAGCAGATCTCCACGGCGCCGCTGGGGAACCCGGCGCCGGACGGCGGGCTGGCCACGGAGCCCAACGCCCTGCACCCGGGCGAACCCGCGGTGTTCGGCGAACCGGGTGCCCGCTACGACGTGCTGGGCCAGATCGCGCTCATGGTCACGCTCGCGATGGGCACCGCCGGGCTGCCGCACGTGATGAACCGGTACTTCACCTCCCCCACCGGCAGCGCCGCCCGCACCACCACCGTGTGGGTGCTGTGCCTGGCCGGGGTGTTCTACGCCGTGGCGGTCATGCTGGGCACCGCGGCCCGCGAGATCGTCCCTGGCGCCGTGGCCGACAACCCGTGGCTCGACGAGCTCACCGTGGACGGCGTGCTGACGGTCCCCGAGCACGCGCTGCCGGTGCTGGGCCGGATCTACGGCGGCGACGCGGGGCTCGGCGTCGTCGCGGCCGGTGCCCTCATCGCGGTGCTGTCGACCATCGCCGGTCTGCTGCTCGCCGCGGCCGCGTCCTGGGGCCACGACGTCTACGAACGCCACCTCAACCCCCGCGCCACCCAGCGGCAGGCCGTGCGCGCCGGGCGCATCACCACCCTGGTGACCGCCGGCACGGCGGCCGGGATCGGGCTGGTGCTGCGGCCGGAGGCCTTCGCCGCCTCGACCCCCTCGATCGTGGCCACGATGGTCACCTGGGCGTTCGCGGTCGCCGGCTCCGCGCTGACCCCCGTGTTCCTGCTGTCGATCTGGTGGCGCCGCACCACGGCGGCCGGTGCCGTCGCCGGGATGACCACCGGCGTCGTGGTCGTGATCGCGATGCTGACCGCCGGGACGGGCGCCGACGGCTCCCCGTGGCCCGACCTGCTGCTCGCCCCGACCCTGCTGGCCGCACCGCTGACCACCGTGGTGACCGTCGTCGTCTCCCGGTCCACCGCGCCGCCGCCCGACGTCGAGCGGTCGTGGCTGATCATGCACGGCACGGCAGCCGACCGGCACACGCAGGCGCTGGCCCGGCTCGTCCTCGCCGAGTCGCGCCGACGGCGCCGGGAGGTGCGACGTGCGCGGCGGTAGCTGGCTGCTGGCGGCGGTGCTCGTGGCGGCCTGGGGGCTGGTGTACCTGGTCACCCAGGTGCTGGTCACGCCCCCGCTCGGGGTGCTCGCGACGATGGTCGCCGGTCTCGTGGTGAGCACCGTCGTCGTCCTGGGCTACCCGTCGGCCCTGCGCGGGCCGCGGTCCGGGTCCGGCACCCGCACGCGGGCCTGGCGCCCGGCGTCCCGGCCGCAGGACCCCCGCGGCCTGCGCGACGGTCTGACGATCGCCGCGGCGGGCCGGTCCGTCCCGCTGCGGAACGGGCTGACCAGGGACGCGGCACGGCGCACCGCCCAGCTCATCCGGCCGCTGCTCGGCGGGGACTCGATCGCCATCACCGACACCGAGCAGGTGCTCGCGTTCGTCGGCCCGGGCAGCGACCACCACAAGGTCGGCCAGGCGATGCAGACCCGCGTCTCCCGGCTCGCGCTCGGCAAGGGCCGCACCGTCGTCGTGCACGCCCGCGAAGGCATCGGCTGCCCCGAGCCCGGCTGCCCCCTGCGCACCGCCGTGGTCGCCCCGCTGGCGGTCGCGGACCGGATCGTCGGCACCCTGAAGGTCTACCGCACCCAGGACGAGCCGGCCCCGCGGGTGCTCGTGGACGACATGGCCTCCATGCTGTCGCTGCACCTGGAGCTGGCCGAGATGGACCGCGAGCGCCACCTCGCCTCCGACGCCCAGCTCGACGCCCTGCGGGCGCAGATCAACCCGCACTTCCTGTTCAACATCCTCAACACCATCGCCTCCAAGTCCCGCACGGACCCGGACGAGGCCCGTCAGCTCCTGCTGCGGCTGAGCGACTTCTTCCGCTACGCCGTCCGCCAGGACGGGCACTTCGCGGAGTTCAGCCAGGAGTACTTCTTCGTGCGCACCTACGTGTCGCTGGAGCAGGCGCGGTTCGGCGACCGGCTGCGGGTGCGCTACGACATCGACCCGCAGGTGCTGACCTCCCGCGTGCCGGTGCTGGTCATCCAGCCGCTGGTCGAGAACGCCGTCAAGCACGGGATCGCCGACTCCGTCTCGGGCGGCACGGTGCACCTGCGGGCCCGCGTGGACCCGCTGACCCGCACGACCTCGATCCGGGTCAGCGACGACGGCGTCGGCATGCCGCCGGAGACGCTGGAACGTCTCCTGGCCGGCCGGCGACCCGACCCCGCGGCGTCGGGCGCGCACCACTCCGGGGTGGGCATGTGGAACATCTCCCAGCGCCTCGACGCGTTGTTCGGGGACCGGTACTCGTTCGACGTCGCCTCGCGGCCGGGCAAGGGCACGACCGTCGACCTGCGGATCCCGCTAAGGTGACGCCCGTGCGACCGAAGGCGCTGATCGTGGACGACGAGGCCCCCGCCCGGGCCGAGCTGCGCTACCTGCTCGAGGAGGTCGGCCAGGTCCAGGTCGTCGGTGAGGCCACCAACGGCGAGGAGGCCCTGCTGCTGCTGGGCTCCCTCGACTACGACCTCGTGCTGCTGGACGTGCGGATGCCCGGCGGCTCCGGGCTCGACGTCGCCGCCGCCCTGCGGGACCGTCCCCGCCCGCCCAAGGTCATCTTCACCACCGCGTACCCGGACCACGCCGTGGACGCCTTCGACCTCGCGGCCGTGGACTACCTGCTCAAGCCGTTCGACGCCGACCGGCTGCAGCGTGCCCTGGAGCGCGCCCTGCGCACCGACGGCGGAGGCACCGCGGAGCCGGCCGCCGACCGGGGCGACGACAGCGCGACGAGCCCGCCGCCCGGTCCGCGCCCGCCGTCGGGCGGCGAGGCCGACACCCTCGTGCGCATCCCCGTGCAGCGTGACGGCCGCACCGTCCTGGTCGACGGTGCCTCGATCGTGTACGCCAGCGCGGCCCGCGGGTACTCCTACCTCAAGCTCGCCGACGAGCGGCTGCTGGTCACGATGTCGCTCAACGAGCTGGAGCGACGCCTGCGCGGACACTTCTTCCGGGCCCACCGGTCCTACCTGGTCAACCTCGACCACGTGCGCGAGCTCGTCCCGGACTTCCAGGGCTCTCTCGTGGTCGTCATGGACGACCGGCAGCGGTCCCGGGTCGAGGTCTCGCGGCGTCACGCCCGCGAGCTGCGGCGACGGTTCGGCATGTGACGCGGGCCCGACGGGTGCCCGGCCCGCCCCGTTAGGGTGAGGGCCATGACCACGCGTGCAGACGGCCGTACCCCTGACCAGCTCCGCCCGGTGACGATCACCCGCCACTGGAGCGAGAACGCCGAGGGCTCGGTGCTCATCGAGTTCGGCAAGACCCGCGTGCTGTGCACCGCGTCGCTGACCGCGGGCGTTCCCCGCTGGAAGAAGGGTTCCGGCGAGGGTTGGGTGACGGCCGAGTACGCGATGCTGCCGCGCGCGACCAACGAGCGCAGCCCGCGCGAGTCCGTCAAGGGCAAGATCGGCGGCCGCACGCACGAGATCTCCCGTCTCATCGGCCGCGCGCTGCGCGCCGTCGTCGACGTCTCGGCGCTGGGCGAGAACACGATCGTGCTGGACTGCGACGTGCTGCAGGCCGACGGCGGCACCCGCACCGCCGCGATCACCGGCGCGTACGTGGCGCTCGCCGACGCCGTGGAGTGGGGCACCCGGCACGGCGTCATCACCCCGGGCGGCAAGACGGTCCTGACCGGGTCCGTGGCCGCCGTGAGCGTCGGCATCATCGACGGCACCCCGATGCTGGACCTGCCCTACGTCGAGGACGTGCGCGCCGAGACGGACATGAACGTCGTCACCACCGGTGACGGCGCCTTCGTCGAGGTCCAGGGCACCGCGGAGGGCGTCCCCTTCCGTCGGGACGAGCTGGACGCGCTGCTCGACCTCGCGGTGGCGGGCACCACCGAGCTCACCGCCGCCCAGCAGGCGGCGCTGGCCGAGGGCGCCTGAGGTGGCCGGCGCCCCGGCGTCGGCCCGGCTGGTGCTGGCCACGCACAACCGCAAGAAGCTCGTCGAGCTGCTGGCGATCCTGCACGCCGAGCCCGGGCTGGCCGACCTGCCCGACGACGCGGTCGTCACCGCCGGGGACCTGGACGCCCCTGAGCCGGTCGAGGACGGCGTGACCTTCGCCGAGAACGCGCTGATCAAGGCGCGCGCCCTGGCGTCCGCGACGGGGCTGCCCGCCGTCGCGGACGACTCCGGGCTCAGCGTCGACGTGCTCGGCGGCGCCCCGGGGATCTTCTCGGCCCGCTGGGCGGGCCGCCACGGTGACGACGCGGCGAACCTGGAGCTGCTGCTCGGTCAGCTCGGCGACGTGCGCGACGAGCACCGCGCGGCGGCGTTCGTCTGCGCGGCCGCCCTGGTGACCCCCGACGGCCGCGAGGAGGTCGCGATGGGCGAGATGCCCGGGGTGCTGGTGCGCTCCCCGCGCGGCGCGGGCGGGTTCGGGTACGACCCGATCCTCGTGCCGGTCGAGCAGCCGGCCGGCCCGGACGGCGCCCCTGGCAGGCGCACCTCGGCGGAGCTGAGCGCCGCCGAGAAGAACGCGATCTCCCATCGCGGCAAGGCGTTGCGCTCCCTGGCCCCGGCGATCGCCGCCGCGCTGCGCCCCTGACCCCGTCCGCCCGCCACGGTTGTGGGCATGAAATCGGCAGCTCGACCCGGGGGTCGAGCTGCCGATTTCATGCCCACAACGTCCCGATTGGTCAGGACGTCTGGCGGCGGCGCTGGGCGAGAGCGGCCAGCAGCCGCCAGCCGATCATGGTCAGCGCCAGGAACACCGCGGTGACCAGGCTGAACGACCAGGCGAACCCCCCGGTGAACAGCGGGCGCAGCAGCAGGCCGAGAGCCGCCGTCGCGAACCAGATCGCCACGCCCGTCGGCCACGGCTGCGCGGGCGCCCGCCACCCGCGGGTCGCGAGCCAGCCGACGGCCAGCCCGATCACGAACGGCGCGGCCACGGCCACCACGTGACCGGCCGACCCCGCCGAGGCGTGGCTCGCCGTGCCGACGAGGGTGAAGGCCAGCACGCACACGAGGTCGGCGATCACGGCCGGCCAGACGGGAAGCTTCTGCACGGCGTCGAGCGTACCCACCCGCCGGCTCAGAGCGTGTGGACGCCGCCGGCGACGGCGAGCTCCGTCGGGCCGTCGAACACGCCGCGGGCCTCGGCGAGCGTGTCGGCCGGGTCGGTCCACGCGGGCAGGTGCGTCAGCAGCAGCCGGCCGACAGCCGCCTCGGCGGCGACCTTCCCGGCGCGCCGGCCCGTGAGGTGGATGCCGCGCTCCACGCCGTCGTCACGTCCTTCGAGGAACGCCGCCTCGCACAGCAGCAGGTCGGCGCCCCGTGCCCCCTCGACCAACCCGGGGCACATGTCCGTGTCCCCGGAGAACACCAGGGTCGCGGACTCCCCCGCACGGTCCGACGACGGCCCGGTCACCCGCACGCCGTAGGCCTCGACCGGGTGGTTGACGCGAAAAGGCTCCAGCGTCATCGGGCCGACCCGGACCGGCGACCCGGGCTCCCAGGTGCGGAAGGCGTACTCGGTGGCCATGTCCTCGCCCGGTTCGAGCCCGTACATCGCCGCGGCCCGCTCGCAGGTCGCGGACGGCCCCAGCACCGGCAGCTCGCGCGGGACCCCGGTGCGGACGACGCCGCGCTCCGGGTGGTACTTGAGGTACACGTACAGCCCGCTCAGGTCCGAGCAGTGGTCGGGGTGCAGGTGGGACAGGCCGATCGCGTCGAGGTCGGCCGGGTCCACATGACGCTGCAGCGGACCCAGCGCACCCGACCCCAGGTCGAGCACCACGTTCCAGGTCCGCTCCGCGTCGTCGGCCTGCACCAGGTAGCAGGACGCGGGCGAGTCCGGCCCCGGCAACGAGCCGGAGACACCGACGGTCACGAGTCTCATGCAGCCTCCACGAGGTCGACCTCCGGTCCGAGGAACCGGCGGGCCAGGTCCGCGAACGGTGCCGGGCTCCCGGTCGCGGCGAAGCGGTGCTCCGGCGCGGGAGCGTCCAGCGACCGCTCCAGGTCGTGCGCCACGAGCTTGCGGTACACGTCCAGGGCCGTCTCCTCCGCCGAGGACACCAAGGTCACGTCCTGTCCCATCACGTACGAGATCGGGCCCGCCAGCAGCGGGTAGTGCGTGCAGCCCAGCACCAGCGTGTCCACGCCGGCCGCCCGCACCGGGGCGAGGTACCGGGTCGCGATGTCGAAGACCTCCGGTCCCGACGTCGTGCCCTCCTCGACCAGCCGGACGAACTCCGGGCACGCCTGGCTCGTCACCTCGATCCCGGGGGTGACGGCGAAGGCGTCGTCGTAGGCCAGCGAGTCCACCGTCGCCTTGGTCCCGATGACACCGATCCGACCGGAGCGGGAGGCGACGACGGCCCGGCGCGCCGCCGGCAGGATTACCTCGACCACGGGGATGCCGCGGCGGACGGTGTACCGCTCGCGCGCGTCCCGCAAAGCGACCGCCGAGGCGGAGTTGCAGGCGATGACGAGCATCTTCACGCCGTCGTCCACCAGCCGGTCCATCACGGCGAGCGCCATGGCACGCACGGCGGCCAGCGGCTTGGGCCCGTACGGGCCGTTCGCCGTGTCGCCGATGTAGTGCAGGCGTTCGTGCGGGAGCTGGTCGAGGATCGAGCGGGCGACGGTGAGACCGCCCACCCCGCTGTCGAAGATCCCGATCGGGGCGTCGTTCACGGCTGGCAGCCTAACGTCGCGACGTCCTGAGCACCGGTTTCGTGATCGGAGCCACGCGTGGCACGCACCACAGCACCGGGCCGCCGACGGCCCTCAGTCCGTGCCGCGGCGGGCCCTGAGGTCGGCGAGGAGCTCGTCCATCAGGGACTCCTGGGCGAACCCGGCCGCGACGAACACCCCGCCCCAGTAGACGCGCTGCTCGGCGTCGAACCCCGAGACCTCGTCCGGGTCCCCGTCGTCCTCGTGCTCGTCCTCGTCCTCGGACATCAACCCCGACATGACCTCGTCGTGCAGCCGTTCGACGTCGCCGTCGTCGTCGAGGCCGAGCCGCTCGGCGAGCACGAGCCGCACGTCCGTCAGGGCGGCGGCGAAGTCCTGGGCGCCGTCGCGCTCGACGAGCACCTGGTCGCCGTCCCCCGGGTCGGTGACCGGTTCGACGGACGGGTCGACGGTCTCGGCGAACCCCCGCAGCCGGGCGACCTTGCCGGCGGCCAGGTCCGTCTGGGTCAGGTGGCGGAACTCGGCGGCGACCTCCTCGTCCTCCCGGTGGGCGTCCGGCAGCAGCCGCTGGACGGCCGGGTCGCGCGGGACGCGGGCGACCCCCGTGAAGGCGACCTCGGCGGACTCCGCGGCGTCCTCGGGGAGCCCCGAGTCCGCGCTGAGCAGGTCGGCGACGTCGCGGGCGACGCGCGCCAGCACCTCGCGCTCGACGGGCTCCCAGGTGGCGACGTACCCGGCAGGGGTGGACCGGAACGGCGTCATGCCCCCTCCCCTGCCGCGCCCGGCGCGTCCGACTGCTGCATGGTGGCCCACAGGCCGAACCCGTGCATCGCCTGCACGTCGACCTCCATGCGCTCCTTCGGGCCGGTCGACACGACCGCTCGGCCCTCGTGGTGCACCTGCAGCATCAGGGTGCGGGCCTTCGCCTCGGGGTACCCGAAGTAGCTCTCGAAGACGTACGAGACGTAGCTCATGAGGTTGACCGGGTCGTTCCACACGATGGTGACCCAGGGGTCGGCGAGTCCGAACACCTCCTCGGTGCTGGTGTCCTCCTGCGTCGCCGCTTCCGTCATGCCACCACCCTACGGGGACGGCCGCGCGGGGGCGGGACCGCACGCGCCGCACCGTTCCTCCTGCCCGAAGCGGCGCGCGCGCCGTACCGTAGGGGCATGACCGACGAGCGAGGGGCCGACGACGACCCGGCGACGAGCCCCCTGACCGTCCCGCCGTCCTCCTCGGACGTCCCCCTGACCGCACCCCGGCCCTCGCTCGGGCTCCTCACCGACCGGTACGAGCTGACGATGCTCGCGGCGGCGCTCGCCGACGGGACCGCCCACCGCCACTGCGTCTTCGAGGTGTTCACCCGTCACCTCCCGGCCGGCCGACGGTACGGCGTGCTGGCCGGTACGGGCCGGCTGCTCGAGGCGCTGCCCGCCTTTCGTTTCGGGGACACCGAGCTCGACTTCCTGGCCCGGCAGCGCGTGGTCGACGACCGGACCCTGGAGTTCCTGCAGGACTTCCGGTTCACCGGCACCGTCACCGGCTACGCGGAGGGCGAGACGTTCTTCCCGGGGTCGCCCGTGCTGCAGGTCGAGGGCACCTTCGCCGAGGCGGTGGTGCTGGAGACGCTGGTGCTGTCGATCCTCAACCACGACTCCGCCATCGCCTCGGCCGCGTCCCGGATGACCAGCGCCGCGGTGGACCGCCCCGTGATGGAGATGGGCTCGCGGCGCACGCACGAGGTCGCCGCGGTCGCCGCCGCCCGGGCCGCCGTCGTCGGCGGGTTCGTCGGGACGTCGAACCTCGAGGCCGGCTACCGCTACCGGCTCGAGACGATCGGTACCGCCGCCCACGCGTTCACGCTCCTGCACGACGACGAGAGCTCGGCGTTCTCCTCCCAGGTCTCGTGGCACGGGGTCGGGACGACGCTGCTGGTGGACACCTACGACGTGCGACGCGGCGTGGACCGGGCGATCGAGGCGGCCGGCACCGGGCTGGGGGCCGTCCGGCTGGACTCCGGCGACCTCGGGGCGATGGCGATCGACGTCCGGGCCCGGCTCGACGAGCTCGGGGCCACCGGCACCAAGATCGTGGTGACCTCCGACCTGGACGAGCACGCCATCGCCGGCCTGGCCGCCGCACCGGTGGACGCCTACGGCGTCGGCACCGCGCTGGTGACGGGTTCGGGCGCCCCGACCTGCGGGATGGTCTACAAGCTCGTGGCGCGCGCCGACTCGGCGGGCCGGCTGCAGGCGGTGGCGAAGGCCTCGGCGCACAAGTCGACAGCGGGCGGGCGCAAGGCGGCCGCCCGCCGGCTGGACGAGGACGAGCGGGCCGTCGAGGAGGTGCTGTTCACGGGTCCGGACGAGGACGTCGTGGCGTGGGAGCCGCCCGAGAGCGCCGCCGACGGCGGCCGACTGCGCCCCCTGCAGGTGCCGCTGGTCACGGACGGGGCGATCGACTCGCGGTGGGTCGGCGCCCACGGGGTGAGCACGGCGGCCGAGCAGCACACCAGGTCCCGCAACGAGCTGCCCCGGGGAGCCCGGCGGCTCTCGGCCGGCGACCCGGCGATCCCCACGGTCACCGAGTCGTTGTCCTGACCGGCCGCGGCGGGGCCGCGGGAGCGCGCGTCAGCGCTTGCCGACGAACCAGCCGCGCACGGTCTCGACCCGGGCGTCGAGCTGGTCGGCGGTGGCCAGCGGCACCTCGGGACCGCCGCAGCGCCGACGCAGCTCGTTGTGCACCTTGCCGTGCGGGGTCCCGCTCTTGCGCGCCCAGGCGGAGACCAGCTTCGACAGCTCCTTGCGCAGCGCCGCCGCCCGGCGGTGCTCCTGCTCGGACTGCTCCAGGACGGCCTCGCCGGTGGTGGCGCCGTCGCGGCCGCGGGTCTGCGCCGCCTGACGCTGGCGCAGCAGCGTGGAGACCTGGTCGGCGTCCAGCAGCCCCGGGATCCCCAGGAAGTCCTGCTCGGCGTCCGATCCGATGTCGCCACCGGTGCCGAACTCGCCGCCGTCGAACAGCACACGGTCGAAGGAGGCCTGCGCGTCCAGCGCCTCGAAGGAACCCGTCAGCTCCCCCGACGCCTTCTCCTCCTTGTTGGCCGCGGCCAGCAGGGCGGCCTCCGGGTCGTACTCGATCCCCTGCTCCTCGGCCGTCTGCGGGCGGTCGAGGGCGTGGTCGCGCTCCGCCTCCAGCTCGTTGGCGAGGCCGAGCAGCAGCGGCACGCTCGGCAGGAACACCGACGCGGTCTCGCCGCGTTTGCGGGCGCGGACGAACCGGCCCACCGCCTGGGCGAAGAACAGCGGCGTCGAGGTGCTCGTGGCGTAGACGCCCACGGCCAGCCGGGGCACGTCGACGCCCTCGGAGACCATGCGCACCGCCACCATCCAGCGGTCCGTCCCGGCGGAGAACTCGTCGATGCGCGCCGAGGCGCCGTCGTCGTCGCTGAGCACGACCGTCGGCGAGGTCCCGGTGATGCGGGCCAGGTGCCCGGCGTACGCGCGGGCGTCGGCCTGGTCCGTGGCGATGACGAGGCCGCCGGCGTCCGGGACGGAGCGGCGCATCTCGGTCAGCCGCCGGTCGGCCGCCGCCAGCACCGAGGGGATCCACTCGCCGCGCGGGTCCAGGGCCGTGCGCCACGCCTGGGAGTGCATGTCCTTGGTCATGTCCTCGCCGAGGCGTGCGCTGACCTCGTCCCCGGCGCGGGTCCGCCAGCGCATCTCGCCGGAGTAGGTCATGAACAGCACCGGGCGCACGACGTGGTCGCGCAGCGCGTCGCCGTAGCCGTAGGTGTAGTCGGCCCTCGAGCGCCGGATGCCCTCGGCGTCGGCCTCGTAGGTGACGAACGGGATCGAGGCGGCGTCCGACCGGAACGGGGTGCCGGTGAGCGCGAGACGTCGCGTGGCGTCCTCGAACGCGTCCCGGATGGCGTCGCCCCAGCTCAGGGCGTCACCCCCGTGGTGCACCTCGTCGAGGATGACGAGGGTGCGGGCGGCCTCGGTGCGCGCCCGGTGCAGGGCGGGCTTGGCGGCCACCTGGGCGTAGGTCAGCGCGACGCCGTCGTAGTGCGACCCGTGCTTTCCCTGGGCGTTCTTGAACGACGGGTCGATCCGGATGCCCACCCGCGCGGCGGCGTCCGCCCACTGGTGCTTGAGGTGCTCCGTCGGCGCGACGACCGTCACCCGCCGGACCACGCCGGCGTCGAGCAGCTCGGTGGCCACCCGCAGGGCGAACGTGGTCTTGCCGGCGCCCGGCGTGGCGACGGCCAGGAAGTCACGGGCCGAGCGCTGGTGGTAGAGCTCCAGGGCCTCGGCCTGCCACGCCCGCAGGTTCGACGCCGTCCCCCACGGGGCACGACGCGGGTACGCGGGGCTGAGGTGGGAGGCGGCCGAGACCGAGGGCGACTGCGGCAGCGGTTTGGCCGGCTCGGCGGCGGCGGCGAAGAGGTCGACGGACTCCGACTCGGGAACCGGCAAGCTCACGACTCGGAGTCGGAGTTGCCGTCGTCGCCGTCCTGCGGGTCACGCAGGCCGTCGTAGATCTCCTTGCAGATCGGGCACACCGGGAACTTCGCGGGGTCGCGGCCCGGCACCCAGACCTTGCCGCAGAGCGCGATCACGGGCTTGCCGGACATCGCCGACTGCATGATCTTCTCCTTGCGCACGTAGTGCGCAAACCGCTCGTGGTCACCCGGCTCCGCCGACTGCTCCCGCGTGTCGGGGCGCTCGAGCACGCTCGTCCCCGACCCGGTGTCCTGCGAGGGGTCGGCCGGCGGGGTGGAGAGGGGCTCGCTCATGCGCCCCATCCTACGTGCCGGACATCGTGGGTCGAGGCGAACCGGCACCTCCACCGAGGCGTCCCGGACGGGTCACGAGTCAGGTCCGCACGCGCCGGGTCAGGGCACGTTCCGCCGAGTCAGGGCGCTGCCGTGCGAGTCAGGACGGTCCTCCGCGAGTCAGGGCGGGCCCGGGACGAGGAGGTGCGCCCGCCGACGGTTCGGCCCGGGCGCACCAGGACGCAGCGCGCGGAACGTCACACCGTGACGTGCTCCGCGCTGCCGTCCCCTGACCCGCGGCAAAGAATCCTGACTCGCGACCAGGCATCCTGACTCGCGACCGAGCATCCTGACCCGCGACCAGGCATCCTGGCCCGCGGGTCAGAGGCCCTGCCAGGCCGGCTTGGAGTCGTACGTCTGGCGGTAGTAGCTCGCGAGCTGGAGCCGCGAGGCCGCGGCCTCGTCGACGAGGACCGTGGCGTGCGGGTGGAACTGCATCACCGTCGCCGGCCACAGCGCCGAGACCGGCCCCTCGACCAGCTGGTGCACGGCCTCGGCCTTGTGCCGGCCCGTGGCCAGCAGCACCAGGTGCCGGGCCTCCATGATCGTGCCCAGCCCCTGGGTCAGGCAGTGGGTGGGCACCTGCTCGACGTCCCCGTCGAAGAACCGCGCGTTGTCCACCCGCGTCTGGGTCGTCAGCGTCTTGATCCGCGTGCGCGAGGCCAGCGACGACCCCGGCTCGTTGAAGGCGATGTGCCCGTCCGTCCCGATCCCGAGCAGCTGCAGGTCCACTCCCCCGGCGTCCGCGATCGCCCGCTCGTACGCCGCGCACGCGGCCGAGAGGTCCGACGCGAGCCCGTCCGGTCCCTGCACCTGGTCCGCCGGCCAGTCCACCCGCTCGGCGATGTCGGCGGCGATGACGTTGCGGTACCGCTCCGGGTGGTCGGCGGCCAGCCCCACGTACTCGTCGAGCATGAAGCCGCGGGCCCGGGCGAACGACAGCCCGCCCTCGGCGTGGCGTCGCGCCAGCTCGTCGTACACCTGCGAGGGGCTGGACCCCGTGGCCAGACCGAGCACCGCCTGCGGCCTGCGCCGCAGCAACGCCTCGATCGCCTCGGCGGCCAGCACCGCCAGCTCCTGGGCGGGAGCGATCACGACCTCCATCGAGGTCTCCTTCCTTCGTCGGTCATGCGCCGTCGTCGGCCGTGCCGTCGAGCAGCGGGGTGATGAGCGCGTCGTACTCCCGGGCGACCGCGGCGACGTCGCCGCCGCGCGCGATCTCCTCGAACAGGTCCTCGTAGAGACCTCGGGACTCGATCTCCGCCCAGCCGGGCGCGGCCGGGGTGAGCCGTGAGGCCTCCGCCGTCGCCACCAGTGTGCGACCGAAGACGTCGTCGGTCATCAGGTCGGTGAACCGGGTGTCGGCGGGACCCAGCCCGGACTCGGCGAGCATCGTCTGGTACGCGTCCGAGTAGACGACGCGCAGCAGGTCCTCGGAGAGCGCGGCGTTGCGGGTCAGCGACGAGATCGCCAGGTTCGAGCCGCCGGCGAACACCGGCGCGACCCCGCCGTCGACGCCCGGGAGCGCGAACACCCCCCACGTGTCCTCGTCGGCCATGCCGTCGCGGACCTCGACGCCCTGGTCGTCCCGGACCAGGTCCCCCATCTCCCAGCGGGCCCACGAGGGGGCCATCATCGCGGCCGCCGCCGGGACGCCGGACTCGACGCCGTCGTTGAGGTACTCCCAGTAGCCGGTGTCGACCTCGGTCGTGGGCAGGAACGAGGCGTGCCGGTAGACGTCCTGCCAGGCCTCGAGCCCGGCCACCGTGTCCGGGTCGGACAGCGTCGAGACCCACGAGCCGTCCCGTTCGACGGCCAGGTCGCCGCCGTGGGCGAACACCCAGGAGATCCCGTTGCGCCAGTCCTGGCCGCCCAGGGCGAACCCGGCACGACTGCCCGTGGTGAGCGTCGTGACGGCGTCGCCGAACTCGCCCAGCGTCTCGGGCACCTCGACCCCGGCGCGGCGCCACACGTCCTTGCGGTAGAAGACGTGGCGGGAGCCGAAGTAGTAGGGCAGGGCGTACACGGTGCCCGCGACCGACCCCGCCTCGACGAAGGACGGCAGCAGGTCGTCCCCGCCGAGCTCGGCGTACAGCGCGGGCGAGATCTCACGGAACGCACCCGCATGGGTGAACGTCGGAGCCTGCGTGTTGCCGAGCTCGACGACGTCGGGGGTCGCGGCGGGATCGCCCAGGGCCCGGTGGAGGTCGTCGACGAGGGTGGGCCACTGCTTCTCCTCGATGGTCAGCGTCGCGCCGGGATGGCGCCGCTCGAAGGTCGTCACGAGGTGGTCGCGCAGCTCGTCACCGGTGTCGGCGCCGACGAGCCACAGGACGATGTCGTCCGAGACCTCCGGCTCGACCTCGCCCGCCCCGCACCCGGCGGACAGCGCGGCGAGCACGACGGCGGCCGTCGCGGCCAGGGCCCGGCGGAGTCGCACGGTCGATGGTTCCTCTCGGTCGTGCCCGCGTCGGCGGCGTGCCGGACGGGCGGGGTGTCGGCGCAGGGCCGGTCGGGACGCGCCTCAGCGCAGGTCGGGCACCCGGGCAGCGTGCCCGCGCCCGACGACGGCGGCGCCGACCGCTCCCACCGGTACCCGGCCGGGGGCCAGGCGGACGCGGCCGGGAAGGTCGAGGCTGCGCAGGAACCCGGAGGCCGCGGACTCGTCCTCGAGGGCCCCCTGCACGGCCTCGAGCAACGGCCGGCCGAGCTGGGAGACGCCGCCGCCCAGGACGACGTAGCGCACGTCGACGCTGAGCACGAGCAGGCGGACGGCGGCCGCGACGGCGCTCGCGTACCGGTCGCGCACGGCGACGGCCCGCGGGTCCCCGGCCTCGGCCGCCTCGAACAGCTCGACCGGGGCGGGCCGGCCCGACGTCGTCGGCCAGACGGCGCTGATCGCCGAGCCCGAGGCGTAGAGCTCGAGGCAGCCGCGCTGGCCGCACGCGCACGGCGGACCGGCGGGGTCCACGGGGACGTGACCGATCTCGCCGGCCGCCCCGTGGCTGCCGCGACGGAGCCTGCCGTCCAGCACGACCCCGGCGGCCAGACCGGTGCCGAGGGCCAGGAACGCCAGGTCGACAGGTCCGGAGGTGGGGTCGGCGACCTCGAGGAGGTGGGCGGCCCCGACGGCGGCGACGTTCAGGTCGTTCTCGACGCCGACGCCGATCCCGCCGAGCCGCGCGGAGAGCAGCGTCGCGAGCTCGAAGGCCTCCCCGTCCAGGCCGAGGTTGACCGCGTGGCGCACGCTGCCGTCGACGGCGTCCACCAGACCGGGGATGCCGACGCCCACCCCGGTGACGTCCTCGACCGGGACGTCCGCCGCGCGGGTGACACCCTCGACGGCGCGCACGGCGCCGTCGAGGACGCCGCGGGGCCCGGGGGCCGTCGGGAGGCGCGTCTGCGCCGCGACGGTGCCGTCGGGGGCGAGGAGGACGGCGAGCGTCTTGGTGCCGCCGATGTCCAGGCCCACGCTGGGTCCGGGCGACGCCGGAGGCGTCGCCGTGCCGTTCTCGTCCACGTCAGCCCTTCACCGCCCCGGAGACCAGACCCGAGGTCATCCGCCCCTGCACGAACAGGAAGAAGACGATCACCGGCACGGCGATGAGCGTGGAGGCCGCCATGACCTCCGCCCAGTTGATGCCCCGGTTGGCCGACGCCGACAGGAAGCTGCGCAGCCAGATCGGCAGCGTCTGCGCCGACTCGGCGGGCAGGATCACCAGCGCGGTCGTGAACTCGTTCCACGCCTGCAGGAACGCGTACACCCCGGAGGCGACGAGACCGGGGGCCAGCAGCGGGAACGTGATCCGCAGGAAGGCCCGCGGCCGCGAGAGCCCGTCGACCATCGCGGCCTCCTCCAGCTCGATCGGGACGCCCGCGACGAACCCGCGCAGCATCCAGACGGTGAAGGGCACGAGCATGGCCACGTACAGCACCGAGATGCCGATGACCTGGTTGAGCAGACCGAGGCTGGACATCATCTGGTACTGGGCGATGAACAGACCCTCGGCCGGCAGCATCTGGATGAACAGCACCGCGAGGATGAAGCTCGTCCGGCCCCGGAACCGCCACCGGCTGATCGCCAGGGCCGCGAGGAACGCGAAGGCCAGCACCAGCGTGATTGTCAGGAACGTCACCATGACGCTCATGCCCAGGGCGTTGAGGAACCCGGAGTCGGTGAGCACCGATCGGAGGTTGGTCAGCGTGAAGCTGACGGGCAGGAGCTGCGGGGTGTCGGCACCGAGGATCGCGTCCGGGGTGACCGCCGAGTTCATCATCCAGTAGACCGGGAAGACCCACACGAGGGCCATCAGCAGGCCGAGGGCGCTCAGCAGGATCTTGCCCGGCCGGATCCGACGACGGCGCACGGGACGTCGCTCCCCGGTGCGTGCCGCGGGGGCTGCGGTGTCCGCAAGGACGGCGCTCATGCCGCGTCCTCCTTCATGAGATAGCGCACGTACGGCCCCGACAGGACCATCGTGAGCACCAGGACGAAGAGCGAGACGGCGGCGGCGCCGGCGAAGTCCTGGCTGCCCACCCCGAGCTCGTAGATGTAGTTGCCGAGCAGGTTCGTCTCGGAGATCGGGGCGCCGGCGTCCTGCAGGAGCCGGATCTGGGCGAAGACCCGCAGGTCCCAGATGATCTGCAGCAGCAGCACGATCGCGATGACCGGCCGCACGAGCGGCATGATGATCCGCCACAGGATCTGCCGCGAGCCCGCACCGTCGATGCGCGCGGCCTCGAGCACCTCCTCGGAGACCTGGGTGAGCCCGGCGTAGATGGACAGAGCCACGAACGGCACCGACATCCAGATGACGACGAGCGATGCCACCAGGAAGAACGTCCAGACGTTGCCGAGCCAGTTGTACCCGTCGAGGTTCTCCCGGCCGAGCTGGACGAACATCCAGTTCACGACGCCGTTGCGGTCGTCGAAGAGCCAGCGGAACACGGTCACGGCGGCGACCAGCGGGGTGGCCCAGGCCAGCAGCAGGGTGATCTGCATCGACATGCGCACCCAGCCGGGCACCGCCCGCATCAGCACCGCGAGGCCGAGGCCGAGACCGACGGTCACCAGGGCGTTGACGAGGCAGAACGCGATGGACTTCGCCACCACGGACCAGACCTCGGGGTCGGTGAAGATCCGGGTGTAGTTGTCCAGGCCGATGAACTCCGGCGGGGCACCGAACTGCTGCATGAGCCCGAACTCCTGCAGCGAGGTGATGATCTGCCAGTAGACGGGGTAGCCGAGGCCGACCAGGAGGGCGGCGACCGCGGGGATCAGCAGGAGATAGGGGGTGGCCGGCTTGCGCCGACGGCGGATCGCGATGCCGTCCGATCCGGCGGTCCTGCCAGTGGTCAGGGTCATGCGGTCCTCCTTCCCGGTCATGGGACGAGCGGGGTGGCGGCCTGGTCGTGCGGCGCCACCCCGCCCGTCAGGGTGTTGCGTGCGGTGACGAGCCGGTCGTCAGCCCGCCTGGCCGTTGAGCATCGGCGTGATCGTCTCGTCGTACTCGGCGGCGAGCTCGGCCACGTCACCGCCCTCGGCGATCTTCTGGAAGAGCTCCTCGTAGACCGAGGCACCCTCGACGGCGGCCCAGCCCGGGGCGGCCGGCGTCAGCTTCGAGTTCTCAGCGGTCTCGACGGTGACCTCACCGAACTTGTCGGTCTCCATCACCGAGGTGAACTCCGTGTTGGCCGGCCCCAGGCCGTTCTCGGCGAGCATCGTCTGGTACTCGTCCGAGTAGATGACCCGCAGGAGGTTCTCGGCCAGCTCGGGGTGCTGCGACTGGGCCGAGACCGCCATGTTCGAGCCACCGGCGAAGACGGGGGCCACGCCGCCGTCGACACCCGGCAAGGCGAAGATGTCGAACGTCGAGGCGTCGGCCATGCCGTCGCGGACCTCCTCGCCCTCGTCGTTCTCGGTGAGGTCACCGATCGACCAGCGGGCCCAGCCCGGCGCCATGATCGTCGCCGCGTCCGGGGCGCCGCCCTCGGCGGTGTCGTTGAGGAAGTCCCAGTAGGCCACGTCGCGGTCGGTGGCCGGCAGGTTCGAGGCGCCCTGGTAGACGTCCTGCCACTGCTCGAGACCGGCGATCGTGTTCTCGTCGGAGAGGGTGGAGACCCACTCGTCGCCCTCCTTGACGGCGAGCTCGCCGTCGTGGGCGAAGATCCACGAGATGCCGTTGCGCCAGTCCTGGCCCCCGAGGGCGAAGCCGGACATGTCGTCGGTGCGCAGCTCCTTGACGGCCGCGCCGAACTCGTCGAGCGTCGTCGGGACCTCGAGGCCGGCGTCCGACCAGATGTCCGCGCGGTAGAACATGTAGCGCGAGCCGAAGTAGTAGGGCAACGCGTAGACGGTGCCGTCGACCGAGCCCGCCTCGACGAAGGACGGCAGCAGGTTGTCCCCGCCCAGCTCCTCGTAGAGTTCCGGCGAGATCTCGCGGAACGCGCCGGCGTTGGTGAAGGTCGGGGCCTGCGTGTTGCCGAGCTCGACGACGTCCGGGGTGTTCTCGGCGTCGGGCAGCGCGGTCGTGAGCTTGGTGACCAGGTCGCCCCAGTCCTGCTCCTCGATGGTCAGCGTCGAGCCCTCGTTCTCGGCCTCGAAGGTCTCGACGAGGTACTCGCGCAGCTCGTCGGGGGTGTCGCCACCGGCCACCCACATCGTGAGGTCGGCGGCCTCCGGTTCGCCGGCAGCCTCGGTCTCCGTGCCCTCCGAGCCGGTGTCGGTGGTGTCGCTGCTGCAGGCCGTCAGCGCCAGGGTCAGGGTGATCGTCGAGGCCGCGGCGGCGGCGACGAGTCGGGTTCTCTTCACGGGATGGTTCCTTCCACGGTGTTGCGGGGACGGCTCTGTTCGCGCCGCCGATGGATGAGGTTCGGAGGGACGGGTCACGAGACGCCGAGCTGGGCGCCCAGGACGAGGACGGCCGCCCCGGCCAGGACGACGTCGTCGTCCAGGGCGGCCATGCGCAGGTCCAGGCCGGCCGAGGTGGCCGGCATGGTCCGCGCGGTGATGGTCTCGAGCGCCGCGGTCCGGAGCGGTTCCGCGAGCAGCTCGGGCGGGCCGGCGAGGATGACCTCGCCGAGGTTCAACGCACCGACGACCGGCGCGAGGGTCTTGCCGAGCGTGCGGCCGACGTCGGCCAGCACGGCCTCGGCCTGGTGCGCGTCGAGCCCCTCGGTCGCGCGCCGGAGCGCCGGGGCGGACAGGACCGTCTCGAGGCAGCCGCGCCGCCCGCAGGCGCACGGCTGACCACCCTCCTCGACGACGGTGACGTGCCCGAGCTCTCCGGCGGCGTCACCGGCACCGTGCACGCGGGCACCGTCGACCATGACGCCGGCGCCGACACCCTTGCCGACGGTCAGCACGATCATCGAGTCGCCGCCCCCGCCGTAGGTGTACTCGGCGAGCGCCGCGGAGTTGGCGTCGTTGGCCACGTGCACCGGGAGGCCGAGCCGGTCGGTGAGCAGCGCGGCCAGGGGCAGGTCGCTCCACTCGACGTTCGGCGCCTCGACGACGCGCCCGGTGTCGTCGACGACGCCCGGCGAACCGACACCGATGCCGATGACGGGGCGGGTCGCCGACGCGACGAGGCGCCGGGCGAACCGGGCCAGCAGGTCGACCAGGTCCTGTCCCCGCCGGCCGTCGACCGGCAGGACCTGGCGGTCGACGGCCTCGCCGGTGAGGGTGAGGACGGCGCCGCGCAGGACGGTGTCGTCGGAGAGGTCGAGCCCGACGATCTGGTACGCGTCGGTCCGCATCCCCACGAGGATCGCCGGCTTGCCGACGCGGCGTCCGGGCTGCGTCCCGAGCTCCTCGACCAGGCCCTCGGCCAGCAGGACGCCGACGAGGTCGGAGACCGTGACCCGGGTCAGGCCCGTGGACCGGGAGAGGCCGGCCCGCGAGGTCGGCCCCTCGTGGAACAGGTGCTGGAGCACCAGCGACCGGTTGTGCGCCCGAGCGTGCTCGGGGAGCACCTTGGAGGTCGCTCGCAGACCGCCGCCCAGGCCCCGTCGGCTGGTGCGCGTCGTTGTCGTGGTCATGTTTGTTAGTAGAGCGTCCTTACAGATCGCCTGTCTATCGTACGGAGCCCTTCGTTATTTGATCGTTACCTGCCCTGGACTCGTCCCGGGCCGGATGTCACGGTCCTGGCACGGTCGCATCACGATCGGTGCGAAGGACCGGATCCTCGCTGGTCAGGGGCCTAGAGTCGGGGTCATGCCGACCCGCGCACTCGGTCGCCGAGCCACCGCCCTCACCGTCGTTGCGATCCTCACGTTCGGGCTCGCCGCCTGCACGGGCTCCGACGAGAACGTCTCCGTCGGCGTGGACACCGCCACCGACGACGTGGCGAGCACGTCCGCCGCCGACGCCGCGGCGGTCGCCGAGGAGTCCGTCGTCACCGAGGCGGACCGCACCGCCGCCGTCGACCGCGAGGTGGTGGTCACCGGGTGGATCGAGATGACCTCCCCCGACCCCTCCCGCACGACGGCCGAGCTGACCCGGATGGTCGAGGGGGCCGGCGGACGCGTCGACCAGCTCACCGAGTCGCCCGACCTCGACGGCGAGCCGGGCCCCGCGTCGATGACCGTGCGGATCCCGGCGGCACGGACGACCAGCGCCGTCGAGGCGCTCTCGGAGCTCGCGACCGTCCAGCACGTGGAGGTCACGAAGGACGACGTCACGAGGCAGGGACAGAACCTGGACGCGCGGATCTCGGCTCTGACGACCTCCACGAAGCGCCTGGACGAGCTGCTGTCCCAGGCGACCTCGACCGAGGACCTGCTCGAGGTCGAGCGTGAGCTCGCGGCCCGCCAGGCGGAGCTGGACTCCCTGGTCGCCCAGCGCGAGGCGCTCAGCGACCAGGTCGCGATGTCGACGCTGCACATCCAGATCACCCCCCGGACGGCTCCGGTGACGGCGCCGGCGAGCGGGTTCGTCGACGGGCTGGAGACCGGGTGGAGCGCGCTCGTGGCCGCCGCGAAGACCGTCGTGCTCGTCCTCGGCGTGCTGCTGCCGTGGCTGCTGCCGATCGGTGCCGTCGGCCTGATCGTGTGGTTCCTGCGTCGGCGGCGGTCCTCCGCTCCCCCGTCCGGGCCGGGCCGGGGCGAGGACGACCCCCGGGGTCCGGGGTCGCCCGCCCCGAGCACGGGCGCGTCGGACCGCGAACCCGAGCTGGTCGGCTGACCGCAGCCGGCCACCGGGCCGGCGGACCCGGGTGCGCCGGCAGGACGACGCCCGCCCCTCGAGCAGGTCGCGCGCAGGTCTGGTGCACGGCCGAGGGGGCCCGGGACGTCATGCCCCGGGCCCCCTCGGCCCTGCGACCTCGGCCGCGCCGCCGTGCGGCGGCGACCGGTCAGTCGGTCCTGGTCCCGGTGTCCGGCTCCCCGGGCCCCGTCTCGGGCGGCTCCTCACTGCCGGTTGCGGAGCGCTCGGTCGCCGCAGCGCTCCCGGTCGTCGCCCCGGACGACACCGCGGCCCCCTGCAGCGCGGCCGCACGTGCCGACGCCCCGCGTTGCCCCGCGCCGGCGCGCCCCATGAAGCGCCATCGGGCCATCAATCCGGCGAACTGGGCCTCGACGGCGGTATGGCGTTCGGTCCGCAGCGACTTGTAGAGGCTGAAGACCATCAGGAAGTTCAGGATGAAGATCGGGAGCCCGATCACCGTGATCACCTGTTGGAGCGCGGCGAGACCGTCCCGGCCGGTCACCCCGCCGAGGATGATCAGCGACGCGGCCAGCATGCCCTCGCTGACTCCCCAGAACACGCGCTGCCGGGTGGGGCCCGAGTCGGCGGTGCCCACGCAGAGCATGTCGACCACCAGGGACGCGGAGTCCGACGACGTGGCGAAGAACAGGGCGACGACGATGACGGCGATCCCCGAGACCAGGGTGGCCGCCGGGTAGTTCTCGAAGAAGGTGAACATCGCCAGCGCCACGTTGTCGGCCACGGCCTCCGAGATCGCGCCTCCGCTGCCGCCGATGCCGTCGAGCTCCATCGCCGACCAGCCGAAGATGACGAACCACACCATGGTGAACACGGACGGGGCGATGAGCACGCCGCCGACGAACTGCCGGATGGTGCGGCCCTTGGAGATGCGGGCCAGGAACACGCCCATGAACGGCGCCCAGGTCACGGTCCACGTCCAGTAGAAGACCGTCCAGCCACCCTGCCAGCCCCAGCCTCCCTCGCTGGTGAACTGCGACATCGCGTCGTTCCAGAAGGCCAGCCCGATGAGGTCCTGGGCGTAGACGCCCACGCTCTCGGGGATCTGGCGCAGCAGGAACAGGGTGTCCCCGGCGATGAGGACGAAGATCATCAGGCCGACGGCCATGAGGATGTTGATGTTCGACAGGCGCTTCACGCCCTTGTCCAGCCCGGCCACGATGGAGCTCACGGCCGTGATGGTCAGCACGGTGATGACGACGACCTGCAGCAGCGTGCCGTTCTCGATGCTGGGGAAGAGCGCGTTGACCCCCGCCCCCACCTGGGAGGTACCGAGACCGAGGGAGACCGCGAGGCCGAACAGGGTGCCGAGCACCGCGAAGATGTCGATCGTCTTGCCGATCGGTCCGTGGATGCGCTCCTTGAGGAAGGGGTAGAAGACGGAGCTGACGCGCAGCGGCAGCTTGTACCGGTAGACGAAGTAGCCGAAGGCCAGGCCCGGCAACGTGAAGATCGCCCAGGTGTGCAGGCTGAGGTGGTACAGCGAGATCGACATCGCGTCGCTCGCCGCCTCGGCGGAGTACGGGGCCACGTCGTCGAACGGCGGCGTCGAGAAGTGCGAGATCGGTTCCGCCACGCCCCAGAACATCAGCACCGTGCCGATGCCGCCGGCGAAGAGCATCGCGAACCACGACAGGTTCGAGTACTCGGGCCGTGATTCGTTGTCACCCAGGCGCAGGTGACCGTACTTGCTCAGGGCCACGTAGGCGAGGAACACCAGCCAGAACGTCACGCCGATGATGAAGAACCAGCCCAGGTTGGTGACGATCCACTCCCGGCCGGCTCCGAACGCGTCACCGATCTGCGTGGGGAAGACCAGCAGCAGGAGCAGGAACAGCACCATCAGGCCGGCGGAGGTGAAGAAGATCGTGGGGTTCGTCTCCAGGCCCAGCCGCCGGGCGAGCCTGTCGAGTCGTGCTTCGGCCATGGCCGACCTCTTTTCGCACTCGGGCGGGTGGTCCCCGTCACGCCGGGATTCGTCCACCTTGGCGAAGGTGGACCACGCTGTCCACCGCAAGCGCGAATTCGTCGGACTCGCCGGGCCGGCCGTCTTCCCTGACCGACCGCGGCCCCCGGGCACGACGAAGGCCCGCCTGACGCGGTGTCAGGCGGGCCTTCGTCGTGACGAGTGGAGCTGCCGGGAATCGAACCCGGGTCCGGTAGCGCTTTTCCAGGGCTTCTCCGGGCGCAGTCTGCTGCGATTTTCTCGGCCCCCGCACTCACGCAGACAAGGTGCGGACGGGCCCAGTCATCTGGAAGTCCCCGTCGCCCCGATGACGAGGGCGACGAGCAGTGGCTCTCTAGATGACGTGAGCTACCGGGTCGAGAGCGCTCCCGGGCTCACGGACTTCGGAGCTCGCTCAGGCGGCGAGGGCGAAGTCGGTGCGCTTGTTATCGGCACCTATAGGTTTGCAGGCAAGCGTTAACGAGATGAGCACTGCATCCTCGGCCCGCTTCCCCTGGAAGCACGACCACCGTCGAAACCGATCAGCCCCTATGGATTTGTCAAGATCCGCACCGGCCGTGGCGGACCACCGCCGGTCTGTCCATCGTAGTGGATGAACGCCCCAGGTCGCACAGATATTTCCGCACCGGGGCAGCGCCGCCGCGAGCCGCGGCACGGTGCGCCGCAGCGCCGTCAGCCGAGCAGCTCCTGGCGTCGCATGGCGCGCTGGGCCTCCCGCAGGTCCTGCTTCTCGCGCAGGGCCTGGCGCTTGTCGAACTCCTTCTTGCCGTGGGCCAGCGCGATCTCGAGCTTGGCCCGCCCGTCCAGGAAGTACAGCCGCAGCGGGACGATCGTCTTGCCCTTCTCCCGGGACTTGACCCCGAGGCGGTCGATCTCGTCGCGGTGCAGCAGCAGCTTGCGTCGACGGCGCGGCGCGTGGTTGTTCCAGGTGCCCTGGAAGTACTCGGGGATGTGCGCGTGCTCGAGCCAGACCTCGTCGTGGTCGACGGTGACGTAGCTCTCGGCCAGCGACGCACGCCCCATGCGCAGCGCCTTGACCTCGGTCCCGGACAGGACGATCCCGGCCTCGAGCACGTCCTCGATCACGTAGTCGTGGCGGGCCTTCTTGTTGTTCGCCACGACCTGGCGCGGGTCCGCCGACTGCTGCTTCTTCTTGGCGCCCTTGGACTTGTTGGACACGGTCTCCTCCTCCCTGGGTGACGCGACGCTCCAGGATACGCGGCCTCGGACCCGGGACCAGCGGATTTTCGCTCAGGGCGGTCACGCCGCTCCGCAGGTCAGTTCAGCCAGCCCCGCATCGGGTCGACCGTGCTGCCGTTGAGCCACACCTCGAAGTGCAGGTGGCACGCCCCGGAGGACCCGCTGCTCCCGGAGTACCCGATCACCTGGCCCTTGGAGACCTTCTGCCCGACGTAGACCACGTCGCGCGACAGGTGCAGGTACCGGCTCATGACGCTGTCCCCGCGGTGCCTGCCGTGGTTGATGAGCACGTTGTTGCCGGGGCTCGACCCGTAGTAGGCCTGCTCCACGTACCCGCTCTGGGCGGCGTAGATGGGGGTGCCGCAGTAGCTGCGGATGTCCGTGCCCGCGTGCAGCCGGGTGTAGCCGTACATCGGCAGGTAGCGCATGCCGTAGCTGCTGGTCACCACCCGGTAGTTCGTCGGCCAGCCCAGGAACGGACCCGAGGGGGTCGACGAGCCGCCGGAGCTGGACCCGCCTCCGCCACCCGCGCTCGAGCCACCGCCGGAGCCCGAACCGCCGCCCGAGCCGGAGCCGCCCCCGCCGCCCGAGCCGCCGCCGGAGCCGGAGCCTCCCCCGCCGCCCTGGCCCGACCCGCCACCGGAGTCCTGCTGGCCGCGCTCCGCCGCACGCTGCTCGGCGGCGCGCTGCTCGGCCTCGCGCTCGGCCTGCCGGCGTGCCTCGGCCTCCTGGCGTCGGCGCTCCTCGGCCTCACGACGCTTGCGCTCCTCCTCGAGCCGACGGTCGCGCTCGGCCTGCTTGGCGATGATGTCCTTGATCTCGGACTGGAGCTGGTCGCGCTCGGCCTCGTTCTCCTCGAGCTCCGCGATCGTCTCGTCCCGCTGGTCCGCGATCGTGGCCTTGAGCCGCTTCTGCTCCTCGATGAGCCGCTCCACCTCGGCCTTGCGCTCCGCCGCCCGCTGCTCGGCCTCCTGCGCGACCACGACGTTCGCGTCCGCCTCGGCCTTGAGGACCGCGATCGTCTCCCGGATCGCGTCGAGCCGCGCCTGCTGGTTGCGGGCCACGGTCTCGGCCTCCTGCAGCTCGGTCACCGAGCGGGACCGGCTGCGCGCGGCCGACGCCGTCACGGACAGGTCGTCGAGGAACTCCTCCGTGGACTGCGCCCCCGTGACCAACCCGATGGTGCTGGCGTCGTCCCCGCGGCGGTAGGCCTCGCGCGCCATCGCGGCGACGTCGTCCCGCGCCTCCTCGACCTTGCCCTCGCCGGCCTCGATCTCCTGGGCGACGGCCTTCTCCTCGTCCTCGGCGTCGGCGAGCCGGTCGGCGAGCACCGCCGCCTTGCGGCGGGCCTCGGCGAGGGCGGCCTGCGCCTCGGCGAGCTCGGCCTGCGCCACCGGCAGACGCCCCTCGACCTCGTTGAGGTCGAGCACCGCCTGGGCGAACTTGTCGTTGGTGTCCTCGAGCTCGTGCTGCAGGTCCTGGCGCTCCTCGCGCTTCTGGCGCTGCTGCTCCTCCGCGGCGGCACGCTGGTCGTCGAGCTCGTCGGCGACGACCGGTGCCGTCGGGCCGATCAGCAGCAGCGCGGCCAGCACCCCGGCGAGGGCGCGGCGCAGGCGGACGACGTCGGGCACGGCGGATCACACCCTCGTGTAGCGGTGGAGGGTCACGGCGGAGGACACGGCGGCGACCGCCACGGCCAGGCCCAGCAGCAGCGGGGCGATGGTGAGCACGTCGGCCGGGGTCACGTGCTCGACCCAGTCCACCGACGCGGCGAGCCAGTCGACGACGAGGTACTGCACGGCCGCCCAGAGCCCGACGACCGCCAGGACGGCCCCGAGCAGTGCCGCGATGGCGCCCTCGAGCATGAACGGCAGCTGGACGAACAGGGTCGAGGCACCCACGAGCCGCATGATCCCGGTCTCGCGCTGCCGGGACACCGCGGAGAGCCGGATCGTGGTGATGATCAGCAGCGCCGCAGCGACGAGCATGACGACGGCGAGACCGACGGCCACCAGCGAGGCACGGTTCAGCGCCAGGAACAGCGGGTCGAAGATCGCCCGCTGGTCCTCGACCACCTCGACGCCGTCCCGACCGGAGAGCACCTCGTCCACGACCTGGTACTGCTCGGGGTCGGCGAGCTGGAGACGGAACGAGGCCTGCATGTCGTCCGCGGTGAGCTGGGTGCCCTGGTAGCCGTCGGGATACTGGGCGGAGAAGGCCTCGAAGGCGTCGGTCTTCGACTCGAAGTACACCGTGGACACGACGCCGTCGAGCTCGGTGCTGATCGTGCGCTCCAGGGTGCTGATCTGCTCGGGGCTGGCCTCGCCCTCGGCGCACGTCGGCTCGGTGGAACCCTCGGGGCAGAGGAAGACCGAGACCTCGACGAGGTCGTACCAGTCACCCTTGAGCTTGTCGATCTGCACCTGCAGCAGCGCGGCGGCTCCGACGAACGTCAGGGAGACGAACGTCACCAGCACCACCGAGACCACCATCGTGGCGTTGCGGCGCAGACCACGCAGGACCTCGCCGAAGACGAACTGCAGGCGCACCGCTCAGGCCTCCTCGGCCCGGGACGCCCCCGACATCGCCCGGACCTCCTCGTCGTCGGTCTCCGCCGGCGGCGGGTCCACCCCCCGGGCCGCGGCCTGGTCGGCCGCACGTTCCGCGGCGACGTCACCGGGTTCGGGGCGCACCGAGATGCGGCGGGCGGGCACCCCCCGCCCGGGGGCGTCCAGGACGGCGACGGGGCCGACCTGCGGCAGGATCTCCTCGCGGCGGCCGTAGACGGCGTCCTTCTCGTCGCGCACGACGTGCCCGGTGGAGAGCTCGACGACCCGGCGGCGCATCTCGTTGACGATCTCGTCGTCGTGGGTCGCCATCACCACGGTGGTCCCGGTGCGGTTGATCCGGTCCAGCAGCCGCATGATGCCCTGGGAGGTCGTCGGGTCGAGGTTGCCGGTGGGCTCGTCGGCGAGCAGGATCTTGGGGCGGTTGACGAAGGCGCGGGCGATCGCGACGCGCTGCTGCTCCCCGCCGGACAGCTCGTGCGGCCGCCGCTTCTCCTTGCCGTCGAGCCCCACCCACTCCAGCACCTCCGGCACGGTCGTGCGGATGTGGTGGCGTGGGCGCCCGATGACCTGCAGCGCGAAGGCGACGTTCTCGTAGACGGTCTTGTTCGGCAGCAGCCGGAAGTCCTGGAAGACCATGCCGATGCCCCGACGCAGACCGGGCACCCGCCAGGGCGAGAGCCGGGTCAGGTCGCGCCCGGCGACGTACACCCGCCCGCCGGTGGGGCGCTCCTCGCGCAGCACGAGCCGCAGGAAGGTGGACTTGCCGGAGCCGGACGCGCCGACGAGGAACACGAACTCGCCCCGCTCGACGTCGACGGAGACGTCGTCGAGCGCGGGTCGCGCCCCCCGCGCATAGACCTTCGAGACGTTCTCGAACCGGATCACGGCGTACCTCCCACCGGGTGGATGCCTGCCAGGCGCAGGCGTTCACCCGATCCGAGAGTCGCACGCGAGATCCTGCCCCCGACGGCAGACACGCGGCGTGTCGCGGGCACCGGTCCGTTGCTGGCCGCAATCGTCCGGGATTGTCCGGTGGGCCGGGCCGGCACACCTCGTGCCGGGTCAGGGCGGAACGCGCCGAGTCAGGCCCGACCGTGGCGAGTCAGGGCGGAACGCGCCGAGTCAGGGCCGGGCCGGACGGACCTCAGTTCTCCGACTGGTTGCGGCGCCAGCGGATGCCGGCCTCGATGAACTCGTCGATCGCGCCGTCGAACACGGCCTGGGTGTTGCCGGCCTCGTGCTCGGTGCGCAGGTCCTTGACCATCTGGTACGGGTGCAGGACGTAGGAGCGCATCTGGTCGCCCCAGCTCGCCTTGATGTCGCCGGCGAGCTCCTTCTTCTTCGCGGCCTCCTCCTGCTGACGGAGCAGCAGCAGGCGGGACTGCATGACGCGCAGCGCCGCGGCGCGGTTCTGGATCTGCGACTTCTCGTTCTGCATCGACACGACGGTGCCGGTCGGGATGTGCGTCATGCGCACGGCGGAGTCGGTGGTGTTCACCGACTGGCCGCCCGGCCCGGAGGACCGGAACACGTCGATCTTCAGCTCGTTCTCGGGGATCTCGATGTGGTCCGTCTGCTCGATGAGCGGGATGACCTCGACCGCGGCGAACGACGTCTGGCGCCGTCCCTGGTTGTCGAAGGGCGAGATGCGCACCAGGCGGTGGGTGCCGGCCTCGACCGACAGGTTCCCGAACGCGTAGGGGACGTTGACCTCGAAGGTGGCGGACTTCAGGCCCGCCTCCTCGGCGTAGGAGGTGTCCATGACCTTGGCCGGGTAGCCGTGGCGCTCGGCCCAGCGCAGGTACATGCGCATGAGCATCTCGGCGAAGTCCGCGGCGTCGACGCCACCGGCGCCCGCGCGGATCGTCACGACGGCCTCGCGGGCGTCGTACTCGCCGCTGAGCAGGGTACGGACCTCGAGCGAGTCGAGCTCCTTGCGCAGCGCGGTGATCTCGGACTCCGCCTCGGTCAGGGAGTCGGGGTCGTCCATCTCGTGGCCGAGCTCGACCAGGGTCTCGACGTCGTCGATCCGCTGGGACAGCCGCTTGACCCGCTCCAGCTCGTCCTGCGCGTGCGAGAGCGCGGACGTGACCCGCTGCGCGTTCTCCTGGTCGTCCCAGAGGTCGGGAGCGGCCGCCTGCTCGGAGAGCTCGGCGATCTTCGCCTCCAGGGCAGAGGGGTCGCTCACCGACTCGATGGACTCGAGGGTGGAGCGGAGCCCCTTGATCTCGGCGGGGAAGTCGATAGTGGCCACGAGGAACCAGCCTACCTTTCGCTCACGACTCCCCCGGCACCGGCTGACCGAACATCTCGGCCGTGGTCCGGGCGCTCGGTCGGCCGGCGTCGACGTCGGCCCCGGCCTCGACGAGGACGTCGATCACGTGGGGGTCGCCCTTGAACACGGCTCCGGCGAGCGGCGACTGGCCCCGCTCGTTGAGCCGGTTCACGTCCGCCCCGCGCCGGGCCAGACCGCGGACGAGGTCGGCGTGCCCGTGGTACGCCGCCAGCATGAGCAGGGTGTTGCCGTGGGCGTCCGCGTGGTCCACCGGCACGCCGGCGTCGACGAACTCCAGCAGGAGGTCGGCGCCGGCCCGGGCCAGCTCGAACATCTGGTTCAGATCGACGGGGAGCTTGTCGTCGGCCATACCTCGAGCCTAGTGGACCGGGCCGGGCCGACGGCGCCCCGCCGGCCCGGCCCGACGGCTCAAGCGGCCGCCACCTCCTCGCCGGGACCGAACACCTCGTGGTGGATGCGGTCCGCCGGGACGCCCCTGCGCAGGAGCTCGCCACGGACGAGACTCATGAAGGGCAGCGGGCCGCAGACGTAGACGTCCGCGTCGGCCGGCAGGTCGACGCCGTCGAGGTCGAGGTAGCCGGGGCGCAGGCCGTCGCCGACGGGCCGGGCGCCGAGGTCCTCGTACCACCGGTGCAGCGTCGCCGAGGGAATCTGGTCGACCAGCCCGGCCAGCTCGGCCCGGTGCGCGTGGCGCGCCGGGGACCGGTCGGCGTGCAGCACCGTCACGGGGCGGTCGGTGCCGGTGCGGCGCAGGTGGTGCAGGAACCCGATCATCGGCGTGATGCCGATCCCGGCGGACACGAGGACCAGCGGCCGCGTGCTCTCGGTGAGCCGGAGCTCGCCGAAGGGCATCGAGACCTCGAGCACGTCCCCTTCGAAGACCGTGGCGTGCAGATGGTTCGACACCTCCCCGGCCGGCGCGATCCGGTCGCCGTCGTGCGACGCGGGGATCGCCTTCACCGAGACGCTCCACGCGCCCGTGTCCGCCGCGCCGGTCAGGCTGTACTGCCGGATCTGCCGCGCGCCGTCGGGCAGGCGGACGGCGACCGACAGGTACTGGCCGGGCCGGCCGGCGGGCAGGGCGGCACCGTCGGGATCGGCGAGCTCCAGCGAGATGGTGTCGGGCGACTCCTGGACCCGACGCCGCACCCGGACCGAGCGCCAGACGTCACCGGTGGCGACACCCGCCTCGTCGTAGAGCCCCTGCTCGATCTGGATGAGCGCCTCGGCCATGTGCCAGTAGACCTCGTCCCACGCCGCGGCCACCTCCGGGGTGACGGCGTCGCCGAGCACCTCCGCGATCGCCTCGAACAGGTGGTCGTGCACGATCTGGTACTGCTCCGGGAGGATCCCGAGCGAGGCGTGCTTGTGGGCGATGCGCGCGAGCACCGACCTCGGGTCCGGCCCGTCCTCGTCGACGAGGAGCGTGGCGTACCCGGCGATCGAGGCCGCGAGCGCCCGCTGCTGGTCGCCCTGCGCCTGGTTGCCGCGGTTGAACAGGTCGCGTTCGAGCTCGGGGTGCGCGGCGAACATCTTGCGGTAGAACAGCGGCGTGATGTCGCCGATCGCGGCCCCGACCACGGGAAGCGTGGCACGGACGACGGCGGTGGACTCGGCAGTGAGCATCGGGAGGGATCCTTCCTCGGGTACCTGCAGGGTGGCGGGCGACGTCACGGCGTCGACCCGGCGGGCGGTCCGGCTCCGAGGGTGAGGAGGACGGACCGGGTCGGTGGGGCGGCCATGTCGGCGATCGTCAGGGGGTCGAGCACGGCGAAGAAGGCCTCGCGCGCGCGGGCGAGCGCCCCGCGCAGCCGGCAGCCGTTGCGCAGGGGGCACGGGTTCGCCCCCTCGCAGTCGACCACCTCCCCGTCGCCCTCGAGGTCCCGCGCGATGCGACCGATCGACAGGCGCTCGGCGCCGTCGGCCAGACGCAGCCCGCCGGCGCGACCGCGGCGCGCCTCGACGACGCCGAGGCGGGCGAGCCGGGTGACGACCTTGGCGGCGTGGCTGGCCGGCACGTGCAGCTCCTCGGCGAGCACGCCGGTGGTGGCGTGCTCGGCCTCGCCGAGCACGGAGAGCCTCATGACGATCCGGAGGCCCAGGTCGGTGAACGCCGTGAGCTGCATGACCCGCACCGTATCTAAAGACGCATCTCAGATTCGCCTTTTGGCCGTGTGCATCACGTCACAGGCTGCGGAGGCCGTCCCGGACTACATCCACCGGCCGCGCTTGAACACCACGAACAGGACGACGGAGAACGCCACCATCAGGGTGACCGCCATCGGGTACCCGAACACCCAGTGCAGCTCGGGCATCACGTCGAAGTTCATGCCGTAGACGGCGGCGACGAGGGTGGGCGCGAAGAGGATCGCCGCCCAGCCGGAGATCTTCTTCATGTCCTCGTTCTGCCGGTGCGCCACCAGCGTCGCGTTGACGTCGAGGATCTGCCCCAGCGCCTCGCGGTACTCCGCCACCCGCGCGGTGGCGCGGGTGAGGTGGTCCGAGACGTCCTGCAGGTAGGTCTGGAGCTCGGTCGCGATGGCGGGCTCGGCGGACCCCGCGCGCAGCGCCTCGACGACCTCCGTCATCGACGAGGTCGCGTGCTGCATGTCGATGACCTCCTGGCTGAGCCGGTAGATGCGCTCGGCCACCGCGGCGTCGCCGCTGAACACCTGGCGCTCGATCTGCTCCTTGTCGATGGCCACGCCCTGCAGCACGGGGGTGTAGCCGTCGACGATGGCGTCGAGGAACCGGTAGACGACCGCCTCCGGACCGAGCCGCAGCAGGTCCTCGCCCGGGAGCAGCGCACGGGCCTCCTCCTCGGACCCGAACGTCGACTCGTCGAGGCGCTCGGCCGGCGTGCCGTCGATCCACCGTCCGTCCTGGCAGAGCACGGCGACGGCACCCGGGCGCACCAGCACGTGGAACTCGGCGAGGACGACGTCCTCCTCCGCGTCGACGTACCAGGCGGAGCGCACCACGAGGAACAGCAGGTCGCCGTAGCGTTCGACCTTGGGTCGCTGGCGGGCGTGCAGGAGGTCCTCGACCACCAGCGGGTGCAGCTCCCAGGCCTCGGCGAGCTCGTGGATCGCGGCCGTCGTCGGCCGCGGGTAGAGCGACATGGTCATGCGGTCGGAGGCACCGTCGGCGAACCGCAGCCCGTCGGCCACGCTCGCACCCTCGGGGGCCGGGCTCGGGCGTCCGTCCTCGACGTAGCGGGTCAGGCGCGGGACCTCGGCCACGGCGGGCGTCGCCGCGACGCCCGACCGCCGGCGCAGCCTGTCCCTGCGGCGCGACGGCGGGTCCGCCTTCTCCCCTTCAGCCATGCAGCCACCCCTCTCCTCGACCGTGAGCATACGCACGAGATGTCGTCCCAGCAGGGGCGGCACCGGCGTGGGCGCCGCGACGAAGTCGCCTGGACCTGGTGGGGTGTGCGGATGCGTCGCACACTCCTCGGCCTGGCTGCCGCCTTCCTCGTCGCCCTCGTCCTCGTCCAGGTCACCGGCAGCGGTGGGGACCTCGACCTGGACTCCGTCGCCGACGACGCCAGGGCCGTCATCGGCGACGCCGCCGAGGACGTCGCCTCGCTCGACGACGGGTCGGGGGACGGTGGTTCCGGGGACGGTGGTTCCGGTGGCTCGGGGGCGAGTCCCGACGGGTCGGTGGACGTCACCAAGGTCACCCGGCAGCTCGACGGGCTCACCGTCAAGGGCAAGGCCCCGCAGACCGGCTACGACCGCGACGAGTTCGACCACTGGACCGACCCGGACGGCAACGGCTGCGACGCCCGCAACGACATGCTCGCCCGCGACCTGAGCGACGAGAAGGTGGACGACGACGGCTGCACCGTCCTGTCCGGGACCTACGACGTCGAGCCGTACACCGGCGAGAAGAACCGCGCCTTCGAGCGCGGCAGCGACGACCTGGCCGTCTCCCTGGACGCCGAGCACGTCGTCGCCCTGCAGAACGCGTGGATCTCCGGCGCCCACGACTGGAACGACAACCGCCGCGAGAAGTTCGCCAACGACCCGGCGAACCTGCTCATGGTCGACCCCGGCGAGAACCGCACCAAGGGAGCCGCGAACGCCGCCGAGTGGCTGCCGCCGAACAAGGCGTTCCGCTGCGAGTACGTCGCCACCCAGATCCAGGTCAAGGCCGCGTACGAGCTCGCGATCACCCAGCCCGAGAAGGACGCGATGAACCGGGTTCTCGAATCCTGCTGACGATCTGCCGCCGCGCCGTGCGACCGCGGGCGTTCGGAGCAGACTGGACACCGTGGGCGAGAACGACAGCGAACAGGACGCCCCGCGGCGGGGACGACGCCGTGCACTGACGGCGGCGCTCGCGGCGCCGGTCGTGGCAGGTCTCGCCGCCGGCGCGGCGGTGCTCGTCACCGGTGCGCACCGACGGCTCGGCGCCACCGAGCCCGAGACGCGCGCCTGGTTGCCCGGCGACGAGCTGATGACCGGTGGCGTCGTGCAGGCCGACCGGGCCTGCACCATCGCGGCCACGCCCGCGGAGGTCTGGCCCTGGGTCGCCCAGATCGGGCAGGACAAGGCCGGCTTCTACTCGTTCGAGGCGCTGGAGAACCTCGTCGGGTGCCAGATCACCGGTGCCACGACCATCCACCCCGAGTGGCAGGACGTCCACCCCGGCGACGCCTTCCGGCTGCACCCGGACGTCGCGCTGCGGGTGGCCGAGGTGAAGCCCGGCAGCGACCTCGTCGTGACGTCCCAGGGCGCCGAGGGCGCGCCCGAGGGCCACGACTTCACGTGGGCCTTCCACCTGGAACCGGTGCACGTGGGCCCGGCGCCGGCGACGCGGCTGCACATGCGCGAGCGGTACGAGTCGGAGCGGCCGGTCGACCGGGCCGTCTCCGAGGTGCTCAGCACCGTCAGCGCGGTGATGAGCTGGCGCATGATGCACCGGCTCACCGAGCTGGCGACCGCTCCGCCGCGGTCCGGCTGAGCCGCCTTCCACGACACGAGCAGGATGCCTCGTCGACGAGCCAACGGTGACAGCGAGGAGGGTGATCGGTATGAAGGAGACCGAGGTCGAGCGACGGTTCGCCGACCATCTCACCGCTCAGGGCTGGAAGGTCACGCTGGACGACCCGGGCTATGTCGACGTCATCGCGAAGCGCCCCGAGGAGAGGACGCTCGTCGCGGAGACAACAGGTCACACCAGCAGTCCCGGACTCGACGTTGACACGATGTTCGGGCAGCTGCTCCGGCGCATGACGGACCTGAGCGGTGCGACGCGCTACGCCGTCGTCGTCCCGGAGGACGTGGTGCCAAAGGTGCGCCGCATCCCACCCGAGGTACTGCGGACGCTGCGGATCGAGGTGTGGTGCGTCCCCGCGTCGGGAGCACCCGAACGCATCGACGAATAGGTGCGTCGCAGCGGATCGTGGTCGTGGCCGGTACCCGGAGTGTGACGTCCGGGTACCGGCCACGCCGGTGTCAGGCAGGGGCGGTCGGTTCGGCCGTCACTGCGGGGCGGGAGGGACGAGGCAGGCCACGGGGTCCGACACGTTGCCGGAACCGTCGACGGCGGTGATCTGCGCGTCGCCCTGACCCTTCAGCGCCCAGTCGACGGCACCCGAGCCGGCCTTCTCGCTGGGATCGGCCCCGTTGGCCTCGGTCCACTTGAGGTTGGTCGGGTTCGCGTAGGGGCCGAAGACGGTCCCGGTGCCGTCGTCGATGACGAAGACGTCGAGGGACTCAGCGCCCCAGACGTCGTCGGTCGCCGTGATCGTGTAGAACCCGTCCTGGTTCTGTCCCTGGCCGCCCTCGCCGGGGGCGGCGGGGATCTGTCCGCCCGGGTTGGGTCCGGGCTCGCACGTGGCCGTCGGCGGCGTCGTGTCCACCCACTCCTTGGTCACGTCCACCGTGGCGGAGTCACTGTTGACGGTGACCGTGGCCGAGATGGTGTCGGTGCCCAGGCTGTTCGGCTCGACCGGGACGCTGTAGGTGAAGGTCACCTCACCGTCGGCGTCGGTCTCGCACGAGGCGGGGGCGCACGTCCCGCTCGCCCCGGCGTTCTGCCCGGTCACGGCGAACTCGACCGGCCATCCCGCCAGCTTCCCGGCGGGCCCGTCCACGGTGGCGGTGACGGTGTGCTCGTTGTCCGACCCGAGCTCGTTGGTGGCGGTCTCGGGAGTCAGGGAGAACGCGTACACGTCATAGGTCTCGCACTGCGTGACCGTCTGCTCCGAGCTCGCATCGCTCTTCGGCCCCGTGCCGGTCGCGGACGCGCACACCTCGTGCGCACCCGGCGCCTGGTCGGCCGCGGTGGCCGTGAAGTCCGTGCTGCCCGGGCCGTCGAACGGGGGCGTCTGCGTGAGCGTGTCGAAGGACGTGCTCACCGTGTCGACCTCGAGGGCGACGTCCGTCATCGCGGTGTCGGTGACGTTCTGGACGATGTCGGGCAGCGTGGCCGGGTTCGGCACGTTGGTGCAGGTGCCGCCGGTCGCGTCGGCCATCGCCTGGAGCGTGCCGTCCGATCCGCCGGCGCAGCTCGCACCGCTACCGACGGCGAACGAGTAGATCGTGGCACCCGCGGAGTCCAGCGCGGCAACTGCCGCATTGAAGTTGCCGCCGCCCAGGTTGGATTCGCCGTCGGACAGGAAGACGACGTTCTTGGACGCGGCGGTGGACGCAGAGACGCTGGTGCCCGCCGCTGTCAGTCCGGCGCTGAAGTTCGTGTCGTTGGGGTTGACCGCGCGCGGGGTGTAGAGGTTGACGCCTCCGATCACGATCGAGCCGATGACGACGTCGACTCCCGGGTCGTCCGGAGCCACGATCGGCTGGTTGCCGGCGGCGCCACTCATGTCCGCGGACGCGCCGCCGCGCCCGAACACGCTGACGCCGACGTCCTTGCCGGACCCGTCGGCGACCACCGCATTGTTGAGGTTGGTGACGGCCTGCTTCTCGCAGTCCAGCACGGTGCCGCCGACCGATCCACAGCCGGCGCCGGTGCTGCCGCTGACGTCGACGACATAGGTCCAGTGCACGTTCGGCTCGCCCTCGCCGATCGAGGCACTGCCTTCGACGGGGACGTCGACGGTCGTCGACCCCGTCGGGACCAGGAACGTGTCCCCCGTGGTCGGGGTACTGACCGTCACCGACAGGTCAGCCCCGTTGGCCAGCGTCGTCGAGTCGGTCCCCGCCACCGCGTAGCCGGCCATCATCACCCCCGCTGCAGCCATTCCGAGAACGGCCCCTGCACGCATCGACCGCTTCATGGGTCGGCCCTCCCTTTGAGGTCTTGAAGGCGACCCTGCGGTCGCCCACCAACCTTGCGACCATGACCTACACGCGCCTACGAGAGCGTCACGACAACGTCACCAGCGCGTCACGCACGCGACTCTCAGGCGGGGAACACGCCGCTGGAGAGGTACCGGTCGCCGCGGTCGCAGACCACGAAGACGATCGTCGCCCCCTCGACCTCCTCGGCCACCTGCAGGGCGGTCCAGCACGCACCGGCCGCGGAGACACCGCCGAAGATGCCCTCCTCGCGGGCCAGCCGGCGGGCCATCTCCTCGGCGTCGGTCTGGCTGACCTCCACCGTCCGGTCCACCGCCGACGGGTCGAAGATCCTCGGCACGTACTCCGGCGGCCAGGCGCGGATCCCGGGGATCCTCGAGCCCTGCGCGGGCTGCGCCCCGACGATCTGGACATCGGGGTTGCGGGACTTGAGGAACCGCGAGACCCCGGTGATCGTGCCGGTGGTGCCCATCGCGGACACGAAGTGCGTGATCCGTCCCTCGGTCTGGCGCCACAGCTCCGGGCCCGTGCCGACCTCGTGGGCACGCGGGTTGTCCGGGTTACCGAACTGGTCCAGGACCCGGCCGCGCCCCTCCCGCTCCATCCGCGTCACGACGTCGCGAGCCTCTTCCATGCCGCCCTTCGCCGAGGTGAGAACCAGGTCGGCTCCGTACGCCTTCATCGTCTGGATCCGCTCGGTGGAGGCGTCCTCGGGCATCACGAGGGTCAGGGGGTATCCGCTGATCGCCGCCGCCATCGCCAAGGCGATCCCGGTGTTGCCGGACGTGGCTTCCAGCAGGGTGTCGCCGGGGGAGATCTCCCCTCGCTCCTCGGCGCCCCGGATCATGCTGATCGCCGGCCGGTCCTTGACCGAGCCGGCCGGGTTGTTCCCCTCGAGCTTGGCGAGCAGCACGTTGCCGCGGCGTTCGTTCTCCGGCCCCGGCAGGCGCTGCAGACGCACCAGCGGGGTGTCGCCGATGACGTCTTCCATCGTGGGGTATGCCGGTGGGTTGCTCACCCGCCGGAGTCTACGGCGGCGGTCGCCACGAGAGGTCCGCCGCCCCGGTGGCCGGCGCCAGCCCAGCAGCGAGATCCGGCCTCGTGACCAGCCCCTGGACCTACGCGCCGACGAGCACCACGAGCTCGTAGACGTCGATCCGCTCGCCGTCCACCGTCAGCTCGAGCACCAGCGGGCTCTCCCCCGGCGCCGTACCGGTGATGGTGAACCGCCAGGCCGGCAGGAACGAGTGCCGCACCTCCGGGTCGACCTCGCTGAAGTCTCCCGGCGAACGGGCCGGACCCAGGTCGACCGGGCCGTCCACCGCGACCACGCCGCCGTCGTGGTCGGCCACCTGCCACGCCGTGTCCGGATGCAGGGCGTTCGCGGTCAGGACCAGCTCCGTCTCCTCCCCCACCCCCAGGTTCACCTGCTCGCCGTGGTTCAGCGCCTGGAGGTACTGCGGCTGGTAGGAGAACAGCTCCCCGCCGCAGCGGTTGGCGACGGCGGCCGTCTCGGCCGCGCAGGCGTCGTCGAACACGTCGACCGTGTACTCCGCGACGTCGACGCGTTCGCCGTCCACGACGAGCTCAAAGCGCAGCGGCGTCCGGCCCACGTCCACCCCGACGAACCCGAAGACGGTCGTCGAGATGTGCGGGTCGCCGGGGCGGTCCGACCCGGGCGGCGGCACCTCGTGCTCGCTCGTGGTCAGGCGCAGCACCGCGTCGTCGGCCTCGACGAGCTCCCACGCCTGGTCGGGGTGGAGGTTGTTGCCGTCGAGGCCGACCCACAGCTCTTCCTCCGGCTCGATCGCAACGAGCCACCCGTCGTCCCAGGCGGACAGGTCGAGGGGCAGGTCGCGGTAGTCGGCCCCGAGGCAGCCCGCGACCAGCAGGGCCGACGCGGCCGACAGCGCCAGGCCGGCAAGTCGTCCACGGGATCGGGCCACGCCCCCATCACCCCATCTGTCACGATGCGAGGGACGCCTTTGTCCCCCCTGGCACGTCAGCGTCGAACGTGCACGGTCGCCGTGTGACCCATCGTCGATGACAAAGAGGACCGAGGCGCGTTCAGCGGGGAGAAATCACCCTCATCACCCGGTGGCTCCCGGGGTGCCGGGGGGGTGCGGCAGGCGAGACATTGCGTGAACCGGGTAGGCCTCTGACGCGGCCGGACCCCACCGTGCGGCGACGTTGCACGCCAGTCGTCCCGGCAGATCATCGGGACCCGATGCCGGCGAACGGCTCGGCACGCCCGTCCGCCCAGACCACCAGCCCCGTCTCCCCCGGCCGCGTCCGCAGCCAGTCGCGGCCGTCGGCACCAAGCGCGAAGGCACTCGTGGCGTCGATGTCCGCCCACGTCAGGCTCGGCCCGACGACGGTCACGGACGCGAGCGCCGTCGGCGTCCGCCCGGAGCGCGCATCGACGACGTGGTCTCCCCGGTGCGCGAGCCCGGAGGTCGCCACGGCGCCGTCCCGCACCGGCACGACGGCGACGAGCCGCGCCGGGGCGTGCGGGTCCTCGATCCCGACCCGCCAGGGCTCGGCGTCGTCGCCGGCCACGTGGCAGACCATGTCGCCGCCGGCCGAGAGGCAGAAGTCGGTTCCCTCGAGGTCTCGCAGGTGCCGGGCCGCCCGTTCGACCGCCCAGCCCTTCACGACGCCGCTCGGGTCGAAGGTCTCGGTGCCGTCCAGGTGCCGCTGCACGACGTCGAACGCGCCGTCGGACGCCCGGCGGGCCTCCTCCCCCAGCGCCAGCACCTCGCGCACCTCGCCGGGCAGGGCGTCGACGCCGATCTCGCCGCGCGCCAGCCGGCTGATCACCGAGTCGGCCCGGTAGGTGCTGAAGGTGGCGTCCACGTGCCGCAGCTCGGCGACCACCCGGTCCCAGGCCCGGTCCGCGGCGGGCCCCTCGGCGTGGCGGCCCCTCAGCGCCACGCTGACGGGCATCCCCATGACGTGCACGACCCGGCGGCGGACCGCCGGCCGGGTCCCCGCGCCGCTCACAGCCCCGCCTGGTCGAGCGCGCTCTGCAGCGACTGCGTGTACCCCGTGCTCGTCACGGTGGCGCCGCTGACCATGTCGATCGAGGCGCTCTGGGCGTCGAGCGTCTCCTGGACGAGCACCGGCAGCGCGTACCCGTTGATCTGCCGGTCCTTGCCGTTGTCGTCCGGGTACACCGGGACGTCGACGGCCGTGATCTCTCCGTTCTTGACGGTGATCTCCACCTGCAGCGGGCCCCACCGGGTCTGGACGACGTCGCCGGACGCCGTCGTGCTCACCGACCCGGACGATCCCCCGCTGCCGTTCGAGGACCCTGACCCGTTCGAGGTGTCGGTCGACCCGGAGCCGGTGGACCCGCCGGCTCGGTCACCGGTCGTGCTGCCGGTCGACCCAGGGCTGCTCGTCGATCCCGACGTCGTCCCGGTCGCCGCCTGCACCACCGACGTCGACGTGCTCAGCGCGTCGGGGTCGGTCGAGGTGCGATAGCCCAGCAGCAGGACCAGGACGGTGACCGTCGACAGCACCCAGAGGACGATCTTCTTCATCTCGCGTCACCATCCGAAGTCTTCGCTGTGGATCTGCGCGGCGGGGACGCCGGCAGCGAGGGCGGCCTCGCGGACGCTCTGCGTCCAGGCGGGCGGTCCGCAGACGTACACGTCGCGCTCGGCGACGTCGGGCACCCAGCCGCGCAGGACCCGCTCGTCGTCGTCCCCGTCGAACCCGGGCCCGACCCACGAGCCGTCGGCCCGGCGTCGTCCGGGCAGCCGCACCACCCCCAGGCCCCGGGTGGCGGCGAGGTGGTCGAGCTCGGCCGCGAACAGCGGGTGCTCGCGGTACCGCTCGATGAGCACGGCCTCCCCGGGTGCGTAGTCCAGGCCCTCGGCCAGCGCGCGCAGCGGTGCGAGCCCGGAGCCCGCACCGATCAGCAGCACCTTGCGCCGGGTGCGCGCGCGGCGGGTGAGGCGGCCGTAGGCTCCCTCGACGACGACGCGGGTGCCCGGCTGCAGGTCGGCGGCCGCGGTGCTGGCCGGGCCGACGGCGGCGATCGTCACGCGGGCGGAGCGGGACGTCGGGGCGCTGGAGACCGAGTACGGCTTGCCGCGGGTCCAGCCCTGCCGACCCAGGAACCGCCAGACCAGGAACTGCCCGGGCTCGACCAGCCGGTGCAGGCGCCGGCCCGTCAGCTGCACGGACACCACGCCGGGCGCCTCGGGCACGACGCCGGTGACCTGGATCTGGTGACGCCAGGTGCGCCAGGCCGGCAGCGCGACCCGCCACACGAGGACGGCGGCGAAGACCAGCGCCCACACCGTCCACCACACGGCCGTGACGGCGGGGCGGGCCAGGAACTGCTGACCGGTCCAGAGTTGGTGCGGCAGGGCGAGCGCCGCCCCGAGATACCCGTACAGGTGCAGCAGGTGCCAAGACTCGTAGCGCAGCCGGCGTCGGGCGGCCCGCACGCTGGTGACCACGACCAGTACCAGCGCCACGGTCCCGCCGACGGCCAGCAGCATGCCCGGGTACTGCCACATCAGCTCCCAGAACGTCGCGGGCCACGCAGTGATGCTCCCGGCGGCGTACCCCCAGGTGATGAGGACGAGGTGGGCGACGAGCAGGTTGAACGACCACAGGCCGACCAGCCGGTGGATGCTCACGAGCCGGTCGCGCCCGAATGCCGCCTCCAGCGCGGGCACCCGGGCCATGAGCAGCACCTGGGCGAGCAGCAGCGCCGCCGAGGCCAGCCCCGTGATCTGCCCGAGCGAGGTCAACGCGGTGTCCCAGGCGGTGAGGGCCTGCAGACCGCCGTCGGCGGCCCACATCCAGTCGACACCGAGCAGCGCGAGCCACAGCGCTGCGACGGCGACGTACCGGACGGCCGCGTCCCGCCGGACGCGGGACCGCGCAGGGTGCCGGTCCGCCACGAACGGGACGGAAGGGCCGGGGTGGCTCGTCGTCGCTGTCATAGGTCCACAGTGCGCGGCCTACCCGGGGAGAGCCTGCGACGAACCTACGAATTGCCTGGGGATCGCGGCGTCGGACGCCGGCGAACGACAGAACCTGCTCAACCTGCCCGTGCCGTTGCCGTGGCAGTCACGGTGATGCCCCCACCGAAGGCGTCGGTGAACCAACGAATCAACGGCGGGTGGGAGGTGGCGATCAGGTTCACGCGGGCGCTGCGGCCGTCCGGCGTGGCGGCCTCCTGCACCCTCACGCCGCGCAGTCCTGGGGCCGAGGATGCCGGTTGCACGGCCAGGTGCTCGGCCACGGCGGTGCGCACGCCGTCGTCCGTCAAGGTCAGCACGCCCGACCCGTCCGGGGCCATCGCCTCCCCGTAGTACGTCTCCCGGGTCATCGAGTCGGCACCGGCCACCGCCAACGAGTCCGCCAGGTCGAACAGGTGCTTGCGGTCCAGGTGCACGGACGCGGCCGAGGCCACCATGCCGACCAGCATCAGCCCCACCGTGACGAAGCCCGCGGTGAGCAGCATGATCCGCCCTTCCTCGCGTGCCGCCGTCACGGCCGGGTCCCGACGTGCTCCTCGACCGGTGCGACGTGGGCCGCCTCGACCGGGATGCTCAGCGGCACCCAGTCCTGCAGCGCGGGCGGCGCCAACGGCAGCGGCACCTCGACACGGACCCGCACGCCGACCGTCGCCCCCGGTGTCAGGCACGGGTTCGCCGAGCACTCGAGCTCCAGGACATCGGCGCCGTCGACGACGAAGCCCTGATCTGCCAGCGCCACCTCCGTCGCCGCCCGAGCACGTGCGGCACCGGTCGCCGACGACTCGGCGGTCACCACCGCCCGCGCGGCGTCCCGGGCCGCGCCCTCGACGGCGAACCCCGCGGCGTGGATCTGGCCGACGGTGACGACCAGGTACACGAGCGGGACGAGCAGCAGCACACCCACTCCCAGGAACTCGACCACGGCGGCACCTTCCTCCCCAGATCCGGTCGGTGACGACTCGGGGTCGTCGGGGCCGTCTGGACGCCCGGTCATGCCGACTCGTCCACGGCATGCCCCTCGACGGTCATCGCACCTGACGGGCCGAGCAGACCCACCACGGGCAGCGGCGCGGTGACCGTGACGCGGACGAGGTCCAGTCCACCGCGCCTCGTCGTGCCGACCACGACGTCGCCCGCGTACCGCTCGCTCAGCGCCGACGCGAGCAGGTCCCGGGTCCGCTGGGCACCGGCACCGAGGTCGTGGTCGGTCCGCGCCGCCAGCCGTGCGCCTTCAGCCGCCGCATCGATCGCGACGGCCCGGACGTGCAACGCGAGCGCGACCTGCACGACGCCGAGGAAGAGAGCCACGAGCAGCGCCGAGACGAGGGCGAACTCCGCCACCGCCGAGCCGCGCTCACCGTCGGACCGGCCGGCCGCCGAGCCATCGGCTCGTGCCCACGACCCGGACGTCACAGACCCGTGACGCTCTCGATCGCCTGGGTGAAGGCGTCCTCGAGCAGCGGACCCGCCAGTGCCCAGAGCGCGACGACCAGACCTGCCGTCATGAGCGTGACGAGAACCCAGCCGGGGACGTCGCCGCGTTCCGGGTCGTCGGCCTCGGGCAGGTGCCGGGAGCGCGTGCTGTCGGGCGGGTTGGTGGTCATGGAGCATCCTTTCGTCGAGGTCACAGACCGATCTGCAACGTGGCCAGGGAGGGGAAGACGGCGAAGACGACCGTGATCGGCAGGATGAGGAAGACCACCGGCACCATCATGGCGACCTCCTTCTTCCCGCCGGCCTCCATCAGGGCCCGACGCCCGGACTCCCGGACGTCCTGTGCCTGGGCACGGAGGACGTCTGCCAGAGGTGTGCCGCGCTCCAGCGCGACGGCCACGCCTTCGGCGAACCGCGACAGCGTCGGCAGACCGGTGCGGTCGGCCATCGCCGTGAGAGCGGCCGTGATCGGTGCTCCTGCCCGGACGTCGGCCAGCATCGCGGAGAACTCGCCGGACAGCTCGCCCCGGGCGGTCGTCGCGACCCGCTCGAGCGCCGGCACCGGCCCCTCGCCGGCCGTGACTGCGAGCGCCAGAAGCTCTGCGACGGTGGGGAACTCGGCGAGCATCCGCTCCTCCCGCCGCCGTGCAGCACCGGAGAGCCTCTGGTCACAGCCGACGAAGCCGGTCGCACCGGTGAGCAGCACCAGGACGGCCAGCACGACGACCGAGGAGCCTCGGGTCGCGGCGAGCAGGACAGCCAGCAGGAGGCCGCCGGCCAGCCCCAACGTCGTCCACACGAGCTGCCGTGCGCGGAATTGCTCGACGGTCTCGCGCAGACCGGCACGGTCCAGCCGACGCTGGACGTCCTCTCGCGTCGAGCCGAACCGCTCGAACCACGCGGCGGCGTCGTCGACCCACGGGGCGAGGAGCTGCTCGAGCACCCCGAGAGGGCCGCGCGTCGCCTGCTCGCGCAGCAGCCCCGAGGTCGCGTCCCGGGGCCGCAGGGTCGGGGCGAGCCGCTCGTCGAGCCTGATCCGTCGCCCCCGGACGCCGGCAGCCACCAGCAGCAGGCCGCATCCCGCGAGGAGGCCCAGCAGGGCACCGGTCACGATCGGCGTCATCGCAGCACCCGACCTTCCTCGGGCAGCCGGCCGATCCGGCGCATCGCGCGGTATGCCACGACGGAGCAGGCCGCACCGGTCAGCAGCACCGCGACCCCTGCCGCCGAGTTGTACGCCTGCGCCGTCTCCGGACGACTGGCGAGCAGGGCCAGCACGACCCACGGGCCGGCGGCTGCCACCCGCGCACCGTTCACGGTCCAGGACTGACGCGCCTCGAGCTCGCCACGGGTCTGCAGGTCCTGGCGCAGGAAGCTCGACAGGCTGCGCAGCAACCGACCGAGGTCCGTCCCGCCGACCTCACGTGTCAGGCGGAGGGCCTCGATGATGCGGTCAGCCACAGGGTCGGCGAGGCGGTCCTTGAGGAGATCGAGGCATTCGCCGAAGCGCCCGGTCGCCCGGTGGTCGGCAGCGAACTGGGCGAACGGTTCCCGCAGGGCCTGCGGCCCACGTTCGCCGAGCTGCGCGACCGCCTCCGGCAGGGAGAGACCGGCCCGCACGCCGCTGGCGAGGTGGTCGACGACGTCCGGCCACACCTCGCGCAGGTCGTCGCGGCGTCGGCGTGCCCGTGCCCGGACCAGCGCCTCCGGCGCCACGACCGCCATGACCGCGAAGCAGGCGGCGATGGCCGGGGACCGCGTCAGCACCAGCCCGAGCAGGAGGACGACGAGGGCGAGCCCGATGCTGAGGACGTAGAGGGCCGCCGGGGTCACCGTCGGCGCACCGGCCTGGACGAGCAGGTCCTGCACCGTGCGGTGTCGACGACTGCGCCGCCGGCCGCGTTCCGGCTGCTCCCAGCAGGACCACCAGAGGCAGAACAGCCCGGCTCCGCCGACGAGCCCGACGACCACTCCCATCAGCACTCCCCGGCCAGCAGCGCGTGCACGTCGACGCCGACACGCTCGAACTTCTCGACCTCGGCCGGGAAGCCGTCCCCGCGCACGAGCTCACCACCGGCCGAGGCGGGCCTGCGACGGAAGAGCTGGGCCGTCTCGACCCGTCCCTCCTCGACACGTCCCGTCACCGCCACGATCTCGCGGCACTGCCGCACCCCTCCCGGCGTCACCCCGAGGTGCACGACCACGTCCAGCGCTGCCGCCACCGTCGGCGTGACGAACCGGTCCGAGATGTTCTCTCCGGCGAGCAGCGGAAGCGTGCACATCTTGGTGATCGCCTCACGGGCCGAGTTCGCGTGCACGGTTCCCGTCCCGGGAACTCCCGCGTTCAAGGCGATGAGCATGTCGAGGCTCTCGGCCTCCCGCACCTCTCCGATGACGATGCGGTCCGGCCGCATCCGCAGCGCCTCCTTGACCAGACGTCGCAGCGGGATCTCCCCGGTCCCCTCGAGACTCGGTTGCCGGCACTGCATCGCGACGTGGTCGCGCACGGGCAGTCGCAGCTCGAAGACCTCCTCGCAGGAGATGACGCGTTGACCCGCCGGCGTGGACCCCGCCAGAGCGTTGAGCATCGTCGTCTTGCCCGCCTGCGTGGCGCCGGAGACCAGGATGTTGGCCCCCGCGCGGACGGCCGCGTCGAGGAAGGCGGCAGCGTGCGTCGTCAGGGAGCCGAGGCGGACGAGGTGGTCGAGGTGGTGGGCACGCACGACGTGCTTGCGGATGTTGACAGCCAGGTGCTCGCGGGTGACGTCCGGGATCACCACGTGCAGGCGCTCGCCGCCAGGCAGGGTGGCGTCGACGAACGGCGAGCTCAGGTCGAGCCGGCGCCCCGAGGACTTGAGCATCCGTTCGACGAGGTCCCGGACCTGCTGGCCCGTGAGCAGCGTCGTCGTCAGCTCGCTGACTCCGCGACGCGCGACGAACACCTGGGCCGGGTTGTTGATCCAGATCTCCTCGATCTCCGGATCGTCGAGGTAGGGCTGCAACGGACCGAACCCGCCGAAGGTGTCGATGAGCGCACGAGTGGTGGCAGCCGGGTCGACCAGCGGCGGAACGACCCCGAGGGTGGCCCGGTCCCCGTAGTCGGCCACGGCCTCCCCGACCAGGCGGTCGAGTCCGTGGCGATCGGTCACCGGGTCGATGCCACGGCGGCGCACGAGCTCGCGGACCTCGCCGGTCAGCAGGCTGCCCGCCTCGTCGTGGGTCAGAACGTCGGCGTCCACCCGTGGAACCTCTCCGTCGGGGTCAATCGGGCAAATCCACTCAAGCGCGACCGAGCGTAGCGAAGTTCCCGCCCGCTGCGCCTGGGGCCATCCACCCTGTGGACAACGCCGGTCAACGGATCGGTGGACAGAGCCGGCGCCCCCGGCTCCCAGGTTTCATCCGGAGTCGCGGGTCACGAGCGAGCTGAGCCGACGCTGACTAGCGTGGCTTCTTGTGGACGTGACCACGTTCGCGACGTTGCTGGCGGGGGTCGCGGCGATCGCCGCCCCCATCCTCGCGCTGCTCTCGAGGGCATGGTCCGGCGAGTTCTCCGCCCGGAAGCTCCACAGGCTGCAACGGCTCGCCACACTCCGCGGGACGTTGGCGGAGCAAGGTCAGGCCACCGGTGTGCTGGATCGTCGGATCGCCGAGGAGTTGCGACGAATCCAGACGGAGACGAACCTGGACCGCGACGAAGACCTCCGTCACGAACTCTGGCTGGACATGCCTGCCTGGAAGCGTGTGCTCTCCGGACTCCTCCTCGGGATCGGTGCGATCATCGTCCTTCTCGGGATCGGGCTCCTCGTCGACGGCCTCATCAGGATCACGACCGGCGCCGGGACCACGGCTGACGGCAGCCTGATCGCTCCTGGAGTCATCTGGGTCGCTTTCGGGCTCACTCTGATCGTCCCCACGAGGCGATGGCGGCGGCGCAGCCTGGTCCGACGGCTCAGGGAGAACGGCATGAACACCGCCGATGGGCGTGCGATGGACTGACGCCTCGCCGCAGGCGTCCGACGCGCGGCCGCGGCCGCTCACCACCACAGTTCTCTCGACCCGTCGGTAGTGTCGCCTGCATGACGTCCACACCTCGGTGGCGCCAGGTCGCCGCCGCCACCGGCCTGCTCTCCGACGACGGGACGATCGCCCAGACGATCTTCGCCGAGATGACGGTGCTGGCGAACCGCACCGGCGCGGTCAACCTCGGCCAGGGCTTCCCCGACGTCGACGGCCCCGACTACGTCAAGGAGGCCGCCAAGGCCGCCATCGACGCCGGCCGCAACCAGTACGCCCCCGGCGACGGCGTACCCGAGCTCCGCCACGCCATCGCCGACCACCAGCGCCGCCGCTACGGCCTCGACGTCGACCCGGACACCGAGGTCCTGGCCACCACGGGCGCCACCGAGGCGCTCACCGCCGCGATCCTCTCGCTGACCGGGCCCGGCGACGAGGTCATCACCCTCGAGCCCTTCTACGACTCCCACGCGGCCGCGATCGCCATGGCCGGCGCCACCCACGTGCCCGTGCCGCTCACCGCCGACCTGCGCCTCGACGCCGACGCCCTGCGCGCCGCCGCGACCGACCGCACGGCGATGATCCTGGTCAACACCCCGCACAACCCGACCGGCACCGTGCTCACCCGCGCCGAGCTGGAGCAGGTCGCCGCCGTCGCCCGCGAGCGCGACACCCTCGTCCTCACCGACGAGGTCTACGAGCACCTCGTGTTCGACGACGCCGTGCACGTCCCGATCGCCACACTGCCGGGGATGGCCGAGCGGACGCTGACGGTGTCGAGCTCGGGCAAGACGTTCAGCCTCACCGGCTGGAAGGTCGGCTGGATGCACGGCCCGGCCGAGCTCATCACGGCGGTGCGCACGCTCAAGCAGTTCATGACCTACACCTCGGGCTCGGCGTTCCAGCCGGCGATCGCCCTCGCGCTGGCCGACGAGGAGACCCCCCGCGCCCTGGCGGCCTCCCTCGCGGAACGCCGCGACCTGCTCTGCGCGGGCCTCGAGCGGGCCGGGTTCGACGTCGTCGTGCCGCAGGGCACCTACTTCGTGGTGGCCGACGGCGCGGCGCACATGGAGCGGCTCGGCTTCGAGGACGGCCACGACCTGTGCCTGCGGCTGCCCGAGCTGGTCGGGGTGGTCGGCGTGCCGGTCTCGGCGTTCTGCCGCCCCGGGTCGACGGCGGCGCAGACGATGCGCTCCCGGGTGCGGTTCACGTTCGTCAAGCAGCCCGAGGTGCTGCGCGACGGCATCCAGCGGCTGGCCGCGCTGACCCGCTGACCCGCGTCCTGACTCGCCGCGGATCGCCCTGACCCGCGGCACACGGTCCTGACTCGGCAGGGACCGACCCTGACCCGTGCCACACGACCCTGACCCCTGCCGAGGTCGTACCTTCCGTCACGTGGTCGTACCCCGCGGGTACGACCACGTGACGGAAGGTACGACCCGGGCGACGTGGCGACCTGAGCGACGCGGCGGGCTGGGACGGGACCGGGCGAAGCGGGGTCAGGCGCCGGCGACCAGCGAGACCGCGACGGCCACCATGATCACCGCGATGACGCCGTCGACCACCCGCCACGCCCCCGGCCGGCGCAGCACCGGTGCCAGCAGGCGGGCGCCGTAGCCCAGCGCGGTGAACCACACGATGCTGGAGAGCACGGCACCGGCGCTGAACAGCCAGCGGTCGTCGCCGTAGGTGGCGGCCACCGACCCCTGCAGCACCACGGTGTCCAGGTAGACGTGCGGGTTGAGCCAGGTCAGCGCGAGGGCCGTGAGCAGCACGGGGCGCAGGCGCCGCCCCTCGTCACCGGACGCGCCGTCGGTGGCAACGCGCAGTCCCTCCTCGCCGCGCAGCGCCCGCCGGGCGGCGAGCGCCCCGTACCCGAGCACGACGGCGGCACCCGCCCACCGGGCGACGTCGACGACCACGGGGTTCCGTTCCACCAGGGCCCCGAGGCCCGCTCCCCCGGCCGCGTACAGCACGGCGTCGGAGGCGGCGCACACGAGCACCACGACGCCGACGTGCTCGCGGCGCACCCCCTGGCGCAGCACGAACGCGTTCTGGGCGCCGATGGCCAGGATCAGGGACAGCCCGAGACCGAAACCCGAGAGGAGGACCAGCACACCGGGCACGCGACGACGAAGCCGTCGCTCAGCTGCACACGCCGGGCAGCAGCGACGGGCTGGGCGACGGGCTCGGCGAGGGGTCGGAGGTGCCGGGGTTGTCCGCGCTCACGGTGCCGCCCTGGCCACCCCCGCCGGCGCCGTCACCGGACTCGTCGACCGCGCCGTCGGAGCCTGCCGACCCGGTGCCCTCGTCGGCGGTGGTCTCCGCCTCGACCACGCCGTCCTCGGGCGAGTCGCTCGGCGTGGGTGTGGGCGTGGCCTCGCCGTGCAGCGGGACGTCGTCGGCGAACCGCTGCCACAGGTCGGCCGCCTCGTGGGTCCAGACCACGCGGTTGGCGTCGGTGGGGGCCTCGACCACCGGGACCGACTCGAAGACGATGCTGGACGGGTCGACGTTGCGCAGGCTCCAGGCCAGGCCGGCCAGCGCGCTGGGGCTCGCCAGCTCCGGGCTGGTGGACATCGACTTCAGCGACGCCCGCACCATCCGGTACAGCTTCGGGGTGTTGGTGATGAGGTTCTGGTCGAGGACCTCGCGGAGCATGGAGTCCACGAACGCCTGCTGACGCTCGATGCGCCGCAAGTCGCTGCCCAGCTCGAGCCCCATGCCCTCGCCCTTGCGCACCCGCAGGAACTGGATCGAGGTCTCCCCGTCCAGCACCTGGCGTCCGGCGTCGAGCTCCAGGTCGCTGTACCGCGAGTCGCCGATCACCGGTTCCGGCAGGCACATCGGCACCCCACCGAGGGCGTCGACGATGTCCACCACGCCGGCCATCTTGACCACGACGTGGTCGTCGATCGTCAGGCCGGTGAGCGACTCGACGGTCAGGAGCGTGCAGGCCGCGGCCGCGGTGAGGTCCTGCTCCGGTCCGCCGCCCAGGGAGAACGCGGTGTTGAACATCGCGTTGCTCTGGGGCGCGGTGGAGCTGCCGTCGGGCCGGGGGCAGGCCGGGATGTCCACGAGCGAGTCGCGTGGGATGGAGATCGCCTCGATGCGGGTCCGGTCGCCGCTGATGTGCATCACCAGCGTGCTGTCGGAGTGGAACTCGTCCCCGGAGCCGGCGATCTCGGCGTTCTCCGCGTCGCGGTAGTCGGTCCCCATGACCAGGATGTTCCGGTCCTGCCCGGCGAAGGGGTCGCTCGGGTCGGCCGGCTCGTCGGAGGCCGCGGCCACCGGGTCGCGTTCCGGTCGCTGCCGGCCGATCAACGCGTCGACGTCGGAGACCTCGATCTGCGACTTGAGGTCGACGTACGCGGCGATCGATGCCGCTCCGACCAGCGCGAGGACCGCGGTCACCCCCAGGGCGACCCAGCGCAGTACCGGGTGCCCGGCAAGGTGCCCGAGATGCCGGGGACTGGATTCCTTCACCCTGTCACCCTAAACCGACGCCTCCTCGCACGGGCGGTCGACGGCGTGTCCCGGGCTCAGGCGAGGTGGACCCACCCGCCACGGCGGAAGGCGGGCGTGGCGAAGGCGAGCACGCAGATCGCCGCGGTCCACGCCCCGAGCATGACCGTGGTCATCGCGACGGCGTCACCGCCGAGGACACCGACGAGCGGCGAGACGGCACCGGCGGTCCCGGCCTGCACGGCGCCGATGACGGCGGCCGCGGACCCGGCCCGCTCACCGTGGCGGGACAGCGCGATCGCCGAGGCGTTGGCGGGGATGAGCCCCTGGAAGGCGAGCACGATCCACAGCAGCGCCAGCAGGCCCAGCAGGCCCCCGAACTCCGTCCGCGCGACCACGACCAGCCCCACGGCGAACACGCCCTGCAGCACCAGCGCGGCCCGCAGCAGGCGGATCGGCGCGACCCGGCGCACCAGGGCGGCGTTGATCTGGGCCGAGACGACCAGGCCGAGGCCGTTGAGGGCGAAGAGGAGGGAGAACTGGGTGTGGCTGAGGCCGTAGTACTCCTGGAAGACGAACGGCGAGCCGACGACGTAGCTCATGAGCACGGCCTGGCCGAGGCCGGGCAGGACCGCGAGCCCCATGAAGTGCCGGTCGCGCACCAGGTCCCGGTAGCCGCGCAGCACGCTGCCGGCTCCGCCGGGCTGGCGGCGTGCCGCCGGCAGCGTCTCGGGCATGGCGCGCCAGACGACCACGGCCAGGCTCGCACCGCCGACCGCGAGGACGGCGAAGACCCAGCGCCAGCCCGCGGCGGCGGCGACCGCGGAGCCGAAGGTCGGCGCGAGCATCGGCGCCACGCCGATGATGAGCATGAGCCGCGACAGGATGCGGGCGGCCTCCGCCCCGACGAAGCGGTCGCGCACCACGGCCATCGCGGCCACGGTGCAGGCGGCGTTGAAGAACCCCTGCAGCAGCCGCAGGACGATGAGTGCCGACATCGTGGGCGCCAGGGCGCACAGCAGCGAGGTCACCACGTGCAGCGCCAGCCCCCACACCAGCGGGGCGCGGCGTCCGAACCGGTCCGAGAGCGGCCCGATGACGAGCTGGCCGGCGGCGCCACCGATGAGCATCACCGAGACGGACAGCTGGGCGTAGGAGGCCGTGGAGCCGAGGTCGTCGGCGACCTCGGGCAGCGACGGCAGGTACATGTCGACCGTGAAGGCCGGCAGGGCCGCGAGAGCACCGAGCATGAGGATCCAGCGGAACGGCGAGCGGGCGCGCTGGAGCACGGTGGTCTTCTCGGGCATGGGCTTCATGCTATCGAAACGATACGACGATCACGAGGGCCGCTCGCCGTGACCCCTCTCACCGCCGATGTCGGCGGTCCGGGGGACGATGACCTCATGTGCGGCCGCTTCGCCTCCTTCACCGACGCCCAGGACCTCGCCGACGAGCTCGCCGTCGCCGAGATCGCGGACGACGCCCGCCTGCTCGGGCCGCGCTGGAACGTCGCCCCGACCGACCCGGTGCGGATCGTCGTCGAACGTCCCCGGCGCGAACCCCTGCCCGACGGCGGCACCACCGCCGGGGAGATCACCCGCACGTTGCAGGTGGCCCGGTGGGGGCTCGTCCCCTCCTGGGCGAAGGACCCCGGGATCGGCGCCCGCATGATCAACGCCCGCCGCGAGACCCTCCTGGAGAAGTCCGCGTTCGCCAAGCCGCTGGGGGTCCGGCGCTGCCTGGTCCCCGCCGACGGGTACTACGAGTGGCGGAGGCTCGAGGCTCCGCCCGGCACCCGCAGGACCCCGAAGCAGGCGTACTGGATCCGGCCCGCCGACGGTGAGGTCGCCGCCTTCGCGGGGCTCTACGAGTTCTGGCGGGACCGCACCCGCGCCGACGACGACCCCGACCGGTGGCTCGTCTCCACGACCGTCATCACCACCGCGGCGGCGGACGGCCTCGAACGCATCCACGACCGGATGCCGGTGGCCCTGCCGCGGCAGGCGTGGGACGCATGGCTCGACCCGTCCGTCGATGCCGAGCACGCGAGCGCCCTCCTGGAGAACCCCTCGGCACCGATGCACACCCGGCCGATCGGACCCCGCGTCGGGAACGTCCGGTTCGACGACGAGGGACTCATCGCCCCCGACCCGGAGCCGCGGGACCCCGAGCCGGTGCTGCTCTGAGGCCTCAGCCGGTGTAGGCGCGCTGCAGGCGCACCGGGGTGATCTCGCCCAGGCCCTGGACCTCCCGCGGCGCCTGCGCCGTCAGGGCGTAGCGCGCCGACGAGGCCAGCAGGGCGGCCGTCGGCGGGTCGACGAGCACGGTCGCCGGCTCGGCCAGCTCCGAGATGCGCGAGGCCAGGTTCACGTCCGGGCCGAACACGTCGCCGAACCGCGACAGCACGCGCCCCCAGACGAACCCGACGCGCACGGGGATCTCGTCGGTGGAGTGGGGCGCGGCCAGCCCGAGGGCGCACTCGGCGCCCGTGGCGACGTCGTCGGCGACGAACAGCACGGCGTCCCCGATCGTCTTGACCACGCGACCGCCGGCCTCGGTGATGACGTCCCGGGCCCGGGACTCGAAGAGCTGGACGTACTCGGACAGCTCCTGCGACCCGAGACCGGCCGTGCGCTTGGTGAACGACACGATGTCGGCGAACCCGATCGCCCGACGCAGGGGCAGCTGGTCACCCGGCAGCCGGGCCTCGTTCGAGCTGCCGAACTCGGTGGCGAACCGGCCCATGAGCGCGGCGAGCTGGCGGCGCCAGGCGTGCTCGAGCTGCCGGGCCAGCACGTCGGCGAACCCGGGGATCCGGTCCACCGCGGCCAGGCGCGCGCTGACGTCGTCCAGGGCGTAGCGACGACCCAGGTGCTCGACGAACGCCTCCACCTGCCACAGCGCCAGGCGGTCCGAGGTGTGCCCCAGGGACCGGACGAGGGTCATCTGCGCCTGCTGGTCGAGCTGGCCCTCCTCGATGAGGGTGCCGATCTCGCGCAGCGACTCCATGTCGGCGGCCGTGAAGCGCGCCTCCTCCGGGTGGGTGACCGGCAGACCCAGCCAGCGCCAGTAGTTCTCGACGAACTCCGTGGAGAGCCCCGTCCCCGCCACGAGGTCGGCCAGCGTGTACACCCGCGGCCCGCCCAGGATGGCCTCGTCGGTGCGGCGGGCCGTGTCGGCACGCTCCTGAGCGGTGCGATCACGCGGGTCGGGGGAGGTCTGGCTCGTCACGGGGCCACTGTAACGGGGGTCACCTGTGCGGGACCTGGACGTCCGGGGGCGGTCCTCGCCGGGACTCAGACCGCGCGCAGGTGGTGCACGTCGCCCGCGGTGACGACCCGCTCCCCGGCGGCCGTGGCCAGGACGAGCGCCCCGTCGTCGGCCACCCGGACGGCCTCGCCGTCGACGACGTCGCCTCCGCCCGCGAGCTCGGCCCGCACGGCCCGGCCGAGCGTGGCGCTGACCTCGGCGTACTCCCCCGCGAGCCCGGCCTCGACCGCGTCGCCCCCGGCGGCCTCCCAGCGGGCGACCAGCGTGAAGAGCTCCCCCGTGAGCCCGACGAGCAGCTCACCGCGGTCGAGCTCCTGCCCCGCCAGTGCCAACGACGTCGCGGCCGGCACCGGCAGCTCGTCGACGGACTGGTCCACGTTGAGCCCCACGCCCACCACGACGGCGGTGCCTTCCTGCCCCTCCCCGGCGCCGGTCGGGGCTGCGTCCGGCACCACCTCGGCCAGGACACCCGCGACCTTGCGGTGACGGCCGAGTCCCTCGCACTCCGAGGGGGCCGGCAGCAGGACGTCGTTGGGCCACTTGACCCACGCCGAGACCCCCTCGGCGCGCAGGGTGCGCGCCAGGGCCAGCCCGGTCAGCAGCGGCACCCAGCCGAGCTCGTCGGCCGGGACCTGGGGACGCAGCAGGAACGACACCGTCAGCGCCGCCCGCGGCGGCGTCTGCCACGCCCTGCCGGCCCGACCGCGCCCCGCCTGCTGGTGCTCGGCGACGAGCGCCGCGGGGATCTGCGACCCGGCGCGGGCGCGGGCGACGAGGTCGCTGTTGGTCGACGCGGCGGTCTCCACCACGTCGACCCGGGCGAGGGGTCCGGTCGGGGCGAGCAGGGCGGGTCGCAGCGCGGCGACGTCGAGAGGTGGGCGCGTCATGCCTCCATCGTGGTGCCTCGCGGCGGGTTCCCGGGACCGTCCGGGGGCGGATTGTAGGAATCCTCCAAGATCACCGGGGTCGACACGGCCTGTCGCGCATCGCCCCACGCGCCGGGGAGTCCTAGGGTCGCCAGTGTGAAGACCACTGCCGAGAAGCTCGCCGAGCTCGACCGACGCCGCGCGGCCGCGGTCACCGAGCCCGAGGAGAACGCCCGCACCAAGCAGCACGCGCGCGGCAAGAAGACCGCCCGCGAGCGCATCGACGACCTGCTCGACGGGGGCAGCTTCACCGAGCTGGACGCCCTGGCGATGCACCGCAGCCGCAACTTCGGCATGGACAGCAAGCGCCTGCCCGGCGACGGTGTCGTGGTCGGCCACGGCACCATCGACGGCCGCCAGGTCTGCGTGTTCTCCCAGGACTTCACCGTCTTCGGCGGGTCCCTCGGCGAGGTGCACGGCGAGAAGATCGCCAAGGTCCAGGACCTCGCGCTGCGGATCGGGGTGCCGATCATCGGCATCTCCGACGGCGGCGGGGCCCGCATCCAGGAGGGTGTGGCCGCGCTGACGCAGTTCGCCGAGATGTTCCGCCGCAACGTCGCGGCCTCGGGCGTCGTCCCGCAGATCTCGCTCATCCTGGGGCCGAGCGCCGGCGGCGCCGTGTACTCCCCGGCGCTGACCGACTTCATCGTCATGGCCGACCAGACGTCGAACATGTTCATCACCGGCCCGGACGTCATCAAGACCGTCACCGGCGAGGACGTGGACTTCGAGACGCTCGGCGGCGGGCACACGCACAACGCCACCTCCGGCGTCGCGCACTACCTGGGTGCCGACGAGGACGACGCGATCGACTACGTGCGCCACCTGGTGGGGTACCTGCCGCAGAACAACCTCTCGGACGCGCCCACGTTCCCGCCCGAGGAGGAGACCGCGCTGGAGGCCACGCCGGACGACGAGGCGCTGGACGCGATCGTCCCGGACGGCGACAACCAGCCGTACGACATGCGCACGGTGATCGAGACGGTCCTGGACCCGGACTCGTTCCTCGAGGTGCAGCCGCTGTACGCGCAGAACGTGCTCGTCGGGTTCGGCCACGTCGAGGGTCAGAGCGTCGGGGTCATCGCCAACCAGCCGCAGTCGATGGCCGGCACCCTGGACATCGCCGCCTCGGAGAAGGCCGCCCGCTTCGTGCGCACCTGCGACGCGTTCAACATCCCGGTCCTGACCTTCGTCGACGTGCCGGGGTTCCTCCCCGGTGTCGGCCAGGAGCACGACGGCATCATCCGCCGCGGCGCCAAGCTCATCTACGCCTACGCCGAGGCGACGGTGCCGCTGGTCACCGTGATCACCCGCAAGGCGTACGGCGGGGCGTACATCGTCATGGGGTCCAAGCAGCTGGGCGCCGACGTCAACCTCGCGTGGCCGACGGCGCAGATCGCCGTCATGGGCGCCTCGGGGGCCGTGAACATCCTGCACCGGCGGGCGCTGAAGACCGCGGCGGCGGACGGGCAGGACGTCGAGGCCGAGCGGACCCGGCTCACCGACGAGTACACCGACGCGATCGTCAACCCGTGGGACGCGGCCGAGCGCGGCTACGTCGACGCGGTGATCCGCCCCTCGGAGACCCGCGTCCAGGTGGTCCGGTCGCTGCGTGCCCTGCGCACCAAGCGCGCCAGCCTGCCGCCGAAGAAGCACGGCAACATCCCCCTGTGAGGGACGTGTCTGAGAAGATCGAGCGATGAGCCACGAGGACGCCACCCACGGACCGGCGCCGCTGGGCGACGTCGACCCGGACCCGATGCACCGTGCCGTGGACTCGCTCGCCGAGGCGCTGCACCGGTACGTCGACGCGGCCGTCGGGGTGCGGGCCGAGTTCGGCGCCACCGAGGCCGACGAGGACCCGCGGATCCTCGCGCTGGAGAACCAGGTCGGCACGCTCAACGCCGCCCTGTTCGACACGCTGCACGACGCGCTCGGGATGCACCCGGACCTGACGACGTCCGTCTGGGAGCCGGAGCCCGGCAGCCGGCCCGCGACCGACGAGGAGGACCTGCCCGAGGGGACGGTCTCCGCGGAGGTGTTCTACCTGGGCTTCGTCGTCGCCGACCCCCCGCCCGGGGCGTCGATGACGCTCGACGGCGTCATCGAGCTGCTCGACGAGGCCGGCCAGGACGCGGCGACCCGGATGACCGAGGGCGGGTACCAGGTGATGGAGTGGGCCGCCTCGCGCGGCCTGGCCCCGGGGTTCGGCAACGACCCCGACGACGAGGAGGACGCATGACACCCCAGGTGCGCGTGGTGCGCGGAGCGCCCGACGACCTCGAGGTCGCGGCGCTCGTGGCCGGTCTGGCGGCCGTGTCGGCGCAGGACGACCTGCCGGACGACGTCGCGCCCGTGGACGAGTGGACCAACCGGGCCCGGAACCTGCGCGGCAACGGTGCGGCCACGGCCCGCAGCTTCGGTGGCCGGTCCGGACGCCACAACGTGGACGCCTGGCGCTGGAGCTTCCGGTCGTGAGCGTGCGCTGGGAGCAGGCCGGGTCGGCCGCCGCCGTCGAGGCACCCCTGGGCGACCTGCCGACCCCCGAGCGGCCCGGCTGGCTGCGCCGCTGGCTGTGGGCCCCCGCCCTGGCGGCGACCGCCGGCGTGTACGCGACGCAGCGCCTGGTCGAGAACCCCTCGGGCGAGCTGGAGCTCGGCCTGATGCTGGCCCTGCTCGCCCTGCTGGCCGTCACCGCCGTGGCGGCCCTGGTCCGCTACCGCGACGACCAGCGGCTCGCCCGCGAGACCCGGGGCGTGGAGGCGCTGCGCCGGGACGCCCGGTCGACGACGGGCTCGGTGACGGTCACCGAACGTCCCGTCGGCGACGGCGTCATGCTGCGGGGACTGCTCAGCTACCCCCGCGACGGCGACACGGCCGAGGACACGTGGTCGCTGCTCGTGTCCGACGGCGACCCCCTCGGCCCGCGCCCGGGCGATCCCGTCGCCGTGTGGTGGGCCCCGGGCTCCGACGACGTCGTGGCCCGCTACCACCGCGACTGGGCCGACCAGGTCCGCCGCCGGACCCGCTGACGGCGTCTTCCCCCGCGCCCTCGTGTCGCGAAGATGCGACATCTCGGCAACCATCGGGGCGACGGACGCACCGGCGTCCGGGAACGGAGGAGTGCCGATGGGCATCGGAAGCGGAATCTTCCTCATCGTGGTCGGGGCGATCCTCGCCTTCGCGATCGCGCCCGACACCTGGGAGGTCGTCAACCTCAACATCGTCGGGTACATCTGCATCGCGGCGGGGATCCTGGCGCTGATCCTCGGGCTGGTCCAGAACCGGCAGCGCACGCACCACCGGGTGGAGCGCTACGAAGACCGCACACCGCCGCCGGCGTGAGGTTCCTCTACCCTCGTGATCGAGCGTCTCTGTTCGTGCCGCACGACCTGTGGTCCGGCACAGCAGAGACGCTCGACCTGTGCCCGGTAGGGTGCCGCGATGCGTGACCTGCCCTGGGACGGCTACCCGAACGTCCGTGACCTCGGAGGTCTGGTGACGCCACTGTCACCGACGGGCCGGACGCTGACGGGGCGGGTCGCCCGCGGGCCGCGCCGTGAACGGCTCACGGCGGCGGGCTGGACGGCGGCCCGTACCTGGGGCGTGCGCACCGTCGTGGACCTGCGCTGCGCCGACGAGGTCGGCCCCCGCGACGGCGACCCCGTGGTCCCGCGGACGGCGCACGACGGCGTCACGATGGTGGCGGCACCCACCGAGGACCGCGCCGACCCCGAGTTCCGCCGGACCTGCTTCCCGATCCTCGACTCCCCGGAGTACTGGCCGCACAACTGGCGGATCCTGCCGGACCTCGTGCGCACCGCCCTCGAGGCGGTCGCGGACGCCAGGCCCGGGGTGCTCGTGCACTGCTCCGCGGGACGCGACCGCACGGGCATGATCAGCGCCCTGCTGCTGGGGCACGCGGGCGTCTCCCCGGACGACGTGGCCGACGACTACGCCGCGTCCGTCCGCGCGATGGCGGGCCGACCGTCCCACGCACCGACGGCGGACCGGCAGCAGACGTGGACCACGGCACAGGTGGAGTCCTGGGTGTCACGCACGACGCCGCTCGTCGCCGAGGTGGCGGCACGCACCGAGGAGGCGTTCGACGTCGTCGGCCTGGCGACGGAGCACCGCCGACGGCTCCGCGCGCTGCTCACCGCGACCACGGCGGGGGACGACCGGAGCGAATCCCCTCGACACGCTGGGATAGCCTCGGTCGGGTGACCCACGACACCCTCGGCGCCGCCACCTCGAGCGCCACCACGCCCCGCACCCCCACCGCTCTCGACGCCGCCGCGGACGCCTACGTCCTGCGGTCCGCCGCGCTCGACCCGGTCGCGGCCTCGTTCATGGGCCTGCCCGGGCACGACCACGAGCTGCCGGACTTCTCGCCCGCCGGTCACGAGGCACGTGCCGACCTGGACCGCGCGATCCTGCGTGAGCTCGACGAGCTGGAGGCCGCCGGCGAGGCACCCGTCGACGACGTGGACCGGGTCACCCTGGCGGCGATGCGCGAGCGCATCGGCCTGGGCCTCGAGCTGCACGCCGCGGGCGAGGTGCAGGCGATGCTGAACAACATCGCCTCCCCGGTCCAGGAGCTGCGCGACGTGTTCGACGTGGTCCCCACCGGGACCGTGGAGGCCTGGGAGAACATCGCCGCGCGGCTGAACGCCGTCCCGGAGGCGCTGGCCGGCTACACCGCGTCGCTGCGCTGGAGCGCCGAGCGGGGCCGCGTGGCGGCGATCCGTCAGGTGCGCGCCGCCATCGGGCAGGCCCGCGACCTCGCGGGCCCGGAGTCGACGTTCACCGCCCTGGTGCGGGGTGACGACGCCGCGCGCGTGCTGGACGACTCGGCCGCCTGCAGCCTCGTGCGGGCCGAGCTGGAGCGGGGTGCCGCCGCCGCGTGCGCGGCCTACGGCGAGCTGGCGGACTTCCTGGAGCACGAGCTCGCACCGCAGGCCCCGGAGCACGACGCCGTCGGCCGCGAGCGCTACGCGCTGGCCTCCCGCGCGTTCCTCGGCGCCACGGTCGACCTGGACGAGACCTACGAGTGGGGGCTGGCCGAGCTGGCCCGCATCGTGGCCGAGCAGGAGGCCGTCGCCCGGGAGATCGCGGGCCCGGACGCGACCGTCACCGACGCCGTCGCGGTGCTGGACGCCGACCCCGAGCGGCAGCTGCACGGCACCGACGCGCTGCGCACCTGGATGCAGACCACCGCCGACGCGGCGATCGAGGCCCTGGCCGGCACGCACTTCGACATCGAGGGCCCGGTCCGGACCGTCGAGTGCCGCATCGCGCCCACCCAGACCGGGGGCATCTACTACACCCCGCCGAGCGACGACTTCTCCCGTCCGGGCCGCATGTGGTGGTCGGTCCCGCCGGGCGTCACGGAGTTCACGACCTGGCGCGAGACGACGACCGTCTACCACGAGGGGGTGCCGGGGCATCACCTGCAGTGCGCCGCGGCGGTGTCCGCGTCGGACACGCTGAACCGGTGGCGCCGCCTGGCCTGCTGGGTCTCCGGCCACGGCGAGGGCTGGGCGCTGTACGCCGAGCGCCTCATGGCCGACCTCGGGCACCTGGACGACCCGGGTGACCGCCTCGGCATGCTCGACGCCCAGCGGCTGCGGGCGGCCCGCGTCGTCCTCGACCTGGGCGTGCACCTGGGCAAGCCGTGCCCGGAGGAGTGGGGCGGCGGCACCTGGGACGCCGACAAGGCCTGGCACTTCCTGACCTCGAACGCGGACATGGACGCGGACTTCCTGCGCTTCGAGCTGGACCGCTACCTCGGCTGGCCGGGACAGGCCCCGTCGTACAAGGTCGGCCAGCGGCTGTGGGAGCAGATCCGCGACGACCACCGCGCGGCGGCGGAGGCCCGGGGCGAGGAGTTCGACCTGCGGGCCTTCCATGCCCGGGCGCTGGGTCTGGGGTCGGTCGGGCTGGACGTGCTGCGCTCCTCGCTCGCCTGACGTGCAGGGGGTCCTCACCGGCTTCGCGATCATCGGGTTCGTCGTCGCGGCGGGCTACGTCGCCGCCCGGCTGCGGATCGGTGGGGTCCACGCCCGGGAGGCGCTGAACCGGGTCGGGTTCTTCATCGCCTCCCCGGCCCTGCTGTTCACGATCGTGGCCGACGCCGACCTGGGCCGGCTGCTGGGGGCCCCGCTGCTCGTCCAGCTCGTCGCGGCGCTGACGGCGGCCGGCGTGTTCGTGGTCGTCAACCGCCTCTGGTGGCGGCTGCAGGTCCCCGAGACCGCGATCGGCGCGCTGGGATCGGGGTACGTCAACGCCGGCAACATCGGCCTGCCGGTGGCCGCGTACGTCATCGGCGACGCCACGGCGGTGGTGCCGATCATCGGCCTGCAGCTGCTCATCGTCTCGCCGCTGGTGCTGCTCCTGCTGGACTCGGCCACCAGCCGACGGGTGTCGCTCGGGTTCGTCCTCAGCCAGCCGGTGCGCAACCCCATCATCCTGGGCGCCCTGGCCGGGGCGGCGGTCTCCCTGACCGGCGTGACGGTCCCCGACGTCGTGCTGGCCCCGCTGGAGATCCTCGGCGGCGCCGCGGTGCCGATGATCCTGCTGGCGTTCGGCATGTCCCTGCACGGCTCGCGGCCGCTGCGCGGCGAGGAGGGCCGGGCGCCCGTGGTCGTGGCGACCGTGCTCAAGGCGCTGGTCATGCCCGCGGTCGCGTTCGCCGTCGCCCGGTTCGGGTTCGGCCTGGACGACGAGGCGGTCGCGACGGCGGTGACGCTCGCGGCCCTCCCGGCGGCGCAGAACATCTACAACTACGCGGCCCGGTTCCGGCGGGGCGAGGTGCTGGCCCGGGACACGGTGCTCATGACGACCCTCGCCTCGCCCGTGGTGATGATCGCCGCGGCCGCCCTGCTCACCTGACGTCGCTCCGGACGTTGTGGGCATGAGATCTGCGGCCCCGCCCCCGACGAGGGCTGCAGATCTCATGCCCACAACGTCGGGGGTGGGGCGGGTAGGGTGCCGAGCGTGACGCGACTCGTCCTGGCCAGCCAGTCCCCCGCCCGCCTCTCCACCCTGCGCAGCGCCGGCGTCGACCCTGCCGTGCTGGTGAGCGGCGTCGACGAGGACGCGGTGCTCGCCGCGGCCCGGGAACGCTACCCGGACCTGCCGCCGTCGGACGCCGTGCTCGTCCTGGCCCAGGCCAAGGCCGAGGAGGTGGCCCGCCGGATCGAGGAGGGCGACGCGGGCGACACCGACGGCCTGGTGCTGGGCTGCGACTCGATGCTGGAGATCGACGGCGAGGTCGTCGGCAAGCCGGCCGACGCGGACGAGGCACGCGAGCGCTGGCGCACGATGCGCGGCCGGTCGGGTGTGCTGCACAGCGGCCACTGGGTCGTCGACGCCCGCGACCCGGACGACGGCGGCACCGGCGCGACTCTCGGCGCCACGAGCTCGACGACGGTCTGGTTCGCCGACCTCGACGACGAGGAGATCGACGCCTACGTCGCCACCGGCGAGCCGTTGCACGTGGCGGGCGCCTTCACCATCGACGGTCTCGGCGGCCCGTACGTCGAGCGGCTCGAGGGTGACCACCACGGCGTGGTCGGGGTGTCCCTGCCGCTGCTGCGCGCGCTGCTGGCGGAGATCGACGTGCCGTGGCACACCCTGTGCCACGGCACCGGAGCCTGACGAAACCGCCAACGCACGCCCCTCCCCCGGGCCCCCGGACCCCCGGTCCATGTGGGATGTGCACAAACGGCCGTGACCGGCGTTGGCACCCGGCACAGACTTCTCCCCGAGGGCGCGGGGAGTACGGGCTGAGCGGTCGGTGCGCGTTACCGTGAGCCGTGCCCTCCATCAGCAAGGTCCTCATCGCCAACCGTGGTGAGATCGCCGTCCGCATCGCCCGTGCCTGCGCCGACGCCGGCATCGCCTCCGTCGCGGTCTACGCCGACCCGGACCGGCAGGCGCTGCACGCCCGGCTCGCCGACGAGGCGTTCGCGTTGAACGGCGCTCGCGCCGCCGACACCTACCTGGACGTGGACAAGCTGCTCGACGTCGCCCGCCGCTCGGGCGCCGACGCCGTGCACCCCGGCTACGGGTTCCTGTCCGAGAACGCCGGGTTCGCCCAGGCCGTCATCGACGCCGGACTCACCTGGATCGGCCCGCCGCCCGCCGCCATCGAGTCCCTCGGCGACAAGGTCAGCGCCCGGCACATCGCCCAGCGGGCCGGCGCGCCGCTGGTGCCCGGCACCGCCGACCCGGTGGCGGACGCGGCCGAGGTCCGCGCCTTCGCCGCCGAGCACGGGCTGCCGATCGCCATCAAGGCCGCCTACGGCGGCGGCGGCCGCGGCCTGAAGGTGGCGCGCACGGACGACGAGATCGCCGAGCTGTACGACTCCGCCGTGCGCGAGGCCGTCGCCGCCTTCGGCCGGGGCGAGTGCTTCGTCGAGCGCTACCTGGACCGGCCCCGGCACGTGGAGACGCAGTGCCTCGCGGACACCCACGGCAACGTCGTGGTGGTCTCCACCCGTGACTGCTCGCTGCAGCGCCGCCACCAGAAGCTCGTCGAGGAGGCCCCCGCGCCGTTCCTCACCGCCGAGCAGGAGGCCGAGCTCGACCGGGCGTCGAAGGCCATCCTGCGCGAGGCCGGGTACGTGGGCGCCGGCACCTGCGAGTTCCTCGTGGGCACCGACGGCACGCTGTCGTTCCTCGAGGTCAACACCCGCCTGCAGGTCGAGCACCCGGTCACCGAGGAGGTCACGGGCATCGACCTGGTGCGCGAGCAGCTGCGGATCGCCGCCGGCGAGGAGCTCGGCTACGACAGCACGACCGTGCGCGGCCACTCCCTGGAGTTCCGGATCAACGGCGAGGACCCGGCTGCCGGGTTCCTGCCGGCACCGGGCACCGTGTCGACGCTGCGCTGGCCGTCCGGGCCGGGCGTGCGTGTCGACACCGGCGTCGTCGAGGGTGACAGCGTCTCGGGCCTGTTCGACTCGATGATCGCGAAGCTGATCGTCACCGGCGCCACGCGCACGCAGGCCGTGCAGCGCGCCCGCCGCGCGCTGCGCGAGCTGGAGGTCGCCGGCATCCCCACGGTGGTCCCGTTCCACCGCGCCGTGCTGGAGGCCCCCGACTTCGTGCCGTCCGGCGGCGAGGACTTCGCCGTGCACACCCGCTGGATCGAGACCGACTTCGCCGACACTCTCCCGTCCCTGTCCCCCACCGGCGCCGCACCTGCCGCCGAGACCGAGGACGCGGTCGAGGAGGCGCCGGAACGCGTCGTCGTCGAGGTCGGCGGGCGCCGGCTCGAGGTCGTGCTGCCGGCCGGTCTGGGCATGGCCGCCGGCCGTGCCCGACGCGCCGACGCCGCACGCCCGGCGCGCCGCGCGCGGCGCAACGGGCGCCCGACCGGCGGCGGCAACGCCGGCACGACCCTCGCCTCGCCCATGCAGGGCACCATCGTCAAGGTCGCCGTCACCGAGGGGGACGAGGTGGCCGAGGGCGACCTCGTGGTGGTGCTCGAGGCCATGAAGATGGAGCAGCCCATCACGGCCCACCGCGCGGGCACCGTGACCGCGCTGACCCTGGCACCGGGCGTCGGCGTCTCGGCGGGCACCGCGATCTGCGAGATCTCCTGACCGGTGCGTCCCGTGCTGCCCGGTCCTGCGCACCACCGTCACCCCGGTGACGGCTGGGTGGTCTGCGGCGACCACCGGCACTGGGGCCTGCACGGCGCCGCCGGGCTCTTCCTGGTGCGCCGCGACGTCGGCTCCTCCGGCGAGGCCACGCACGTCGTCCTGCAGCACCGCGCGACGTGGTCCCACGAGGGCGGCACGTGGGGCATCCCGGGCGGAGCCGTCCACCCGACCGAGTCCCCCGAGGCGGGTGCGCTGCGCGAGGCCGCCGAGGAGGCCGGGATCGACCCTGCCGGGGTGCTCGTCGTCGGCGAGCACGTGCTCGACCACGGGGTGTGGACCTACACCACCGTGGTCGGTCACGTGGCCGACGGCGTCGAGCTGGTCCCGGCGGCGACCGACCACGAGAGCATCGAGGTGGCCTGGGTGCCGGTCCCGGCCCTGGCCGAGCTGCCGCTGCACCCCGCGTTCGCCGAGGCCGTGCCGCGCCTGCTCGCGATAGCCTCCCGAGGGTGAACCCGACCTCGCGCGACCGGCACCTGCTCGTGCTGCTCGCGCTGGTCACGGCGGTGGTCGCCGAGCTCGTCCGGGCGAGCGGACCGCTGCTCGACCACGCCCTGGCCGACGGCGTCGCCACGGCGTCGGTCGCCGCACTGGTCACGTACCTCGCGCCGACGGTCGTCGTCGCCGCGCTGACCCTCGGCCGGCCGGTCACGGGGCGCACCGTGCTGGTCGCGGTGTCCGTGCTGGTGGCCGCGCGCCTCGCCCTCGAGCTGCTCGGGACGCGGATCGCCGCCGTGCCGCTGGCCCCCGAGCTGGGCGTGGTCCGGTTCTACGGCGGGCTGGGCACCGTCGCCCTCGGCCTCGGCACGCTCGTCCTGGTCGCCGCGCTCGCCTCCGGGACTCCGCCCGCGGCCGCCGGCACCGGGCAGGACCGCGCCCCCGCGCCGGGCTCCCTCGTGGCCCGCGGCGTGACGCTGGGTCTGCTCGGCTCCGCCGCCGTGCTCGTGCTGCTGGACACCTGGGACGCCGTCTGGCGCGCGGACGTGGCGGGCTGGACCGTCACGGCCGCTCTCGGCGCCGGAGCCCTGTGGACCGCGGTGCGTCTGCGCCGCGGCCCGGCACGGCCGGGCGCCCGGGGGCTGTGGCTGCTCGGGCCGTTCGTCGCCCTCGGGGTGCAGTCGTTCGCGAACCCGGCCTTCGTCGCCGCGACCACCGAGCTGCCGATGGCGGTCGCGGCGGCCGGCACGGCGCTCGCAGCCCTCGCGGTCGGGGTCGCGCTGTCCGTGCACCGCCCCGTCGTCGGGCCGTGGGCGTCCGCCGTGACGTTCGTCGGCGGCACCTGGCTGCTGTTCCTCACCGTGCCCCGCCTCGCCGACCCGCCGGTGGTCTGGTCGGTGACGTTGCTTCTCGTGGCGGCGGTGCTGCCCGCCGCCGGGGCCCGGACGCTGACCGCCGCGTGGTCGCGACCGGCCCGGAACCTCGGCGGCCGGCGGCTGGTCGGGGTCACGGCGGCCACCGGCCTGGGCACGGCGCTGCCCCTGCTGCTCTACCAGGTGCACTTCGACGTCCCCCTGCCGGTGCCCGCCGGCCTGGTGCCCGTGGTCACCGCCGCGACGGTCGCCCTGCCCTCCCTCATCGGCTCACGCCGGCTGGCCCGCCTGACCCCGACCGCGGGGCCCCTGCTCACCGGTGCGGTGGCCGCGCTGGCGGTGGTCGGCGTCGTGGTGACGGCCACCGCGGGGACGGGCCGCGACGGTACGACCGCTCCCGGCCCGGCGGACCGCGGGCAGCTCACCGTGCTGTCCTGGAACGTGCACTACGGCGTCAGCGCCGACCCGTCGGTGCGCCTCGGCGAGATGGCCGAGGTCATCCGCTCCTCCGGCGCCGACGTCGTCGCTCTGCAGGAGGTCTCCCGCGGCTGGGTGGTCGGCGGCGGGGCCGACATGCTGACCTTCCTGGCTCACGAGACGGGCCTGGAGCACGCGTTCGTCCCCGCGGCGGACCGGCGGTTCGGCAACGCGCTGCTGTGGGACCCGGCCCGCGTCACGGCGAGCGACGTGGAGCGCGTCGAGCTGCCGTACGGGGAGGGCCCGCAGGACCGGTCCGCGCTGGCCGCGACGTTCCGTCCGCTCGACACGGCCGGGCCGGCGAGCACCGAGCAGGTCCGCGTCGTGGTCACGCACCTGCAGCATCGCGAGGAGAACGGGGCGACCCGGCGCGACCAGCTCGAGGCCCTGATCGCCGCCGAGCCGGTCGACGGACCCTACCTGCTGGCCGGCGACCTGAACGCCGAACCCGGCTGGCCCGAGCTCGAGGTCCTCGACGACGCCGGGCTGGTCAGTGCCCAGGACGCCGCCGGCGACCCGGCCGCGCTGACCTCGCCGGCCGCCGCTCCCCGCTACCGCGTGGACTGGGTCTACGTCTCCGCAGACCTGACGGTCACGTCGTTCGAGGTGCTGGACGTCGTCGCCTCCGACCACCGGCCGCTCCTGGTGACCGTCGAGGGCGCCGACGGGACGGCGGGCTAGGTGTACTTCCTGGCCGCGGGGAGCACGCGGTGCGGCCGGGCGAGCTCGCCTCTAGAAGTCCTGCGGAGCCCGGCGTAGTGTGATATGGGGAATCCGCATCGACGCAACGGGGGCGTCGGCCGGGTCCGGGGACGCCCAGGTATCAGCGGTTCCCTGGAGAGGAATCGACCATGTTCACCCAGCGAGTCGCCGCTGCCCTGGCAGCGGCAGGGGCAGCCTTGCTGATCACCGCGAGTCCGGCATTGGCCGCACCCAACGGCAACCCGCACTTCATCGGGAACTTCATGGAGGCGTCCGTCGACGGCGACTTCGACCTCACGGTCTCGTTCAAGGAAGCAGGTCTTCCGAGCGGCGCCGTCGAGACGATCACCGCGTACGCCGATCTCGAGGCGACGTACCAGTGCATCAACGGCGGGGGCAACAACCCGGCCGACCCGAAGAAGACCACGATCACCACGCAGGTCTCCGGCAGCGACACGTTCACCGCGGGGAAGAACGGGCAGATCGTCGGCTCGGTGACCCTCGCGGTCGTCCCGGCCGCCGACGTCCTGGAGTGCCCCGGCGGACAGACCTCCACGCTGACCGCCGGCACCTGGACCAACATCTCCATCGAGGACGAGACGAGCGGGGCGTTCTACTCGTTCGGCGACGAGTCGTTCTCGTTCGGAGCACCTGTCGGCCACGGCAAGAACACGTAGGGACACGAACACCGCATCAGGAGCCGGGGAGGTCCGGCCCGCACGACGCCGCCCCCTTCCCGTCGCCGGTTCGCCTGCCGACGACGGCGAAGGGGGCGGTTCCGCATCGCCGACGGCCCCGGGTCAGTCCGTCAGCTGGCCGTGCAGGACCCGTGCGGTCTCCCCGATCGTGCCCGTGAGCGACGGGTAGACGGTGAACGCGTCCGCGACGTCGTCGATCGTGAGCCGGTGGGAGACCGCCAGCGTGATCGGGAAGATCAGCTCGCTGGCGCGGGGGGCCACGACGACGCCGCCGAGCACGACCCCGGCCTCCGGGTGGGCGAACAGCTTGACGAAGCCGTCGTGCACCCCGTGCATCTTCGCGCGCGGGTTGCGCGCCAGCGGCAGCGTCGTGGTGATGTAGCGCGACCCGCGCTCGCGCAGCCGGGCCTCGGACTCGCCCACCGTGGCGATCTCCGGGGCGGTGAAGATGTTGGCGGCCACCGTGCCCAGACGCAGCGGCGCGACGGCGTCGCCCAGAGCGTGCGCCATCGCGACCCGGCCCTGCATGGCCGCGACGGACGCCAGCGGCAGCACCCCCGTGCAGTCGCCCGCGGCGTAGACGCCGCGCACCGAGGTGCGCGAGACGCGGTCGACGTCGACGTGACCGGACGGGCGCACGTCGACGCCGGCCTCGGCCAGCCCGAGCCCCTCGGTGTTCGGCACGCCGCCGACGGCGATAAGGACGTGGGAGCCCTCGACCACGCGGCCGTCCTCCAGCGTGACGGCGACACCGTCCTCGGTGCGCTCGGCGGCGGCGGCCCGCGAGCGCGACATCACGGTCATGCCGCGGGACCGGAACACGCCCTCGAGCAGCTCGGCGGCGTCCTCGTCCTCACCGGGCAGCACCCGGTCGCGCGAGGAGACGAGCACGACGTCGGACCCGAGCGCCTGGTACGCCCCGGCGAACTCGGCGCCGGTGACGCCCGACCCGACGACGATGAGCCGCTCGGGCAGCTCGTCGAGGTCGTACAGCTGGGTCCAGGTGAGGATGCGCTCGCCGTCCGGCTCGGCCGTCGGCAGCGTGCGCGGCGTGGCGCCGGTGGCGAGCAGCACGATGTCGGCGTCCAGGGTCTGCTCGGCGCCGCCGGCGGACGGGGTCACGACCACCCGGCTGGGGCCGTCGAGACGCCCGGAGCCCTCCACCACGACGACGCCCTCACGCTCGAGACGGGACCGGATGTCGGACGACTGGGCGGCCGCCAGGGCCAGCACCCGGGCGTTGACGGCCTCCAGGTCGACCAGCGCCCGCCGGGTCTCCTGGTCGTCCCCGGGGACGACCGGGGACCCACCGGTGCGGATGCCGAGCTCGGGGGCGGACTCGGCGAACGTGAGCCACTCGGCGGTGGCGATCAGCGTCTTGGAGGGGACGACGTCGGTCAGCACGGCCGCGCCGCCGAGCCCGTGGCGCTCGACCACCGTCACCTCGGCTCCCGCACGTCGGGCCACGAGCGCGGCCTCGTAGCCTCCGGGGCCGCCGCCGATGACGACGACGGTGCGGTTGGGTCCGGCAGGGGCAGTCTTCTCGGCCATCACGGGTGCCATTGTGGCAGCACCGGCGGACCGCCGTTCGCAGGGATACCCTCGGGTCCATGAGCACCACACCTGCTACGACGCCGGATCTCGACGATCCGGCCACCGACCCGTTCGACGTCGCCCGCGCAGCAGCCGACCACATCGCCGAGGTCACGGGCGTCAGCGGCCACGACGTCGCGCTCGTCCTCGGGTCCGGTTGGGGCGGCGCCGCCGAGCTGGTCGGCGACGTCGTGGCCGAGTTCCCCACCCACGAGATCCCCGGGTTCGCGCGGCCCTCGGTGGACGGGCACGTCGCCACGACCCGCTCGATCCGGGTCGAGCGGCCGGACGGTTCCACCCGCAACGCGCTCGTCATCGGCGGACGTACCCACCTGTACGAGGGCCGCGGGGTCCGGCGCGTCGCGCACGGCGTGCGGACCGCGGCGGCCACCGGCTGCACGACGGCGGTCCTGACCAACGGGTGCGGCGGACTGCACATGGCCTGGCGCCCCGGGCAGCCCGTGCTGATCAAGGACCACCTGAACCTGACCGCCACCTCCCCGCTGGAGGGGGCCACCTTCGTCGACCTCACCGAGGTCTACTCGGCGCGGCTGCGCGACCTGGCGCGGACCGTCGACCCGGAGCTGCCGGAGGGCGTGTACGCCCAGTTCCCCGGCCCGCACTACGAGACGCCCGCCGAGGTGCGGATGGCCGGCGTGCTGGGCGCCGACCTCGTGGGGATGTCCACCACGCTGGAGGCGATCGCGGCGCGGCACGCCGGCATGGAGGTGATGGGGATCTCGTTGGTGACGAATCTCGCAGCCGGTGTCAGCCCGCACCCGCTGTCGCACGCCGAGGTGCTCGAGGCCGGACAGGCCGCCGGCCCGCGGATCAGCGACCTGCTGGCCCGCATCGTCCGCGAGATCTAGGGGGAAGACCAGGATGACGGAGTCCTTGGACGAGCTGCTCGTCCGCGTCGAGCACTGGATTCGACACGACATCGACGACACGGACGTCGACGAGCTGACCCGCCTGGTCGGGTACGCCTCCGCCGACGGCGGCACCCGGCACCCGTCGGCGCTGGCGGACCTGCGGGACCGGTTCGACGGCACCCTGGAGTTCGGCACGGCCGGTCTGCGCGGCACGATGGCGGCCGGCCCCAACCGCATGAACAGCGCCGTCGTGGTGCGTACCGCGGCCGGGCTGGGCGCCTACCTGCACGACACGCTCGGCCCCGGTGCCGGTCCGCGCGTCGTGGTCGGCTACGACGCCCGCCACCGGTCGGCGACCTTCGCCCGGAACACCGCCGCGGTCCTCACCGCCGCCGGCGTCGAGGTCCTGCTCCTGCCGGCCGCGCTGCCCACGCCGGTCCTCGCCTACGCCGTCCGGCGCCTGGACGCCGACGCGGGCGTGATGGTCACCGCGAGCCACAACCCCGCCGCCGACAACGGCTACAAGGTCTACCTCGGGGGTCGTGTCGTCACCGACGAGGGACAGGGCGCCCAGCTCGTCTCGCCCCACGACGAACGCATCGCGGCTCACGTCACGGACGTGGGCCCGGCCGACGAGGTCCCCCGCGCCGACGACGGGTGGACGGTGCTCGGGCGGGAGATCGTCCAGGAGTACCTCGCCTCGCTGGCGCCGCTGCGCACCGCCGCACCGGACGCGGCCGCGAACCTGACGATCGTGACGACGTCGTTGCACGGCGTGGGCGGGCCGATGCTCGCACGGGCCCTCGGCGACGCCGGGTTCACGCGCGTCATCCCCGTCGAGGAGCAGGTCGCGCCGAACCCCGACTTCCCGTCGGTCGCGTTCCCCAACCCCGAGGAGGCCGGGGCGATGGACCTGGCGCTCGGGCTGGCGATCGACTGCGGCGCCGACCTGGTGATCGCCAACGACCCGGACGCGGACCGCTGCGCGGTCGCGGTGCTGGACATCACCCAGGGCACCCACCAGGGCGTGGAGACCGCACGGTCGAGCGGCTGGCGGATGCTGCACGGCGACGAGGTCGGCATCCTGCTCGGCAGCGAGGCGGTGGCCCGGTCGGTCGGCCGTCCCGGTTCGACGGTCGCGAGCTCGGTGGTGTCCTCCCGTGCGCTGGCGCGGATCGCCGCCGACGCCGGGGTGGACCACACGACGACCCTGACGGGGTTCAAGTGGATCTCCCGCGCACCCGGCCTGGTGTTCGGCTACGAGGAGGCGCTCGGCTACTGCGTCGACCCGGAGCACGTCCGGGACAAGGACGGGATCAGCGCCGCCGTCGTGGTGGCCTCCCTGGCCGCACGGCTCAAGGCCTCGGGCCGCACGCTCATCGACGCGCTCGACGACGTGGCCCGCGCGCACGGCCTGTTCGTCACGGGCCAGCTCTCGGCCCGGTTCAGCGACCTGTCCGAGATCCCCGCCGCCGTGTCACGGCTCCGCGCCGAACCGCCTCGCGAGCTCGGGGGGTCACCGGTGCGGGTCGTCGCCGACCTGGCGGACGGCTACGAGGGACTCCCCCCGACGGACGGCGTCCTGCTGCTGGCCGAGGACGACACCCGGGTCGTGGTGCGCCCGTCGGGCACGGAGCCGAAGCTGAAGTGCTACCTCGAGGTCGTCACGGACGTCGGGGTCGACGCGACGGCTCTCGACGTCGGCACGGCCCGGGTCGAGGCCCGGGAACGGCTGAACTCCCTCGCCAAGGAGATGAACGCGGCGCTGGGCTTCTGACGCCACTCGCCCTCCGCCGACCGTCACCGTCACCGTCACCGTCACCGTCACCGACGAGCGTGCTCGTTCGGTCCCTCATCCGATGAGATGAGGGACCGAACGAGCACGCTCGTCGGTCACGAGGGGGTGGTCACGGAGGGGATCTCCTCGGGGGCGGTCAGGACGGGGTGGCCGCGATGGCGGCGTCGTCCTGCTCCACGGCGGACTTCCAGTCCTTCTTCACGGCGCGCCAGGACTCGTCGTCGTGACCACGTCGCCAGTAGCCGGACGCCGACAGCAGCTCGCGCGGCACCCCCAGCACGGTGCGGGCCCACCGGCGCAGCTCGCGGACGCTGCCGGCCTCCCCGTGCAGGAACGCGTGCGGGACGCCGTCGGGCAGCTCGCCGGCCGCGTGCAGGCCCCGGACGGTGTCCTCCAGCGTCGCGGTCCCGCGGTGCACCCAGGTCAGCGTGACGTCCGCCGCCGTGTCGACCGGCAGCTCGTCCTGCGGACCGGCCACCTCGACGACGGCGTGCGCCCGGACACCTTCCGGCAGCGCCTCGAGCGTCGCCGCCACGGCGGGCAGCGCCGACTCGTCACCGACGAGCAGGTGCCAGGGAGCAGCGGGGTCGGGCGCATAACCGCCGCCGGGTCCGAGGAACGTGACCTCGTCCCCCGGCTGGACCGTGGCGGCCCAGGGCCCGCCGAGGCCCTCGTCGCCGTGCACCACGACGTCCAGGTCCCAGGAGGCGCCCCGGACAGCCCGGATGGTGTAGGCCCGCACCACCGGGCGCGCGCCCTCGACGGGGGGCGGCCCCAGCACGAGCTTGACGTACCGGTCGGTGCACCCGGTCGGGTCGACGTCGGGCAGGTCGCCCCCGGACAGGGTCACCCGGACCATGTGCGGGGTCAGCCGGCGCACGGCGCTGACCGTCGCGGTCCTCGGCGTGCGCCGGTCCGCGGGCGGAGCACCGCGGCTCGCCGTCGTGTCAGTCATGGTAGGCAAGCCTAACCTCCGACGGCGGACCCGTCAGCGGGGGCGGCCCCGGATCAGTAGCCGTCGGTCCCGGCGGGCGCCTCGTCCGCACCGCCCTCGTCGAACCCGGCGAGCACCGCACCGGTGCCGGAGAGCCCGAGCCGGGTCGCGCCGGCGGCGATCATCGCCTGCGCGTCGTCCAGGGTGCGCACGCCGCCCGACGCCTTGATCCCGAGGCGGCCGCCGACCGTGGCGGCCATGATCTCGACGGCGTGCACCGAGGCTCCGCCGGCCGGGTGGAAGCCCGTGGAGGTCTTCACGAAGTCGGCCCCGGCCGCCTCGGCGGCGCGGCAGGCGGCGACGATCTCGGTGTCCGTGAGAGCGGCGGACTCGATGATGACCTTGAGGATCTTGTCCGACGGCACGGCGGCACGGACCGCGGCGATGTCCTCCTGGACGAGGTCGAAGCCGCCGGCCTTGGCCGCACCGATGTCGATGACCATGTCGACCTCGTCGGCACCGTCCAGCACCGAGCGCGCGGCCTCGGCGGCCTTGATCTCCGAGGCGTGCTTGCCCGAGGGGAACCCGCACACCGTGGCGACGGCGAGCCGGCCCCCGGCGGACTCGACCGCGTGCGAGACGAAGGTGGGTGAGACGCAGACGGAGAAGACCCCGAGCGCGGCACCCTCGGTGACCAGCGCGGAGACGTCGGCGGCCGTCGCCTCGGGCTTCAGCAGCGTGTGGTCGACGTAGCGGGCCAGCGCGGCACGGTCGGTCGGGACGGTCGGGTCGGTCATGGGTTCGGTGCTCATCGCAGAGCCCCCTCGATCTTCTGGTAGCCGGGCAGGATCAGGTCGTCGACGAGCGCGCGCCGCTCGTCGTGGTGGATGAAGGCGCTCCACGCGGCCGTCATGGTGACGTCGGCGAGGTCGTCGATCGTCCAGCCCGCCTCCGAGACGAGCAGCCGCATCTCGTGCGACATCGACGTCCGCGACATCAGCCGGTTGTCCGTGTTGAGCGTGACGGCGAAGTCGAGCTCCTTCAGGCGGGTGATGGGGTGGTCGGCGACCGTGGTGACACCGGGCGCGGCGGCGGTCTGCAGGTTGGAGACCGGGCACACCTCCAGGGCGATCTGGTGGTCGCGGACCCAGTGCGCGAGCCGGCCGAGCGTGGCGGACCGGTCGTGCTCCGAGAAGACGATGTCCTCCATGATCCGCACGCCGTGCCCGAGCCGGTCGGCCTGGCCCAGGTGCACCGCCTGGGAGATCGACTCCAGGCCGGCGGCCTCACCCGCGTGGATCGTGGTCGGGAAGTTCTGCTCCGCCAGGAAGCGCCACACCTCGGCGTGCCGGTCCGGGGCGAAACCGTCCTCGGGCCCGGCGATGTCGAAGCCGACGACCCCTGCGTCGCGGTAGGCGACGGCGAGCTCGGCGATCTCGACCCAGCGGTCGGTGTGGCGCATGGCGGTGACGAGCTGGCCGACCCGGATGGTGCGGCCCTGCTCGGCCGCCTCGCGCACACCCTCGTCGATGCCGTGCTGCACGGCCTCCACGGTGTCGGGCAGGGACATCCCCCGCTGCAGGTGCTGCTCGGGCGCCCAGCGCTGCTCGGCGTAGACCACGCCGTCCGCGGCGAGGTCCAGCACGGCCTCGCGTGCCGCCCGGGCCAGCGCCTCCGGCGTCTGCATGACCGCGATCGTGTGGTCGAAGGTCTCGAGGTAGCGCGGCAGCGACCCGGAGTCGGCGGCGTCGCGGAACCAGGTGGCGAGCGCGTCGGCGTCGTTCGCGGGCAGCTCGTGCCCCACCGCGTCCGCGAGCTCGAGCACCGTCTGCGGCCGCAGCCCGCCGTCGAGGTGGTCGTGCAGCAGGACCTTGGGCAGATCGCCGATGGCGTCGAGAAGGGCTTGCGTCATGGCCCCCAACCTACCTGCGCCCACGGCACGGCGGAGGACTCCTCCGCCGCGCCGTGAGCGGACTCACGCGGACGCGGTGCCGCCGAGGTCGTCCGGATCGTCGGACGGCACCTCGATGTCCTGCTCGACCACGTCCGCCTCGTTGGCGGACCCCTCCAGGTCCGGCCGGGGGAAGCCCGGGTGGTAGTCCTCGACCTCGGCCTCGTGCTGCGGCCGCGCAGGCGGCGCCCCGGCCTCCTCGACCAGGCTCGTGGTGTCGTCGGGGGTCTCCAGACCCGCGTCCCGCCAGGCGTCGTTCGGGGTGGTGCTCATGCCCCCATGGTGTCGTGCCGAGCGCCTCGACGCGAGGTGGCTCAGTGCAGACGGTCCAGGACGATCGGACGACGCGACACGGCCGTGCCGACCGGGCCCAGCGACCACCCGCCGTCGAGCGCGTCCAGGGCACGCTCGAACCGCTCGGGCGTGTCCGTGTGCAGCGTCAGGACCGGCTGACCGGCCACCACCTGCTCGCCCGGCCGCGCATGGATCTCGACGCCGGCGCCGGCCTGCACCGGGTCCTCCTTGCGGGAGCGACCCGCACCGAGGCGCCAGGCCGCGACGCCGACGGCGTAGGCGTCGAGCTCGGTGACCACGCCGTCACGGTCGGCGACGACCTGGTGCTGGTGCGTCGCCGTCGGCAGGGGCGCGTCCGGGTCACCGCCCTGCGCGGCGATCATGCGCCGCCAGACGTCCATGGCCCGTCCGTCGCTCAGGGCGCGGCGGACGTCGTCCTCGTCCGCGGGACGACCGGCCGCGGCGAGCATCTCGACGGCCAGCGCCACGGTCAGGTCGACGACGTCGTCCGGGCCGCCGCCGTCGAGCACCTCGACCGACTCCCGGACCTCCAGCGCGTTCCCGGCCGTGCGCCCGAGCGGGACCGACATGTCGGTCAGCAGGGCGACGGTGCGGACCCCGGCGTCGGTGCCCAGCTCGACCATGGTGCGGGCGAGCTCGCGCGCCTGGGCCAGCTCCTTCATGAACGCGCCGGAGCCGACCTTGACGTCCAGGACGAGCGCGCCCGTGCCCTCGGCGATCTTCTTGGACATGATCGAGCTCGCGATGAGGGGCACCGCCTCGACGGTGCTCGTCACGTCCCGCAGCGCGTAGAGCTTCTTGTCCGCCGGGGCGAGTCCCGCACCCGCGGCGCAGATGACGGCGCCGACGTCGTCGAGCTGGGCGAGCATGTCCTCGTTGCTCAACGCGGCGCGCCACCCGGGGATCGACTCGAGCTTGTCGAGCGTGCCGCCGGTGTGGCCGAGACCGCGGCCCGAGAGCTGCGGGACGGCCACACCGAACGCCGCGACCAGCGGGGCCAGCGGCAGGGTGATCTTGTCCCCCACGCCACCGGTCGAGTGCTTGTCGGCCGTCGGTCGCGTCAGCGAGGAGAAGTCCATCCGCTCGCCGGAGGCGATCATCGCCTGCGTCCAGCGGGAGATCTCGCCCCGGCTCATCCCGTTGAGCAGGATCGCCATCGCGAGGGCGGACATCTGCTCCTCGGCGACGACACCCCGCGTGTAGGCGTCGATCACCCAGTCGATCTGGGCGTCCGACAGGTGGTGTCGGTCCCGCTTGGTGCGGATGACGTCGACGGCGTCGAACGGTTCGCTCATCGTTCCAGGTCCTCCGGTCCGAACGCCTGCGGCAGCAGGTCGGACATGGGTACGACGCCGAGAGGCGTCTCGACGATCAGGTCGGCACCGCCGTGCTCCCACAGCAGCTGGCGGCAACGGCCGCAGGGGGTGATGACGCGGCCGCGGGCGTCGACGCACGTGAAGGCGGTCAGCCGCCCGCCACCACCGGTCACCAGGGCCGAGACGAGGGAGCACTCGGCGCACAGCGTGACGCCGTAGGCGGCGTTCTCGACGTTGCAGCCCACCAGCAGCCGGCCGTCGTCCGCGTACGCCGCCGCGCCGACGGCGTACCCGGAGTACGGCACGTAGGCGTGGCGGGTCACGTCCGTGGCGGCCGACCGCAGGGCGTCCCAGTCGATCGAGGACGTCACGGCGCTACTCCTTCGTGTACGGCCTGGCCAGCGCTGCTGGTGGCCGCGACCGGCCGACGAGCCCGGCGACGGCGAACAGCGTCACGATGTACGGCAGCATCAGCATGAACTGGCTCGGCACCGGCGACCCGACGACCGAGAGCACGTTCTGCAGGTTCGTGGCGAACCCGAAGAGCAGGCCGGCCAGGGCCGCCCGGACGGGGTTCCACTTGCCGAAGATCATCGCGGCCAGGGCGATGAAGCCCGCGCCCGCGGTCATCTCGCGGTTGAACTGGTTGATGGAGACCACCGTGTAGAACGCACCGCCCATGCCGCCCACGGCACCGGCGATCAGCAGCGCGCGGTACCGGGTGCGCAGCACCTCGATGCCGACGGTGTCCGCGGCGCGCGGGTGCTCGCCCACGGCACGCAGCCGCAGCCCCCACCGGGTGCGGAACAGGCCGTACCAGACGAGGAAGACGACGACGGGCATCAGGTACACGACGATCGTCTGGTCGAACAGCACCGGGCCGATGACGGGGATCCGCTCGAGGAACGGGATCGGCAGGCGCTCGAACCGGGTCGTGGAGTTCAGCGTCTGGGTGTTGGGGACCAGGACCAGCGAGTAGAAGAAGCTCGTCAGGCCGATCACCAGCACGTTGAGGACCACACCGACGATGATCTGGTTCACCCGGTAGGTGATCGTGAAGACCGCCAGGACGAGGCCGACCAGCGCAGCGGCGATCATGGCCGCCACCAGCCCGGCCCACGGGCTGTTGGTCAGCGACCCCACGACCGCCGCGGTGAACGCACCGGCCAGGAGCTGGCTCTCGATGGCGATGTTGATCGTGCCCGACCGCTCACCGATGACACCGCTCAACGAGCCGTACACCAGCGGCACGGACAGCGCGACGGCGCCACCGAGTAGCCCGACGACGGACAGGTCGCGCGGGCTGCCCGCGGCGGCCCAGGCGAGGAAGCCGAAGAGCAGGGCGGCGGCGTACACGCTGGTCACCCACAGCGGCGTCCGGCGACCGTCACGGGTCGCCAGGACCGAGACGACGAGCAGCGCCGCGGCGACGGCGGCGCACACCCAGGCGGTGCCCATGCCCGGGATCACGTACACCGGGATCTGGAAGAAGTCCGTCGGGGTGGACAGGGCGAAGCGTGCGCTGCCCTCGCGCGGGGCGAGCAGCATCAGCAGGGCGTACAGCGCCAGCACGACGGCCAGCGCGATCGGCGTCTTCCACGAGATGGTGCTGACGGTGCGGGGCGCGTCCGGCGCACCCGTGGTGGCGCCGTCCACGGTCGGGGCGGTCATGCCGCCACCTCCTTCCGCGCGGCCTGCGACCGCTTCTTCTTCGGCTTGCTGCCCGGCTGCGGGAGCCGGAAGATCGCGCGCACCAGCGGCGGTGCCGCGATGAACAGCACGATGAGGGACTGCACGACGAGCACGATCTCGATGGGGATGCCCTCGGCGGCCTGCATCGCGGAACCACCCGCCTTGAACCCGCCGAAGAGGATGCCCGCACCGAGCACGCCGATCGGGTTCGAGTTGCCCAGCAGGGCCACGGTGATGGCGTCGAAGCCGATCCCGGCGTCGATGTCCGCCCCGAACCCGGTGGTCACGGTCCCGAGGACCTGGGTGACACCGGCCAGACCGACCAGCGCACCGGCGACGAGCATCACCGAGACGGTGGACCGCGAGACGTCGATGCCGGCGACCCGCGCGGCGCGCGGGTTCTGCCCCACGGCCCGGTAGGAGAAGCCGACGGCCGAGCGGTTGAGGATCCACCACACGACGGCGACGGCGATCAGCGCCAGGATGAAGCCCCAGTGCAGGTTGTACCGCTCACCGAGGAGCGGGGGCAGCTGTGCGGACTCGGGTGTCGGCGGGGTCTTCGGGTTCGCCGACCCCGGTGCCTGCATCAGCCCGGGCGTCGCCAGGAAGTACGACAGCAGGTAGAACGCGACGTAGTTGAGCATGATCGTCACGATGACCTCGTGGGCCCCGGTGCGCGCCTTGAGCAGACCCGCGATACCGGCCCAGAGGGCGCCGGCGAGGATGCCCGCGACCAGGGCGAGGATCAGGTGAAGCGGGAACGGCAGCCCGGTGACGCCGAACCCGACCCAGCCGGCCGCGGCGGCGGACATGAGCATCTGGCCCTGACCACCGATGTTGAGCAGGCCCGCGCGGAAGGCGATCGCCACGCCGAGACCGGCGGCGATCAACGGCGTCGCGTTGGTCAGCGTCTGCGTCAGCGGCCGGATGGCTCCGGCGAACGTCTCGGCCTGGAAGTTGTACACGGCCCCTTGGAAGAGGGCCGAGTAGGCGCCCCCGACGGCCTCTCCGACCGCCGCGAACGTGTCGGAGGGCCGGGAGAAGAAGTAGCCGGACGCCTGCTGGACGGCCTCGTCGGTGACGATGATCATCAGCGACCCGGCGAGGACGGCGAGCAGGATCGCGCCGAGCGACACGGCCCAGCCACCGGAGATGATCCGGTGGAAGGCGTCCTGCCAGCGACCGTCCTCCTCGGCGAGCTCGGCCTCGCGGGCGCGGTCCTGCTCCAGCGCCTCGGCGAGGCCCGGGTCGGCCGCGGGGTCGACCTTTTCCATGTCGGCCGCGAGCCGGTTGTCGGAGGAGTCGGCGGAGTGCCGGTCCGGAGTCTCGCTCACGCGGCGTCTCCTTCGCTCTCGGGCGCGACGCCGGCCATCATGAGGCCGAGCACGTCGCGCGGGGTGTCGGCGGGCACGATGCCGACGACGCGACCGCGGTACATGACCATGATCCGGTCGGCGAGGGCCACCGCCTCGTCGAGCTCCGTCGAGACCACGACGACCGGGATCCCCTGGTCACGGGTCTCGACGATGCGCTTGTGGATGAACTCGATGGAGCCGACGTCGACGCCGCGGGTCGGCTGGGCCGCCACGAGCAGCCGCAGCTCGCGGGACATCTCCCGCGCGAGGACGACCTTCTGCTGGTTGCCGCCGGACAGGCGACCGACCGGCAGGTCGATACCCGTCGTCCGGACGTCGAACTCGTCGACCTTCTCGCGCGCGAACTCGTCGCGCAGGCCGAGCTGCAGCGACCCCGCCCGCACGAACGGTGCGCCGTCGGTCCGGTCGAGGATGAGGTTCTCGGCGATCGTGAACTCGCCGACCAGGCCGCTGGTGCTGCGGTCCTCGGGCACGAAGCCGACTCCCGCGTCGAGGACCTTGCGGACGCTGCGGCCCTTGAGCTCCTCGCCGTCGAGGCGGATCGACCCCTCGAAGTCCGGGTACAGGCCGATGAGCGCCTCGGTGAGCTCCGTCTGCCCGTTGCCCTGCACGCCCGCGACCACGAGGATCTCGCCGCCGTGGACGGTGAAGCTGACGTCGTCGACGACGACCTGGCCGTCCGGGCGCGCGACCACGAGGTGCTCCACGGCGAGCTCGTTCTCGCCGTGCCGCGGGGGCTCCTTGTCGACGGTGAGCTGGACCGCCCGGCCGACCATGAGCGAGGCGAGCTCGTTGTCCGACGCGGTCGGCTCGGCCTCGCCGACGACCTTGCCGTGCCGGACGACGGTGATGCGGTCGGCGACCTCGCGCACCTCGCGCAGCTTGTGGGTGATGAAGACGATGGCCTTGCCCTCGTCCTTGAGCTGACGCATGATCGCCATCAGCTCGTCGGTCTCCTGCGGTGTGAGCACCGCGGTCGGCTCGTCGAAGACGAGCACCTGGGCGTCACGGCTGAGCGCCTTGATGATCTCCACGCGCTGCTGGACACCGACGGGCAGGTCCTCCACGAGCGCGTCCGGGTCCACGTGGAACCCGAAGCGGTCGGCGGTGCTGCGGACGGTCTCGCGCGCCGCCGCCAGGTCGAGGATGCCCGGGCCCGACGTCGTCTCGTGGCCGAGCATGACGTTCTCGGCCACGGAGAACACCGGCACGAGCATGAAGTGCTGGTGCACCATGCCGATCCCGGCGCCCATCGCGTCGCCGGGGCCCTGGAAGTTCTGGACCTCGCCGTCCAGGAGGATCTCGCCCTCGTCGGCGTCGTAGAGCCCGTACAGGACGTTCATCAGCGTGGACTTGCCAGCGCCGTTCTCGCCCAGGAGGCAGTGGATCTCCCCCGGTTCGACCACCAGGTCGATGTGGTCGTTCGCCACCAGCGCGCCGAAGCGCTTGGTGATCCCACGCAGCTCGAGCCTCATCGCGGTCAGCCGCCCTTTCCTTACGTTTCTGCCGGCCAGCCTAGGCCGCGCCGCACGGCGGGACACGGTGGGCGAACCCACCGTGTCCCGCCGTCGCGGCAGTCGGTCCTCAGCCGGTCACTCGGCCAGGTACGACGTGACCTCGAGCTCGCCGTCGATGATCTGCTGGCGCAGCTCGTCGACCTCGGTCATGAGCTCCGGGTCCACCTTGTCCTCGAAGTCGTGCAGCGGAGCCAGGCCGACGCCCTCGTTCTCCAGCGTGCCGACGTAGGTCTCCGGGTCGAACTCGCCCTGACCCGCCGCGAGGACGGCCTCGTAGGTGGAGACGTCCATCCGCTTGAGGATGGAGGTCAGCACGTACTCCTGGGTGGTCGGGTCCGTCTCGTAGAAGTCGGCGTCGACGCCCACGAGCGCGACGTCGCGCCCGGAGTCCTCGATCGCCGCGATGGCCGACTGGTAGATCGGGCCACCGACGGGGAGGATCACGTCGACACCCTGGTCGAGGATGTTCTTCGCCGTGGTCTTGGCCGTCTCGTTGGCGGTGAAGCCGCCGGTGAAGGCACCGTCCTCGCCGCCGGAGTAGCCGATGACCTCGACGTCCGCGTCGTTGACCTCGTTGTAGTGCTCGACGCCCTGCTTGAAGCCGTCCATGAAGATCGTCACGGTCGGGAACGGCTGGCCGCCGAAGGTGCCGACCTTGCCGGCCTCGGAGTAGCCCGCCGACAGGTAGCCCGCCAGGAACGCGGCCTCGGCCGTGTTGTACAGCAGCGGCTTGATGTTGTCCGCGTCGGTCTCGCCGTCGAAGTCGTTGTCCGCGGCGTCGTCGACGAGGATGTAGTGGGTCTCCGGGTTGGCGTTCGCCGACTCGACCGTGTCGGCCGAGAGGGCGAAGCCCACCGACACGATGGCGTCGCAGCCCTGGTCGACCAGCGACTGCAGGTTCGGCTGGAAGTCGGTCTCGGACTGCGACTGCACGTCCGTCAGCTCGGCGCCGAGCTCCTCGGCCGCCTGCTGGGCGCCTTCGAAGCTGAGCTGGTTGAAGCTCTTGTCGTCGAAGCCGCCCTGGTCGGAGACGATGCACGGGGAGAAGTCGACGGCCTCGGTCTCGGCCCCCGTCTCCGTGCTCTCGTCGGCCGTGTCCTCCGGGGCCGCTCCGCACGCCGCGAGGGTCAGCGCGGCCGCGCCGGCGAGGGCGGTGAACTTGATCGCACTCTTCACCTGTCGCTCCTGTCGATGAGGGTGGTGGGTGAGCCCGGGATCGTCCCCGTCTCACGATCAGAGATGACAGCCTAACCATGCGTGCGGGCCCGCAGGACCACGAGCCCAACCCGTGTCCGAGTCGTTATCGAATGGGAACGACGGCGGAATGACGTACGTCACAGCCGGTCGGGATCACCCGAGCGCGACCCTCGCCAGGACCCGCGCACCGATCGCGATGGCACGCTCGTCGACGACCAGGTCGCCCTGGTGGATGTCGTACCGGCGCTGCCCCGGGGTCGCGGTGCCGAGCCGTGCCATCGCCCCGGGCACCTTGGTCAGGTACCAGGCGAAGTCCTCCCCGCCCAGGGACTGCTCGGTGAGCACCACGCCGTCCTCGCCGAGCACCGCGGCACCCGCCGCCTCGAGGGCGGCCGTGACCTCGGCGTCGTTGTCGACCGGCGGGACGCCGCGCAGGTGGTAGACGCTGACCTCGACGTCGTACGGGGCCACGACCTGCTCGACGGCGTCGAGCAGGACCTGGCCGGCCCGCTCCCACGCCCGCACGTCCAGGCACCGCAGGGTGCCCTTGGCCACCCCCGTGGCCGGGATGGCGTTGTGGGCGTTGCCCGCCTCGACGGCGCCCCAGGTGAGGTTGACGCCCGAACGCGGGTCCAGCCGTCGCCCGAGCACCGCCGGCACCTGGGTGATGACCTGGCCCAGGGCGTAGACGACGTCACCGGTCAGGTGCGGCCGGGAGGTGTGCCCGCCGCTGGAGGAGAGCGTCACGGTGACGAGGTCGGAGGCGGAGGTGATCGGGCCGATCCGCGTCCCGAGCCGCCCGACGTCGAGCTTCGGCTCGGTGTGCACCGCGACGATCCGCTCCACACCGTCCAGGACCCCCTGGGCCAGGACGTCGTGGGCACCGCCGGGCATGATCTCCTCGGCCGGCTGGAAGATCAGGCGGACCCCGGTCTCCAGGAGGCCTTCCTCGGCGAGCCGCGCCAGGGCGAGACCGGCGCCGAGGACGACCGCCGCGTGGACGTCGTGGCCGCACGCGTGCGCCACCCCCGGCACGGTCGAGACGAAGTCGCAGCCGCACACGTCGTCCAGGGGCAGGGCGTCGATGTCCGCGCGCAGGGCCGTGCGCCCCCGGCCCGGGACGTCCGGGCCGACGTCGCACGTCAGCCCGGTCCCGTCCAGCAGCCGGGGCTGCAGCCCGGCGGCCCGCAGCCGCTCGGCCAGCACCGCCGTCGTCCGGACCTCCTGACGCGCCGTCTCCGGGTGGGCGTGCAGGTCACGGCGCACCGCCACGACCTCGTCCTCCAGGGCGGCGACGACCTCGTCGAGGCGCGCCCGGGCCGCCGCGCTCACAGCAGGTCCTCCCGCCCGTGGTCGCGGACCGCGTCGACCATGCTCCGGACCTGCTGGGCCCGGGCACGCGTGGTCACCAGGACGGCGTCGGGGGTGTCGACGACGACCACGTCGTCGATGCCCAGCAACGTCACGGTCCGGCCGCTCGCCGGGACGACGACCGACCCGGCGCTCTGGACCCGGACGACGTCGGCGCTCTCGCCGAGCACCTTCGACCCCGCGTCGTCGTCGGCCGGCAGCAGCGCCGCCAGGGAGTTGAAGTCACCGACGTCGTCCCAGCCGAACGGGCCCGGGACCATGGCGACGCCGCCGTCCGCGGCAACCGGCTCGGCGACGGCGTGGTCGATGGCGATCCGCTCCAGCCCCGGCCAGGTCTCGGCCAGCACCCGGTCACGGTCCGGCGTGTCCCACGCCGCGGCGATCCGGCGCAGCCCGTCGTGCAGCGCCGGGCGCTGCGCGGCCAGGTGACCGAGCAGCACGTCCGTGCTCGCGACGAAGATCCCGGCGTTCCAGCGGTACTCCCCCGAGGCCAGGTAGGTGCGCGCCGTCTCGGCGTCGGGCTTCTCCGTGAACCCGCTGACGTGCACGGCGCTCGGCGCCCCCTCGAGGCCGAGGGGCTCGGCCCCGTGGACGTAGCCGAACGCGGTCGAGGGGCGGGACGCGGCGATGCCGATCGTCGTGACGTACCCCGCCCGGGCGGCCTCCACCGCCTCGCGCACCGAGCGCTCGAACTCGCGGGTGCCGGAGATGACCTGGTCCGCGGCGAAGGACCCGAGGACGACCTCGCCGTGGCGTCGCTCCAGCACGGCCGCGGCCAGCCCGATCGCCGCCATCGAGTCGCGCGGCGACGGCTCGGCCAGCACCTGGTCCTCGCCGAGCCCGGGGAGCTGGGCGCGCACGGCGGCGGCGTGCGCCGTCCCCGTGACGACGACGACGCCGTCGGGACCGGTGAGCGGCGTCAACCGGTCGGCGGTGCCCTGCAGCAGGCTGCGCCCGGAACCGGTCAGGTCGTGCAGGAACTTCGGGGCGCCCGCGCGCGAGAGCGGCCACAGACGGGTCCCGGACCCCCCGGCGGGGATGACGGCACGGAACCCGGGAATAGCAGAAAGCATGTTCGCAGCATAGTGACGCCGGGCGTCGGGACGACGTGACCCCTGTGGGATCGATCACAGATCCACCACGCGGACGCCATTTTTTCGGCGGCCGTGACCCGATCGCAACCGGGTGTCACTACAGTGTCCTCACGTAACCCCGCCAGCATCCGCCAATGGAGGCCCCACCGTGCCGACTGCCCCCGCTGGCACGCTCTACCGCGGCCGTGAAGGCATGTGGTCCTGGGTCGCGCACCGCGTGACCGGCGTGTCGATCTTCTTCTTCCTGCTCGTGCACGTGCTCGACACGTCGCTCGTGCGCGTCTCCCCCGAGGCGTACAACGCCGTCATCGGCACCTACCAGACGCCGATCATGGGGCTGGGAGAGGCCGGCCTGGTGGCCGCGATCGTCTTCCACGCGTTCAACGGCCTGCGCATCGCGCTCGTCGACTTCTGGTCGGAGGGGGCCCGCTACCAGCGAGTCATGCTCTGGGTCGTGCTCGGCCTGCTCGTCGTGACGATGGCCGGATTCCTGCCCCGCCACCTGATGAACGTGTTCGGAGCCGAATGATGACTACGCAGACCGACATCCCCACGCCCCGCTCCCCGTACGTGCGTCGCAAGACCACCCGGGGCAACTACGAGCTCTACTCGTGGGTCTTCATGCGGGCCTCCGGCGTCCTCCTCGTCGTGCTGGTCTTCGGGCACCTCTTCGTCAACCTCATGGTCGGCGACGGCGTCAAGGCCATCGACTTCGCGTTCGTCGGCGGCAAGTGGTCGAGCCCCTTCTGGCAGATCTGGGACCTGCTGATGCTCTGGCTGGCCATGATCCACGGCACCAACGGCGTCCGGACGATCATCAACGACTACGCCCAGCGGGACGTCACCCGCGGCGTGCTCAAGAGCCTGCTGTACCTGGCGTTCACCATCACCGTCGTGCTCGGCACGCTGGTGATCTTCACCTTCGACCCGTGCCCGCCGGACGCCCCGGCGGAGCTGCTCGCCTCGTTCTGCACGGCCTGAGCCGCGCGCACCACCCCACCCGCTGAACCACCACCGTCCGCAGGAGGCATCGGAACCGATGCAGACCCACCAGTACGACGTCGTCATCGTCGGCGCAGGTGGCGCCGGCATGCGCGCGGCGCTCGAGGCGTCCAAGGGCGCCCGCACCGCCGTCATCTCCAAGCTGTACCCCACGCGCTCCCACACCGGCGCCGCCCAGGGCGGCATGTGCGCCGCCCTGGCGAACGTCGAGGAGGACAACTGGGAGTGGCACACCTTCGACACGATCAAGGGCGGCGACTACCTCGTCGACCAGGACGCCGCGGAGGTGATGGCCAAGGAGGCCATCGACGCCGTGCTCGACCTGGAGCGGATGGGACTGCCGTTCAACCGCACGCCGGAGGGCCGGATCGACCAGCGCCGCTTCGGCGGGCACACGCGCAACCACGGTGAGGCGGCCGTGCGTCGCGCCTGCTACGCCGCGGACCGCACGGGTCACATGATCCTGCAGACGCTGTACCAGAACTGCGTGAAGCAGGACGTCGAGTTCTACAACGAGTTCTATGTGCTGGACCTGCTCACCGACCACGACCTGACGACCGAGCAGATCGAGGACGGCGCCGAGGTCAACGCCACCGGCGTGGTCGCCTACGACCTGGCCACCGGCGAGCTGCACGTCTTCCAGACCAAGGCGGTCGTGTTCGCCACCGGCGGTGCGGGCAAGATCTTCAAGACGACCTCCAACGCCCACACCCTGACCGGTGACGGCATGGCGCTGGCCTACCGCCGCGGCCTGCCGCTGGAGGACATGGAGTTCTTCCAGTTCCACCCCACGGGTCTGGCCGGCCTGGGCATCCTGCTGTCCGAGGCGGCCCGCGGCGAGGGCGGCATCCTGCGCAACGCCGACGGCGAGCGGTTCATGGAGCGCTACGCCCCGACCATCAAGGACCTCGCGCCCCGCGACATCGTGGCGCGGTCCATGGCGAACGAGGTCCGCGAGGGCCGCGGCGCCGGCCCGAACAAGGACTACGTCCTGCTGGACCTGACGCACCTCGAGCCGGCGCACATCGACGCCAAGCTGCCGGACATCACCGAGTTCGCCCGCACCTACCTCGGCATCGAGCCGTACACCGAGCCGGTGCCCGTCTACCCCACCGCGCACTACGCGATGGGTGGCGTGCCGACGAACATCAAGGGCGAGGTCCTGCGCGACGGCCACAACGTCGTCAAGGGGCTCTACGCCGCCGGTGAGGTCGCCTGCGTCTCCGTGCACGGGTCCAACCGTCTGGGCACCAACTCCCTGCTCGACATCAACGTCTTCGGCAAGCGGGCCGGCCGGTCGGCCGCCGCCTACGCGCAGACCGTCGAGCAGCACCTGCCGATCGTCGAGGAGCCGACGGCACGGGTCGAGGCGCAGCTCTCCGAGATGCGCGACCGCCCCGACGGCGAGCGCGTCGCCGACGTGCGCCAGGCGCTGCAGGAGACGATGGACGCCAACGCCCAGGTCTTCCGCACCGACGAGTCGCTGAACAAGGCCGCCGCCGAGATCCGCGAGCTGCAGAAGCGGTACCGCAACGTGTCGGTCCAGGACAAGGGCTCGCTGTTCAACACCGACCTCCTGGAGGCGATCGAGCTGGGCTTCCTGCTCGACATCGCCGAGGTCACCGTCGTCGCGGCGCTCAACCGGCGCGAGTCCCGGGGCGGTCACTACCGCGAGGACTTCCCGGACCGGGACGACGACAACTACATGCTGCACACGATGGCGTACCGCCGTCCGACGTCGGCCCCCGACGCCGCCGACGGGCATGTCGCGGGCTACTTCGACCACGTCGAGGACTTCGGGGACTACAAGGTCGTCCTCGGGTCCAAGCCCGTCACCATGACGCGCTACGAGCCGATGGAGCGGAAGTACTGATGACTGCTGTTCTCGAGAACTCGACCGACACCTCCGGCTCGGAGTCGCAGGCGGGTGCCGTCTCCTCCTTCCAGGTCACGCTGAAGATCCGCCGGTACAACCCGGAGGTCGCCTCCGAGCCGTACTGGGAGGAGCACACGGTCACCGCGCACGGCACCGACCGTGTCCTGGACGCCCTGCACAAGATCAAGTGGGAGCTCGACGGCTCGCTGACGTTCCGCCGGTCCTGCGCACACGGCGTGTGCGGCTCGGACGCCATGCGGATCAACGGCCGCAACCGGCTGGCGTGCAAGACGCTGCTGAAGGACATCAACCCGGACAAGCCGATCACCGTCGAGGCCATCAAGGGCCTGCCGGTGCTCAAGGACCTCGTGGTCGACATGGAGCCGTTCTTCGCCTCCTACCGCGAGATCATGCCGTTCCTCATCACCTCGGGGAACGAGCCGAGCCGGGAGAACATCCAGTCGCAGGCCGACCGCGACCGGTTCGACGACACCACCAAGTGCATCCTGTGCGCGGCGTGCACGTCGTCCTGCCCCGTGTTCTGGACCGACGGCCAGTACTTCGGCCCGGCGGCGATCGTCAACGCCCACCGGTTCATCTTCGACTCTCGCGACCAGGGCGGCACCCAGCGCCTGGAGGTCCTCAACGACAAGGAGGGCGTGTGGCGCTGCCGCACGACCTTCAACTGCACCGAGGCCTGCCCGCGAGGCATCGAGGTCACCAAGGCGATCCAGGAGGTCAAGCGGGCGATGATCACCCGCGCCTTCTGAGCACCTGCCTCACTCGGTGAAGCCCGGCACGACGGTCGTCGTGCCGGGCTTCGCCGTCCGTTCAGCGGTTCAGGGGGTGTAGCGTGCGCGGCGCACCCCGCGGACCACCGGGCTGTACGGCTTCCCGCGACCCGCGCCCTGGCGAGCCATGCGCTCGATCTCCTCGGCGTGCCGCATCGCCTCGACCTCCTCCTCGGCGCGGACCACCTCGTCCATCCGCGGGGGGTCGTGCATCCAGGCGCAGATCATCAGCAGCACGCGGGACAGCACGTTCGCGAGCAGCAGGATCGTGCCGAGGGTGACGAAGGAACCGAGCAGGATGTTGCTCGACACGCTCGACGTCACCAGCGAGGTCCCCGCGGAGCGCAGCGCCCCCGAGACCGCCGCGGCCACCAGGCACCCGATGACCAGGTCCCGAGCCCGGCGCGGCCGGACCCTGCTCAGGACGCGCACCATGAGGAAGACGATGACGGCGTCCAGCACCAGGGCGACCGCCAGGCTCCCGGCGGAGAGCAGCGCGCCCAGGGCACCCGAGTCACCGAGCCAGTCCTCGACCTGGGTGGTCACGATGCTCGCGGCCGCCGTCACGACGATCATGGAGCCGAGCAGGACGAACCCGGCGAGCTGCCAGACCTTCGCCAGCACGGGGTTCACCCCGACGACGGGCGCGTCGAACATGGTGCGGATCGAGTGGCGCAGCGCGCCCATGAAGCTGATGGCGGTCCACAGCAGCACCACGGCGGCGACGAGCGTGGTCACGTTCCAGAGGTCCTGGACGACCAGGTCCGCGGGATCGAGCTGGTTCTCACCGTCACCGATCAGCCCGGGCAGCCACAGCTCGATCTCGTCGGTCACCTGCGCCATCAGCTCGTCGTTGCTGCCCAGGGTCCTGGAGTACACCGAGAAGCCGATCGTCAGACCCGCACCGAGGGCGAAAAGCGCCGTGTAGGCGATCCCGCCCGACAGCAGGTTGCCGCGCCGGGCCATGTACCACTGCAGCGCGCGGACCTCACGCCGGTCCTTGACCCACCCGACCAGGCGGGTCGCCCGGTCCTTCCACCGATCGAGACGTTCGGACACGTCCTCGACCCTAGCCGCCGGTCCTGTCGGCGGTGGGGCGTCGCGGTCGGCGCGGCGGCGACCGCGGTCAGGACGGCCGGAGCATCTGCTTCCGGCCGCGCAGCGTGAACGGACGCTGGGGACGCCAGACGCCGTCGTCCCCGTGCTCGTACTGCCAGATCTCCGTGACCTCGAAGACGGCCTCGTAGCCGGCCATCTCGTCGAAGGCGCGGTCGAGCGCGGGTTCGGGCACCTCGTGGGCGATCGTGACGTGCGGGTGGTAGTTGAACCGGAGCTCCTGGGCGAGCACCCCGGACCGGGTCTGCTGCTCGAGCAGCTCGCACTCGGCGATGCCCTCGGCCAGCGTCATGAACACGACCGGGGACACCGGCCGGAACGTGCCGGTACCCCGCAGGTGCACCCGGAAGGGGGGCATCTCGTCGGCGACCTTCCGCAGGTGCTCGCCGACGGTGGGCATGTCGGCACGGTCCACGACGGTCGGCCCGATGACGGTGATGTGCGGCGGGATCGCCTGGGCCAAGGGGTCCTCGAACCGCGACCGGGCGTCCTGCAGCTGCGAGGCGTACGGCTCGGGCACCGCGATGGCGATGCCGATCCGCACCTGGCCGGGGCCCCGGGGAGGGATCCTCACCGGACGCCCCGCGGCAGCAGCCCGAAGCGGTCGAAGAGCCGGTCCTTCACCCCGCCGGCGATCTCCCGCGCCCGGGCCGCGCCGTCGTCGAGCACCTTGTCGAGCTCGGCCGGGTCCGACAGGTAGGTGTTCGCGCGCTCCTGGAACGGCTCGAGGAAGGCCACGACGGCGTCGGCGAGGTCGACCTTGAGGTACCCGTACCCGCGCCCGTCGTACTCCGCGGCGATGTCGTCCACCTCCCGGCCGGTCACGGCCGAGTAGATCGACAGCAGGTTGGAGATCCCGGGCTTCTTCTCCCGGTCGAAGTAGACGGCGTAGGAGTCGTCGGCGTCGGTGACCGCCGACTTGATGGCCTTCGCGGCCTTCTTCGGGTTCTCCAGCAGCCAGATCACGCCCTTGCCGCCCGCGTTCGACTTCGACATCTTCGCGGTGGGGTTCTGCAGGTCCTGGATCTTGGCGGTGGCCGTGACGATGTGGGCCTCGGGCACGACGGCGGTCCCTGCGCCGAACCGGGCGTTGAGCCGCTCGGCGAGGTTCCGGGTCAGCTCGAGGTGCTGACGCTGGTCCTCGCCGACCGGCACCAGGGCGGCGTCGTAGACCAGGATGTCCGCCGCCATCAGCACGGGGTAGGTGAACAGCCCGACGGTGGTGCCGTCGGTGCCCTGGCGCGCCGACTTGTCCTTGAACTGCGTCATGCGGCTGGCCTCGCCGAACCCCGTCTGGCAGCTCAGCAACCAGGCGACCTCGGTGTGCTCCGGCACGTGGGACTGCACGAACAGGGCCGAGCGGGCCGGGTCGACGCCGCCCGCCAGGTACTGCGCGGCCGTGGCCCGGGTCCGCTCGCGCAGCGCCGCCGGCTCCGGGTTGACGGTCAGTGCGTGCAGGTCGACCACGCAGTACAGCGCCTGGTAGTCGTCCTGCAGGGCCACCCACTGCGTCAGCGCACCCAGGTAGTTGCCCAGGTGCAGCGAGGAGTCGGTCGGCTGCATGCCGGACAGGATGCGCGGGCGGGTGCCGGACGGTGCGCCCGGTGCGGAGGGGGATGCGGACATGGTCTTCATTCTGGCAGGTCTGACGGGTGGGCCTGAATCACCCGGGAGGTCGAGGTCGTGGGACGCGCGGGGCGAGACCGTCACGTGGCCTCGTCGTCGAAGGGTGCGGGCCCGTCGAGGGGCGCGTCGCCCGGGGGCCGTGCGGGCGTGGGCGGGCCAGCAGAGGCCATGGGCACGGCGGTGTTGCCGGCCACGCCCAGCCCTCCTGCCGTCGCCGTCGCTCCGGCCGCGGCCCCTGCCGCCGCACCGGCCCGTGCGGACGCCCGCTGCGCGGGTCGAGCCGGGGGGTCGTCGAGCAGGGCTTCCTTGACGATGCGTCGGGGGTCGTACTGACGCGGGTCGAGCTTCTGCCAGTCGACGTCGCGGAACTCGTCGCCCAGCTCGTCGTCCACCCGGGTCTTGGCGTCCTGCAGCATCGCCTTGCCCTGACGGACCAGCCGCCCGAGCTGCGCGGCGTAACGCGGCAGACGCTCGGGGCCGACGAGCACCAGCGCCAGCACGATGATGACGACGAGCTCGCCCCCGTTGATGCCGAAGACTCCCACGTCCGACAGCCTAGTCCGTCCCGACTCGCGGGCGGTACCGCGCCGTCGTCATTCGCTGGCGCGCTCCTGCAGCACCACCCGCACCTCGCGCTCCTCGCCGTCGCTGCGCACGCGCAGCGTCACCGCGTCGCCGGGCTGGCGGGCCCGGATCGCCACGATCAGCTCGTCGCTGCGGGACACCGGCCGGTCGTCGATCGCGAGGATCACGTCGCCGGCCCGGACCCCGGCGACGTCGGCCGGGCCGTCCGGCGTGACCGGCGGGATGCCCTCCTGCGCCTCGGTGGACACCTGGACGCCCTCCCCCGAGTACGAGGTGTCCAGCAGGACGCCGATGACGGGGTAGGTGGCCTGGCCGGTCTCGATGAGCTGCTCGGCCGTGGTGCGCGCCTGGTTGGCCGGGATCGCGAATCCCAGGCCGATGCTGCCGGTGGCCTGCGTCGCACCCGGCGGCTGGGCGATCGCGGAGTTGATGCCGACGACCTCGCCGTCGGCGTCGACCAGCGGTCCCCCGGAGTTGCCCGGGTTGATCGCCGCGTCGGTCTGGATGGCGTCGATGAACGCCGTCGTCGCCTGGTCGCCGGCCTGCACCGGACGGTGCAGGGCGCTGACGATCCCCGCGGTGACGGTCGAGTCCAGCCCGAGCGGCGCACCGACGGCCAGGACCGCGTCTCCGACGACGACGTCGTCGGAGTCGCCGAGCACGAGCGGGGTCAGTCCGTCGACGTCGATCTTGACCACGGCCAGGTCGTAGTCGCTCGTGCGCCCGACGATCTCACCGTCGTGCTCGCTGCCGTCGGCGAGCACGACCACGACGTCACCGCCCCCGCCGGCACCCGGCGCGACCACGTGGTCGTTGGTGAGGATGTACCCGTCCTCGCGCAGCACGAACCCGGACCCGGAGGAGCCCCCGCCCCCGGAGCGGGTGATCTCCAGGGACACGACCGAGGGCAGCACGCCGGCCGCGATGGCGGCGTGCGACCCGGCCGGCCGCGAGTCGTCCGCACCGTCGTCCTGCACCCCGGCGCTGACCGGGAGGTCGGCGCTGACCGGGGCGTCCTCGCCCGCGCGGTCGGTGATCCGGCCGCCGAGCAGCCCGCCGAGCAGCCCGACGACGAGCGCCAGGACGACGACCAGTGCCGTCCGCCCGGCGCCGAGGGACACCGGACGCCGACGGTGGGCGGCGTGCGGCGGTGGAGCGGTCGGGGCGGTCGTGGGGGCCACCGGCGCCTGCGGAGCCGTGGGCCCCGCGTCGTGCTCGACGTGCTCGCCGGCGGGCCGTTCCTCGGGACGGTCGGCGCCGGCGTCCTCGGCAGGACGTGGCACCCGGGCGGCGGGCGTCGGCGCGGGGTCGGGGCGACGGGCCGGGGGCTCCGGGGTGGCGAAGAGGTCGTGGTCCGGGGATGTCATGGGAGGGTGAGGGCTCCAGTCACGGTCGACCAGCCACGGGTGATCTGCGGCAGGACTCCGGCGTCGTAGTCACGTTCCGGGAAAGCGGCGACGATCTCGGCGAGGACGTCCTCGGGTGCGTCGGTGGTCACCTCGACGACGACGTCCCCAGCCTGCCACGCCACGTGCCAGGGGTCGCGCGAGAAGACGACGACGTCGTCGCGGCCGGCCTCGCCGGCCCGGACCGACGCACCGGTCTGCTCCGCCAGCCGCCCGACCTGCTGCCGGACGACGACGGGGCCGTCGGGACCGGTCAGGTCGATCACGCAGGACGTCGCCCCGGCACGCACGGCCGCCACCTCGTAGCCGGGCGGCAGCGACGACGGCGTCGCGAACCCGGTGCCGCCGAGGCCGGCCTCGCTCACCGGCTCACCGGCGGCCGCGTCCTGCCCGGCGAGGGTCGTCAGGGCGGACACCCGCGAGGTGTCCGGCGTGACGACCGGCGCCTGACCGAGCACGAACAGCGCACAGCCGAGCACGCCCGCACCCCCGGCACCGACGAGCAGGGCCCGACGCCGTCGGCGGCGTCGCTCGGCGCCGACGACGTCACCCGTCAGGGTGGTGTGCCACGCCTCCGGAGCGGCCCACCCCGTGTCCCGCTCCGGGGCACGCAGCGGGTCGCCGTCCGCGGGCGGGATCGAGGCGGACAGGTCCAGCAGGCGCTGGGTGAGCTCGGCCGTGGGGTGCACGTCCGCGGCGGAGGCCAGCCGGCGGCGGGCCGCACGAGCGGACTCGAGCTCGGCCGAGCACAGCGGGCAGCACGCGACGTGGGCCAGGGCGCGCTCCGCCTCCCCCGGCGGCAGCTGTCCGTCCGCGAGCGCGCTCACGCGGTCCCCGAGGTGGGCGCTCATCGGCCCACGTCCGCGCGACGGTGGTCCAGGACGTCCCGCAGCTGGGCACGGGCCCGGTGGATCCGCGACCGCACGGTCCCGATCTTGATGCCCAGCGTGACCGCGATCTCCTCGTAGCTCAGCCCCTCGATGTCGCACAGGACGACGGCGGCGCGGTACTCGGGCCGCAGCCCGTCCAGCGCGGCCTGGACGTCGTGGTCGAGGTTGCCGTGCTCGTACCCGCGTTCGGGCCGGCTGCGGTCGTCGGTGGACTGGACGCGGGAGGCGTCCTCGCCCATGGCCTCGAAGCGGATGCGCTTCTTGCGCCGCACCTGGTCGAGGAAGAGGTTCGTGGTGATGCGGTGCAGCCAGCCCTCGAACGTCCCGGGGGTGTAGCTCGACAGCGACCGGAACACCCGCAGGAACGTCTCCTGGGTGAGGTCCTCGGCGTCCTGGCGGTCACCGGTCAGCCGGTAGGCGAGCCGGTAGACACGTGCGGAGTGCTCGCGCACGATCTCGTCCCACGTCGGTGGGACCCACGTGGCGGTGCCGCCACCGGCTGTCTCGGTCATCATGGTCATCGTGCCATGCGAACGTGTGAGCAACCTGGGAGGTTCCCACGTACCATCGGCCCAGCGATCAGGGGGGGCCGAGTCATCTTCACCGAGGCGGAGGCCCAGGACGACCGCCGGGTCGCCTGGGCGTTCAGCGAGTCGTTCCTCACCGAGGACGCGACGCTGCGGCGTGCCCGCGAACGGGCGTTCGGGCTGGGCTGCCCCACCATCTCCCCCGGCACGGGTGCGTTGCTGCGGGTGGTCGCGGCGGCGACCCAGGCACGGACGGCGGTCGAGATCGGCAGCGACGCCGGTGTGACGGCGCTGTGGGTGCTGCGGGGCATGCTGCCCGACGGTGTCCTGACCACGATCGACCCGGACCCTGCCCGACAGCGCGCCGCGAAGGCGGTGTTCGCCGACGAGCAGGTCGCGGGCTCCCGCACGCGCGTCATCACGCGACCGCCGCTGGACGTCCTGCCGCGCCTGACCGACGGGGCGTACGACGTCGTGCTGGTCGCCGTCGACGCCCTCTCGCTCGCTCCGCACGTGGAGGCGGCCATCGGGCTGCTGCGGCCCGGCGGTGTGCTGGGCGTCGTCGACGCGGCGCTCGCCGGCCGTGCCACCGACGCCGAGGGCCACGGCGAGACGGCCGCGGCCGTCCGGGCGGTGGCGCTCGCCGTCCGCGCGGACGACCGGCTCGTCCCGGCGATGGTCCCCACCGGGGACGGGCTGCTGCTCGCCGTCCGGCGCTAGGGACGCCCGCACCGGTCCCGGAAAGACGCGACGGGCGTGGTCCGGGGGCCGCACCCCGTCCCACGCCCGTCCGTCACGGGAGTCTGCTGCCGATGTCGTCAGCCGACGACACCCTGGAGGGCCTCGCCCAGCTCGCCGGCCTCGGTCGCGTTCAGCTCGACGACCAGCCGACCACCGCCCTCCAGCGGAACACGCATGACGATGCCGCGTCCCTCCTTGGTGACCTCGAGGGGCCCGTCGCCCGTCCGCGGCTTCATCGCAGCCATGTGTGGCTCTCCATTCCGTTGTCCGGTTCCTCCGCCCCGTTACTGCACGTGGCAGGATGAGGTGCGTCTCACCATTCTACTGGCCGACCCGGACAGCCGGTGTCAGGCGAGGCCGCGCAGGGCGACCCGCGGGGGCGCCTCGTCCCGCACGGCGGCGACCATCTCCAGCGCCTGGCGGGTGGCCGCGACGTCGTGGCTCCGGAACACCTGCGCACCGTGCCACGCCGCGAGCGCGGTGGCGGCGAGGGTGCCCGGCAGCCGCTCCTCCGGGGGGAGGTCCAGGGTCTCGCCCACGAAGTCCTTGCGGCTGAGCGCCATGAGCACGGGGTACCCGAGCGCGACCAGCTCCGGGGTCCGACGCAGCAGGTGCAGGGAGTGCCACGTGTTCTTGCCGAAGTCGTGCGTGGGGTCGACGAGCACGGACGACGGCGGCACCCCGCAGGCGACCGCCCGTTCCGCGCCGGCCCGCAGCGTGGTCAGCACGTCGTGCACGACGCCGTCGCGGGGGTCGCCGGCGTCGGCCCCGTCGGCGACCGGATAGGCCACCCGGTAGGGGTCGGTCCGGGGCTGCGCCCCGCCGGTGTGGGAGCAGACGACCCCGACCCCGGCCGCGCCCGCCACCTCGACGAGTCCCGGGTCGTGCCCCGCCCAGGTGTCGTTGACGAGGTCGGCCCCGGCCTCGATCGCCGCCGCCGCGACCTCGGAGCGCCAGGTGTCGACGCTCAGCAGCAGCTCGGGGATCTCCTGGCGGACGAGGGCCAGGAAGGGGACGACCCGGTCGATCTCCTCCGCCGCACTCACCGCGGGTCCCGTCCCGGCGCGGACCCCGCCGATGTCGAGGATCGCGGCGCCGTCCTCCCACGCCCGGTGGGCGGCGGTCAGCGCCGCGCCGTCGTCGGCGAGCCGCGCCGGGGCGTAGAAGGAGTCGGTCGTGCGGTTGACGATCGCCATGACGACCGGTCGCCGCGCCCCGTCGGCGTCCCGGCCGACCTCGCGACCACGCAGGACGAGCGGGGTGCCGGCCGGTGGGATCACGCGCGTCGCTCGGCGGCGAGCTGGCGGCCGCGCCGGATGACGTGGGAGACGGCGTCCTCCGCGCTGTCGGTCACGTACAGCAGGTCCAGGTCGGACTCCTTGATCATGCCTCGCGCGGCGACGACGGTCCGCAGCCAGTCCAGCAGGCCGCCCCAGTAGTCGCTGCCGACGAGCACCACGGGGAACTCGGTCACCTTGTGGGTCTGGACGAGGGTGAGCGCCTCGAAGAGCTCGTCGAAGGTGCCGAAGCCCCCGGGCAGGACGACGAAACCCTGGGCGTACTTGACGAACATCGTCTTGCGGGCGAAGAAGTACCGGAAGCTCACGCCGCGGTTGACGTGCTCGTTCATCCCCTGCTCGAAGGGCAGCTCGATCCCCAGGCCGACGGAGGTGCCCCCGGCCTCGGCGGCGCCCTTGTTCGCCGCCTCCATGATGCCGGGCCCACCGCCGGTGATCACCGAGTACCCGGAGGCCACCAGGAGCTTGCCGACCAGCTCCCCGAGCGCGTAGTCGGGGTGGTCGGGTGCGGTGCGGGCCGAACCGAACACCGACACGGCGGGGCCGACCTCGGCGAGCGCACCGAAACCTTCGACGAACTCCGCCTGGATGCGCATGACGCGCCACGGGTCGGAGTGGACCCACTCCGACCCCTCCCCCGGTGCCAGCAGGCGCTGGTCGGTGGTCGAGGTGGGGATCTGCGTGCCCCGCAGCAGCAGCGGTCCCTTGCGGTACCCGCGGCCGACCTCGGGGACGCCTTCGTCGGTCCGTTCGCTCATGGTTCGAGCCTATGACCAGTTCCGGAATCTCGGAGCGGGTGAACTCCGCATCCTGCACTGTGCGCGTGAAGAGAACGTGGATACGCTCCAAGCGGACTTGACATTCGTCACACCTGCCGGTATGTGGGCAGATCGGATAGATCGGACGAGACACATGCGCATCAGGAGTTCACACCGCAACGACGCGACAGCTCCACGCAGAGGCCGGCACACCGGCCCCGTCGCCGCACTGGCCGCCACAACACTCGCCCTCGGGTCCGTCGTCGCGCTGAGCACCAGTGCCGCCGCCGTCCCGAGCACCTTCGAGATCGACGGCAACCAGGTCACCAACACCACCCTCGACTGGGAGACCGCCGAGCCGGACGTCATCAAGGACCCCATCGGCAACGCCGACACCACGACGTTCGCCGGGTCCAACAAGGAGGACCCGAACAACCCGGCGCAGGGGTGGGACAACTGGTCGGCAGGCAACCCGGGCACCAACTCCGGCAAGTCCGACCTCGGCAACGTCCTGGTGGACAGCGAGGTCGTCAACGACGGCAACGAGTACACCCAGTGGCTGCACATCGCCTGGGACCGCGACGGTGACTCCGGCACGGTGAACTACTACATCGAGCTGAACCAGGAGCCCAACCAGGACATGATGAATCCGGACCGCACCGACGGTGACATCCGGATCGTCGTCGAGGAGGACGGCAACAACGACCTCATGTGCATCGGGGTCGACACCTGGGACGAGGGTGCGAACGACTGGGTCGACCGGCAGGACTGCGACGGTCTGTTCGACTTCGCCGTCAACTCGGAGCCGATCCTCGACTACTTCGGCTCGGCGAACGCCGACGAGAACAAGATGATCAGCGAAGACCGGTTCGTCGAGATCTCGCTGAACCTCACCGCGCTCGGCATCGGCACCCTCTGCCCGGCGTCCGGGTTCAGCACGCTGAACATGCGCACCGAGACCGGCGAGTCCCTGAACTCGGCGCTCAAGGACCTCGCCACGGGTGACATCGACGTGCCGAGCCTCTGCGCGGACCTGACGATCGTCAAGGAGGACGAGGAGGGCAACCCGCTGCCGGGCGCCACGTTCACGATCTTCCCGAACCCGATCGACCCGGAGAGCGAGGAGCCGTACGAGTTCACCGTCGGTGAGGACGGAACGTTCAAGCTCCCGGAGATCGGTCAGGAGCTGTGGGGCACCGAGTTCACGATCACCGAGATCGAGGCACCCGACGGCTACCTGCTGCCGGCCGAACGGTCACAGATGGTCACGGTCGGACCCGCCGAGTCCGCGACGGTGACGTTCACCGACCCCATGCCGTGGGAGCCGCTGGAGATCGACGTCTCGGCCGAGCAGTTCGTCACCCGGACGTGGACCAACGACAAGGAGGTCGACAGCGAGAACTTCGTCCTGCTGCCGGCCGACCAGGAGTCGATCGAGCTCGACTACGTCGTCGAGGTGTTCTGGAGCGACACGGTGCTCGATCAAGGCGGCCGCACGGTAGAAGTGACGGTCAACAACCCCAACGAGGACCCGGTCACCGGCAACCTGAGCGTCGACCTCAACGGCGAGCCCTGCGAGTACATGGGAACCGCCCTGAACGAGTGGGAGAACGCGTTCGCCAACGGCGACACCGTCCTGGAGGTCGTCTGCCCCAACCCGCCGCTCAACGGCGAGGTCGACGCCACCGTCACCTGGGACCGGGGCGTGTACCCGCAGGACCAGGACGACGTCGACGACCCGGAGAACGCGCCGCAGGGTGAGGCCTCCGACAGCACGGTGATCGTCACCACCGACAACGGCGAACCGGCCGTGGACGTCTGGGACGACTTCACCAGCCCCGACGAGGAGCCGGTCTACCTGGGCCAGGCCGTGGCCACCGAGGACGCGGGCTCCGAGGAGTTCCCGTTCAGCAAGGTGATCGACGTCCCGCTGGGCGAGTGCGTCATCGTCACCAACGACGGGTACATCGTCGCGGTCGGGGACGGCGCCGACGGCGACCGGATCGACGAGGCCACCGTGGAGGTCGAGGTCTGCCGCGAGAAGCCGGCCGACCTGACCATCTACAAGCTCCCCAAGGCGATGAACGAGGAGGACCAGGGCGACGGCTACCTGCCCGGCGCGAAGTTCACCATCTCCCCGGACCCGACCGACCCCGAGAACACGGAGCCTCTCGAGTTCACGACCAACGAGCTCGGGATCTACGTCTTCGAGGACGTCGTCCACTTCGGCGAGTACGAGGTGACGGAGATCGAGGCCCCCGAGGGGTACCTGCTGCCGGCTCCGGCCGACCGCACCCAGGTGGTCACGCTCGAGCCCGGTGACGACAAGGCGCTCACCTTCTTCGACCCGAAGCCGTGGGAGCCGCTCACGGTGGACGTCGAGGCGGAGCAGTTCGTGGACCGGACGTGGACCATCGACAAGGAGGCGAGCGCCACCAAGATCCACCTGCCCGCCGACAAGTCCACCGCCACGGTCGACTACACGATCGAGGTCATGGAGAGCGACCCGTTCCTCGACCCGGAGGAGGACCCGGCACGGTGGGTCATGGTCACGGTCGACAACCCCAATGAGAAGCCCGTCACCGGGATGATGACCGTCGACCTCGACGGCGAGTTCTGCACCCTCGAGGGCACCGACCTCGACATGTGGGAGAACGAGTTCGCCAGCGGTGCGAACGAGTTCATGGTCGTCTGCGAGGACCCGCCGCTGTTCGGCGCCGTCGAGGCCACCGTCACCTGGGACCGCGGGGTCTACCCGCAGACCCAGGAGGACGTCGACGACCCGGAGAACGCCCCGGCGGGCATGGCGTCCGACAGCGTCGAGCTTGCCGACGTCACGGTCGACAACGGCGTGATGTCGGTCGACGTCTGGGACGACTTCAGCAACCCGAACGAGGAGCCGAAGTTCCTCCAGACCATCGTGGCCACGGGAGCGGCCAACACGACCACGATCGAGTACTCCAAGGAGTTCGAGGTCGCAGCCGGCGCATGCATGACGGTGGACAACACCGCGTACATCGTCGAGACCGACGCGGGCGCCGAGGGTGACCGGATCGACGAGGACGACGCCTCGGTGAAGATCTGCCGTGACGCTCCGAAGCCGACGCCGACACCGACTCCGACGCCCACTCCGCCGGTGACCCCGCCGTCGCCGCCGCTGCCGAAGACGGGTGCCGACATGGCCATGGCGGGCATCGCCGCCCTGCTGCTCATCGGCACGGGTGCCGGGATCATGTTCGTCCGTCGCCGCCACCAGGGCTGAGTCCCTCACACCGGAGCCGGTGGCACCGCCCCTCGGGCGGGGCCACCGGCTTCGTCGTGCCCGGCTTCTCCCCCGCTCTCCATCGGCGGTCACCCGTCGGTTCAGGGCGTGCGGAAGCGCCCCGACCAGCTCGCCCAGCAGGCCTCCGGAGGCCCGGCATCAAGCCGTTCACGAACCCGGTCCGCGACGAGCGGGTGAACTCTGCGTCCTGCCCTGTGAGTGCCGTCAGAGCGGGGATACGCTCCTTGAGGATGTGACGTTCATTACGCCTGCCGGCCACGGCGGCCCCGGATGGATCGGACAGAAGATGCGCTCCTGGAATTCACACCGCAAGGCCGCGACAGCCCTCCGGAGAGGCAGGCTCTCGCGTCCCGTCGCCGCCCTGGCCGCCACGACGCTCGCCCTCGGTTCCGTGGTCGCGCTGAGCACGAACGCGACGGCCGTGGGGTCCGTGTTCGAGATCGACGGCAATCAGGCCCACGACACGAACTTCGACTGGGAAGACCTGGAGGTCGGGGACGACAACTTCAGCCTGATCCAGGACCCGATCGGCAACGCGGACACGACCACGATCGGTGAAGGGTCCAGCGAGAGCAACTATCCGAGCTGGACGGCCGGGTCGGACGGGACCGCCTCCGGCAAGTCCGACATCGGCAACGTGCTGGTGTACTCCGATGTTGAGGACGCCACGCTCGACCAGTGGGTTTTCGTCGGCTTCGACCGCCAATCCGGCCAGGGCACGGGTCGCTACTACATCGAGTTCAACCAGCTCGAGCAGGACGGTCTCGTCCCGGTACGCACCGACGGAGACCTCCGGATCATCATCGCTGACCGCGGGAACCAAGGTCTGGAGTGCCAGAGAGTCGACACCTGGGACGGGGACACAGAAGACTGGATCGAGGGGCCGGACTGCTCCGGCTACGACGTCGCCGTCAACACTGCACCCATCACCGACTTCTTCGGGTCGCCCAACGCGGTGGACGGCCAGATCCCGGCGAACCAGTTCGTCGAGCTGAAGATCAACCTGACCGACCTCGGTGTCGGGGGGCTGTGCCCGGGCACCGGGTTCGCCGGCCTGCACATGCGGTCCCAGGAGGGCGGCCAGAACGGCGACACCAGCGCGCTGAAGGACTATGCGGTCGGGGACATCGACATCCCGAACCTGTGCTCCGACCTGACGATCCTCAAGGAGGACGAGGACGGGACCCCGCTGGCCGGGGCGACGTTCACGATCGACCCGGACCCGAACGGCGGTGAAGGACCGTTCGAGTTCACCACCGGTGAGGACGGGACCTACACCTTCCCCGAGATCGGGCAGGACCTGTGGGGCACCGAGTTCACCGTCACCGAGACCGCGGCCCCCGACGGCTACCTGCTGCCGCCTCCCGCTGACCGAACCCAGATGATCACGGTCGGCCCGGCGGAGTCCGCGACGGTGACCTTCACCGACCCGAAGCCGTGGGAGCCGCTGGAGATCGAGGTCTCGGCCGAGCAGTTCGTCACCCGGACCTGGACGAACGACAAGCAGGTCGACGGCGAGAACGAGGTGCTGCTGCCCGCCGACCAGGAATCCGTCATGCTCGACTACGTCGTCGAGGTGTTCTGGAGCGACACGGTGCTCGAGGAGAACGGCCGCACCGTCACGGTCACGGTCGACAACCCCAACGAGGACCCGGTCACCGGGATGCTGACCGTCGACCTCGAGGACAACTTCTGCACCTACATGGGCACCGACCTCAACGAATGGGAGAACGAGTTCGCCAGCGGCCTCAACGAGTTCATGGTCGTCTGCGACGACCCGCCCCTCTACGGCGAGGTCGACGCCGTCGTCACCTGGGACCGTGGCGTGTACCCGCAGACCCAGGACGACGTCGACGACCCGCAGAACGCTCCTCAGGGCGAGGCCTCCGACAGCCTCCAGCTCCTCGACGTCACCACCGACAACGGACTGCCGGCCGTGGACGTCTGGGACGACTTCACCAACCCCGACGAGGAGCCGGTCCAGCTCGGGACGGCCGTGGCCACCGAGAACGCGGGCTCCGAGGAGTTCCCGTTCACCCAGGAGATCTTCGTCCCGCTGGGCGAGTGCATCGAGGTCACCAACGACGGCTACATCGTCGAGGTCGAGGCCGGCGCCGACGGCGAACGCATCGACTCCGCGACCGAGGTCGTCAACGTCTGCCGCGAGAACCCGGCGGACCTGACGATCTTCAAGGCGAACGCCGACGGCCTGCTCCTGCCGGGCGCGACCTTCACGATCAGCCCGAACCCGGTCGACCCGGCCGGTGACGACCCCCTGGAGTTCAGCACCGGTGAGACCGGCGAGTACACCTTTGAGGACGTCGTCTACTTCGGCGAGTACGAGGTGACGGAGATCGTGGCCCCCGAGGGTTACCTGCTGCCGGCTCCGGCTGACCGGACCCAGATGGTCACGCTCGCTCCGGGGGACGACAAGTCGCTGACGTTCATCGACCCGCTGATCTGGGAGCCGCTGGAGCTCGACGTCAACGCCACGCAGTACATCACCCGGACGTGGGCGAACGACAAGGAGGCGGACGCCACCACTATCAACCTGCGGGCCGACGAACCCACCGCCGAGATCAACTACACGATCGAGGTCACCGAGAGCGACGAGTTCCTCAGCCCGACGGCCGACCCGGCGCGCTCCGTCACCATCACGGTCGACAACCCCAACGCGGGCGCGGTGACCGGTCTGGTGGTCGTAACTCTCGACGGCGAGTTCTGCACCTACGAGGGTGACGAGCTCAACGCCTGGGAGAACGAGTTCGCCAGCGGCGAGACCATCCTGGATGTCGTCTGCCCGAACCCGCCGCTGTACGGCGAGGTCCAGGCCATCGTCACCTGGGAGCTGGCGGACTACCCGCAGACCCAGGGGCACGTCGACAACCCGGGCGCCGCCGGCACCGACTCGAGCTTCGACTCCCTCGACCTCGAGAGCGCCACCTTCGACACCGGCATCCAGTCGGTCGATGTCTGGGACGACTTCACCAACCCCGACGAGGCGCCGGAGTTCCTCCAGACCATCGAGTCCGAAGGCCAGGCGACCACCACCACGGTCGAGTTCTCGAAGGAGTTCGAGGTTCCCCAGGGCGAGTGCATCGACGTCGACAACACGGCCTACATCGTCGAGACCGGAGACGGTGCCGACGGTGACCGGATCGACGAGGCCAGCGCCTCCGTCGAGATCTGCCGCGAGGCCCCAGCCGAGTTGAAGATCATCAAGGTCGGCGAGGACCAGCAGCCCATCCCGGGCGTGGTCTTCCACGTCAGCCCCAACCCGCTCGACCCGGAGAGCGAGGAGCCCCTCGAGGTCACCACCGGTGAGGACGGGACGTACACGATCGAGCAGATCGCGGACTTCGGCGAGTACGACGTCACCGAGATCTCGGTACCGGCCGAGTCCGGCTACCTGCTGCCCCCGCCCGATCAGCGCACCAAGACGGTCGACCTCGTCGAGGGCGAGACCACCGAGGTCGAATTCGTCGACCCGCTCGCCTGGGAGCCGCTGGACCTGGAGCTGTCGGCGGAGCAGTTCGTGACCCGGACCTGGACGAACGACAAGCAGGTCGACGGCAACGACACCGTCCTGCTGCCGGCCGACCAGGAGTCCATCGAGCTCGACTACATGATCGAGGTCTACGAGAGCGACACGGTCCTCGACCCGGAGGAGGACCCGAACCGCTCGGTGACCGTCACCGTCAACAACCCGAACGCGGGTGCCGTGACCGGTCTGGTGGACGTCACCATCGACGGCGCGTTCTGCACCTACATGGGTACCGACCTGGACCAGTGGGAGAACGCGTTCGCCAGCGGCGACACCGTCCTGATGGTCGAGTGCCCCAACCCGCCACTGTTCGGCACGGTCGACGCCACGGTGACCTGGGAGCTGGCGGACTACCCGCAGACCCAGGACCACATCGACGACCCGGAGAACGCGGGCACCGACTCCGACACCGACAGCCTCGAGCTGGGGCAGGTCACGACCGACAACGGCCTGCTGTCCGTCGACGTCTGGGACGACTTCACCAACCCCGACCTGCCCCCGACCTACCTGGGGACGGTCGACGCCATCGGCAGCGCGAACACCACGCAGTACCCCGTCACCCAGGTGATCGACGTCCCGCTGGGTGAGTGCGTCGAGGTGGTCAACGACGGCTACATCGTCGAGGTCGAGGCGGGCGCTGACGGCGAACGCATCGACTCCGCCACCGAGGTCGTCGAGGTCTGCCGCGAAGCCCCCGCCGACCTGACCATCTTCAAGGTCGACGAGGACCAGCAGCCGCTGCCCGGCGCGACCTTCACGATCAGCCCGAACCCGGTGGACCCCGAGGGTCCGAACCCGCTGGAGTTCAGCACCGGTGAGACCGGCGAGTACACGTTCGAGGACGTCGTCTACTTCGGCGAGTACACCGTCACCGAGACGGTCGCACCCGACGGCTACCTGCTGCCGGCCCAGCGCAGCCAGATGGTCACCCTGGCCACCGGCGACGAGAAGGCCCTCACCTTCGTCGACCCGCTGATCTGGGAGCCGCTGGCGGTGGAGGTCTCGGCCGGTCAGTTCGTGACCCGGACCTGGACGAACGACAAGCAGGTCGACGGCAACGACACCGTCCTGCTGCCGGCCGACCAGGAGTCCATCGAGCTCGACTACATGATCGAGGTCTACGAGAGCGACACGGTCCTCGACCCGGACGAGGACCCGAACCGCTCGGTCGCGGTCACCGTCAACAACCCCAACGCGGGTGCCGTGACCGGCCTGGTGGACGTCACCATCGACGGCGCGTACTGCACCTACATGGGCACCGACCTCGACGCCTGGGAGAACGAGTTCTCCGCCGGCGACACGGTGCTGATGGTCGAGTGCCCGAACCCGCCGCTGTTCGGCACCGTCGAGGCCACCGTCACCTGGGAGCTGGCGGACTACCCCCAGACCCAGGACCACATCGACGACCCCGACAACGCCGGTACCGACTCGGCCGGCGACAGCCTCAACCTCGAGGAGGTCACCACCGACAACGGCCTGGCTTCGGTCGACGTCTGGGACGACTTCACCAACCCGGACTTCGAGCCGGAGCAGCTCGGCACCGTCGACGCCACGGGTAGCGAGAACACCACCCAGTTCCCGGTCACCCGAGTGATCGAGGTCCCGCTGGGCGAGTGCGTCGAGGTGGTCAACGACGGCTACATCGTCGAGGTCGAGGCGGGCGCCGACGGCGAACGCATCGACTCCGCCACCGAGGTCGTCGAGGTCTGCCGCGAGGACGGAGCCGACCTGACCATCTACAAGGAGGACGAGCAGGGCGAGGCATTGGCCGGCGCGACCTTCGAGATCAGCCCGAACCCGGTCGACCTGGCCGGCGACGACCCGCTGGAGTTCACGGTCGACGAGAACGGCGAGTACACGTTCGAGGACGTCGTCTACTTCGGTGAGTACACCGTCACCGAGACCGTCGCCCCGGAGGGATACCTCCTGCCGGCCCAGCGCAGCCAGATGGTCACCCTGGCCACGGGCGACGACAAGGCCCTCACCTTCGTCGACCCGCTGATCTGGGAGCCGCTGGACATCGACGTGATGGGTATGGGTGAGCAGTTCGTCAGCCGCACCTTCACCGTCGACAAGGAGGCCGAGACCCACCCGGTCACCCTGCCGGCCGACCAGGCCGAGACCACCGTCGAGTTCACGGTGCGGGTCGTCGAAGGACCGACGACCATCGACGACGCCCAGCTCATCGAGGCGGGTGCCGTGGTGACCAACCCGAACGACCACCGAGTGATGGGCACCGTGGAGGCGACGTTCGAGGCGATGTCCGAGGCCAGCGAGTGCACGATCACCGCAACCGAGGACGGGGAGGACGTCGTGCTCGACGGCCCGTACTCGTTCGGGCTGGAGACGCCGTTGACGTTCACTTGTGAGAACGTCAACGACTTCGAGGGCACTCTCAAGGCCACCGTCACCTGGGACCTCGGGGAGTACCCGCAGACCCAGGGCGACGTCGACGACCCGGAGAACGCCGGCACCGACTCGGCCTCCGACCAGGTCGCCATCGACCCGAGCGTCATCGACAACGGGCCGACGTCGGTGGAGGTCTGGGACGACTTCACCATCTGGGGCGGCCTTACCAGCCCCAGCCTCCCGCCGGTGCTGCTCGGGACCGTGGAGGCGAGCAAGCCCGGAGCCGTCACGGAGTTCCCGGTGAGCACGACCGTCATGGTCGAGCAGGGCGAGTGCCTGGACGTCACCAACGAGGCTTACCTCCTCGACGGTGACACCGAGCTCGACCGCGACTCGGCGTCGGTGGAGATCTGCCGCGACGTCCCGGTCACGCCGCCGACGCCGCCGCTGCCGCGGACCGGTGCCGACATGGCCATGGCGGCTCTCGCCGCCCTGCTGCTCATCGGCACCGGCGCCGGGATCATGATCGTCCGTCGCCGCAACCAGGGCTGAGTCCCTCACACCGAAGCCGGTGGCACCGCCCCCTCGGGGTGGCGCCACCGGCTTCGTCGCGTGGTGTCCGGATCGCGTGCCTACGCGCCGCGCAACCAGTCGCGCAGGGCGCCCCGGCAGACGGCCAGCTCGGCGACCCGCACCCGCTCGTCGTCGGCGTGCGCCAGGAGCGGGTCCCCGGGGGCGAAGTTGACCGCGGGGATCCCCAGCTCGGCGAAGCGCGCCACGTCCGTCCAGCCGAACTTCGGCTTCGGCGCTCCCCCGGTCCGCGCCAGGACGGCCGCGACGAACTCGGCGGCCAGCGGGTCGTCCAGGCCCGGACGCGCCGCCGGGGAGGCGTCGGTGACGACGACCTCGTGGTCGGCGAACAGCTCACGCAGGTGCTGCTCGGCCTCCGCGAGCGTGCGCGACGGCGCGAAGCGGTAGTTGACCGTCACGGTGCAGGCGTCGGGCACCACGTTGCCGGCGATGCCGCCGGTGATGCCCACGGCGTTCAGCCCCTCGCGATACACGAGCCCGTCGACCTCGACCTGTGCGGCGTCGTAGCCGGCGAGCAGCGCGAGGATCGGTGCCGCGGCGTGGATGGCGTTCTCGCCCCGCCACGACCGAGCGGAGTGGGCCGCCACCCCTCGGGTGCGCACGTCGACGCGGAGCGTGCCCTGGCAACCGCCCTCGATGTCCGCCGACGTCGGCTCCCCGAGCACGGCGAAGTCTCCCGCGAGCAGGTCCGGACGGTTCCGGGCGAGGCGCCCGAGCCCGCTCTTGGACTCCTCGACCTCCTCGTGGTCATAGAACACGTACGTCACGTCGGCGACCGGCTCGGCGCCCGGACGGCCCAGCTCGACGGCGAGCGCCAGCATGACCGCGATCCCGGCCTTCATGTCGACGGTGCCGCGTCCCCAGAGCTCCCGGTCGTCCCCGGTACCCGTCAACCGCGTGGGCAGGTTCGGCGGATCGGTGAGCGGCACGGTGTCGAGGTGCCCCGCGAGCACGACGCGACGGTCCCGGCCCAGCGTCGTGCGCGCGACGACGGCGTCGCCATCACGGTGCACGTCGAGGTGCGGCTGGTCGCGCAGCAGCGCCTCCACCGCGTCGGCCAGGGCGGTCTCGTCGCCCGAGACGGACTCGATGTCGCAGATCGCGGCGAGCAGGTCCACGAGGTCGGAGCTCGGGAGGGTCGCGGGATCCGTCAGGGCCGGGTCGAGTCGTGTCTGCGTGTCGGTCACCCCGTCATCGTGCCACCTCGCGCGGATAGGCTGGGCCCATGACGACGCCCAGCACCTCTCCCCGCACCGCCTGGGGCCTCGGCCTCGCCACGGTCGCCGACGACGGCAGCACGCTCGACGTCTGGTACCCGGCGCCCGTGCTCGGCACCGCGCCCGACGACGTCGACGTCCCCGTCGACCTGGCCGCGCTCACCCGGCGCGACGACGCCCGCCGCGTGGACGTCTCGGTGGTGCGCACCGAGATCGACCTGGACGCGCCGCCGGCCGACACCGCGGACGCCTACCTGCGTCTGCACCTGATCTCCGCGCGCCTGGTCCGGCCGCACGGGCTCAACGTCGAGGGCATCTTCGGCAAGCTCACCAACGTGGTGTGGACGTCCCGCGGGCCGTGCGCCGTGGCCGACTTCGAGACCACGCGGCTCCGGCTGCGCGCCGCCGGCGACGGCCCGGTCACCGTCTACGGCGTCGACAAGTTCCCGCGCATGGTCGACTACGTCGTCCCGACGGGCGTGCGCATCGCGGACGCCGACCGTGTCCGCCTGGGCGCGCACCTGGCCGAGGGCACGACGGTGATGCACGAGGGCTTCGTGAACTTCAACGCCGGCACGCTCGGCTCCTCGATGGTGGAGGGGCGCATCTCCGCGGGCGTGGTCGTCGGCGACGGGTCCGACGTCGGGGGCGGCGCCTCGATCATGGGGACGCTGTCCGGGGGCGGCAAGGAGGTCATCTCCCTCGGCGAGCGCTGCCTGCTGGGAGCGAACGCCGGTCTGGGGATCGCGCTGGGCGACGACTGCGTCGTCGAGGCCGGTCTCTACGTCACCGCAGGCACCAAGGTCACGGTCCTGGACGAGATGGGCGACGAGGGCGAACCCCGCGTGGTCAAGGCCCGTGACCTCTCCGGCCGTGACGGCCTGCTGCTGCGGCGCAACTCGCGCACCGGCGCCGTGGAGGCCCTGACGCGGAGCGGCGTCGGCGTCGAGCTGAACGCCGCGCTGCACGCGAACTGATGTCGACGCGGCGGCGGCCGGCCCCGGGGGCCGGCGCCGTCGTGGCGGTGCTCGCCGTCGGCGCCGCCGCGGTGACCGGCACGCTGCTCTACCAGGGGGTCAAGGACGGCCGCCCCGGCGCGCAGGAGTGCACGGCCCGTCTCGACGGGACGGAGTGGTCGCTGAGCACCGTCCAGGCGCACAACGCCGCGCTGATCGTGGGCACCACGATCCAGAGGTCCCTGCCCGCGCGCGCCGGCACGATCGGGGTGGCCACCGCGCTGCAGGAGTCCCAGCTGGTCAACATCGACTACGGGGACCGTGACTCCCTCGGCCTGTTCCAGCAGCGTCCCTCGCAGGGATGGGGCACCCCGGACGAGATCCTGGACCCCGTCTACTCCACCGGAGCCTTCTACGACGGGCTCGTCGAGGTCGAGGGGTGGCCGACCATGGCGGTGACCGATGCCGCGCAGGCCGTGCAGCGCTCGGCGTTCCCGACCGCGTACGCCCAGCACGAGTCCCGTGCCCGGGCGTGGGCGTCGTCGCTGACGGGCCACTCCCCCGGGTCGGTCACCTGCACGCTGAGACCGGCCGATCCCGCCACGGCGCACGTCGGCGTCCCCGAGCGGCTGGACCGGGATCTGGGCCTGGGGGCCGACGCGGTGCGCTCGGACGGCGCCACGGTCCGCGTCGATGCCGCCGGACTGCACGAGGGGGACACGGACCGCGGGACGTGGACGGTGGCGCACTGGGCCGTGGCGACGGCCAACGCCACCGGGGCCACCGAGGTCCGCGCCGCGGACCAGGTCTGGACCCGCGAGTCGGGCACGTGGTCCACCCTGACCGCGGACGATGACCCCCCGCGTGACGGCGTCGTGCGCATCCGCGTCATCCAGCCCGCCGGCTGACGACCGCCCGGGCGAGGGCCGCCCGTCGGGATGTCAGGAAACGCACGAGCGGGCGGGCGCCGTCCCGCACGGTCGTCAGACGCGAAGCGCCCGTGAACGCGACCGTGCGGGGCGGTGCCCGCCCGCTCTCTCGCTGAGGAAGTTCAGCGCTGGTCGAGCGGCACGTAGGGCCGCTCGGTGGGACCGGTGTAGATCTGCCGGGGACGGCCGATCTTCGTCTGCGGGTCCTTCATCATCTCGCGCCACTGGGCGATCCAGCCCGGCATGCGACCCAGCGCGAACAGCGGGGTGAACATGGCCGGCGAGAAGCCCATCGCCTTGTAGATGAGGCCCGTGTAGAAGTCGACGTTCGGGTAGAGCTTGCGCTCGACGAAGTAGTCGTCGTTGAGCGCGATCTCCTCGAGGCCCCGGGCGATGTCGAGCAGCTCGTCCTTGGCACCGAGCTCGTCGAGCACGGCGTCGGCGTGCTTCTTGACGATCGCGGCGCGCGGGTCGTAGCTCTTGTACACCCGGTGGCCGAAGCCCATCAGCCGGACGCCGTCCTCCTTGTTCTTGACCTTCTTCATGAAGGTCTCCACGGAGTCCTCGCCCGAGCGGATGTTCTCCAGCATGAGCAGCACGGCCTCGTTGGCACCGCCGTGCGACGGGCCGGACAGGGCGTTGATGCCGGCCGACACCGAGGCGTAGAGGGTCGCGTTCGAGGAACCGACGACGCGCACCGTCGAGGTCGAGCAGTTCTGCTCGTGGTCCGCGTGCAGGATGAGCAGCTTGTCCATCGCCGCCACGAGGGTCGGGTTGGCCTGCCACTCCTCGTACGGCCGGGCGAAGGTCATCCGCAGGAAGTCGTCGACGTACCCGCGGGCGGCGTCGGGGTACAGCAGCGGCTCGTCCCGCATGGAGCGGTGCACGTAGGAGGTGATGGTGCGGATCTTGGCGAGGATCAGCACCGTCGCGAGCTCGACCGCCTCGTCGTCGTGCGGGTCGAGCGACTCGGGGTAGTACGTGGCGAGCGCGTTCACGGCCGAGGCCATGATCGCCATCGGGTGACCGCCGCGCGGGAAGGTCCCCAGGAAGGTCCGGAAGGCCTCCGGGACGAGGGTGTGGCGGTTGATGCGGTCGGTGAACGCCTCGAGCTGGGCGGGCGACGGCAGCTCGCCGTGGATCAGCAGGTAGGACACCTCGAGGAACGACGAGGAGTCGGCGAGCTGCTCGATCGGGTAGCCGCGGTAGCGCAGGATGCCCTGGCCGCCGTCGATGTAGGTGATCGCGGACTCGCAGGAGGCCGTGTTGGTGAAACCGGGGTCGACGGTCACCATCCCGGTGTCCTTGAGCAGGGAGGACACGACGATGCCGTCGTTACCCTCCGTCGCGGCCACCACGGGCAGTTCTCGGCGCGTGCCGTCGACGCTGAGCTCGACCGTGGCGGTCTGCTGGGTTGACGTCATGTCTTCCTTCCCTGACGGGCCCTCGGCCTCCGTCGTCGGAGGCTCCGGCACGTGAACTCATGGCATGGTCACGGACTACCTGACGTGCCCGCCTGGACGGTGTCACCGCAGAGCAGCCTCGGCCTGCAGATCAAAATACCCCCCTCATCCCATGCGGTTCCAATCGTCACGTCAAGAAGATGTGAGCCGTGCCACAGCATCGGTCACGGCATCGTCGGCAGCCGTCAAGGCCACCCTCACGTGCGACCCGCCCGCGACTCCGTAGAACTCTCCCGGCCCGACCAGGATCCCACGGGTCGCGAACCACCGCGCCAGGTCGCGTGAGGTCGTCCCGTCGGCGGCGCCGTCGGCCCACCGGGCCCACAGGTAGAGGCCGGCCTCGGAGTGATCGACGACGAACCCGGCCTGCCGCAACGCCGGCAGGAGGGCCGCACGGCGACGCCGGTACCGCTCCCGCTGCGCGTCGACGTGCGCATCGTCACGCAGGGCTGCGCGCAGCGCCTCCTGCACGGGTGCGGGCATGATCATGCCCAGGTGCTTGCGGGTGGCGACCAGGTCCGCGACGAGGCGGGAGTCCCCGGCCACGAACGCCGCGCGGTACCCCGCGATGTTCGACTGCTTCGACGCGGAGTAGGCGACGAGCAGGCCGTCGAGCGAGCCGTCGGTCACCCGGGGGTCGAGCAGGCTGGGCACCGTGCTGACGCCGTCGGCGCCCGCCCACGGCGCGTCCCACGCCAGCTCGGCGTAGCACTCGTCGGACACCACGACCGCGCCGATCTCGCGGGCCGCCGCGACCACGGCGCGCAGGTGCTCGACGTCGGCCACGGCGCCGGTGGGGTTCGACGGGGAGTTGACCCACACCAGACGCACGTCGGCGCGCCCGGCCCACGTGGCGACGTCGTCGCTCGGCAGCGCCGTCGCCCCCGCGAGCCGCGCGCCGACGTCGTAGGTGGGATAGGCGACCGCGGGGTGGACGACGACGTCACCCGGGCCGAGGCGCAGCAGAGACGGGAGCAGACCTACCAGCTCCTTGGAGCCGACCGTCGGCAGCACGCCGGCGGGGTCCAGCCCGGGCACGCCCCGGCGCCGCGCGAACCAGTCGACGACCGTCTCGCGCAGCGCCGGGGTGCCGTGGGTGGTCGGGTAGCCGGGGGCGTCCGCCGCCGTTCTCAGGGCGTCCTGGACGACCTGGGGCGTGGGGTCCACGGGGGTGCCGACGGACAGGTCGACCATCCCGCCGGGGTGAGCAGCCGCCGTCGAACGGACGTCGCCCAGGGTGTCCCAGGGATAGGGCAGGTCACGCAGGTCGGCGAAACCCATCCGGCGTCCGGGGTCAGCCCTGCGGGGGCAGGGCGGCGATCATCGGGTCGTCCTTCTCGATGACGCCCATCTTCGCCGCGCCGCCCGGGGAGCCCAGGTCGTCGAAGAACTCGACGTTGGCCCGGTAGTAGTCGGTCCACTCCTCGGGGACGTCGTCCTCGTAGTAGATGGCCTCGACCGGGCAGACCGGCTCGCACGCACCGCAGTCCACGCACTCGTCCGGGTGGATGTAGAGCGACCGCTTCCCCTCGTAGATGCAGTCCACGGGACACTCCTCGATGCACGCCTTGTCCTTGAGGTCGACGCACGGCTGAGCGATCACGTAGGTCACTGCAGTTCCCTTCCGGGGGATCGGGGAGCAACGCTCCGGTGGTTCGGGGGCTCACTCTAGTATCGCTCACGTGAGAAACCAGCACGCCGCCGACGGTCCGTCCGACTGGCGAGACTGGCCGGTCGGCACCCGCGCCGTGGTGCGACGCCGGCTCTCCCCCGACGAGGCGCTGACCAGCGGCAAACGCTGGACGGACGTCATCGGCGTGGTGGTGAGATGCGACACCTCGGGCATCACGTTGCGCCGCGACCCGGCCCGGCCGTCGGCCCCCGACGCGGGTGTCGAGGTCCGGATCGCCGCCGAGGACATCGAGGCGACGCGGATCCTGCCACCACGCCCGGAACGGCGTCCTCGCAGCCAGGGCTGACTCGCGGCCGGGCGACCTGACTCGCGGCCCGGCGCCCTGACTCGCGGCCGGGCGACCTGACTCGCGAGAGACCGTCCTGACTCGCGGCTGGACGGGGCGTGCCCCGTCAGGCGTGTCGCGGCGCCGTCAGCCGGACGGTGTCGTCGTCCAGACCCACGACGACCGCTCCCGCGGTGCAGCGCTCGACCAGCACCGCCGGCCACCCGGCGGTCCGCGGCACGGCGACGGGCTCGCCCGGCGCGTCGGCACCCTTCCCCGCCGCGTCCCGGCGTTCCGCGCGCAGGGAGTCCGCCGCGTGGAAGTAGTCGTGCACGGAGGCGTTCGACTCGAGCCGGTGGACGACCAGCTCCAGGTCGCGCACCACCTTGCGCAGCGCGGGTGCCACCCAGGTCGCGTTCTCGGTCACCATCGCCTCGGTCCGGGCCGGGTCGGTGAGCGCCACCCGGGTGCCGTCGCGGAAGCTGCCCGCCGCCAGCAGTCGGGCCACCGGACCCACCGGCGCACCGGCCACCGCGTTGAGCAGCTGGGTGGCGACCACGTGGGGCACGTGACTGACCAGCGCCGCGGCCTCGTCGTGGACGTCGTCGGTGAGGACGACCACGCGGCCGGCGCACGGCCCGGTCACCCAGGTCAGGACCTCGGCCACACGCTCCGTGTCGGCCGCGACGGCGTCGTCGACGGTCACCGCCCACACGACCCCGTCGAGCAGCCCGGCGTCGGACGCCCCGAACCCGCTGTGCTCGGTCCCCGCCATCGGGTGGGCGCCCACGTAGCGGCCCGCGAGCCCGGCGTCGGCCATCGCCGCGCGGACCGGGGTCTTGACGCTGCCGACGTCGGTGATCGTGGCGGTCGGCGACGCGTGGACGGCCACCTGCTCCGCCACCGACGCCATGGCGCGCAGCGGCACCGCCAGCACGACGAGGTCGGCCCCCGTCACGCAGCCGGCCACGTCGTCCGTCACGGCGATCCCTGCCCGACGCGCCGCCCCGCGGACGGACGGGGAGGCGTCGGTGGCCACCACCTCGGCTCCGCGCGCGACCAGCAGCCGGGCCAGCGACCCCCCGATCAACCCCAGGCCGACGACCGCGACACGCCCGGACGGGGCGGCGTCGCCGGTCACCACAGCAGCCCCTCGGCCAGGACGGCCTCCGGGTCGCCCGCACGCACCGACCCGGTGGGCGCCTCGTCCGCGAGCGCGCCGTCGAGCCCGCCCTCTCCCGGCGAGGCCGGGTAGGCACCCAGCACCTTCAGGGCGTCCCCGGCGGCCAGCAGATCGCCGAAGAGGTCCCGGACGGCGGGCTCCCACGGAGCGGCGTCCAGGGTCACCACGAAGACGTACTGGCCCTCGCGCGCCTTGAGCGGGCGGGTGACGAGGCTCGACATGTTGACGTCGCGCACGGCGAACGCGTCCGTGACGCGGGCGAGCACGCCGGGCCCCGTGATCGTCGGCGTGACGGCCAGCATGGTGCGCCAGGTGGTGGCCCGTCCGGAGTCCTCGGCGAGGCGGTCCCGGGCCCGGTCGCGCCGGTCCAGGACGAGGAACCGGGTGCGCGCACCGGCGAAGTCGGCCACGGACCGCGCGAGCGTCTCCAGGCCGTACAGCTCCCCGGCCACGGGCGGCCCGAGGGCGACCTGGTGGTCGCCCACGTCCCGGCACGCGGCCGCGTTGGACGGCGCCGGGACGGGTGTCAGGCCGCGCGCCTCGACGAACCGGCGGCACTGCGCGAGCCCGTGCGGGTGGGCGGTCGCCTCGACGAGCTCGCCGTGGCCGGGGCGCACGAAGGCGTCGAAGGTGATGTCCAGGACGACCTCGTCGACGGCGACGACGTCCGCGCTGGCGAGCAGGGCGTCCAGGGACGGCACCACGTAGCCCTCGACCGAGCTCTCGATCGCCACCACGCCGACCGCGGCGGACCCGGCGGCGACCGTGTCGTGCACGCCCTGGACGTCCGCGCAGGGCACGACCTCGGCACCCGTGGCCGCACGGTCGGTCCAGAGCCGGGCCGCCTGGTGGGTGAAGGTCCCCTCCGGGCCCAGGTAGGCGACCCTCACGCGCCGACCCATCGCGGGGTCAGTCCCTCGGGTCCGGGCGCGAAGCGGTCGCCCGGCAGGACCGCGAGCGTGCGGTGCGCGACCGACCGGGCGTCCAGCTCCGCGACGAGGCCGTCGAGCACGGCGACGTCCGGGCACCGGAACGACGTGAAGAACACGTGCGGGCCGTAGGTCGAGGGATGGCTGCGCAGGTGCTGCAGGTCGACGCCGGCGTCGACGAGCACCCCCAGCGTCTGGCGCAGCGACCCGCGGTGGTCGTCGCTCGGGCCGAACGCGAGCCAGACCTGGGCCGGTGCGGTGAACCGCGGCCACGCGGCCCGCGCCTCGAGCAGCCCGTACCAGACCGGCGCCAGCTCGTTCAGGTGCTCGCTGCCGGGCACCTCGGTCCAGCCGGCCGGGACCCGGGGGCGCTCCACGACCAGCGACCCCTGCTCCCCCGCCAGCGCCGCCCGTTCCGCGACGGGCGTCGCCGTCGGCACCAGCCGCGGGCTGACACCCATGGTGCGCAGCACGTCGGCGCAGTCCCGCATGCCGGCCTCGTCGACGACGACCTGCCCACCGACGACGCCCGGCGGCGCGACCCAGGTCCACCGCGTCCGCACGGTGGTGGCAGCGGTGAGGATCAGCCGTGGGTCACCGGCGAGCAGCGCCTGCTCCAGGGCGGGCGACGGCTGCTCCGGGTGCCCGAGGTGGACGACGGCCGCCAGGTCGTCGATGCCCGCCACGGTCGCCAGCGCCTGCGCGATGGTCCCGAGGTCCAGCAGCTCGGTCGACTCGTCACGCACGGCTGACACCACCGTCGAGCCCGGCGCGACACCGGACCAGCCGGCCTCGTGGGCGGCCGCCGCGGCGTGCGCCGACGACTCGCGGGAGACGCGTCCGAGCATCAGTCGCCCCCGTCCTTCTTCTCGGAGTCCTTCTCCGGTTCGCAGCTCACGGCGTCGTCGGGCTTGTAGCGCCAGAAGTCGGACTCGTCCTTGACGAGGTCACCGTCGTGGTACACCTTGCGGTACACGGTGATGGCGAACCCCGCCTCGCCCCCGGAGTACGGCTCGCAGTCGGGGTCGCCGGACTTGTTCACCGTGGAGACCGGCACCACGTCCTGCTTGCCGGAGTCGGAGGCCTCGACGTCGTAGTACTTCGTCGACCAGACCTTCACGTGCAGGCGTCCGCCCGAGACGTAGCTCTGCAGCAGTGCGCCGTACGGGGTGTCGTTGCGGAACTTCATGTCGATGGCGCCGACGTAGATCGTCGCCTCGCGTCCGGCCGGGTACCGGCTGAACCAGTAGCTGTGCTGACGGTGCTCGACGTCGTCGAACCCGGCGAAGAAACCGGCGTTGTAGGTGGTGGTGGCCATCTGGGAGAGACCGCCGCCGACGGCGTCGACGTGCACGCCGTTGCTCACCACACCGGCCGCGAAGTAGCCGTTGGACTCCTCGATCGGCGAGAGCGTGTCGACGAGCGAGAAGGTCTCGTCCGGCCGGACCAGGGTGCCGTTGACCAGCTCGGCACCACGCACCAGGTTCTTGGTGCGGATCGGCTCGGCGGTCAGCGGGGTCGAGAACTCGGAGACGACCTCCTGGACGCCGAGCTCCTCGAGCGAGGCCCGCGAGTCCTCGGGGTCCGACTCGACGAGCTCCACCTGCGTGGACCGCTCCGCGCCGCGCGCCGCGCCGCCGACGGCCTCGGCGACCTGCTGCGGGTCGAGGGTCGTGCCCGTCTCCCCGCCGACGATCACCGGCCTGCCGTCGGAGAACTCGAAGTGAGCGTCGTTCGGTTCGCGCAGCAGGTCGTTGGTCCGCTCGACGATGGCGGACGTGAGCCGATCACCGTCGAACCGCGCGACGAGCTCGCCGTCCTGCGCGGCGAAGGACGTGGAGCGGGCCAGCACCCGGGCGGGGAGCTCCGGGTTCTGGGCGTCCACCTGGACCGTGACCGGACCCGAGACGATCTCCCGGGCCTCGACGAGGGCGGCGTCGGTGTCGGCCTGGTCGATCGCGGGGTCCACCGACTCGGTCGGCAGGTCGACCGGACCCTCCGAGACGAGCCAGGCGTCGACGATCGCGTCGTCGGCGGAGGCGACGACGACCTGCGTCCCGGCGACGGCCTCGGTGGCCACCGCCTCGCCGTCGGTGAACCGGACGCTGCCGTCGACCGGCTCGGTCGCCAGCGACTCGGCGACACCGTTCACCGTCGCCGTCAGGGCACCGCGGTCGACCGTCACGGCCGGCGCCACCTCGTCGCCGCCGACGAGGTGCTCCAGCAACCGGGAGGGGTCCAGCGTGAACCCGGTGAGGTCCTCCACCGACCCCGCGGAGTCGAGCCGCAGTCCCGACTCGGCCGGGTCGATCGTGCTCGTGGCGTCGCCGGCACGCACGGTCAGCGGCTCGGCGGCACGCGGTCCGAGGCCCTCGTCCAGCGCCGTGGCCGCCTCCGGCGCGGTCAGACCGCCGACGTCGACGCCGGCGACCGTCGTGCCCTTCGGCACGGTGTCCGCGACCATCCACTGCGCGCCGACGTACAGGCCGGCGAGGACGACGAGCCCGGTCAGCACACCGAGCAGCACCTTCGGGGTGCGGCTGGGTGCGCCGTCGCCGAGCAGGCCACCGAGGGTCGCGCCGATGCCGCCGGACCGCGAGCCGGTGGCCCCGTCCGCCGAGGACGGGCTCGTGGAGCTGCCGGCCGACGTCGACGACACGGCGGGGATGGCCTCGGTGGGGGCGGCCGGCGCTCCGCCGGGCGCGCGGACGGTCCCGACCTGACGAGGACGCTCCCAGGCGCGCACGGACGGCTCGTAGGGGACCTCGGACTCCTCGGGCTCCGGCGACGAGGCGCCGGACGGCGGGGTGGCCGCCGCGGGCGACGAGGACTCGGAGGGCTCCGGAGCCGCGTCGGCGGGACCCGGCGTCCCCGGCTGGTCCGGCTGCGGCTGCTCCGGCTGCGGCTGGTCGGGTGCGGCTCGGGTCGCGTCCGGTTCGTCCGCCGCGTCCACCGGCTCGTCGGAGCCGGTGGGCTCCGCCGGCGCGGCGTCGGACGGCGACGTCGCGGGCTCCTCCCACGCACGCACCGGGGGCTGGTACGGGACGTCCTCGTCGGGGGCGTCGGCGGGCGACCGCCCTGGGTCCCGCTGCTCGGGAACCCGGTCGTCACCGTCGGTCGGCTGGCCCATCGACACGCTCCGTGCTGGTCTCTCGTGGGGGTCCCACGACCCCCGGGACGTCCTGGGCGTGGCGGACGCCACGCGAGTAGGCATCCTACTCGGCGCAGGTCACCCCGCGTCGGGGTCGTCCACGAACCATCGCCGGGGCAGGAACGCCGCCACGGCGAAGAGCACCAGGCCACCGTAGGTCCAGACGTACCCGATCGCGTCGGCCGGCACGAGCACGTCACCGCCCGGCCCCTCGGCGGCCAGCACCTGGACGGTCACGAGCCACCCGGCACCGCACGCCAGCAGCGTGCCGACACCGGACCACGCGCGGCAGAGCACCGCCGCGGACAACGTCAGCGCCAGGGCCAGCGCGGGCCCGACGGGCAGGTCGCCCCAGAGCATCCGGTGACCGACCGTACCGATGAGCCCGACGACGGCGCCGAGCAGGAGCCCGAGCAGCAGCCGCCAGACGACCAGCAGGGGGCTGCCCGCGCGGGGCGCGCGCTGCACGTGGTGGGGCGGGGGCGAGATCACCGGACAGACCCTACCGGCGCACCCGGACGGTCGCGTCGACGAGAACCGGGGCGAGCTCGCCGTTGCTCAGCGCGTAGTGCGCGCACACCCCCGGCAGGTCGGTGGCCCCGGCGTGCTGCACCTGGGTGGCGTGGGCCCGTAGGGCGGCGAGCACCCGGTCGAGCACCGGCTCCACCGCGACGGTGACGACCTCGTCGGCCGCCAGCTCGGGGTCGGGGACGGCGACCGGCGGCGGGTCCACGTCCGGTGCGGGCAGGGTCAGCCCCGCCTCCGTGGCGAGTGCGCGGTGCCGCGCGGACGCTGCCACCTCGGTACGCGCGGCGTGCCAGCGGTCGGCCGGGACCACGACCTCCCAGCGCTCGGGGACACGCCAGGGTTCGCCGTCGACGTCGGCGCCGGGGTCCGCCGCGAGGTCGAGCGCCCGCACGGTGGTCTCGTAGGTGCGCACGTGGTCGGGGTGCCCGTAGCCGCCACCGGCCTCGTACGTGACGACGACGGCGGGACGGCGGTCGCGCAGCACGGCGGCCAGGCGGCCCGCGGCCGCGTCGAGCGGCACGCGGGTGAACGCCGTCGGACCGGAGTCCGGTGCCGGACCGGCGATGCCCGGGGCGACCCAGGCCATCCCCGAGTCCTCCAGGCGCCCGGGTCCGCCGACGGTGTCGAGGAACAGCCGGTCCGTCACGCCGAGCGCGTCGAGCGCGGCCGCGAGCTCCTGCTCCCGGTGGGCGGCCAGGGCCGGGCCGTCACCCTCCAGGTGCGCCACCCCGGTGGGATGGGTGGGCGTGTCGATGACCTCGCCCCGCTCGCCGCGCGTGCACGTCACCACGGTCACCGGCGCTCCCGCGGCCGCCCAGGTCGCCAGCAGCGCACCGGTCGCCAGCGTCTCGTCGTCGGGGTGCGCGTGCACCGCCAGCAGGGGCCCGACCGACGGATCAGCCGACCGGGTCCCCGGCGACGTGGTCTCCCCCGGACGCACGACCGGACTCAGGAACGCTTGGCCCGTGCGGCGGCCCGAGCGCGTTCCGTGGCGTTGAGGTTGACCTTGCGGATACGGACGATCTCGGGCGTGATCTCGACGCACTCGTCCTCGGCCGCGAACTCCAGCGACTCCTCGAGCGTCAGCTTCTTCGGCGGCACCAGGTTCTCGAAACTGTCGGCGGTCGAGGACCGCATGTTCGTCAGCTTCTTCTCCTTGGTGATGTTGACGTCCATGTCCTCGTTGCGGGAGTTCTCGCCCACGATCATGCCCTCGTAGACCTCCTGGGTGGGGTCCACGAAGAACGTGCCGCGCTCCTGCAGGTTGATCATGGCGAACGGCGTCACGGCACCGGCACGGTCGGCCACCAGGGACCCCGTCAGGCGGGACTCGATGGTCCCGTGCCACGGCTCGTAGCCCTCGGCGTACGAGGAGGCGATGCCGGTGCCGCGCGTCTCGGTGAGGAACCGGGTGCGGAACCCGATGAGGCCGCGGGCCGGCACGACGAACTCCATCCGGACCCAGCCGGTGCCGTGGTTCGCCATCGTCTCCATGCGGCCCTTGCGCGCCGCCATGAGCTGCGTGACGGCGCCGAGGTACTCCTCGGGCACGTCGATCGTCATGCGCTCCATCGGCTCGCAGGTCTTGCCGTCGATCTGCTTGGTGACGACCTGCGGCTTGCCGACGGTCAGCTCGAACCCTTCGCGGCGCATCTGCTCGACGAGGATCGCCAGGGCGAGCTCGCCGCGTCCCTGCACCTCCCAGGCGTCCGGCCGGTCGGTGGGCAGGACCCGCAGCGAGACGTTGCCGATGAGCTCGGCGTCCAGGCGGTCCTTGACCTGCCGGGCGGTGACCTTGTGCCCCTTGCCGCCCTTGCCGGCCAGCGGGGAGGTGTTGATGCCGACGGTCATCGAGATCGCCGGGTCGTCGACCGTGATGCGCGGCAGCGGACGCGGGTCGTCGGCGTCCGTGAGCGTCTCGCCGATCATGATGTCGGCGATCCCCGCCACCGCGACGATGTCACCCGGGCCGGCGGACTCGGCAGGGACGCGGTCCAGCGCCTTCGTCTCGAGCAGCTCGGTGATCCGCACCTGGCTCAGCGTGCCGTCCTGACGCGCCCAGGCGACCGTCTGGCCCTTGCGCAGCGTGCCGTTGTGGACCCGCAGCAGGGCCAGACGGCCGAGGAACGGCGAGGCGTCGAGGTTCGTCACGTGCGCCTGCAGCGGCATCGTCTCGTCGTACGTCGGCGCCGGGACGGTCCGCAGGATCGTGGAGAACATCGGCTCGAGGTCCTCGTTCGCGGGCAGCTCGCCGTCGGCGGGCTGCTCGGTGGAGGCACGCCCCGCCTTGGCCGAGGCGTAGACCACCGGCACGTCGAGGACGGCGTCCACGTCGAGGTCGGGGACCTCGTCGGCCAGGTCGCTCGCCAGCCCGAGCAGCAGGTCGGTCGTCTCGGCGACGACCTCCGTGATGCGCGAGTCCGGGCGGTCGACCTTGTTGACGACGACGATCACCGGCAGCTTGGCGGCCAGCGCCTTGCGCAGCACGAACCGGGTCTGCGGCAGCGGACCCTCGGAGGCGTCCACGAGCAGCACGACGCCGTCGACCATGGACAGACCCCGCTCGACCTCGCCGCCGAAGTCGGCGTGGCCGGGGGTGTCGATGACGTTGATCGTGACGCCGTCGGACTCCCCGGCCTCCGCCGCCGACGGTCCGGCGTACCGGATCGCCGTGTTCTTGGCGAGGATCGTGATGCCCTTCTCACGTTCCAGGTCACCGGAGTCCATGACCCGGTCGTCCACCTGCTGGTGCGCGGCGAAGGCACCCGCCTGACGCAGCATGGCGTCGACCAGGGTGGTCTTGCCGTGGTCGACGTGAGCGACGATCGCCACGTTGCGCAGGTCGGAGCGCACAGACATCAAGGGTTCTCTTTCCGTGGAGGGGGCGGCCCCGGGATCCCGGGGCCGCACCATCCTACCCGGAGGTGTCCGTCGTGCCCGGACCGGAGCCCTCGGGGCCCGGACCGGAGCCCTCGGGCCCCGGCCCGGCCGTGCGGCGGCGCCAGGCCTTCGGACCGCGACGACGTGCGGTCACGGGGGTCCCGGCACCCTCACGCTCCGGGTTCTCCACGACGGGGGTCTGCCCGGTCATCTCCGAGAGCTGCTCGTTGACGTGCACCGTCACGTGCTCCGTCACGTGCTCGGTGACCTCTTGCTTGAACTCGCGCTGCCGCAGCCGACGCTCGGCACGCATGATCGCCCGATGCTCGGTCTCCAGGGCCTTCCACACGGAGACCATCATCGCGAGGAGCACCACCGAGAACGGTAGGGCGGTGAGGATCGAGGCGGTCTGCAGGGTGGCGAGCCCGCCGGCGTACAGCAGGGCCGCCGCGACGGCGCCCTCGAGGATCGCCCAGAACAGACGGCTCCACAGCGGCGGGTTCTGGTCGCCGCCGTTGGCGAGCATGTCCACGACGAACGAGCCCGAGTCGGACGAGGTCACGAAGAAGACCACGACGAGGATCATCGCGATGACGGCGAGCCAGGCGCCCCCGCCGGGCAACGTGTCGAACAGCTGGAACATCGCCGTGTCCGAGTTCACGGTCCCGGTCTCCGGGTCCAGCATCGAACCCGGTTCCATCATCTCCTGCCGCAGGGCGGCGCCACCGAACACGCTGAACCAGACGGTCGTCACCAGCATCGGCACGAGGAGCGTGCCGAGGACGAACTCACGCACGGTCCGGCCGCGGGAGATGCGCGCGATGAACAGCCCCACGAAGGGCGCCCAGGAGATCCACCAGCCCCAGTAGAAGATGGTCCAGCTGGACTCCCAGGCGAGTCCGTCCTGCCCCTGGAACGCCAGGGTGTCGAAGGTCATCTGCATGACGTTCTGCAGGTAGAAGCCGAGGGACTGGACCCACTCGCGCATCACGAACAGGGAGGAGCCGAGGAGCAGCACGACGACGATCAGGGCGCCGGCGAGCATCATGTTGCCGTTGGACAGCCACTTGATGCCGCGCTCCAGGCCGGAGGCCACGGAGAGCGCCGCGGTCGCCGTGATGGCGACGATCAGACCCATCTGCAGGGCGACGGTGGACTCGGCGACACCGAGGTACTCGAGGCCGGCCGAGAGCTGCAGCACGCCGAGACCGAGCGACGTGGCGACACCGAAGACGGTGCCGAAGATGGCCAGCACGTCGATGAGGTTGCCGAGCCAGCCGTTGACGCGCTTCTCCCCCAGCAGGGGCTCCAGGGCCCAGCGGATGGACACCGGGCGGCCCTTGCGGTGGATGGCGTACGCCAGGGCCAGGCCGATGACGACGTAGATCGCCCAGGCGTGGAAGCCCCAGTGCAGGTAGGTCTGCCCCATCGCCTGACCGGCGAGGGAGGCGGAGTCACCGGTGACGCCCGGCTTGGGATCGGTGTAGTGCCACAGCGGCTCCGCCACGCCGAAGTAGACGAGGCCGATGCCCATGCCGGTCGCGAAGAGCATCGCGAACCACACGGGGAGCTTGAAGTCGGGCGTCTCGTCGTCCTTGCCGAGGGTGATGTCACCGAAGCGGCTCAGCCCGACGTAGATCGCGAACACCACGAAGAGCGCCACGATGAGGACGTAGTACCAGCCGAAGCCGTTGATGACCATGGCCTGGAGGGTCGACATGAGGTCCGCCAACCAGTCGGTGGCGAAGATTCCCAGGAGGACGAAGACCAGGATCAGTCCACCTGCGGGATAGAAGACAGCGGGTGCGAGGGTCGATGGTCGGCGTGGCATAACTCTCAGACTGTCGGCATCAGGGAAGAACGGCAACCGCAGGACGCCGCAGACCCGGTGGGGTCCGCGGCGTCCTGGGTCGCGCGGGTGCGGTGCGGCGCTGGTCAGCCGCCCGCGACGTTCCCGACCAGGTGAGCGCCGGGAATCGCGTCGAGGAGGTCGCGTGTGTACTGCTTGCGCGGGTTGTCGAAGACCTCGTCGGTCGTGGCCTGCTCAACCACCTTGCCGTTCTGCATGACCACGACGTCGTCGGCGATCTGCCGCACGACGGCGAGGTCGTGGGTGATGAACAGGTAGCTCAGACCGAGGTCCGACTGCAGGTCGTCGAGCAGGTCCAGGATCTGGGCCTGCACGAGCACGTCGAGGGCGGAGACCGCCTCGTCGAGCACGACCACCTCCGGCTTGAGCGCCAGGGCACGCGCGATCGCGATGCGCTGGCGCTGACCGCCGGAGAGCTCGTTCGGGAACCGGCGCATGGCCGACTGCGGCAGCGAGACCATGTCGAGCAGCTCGCGGACCCGCTTCTCCCGTCCCTTCTTGGACCCCACGCCGTGCAGCTTGAGGGGCTCCTCGATGGAGCGGAAGATCGAGAACATCGGGTCCAGGGACCCGTAGGGGTTCTGGAAGACCGGCTGGATCCGACGCCGGAACTCGAACGCCTGCTTCGGGTTGAGCGTGGAGACGTCGGTGCCGTCGAACTCGACGGTGCCCGACGTCGGCTCCAGCAGCCCCAGCACCATGTTGGCCGCCGTGGACTTGCCCGAGCCCGACTCCCCGACCAGGGCGAGGGTCCGGCCGCGTCCCAGCGTGAACGAGACGTCGTCGACCGCGGTGAAGTCCGTCGACGACCCGGGGCGCGCCCCGCGGATCTGGAACACCTTGGTCAGGTCGGTGACCTTGACCGCCTCGTTCGTGGCCGGCGGCTTCTGCCCCAGGTGGTGGGCGTGCAGCTCCTCGGACTCCCGGCCCTGGACGTGTGCCGACTGGATGCGGCGCGACGCCAGCGACGGCGCCGAGGCCACCAGTCGCTTGGTGTACGGGTGCTGGGGGTCCGCGAGGATCTGCTGGGCCGGGCCCGACTCGACGATCTGCCCCTTGAACATCACCACGAGGTGCTCGGCACGCTCGGCGGCGAGCCCGAGGTCGTGCGTGATGAACAGCAGGGCGGTGCCGAGGTCCCGGGTCATCTCGCCCAGGTGGTCGAGGATCTGGCGCTGCACGGTCACGTCCAGGGCCGAGGTCGGCTCGTCCGCGATGAGCAGCTGCGGCCGGGAGGCCAGACCGATGCCGATGAGCGCGCGCTGGCGCATGCCGCCCGAGAACTCGTGCGGGTACTGGCGCGCCCGGCGCTCGGCGTCCGGCAGGCCGGCTTCGGCCAGCACGTCCGCGACGCGGGTGCGCAGCTCGGCCTTGGATCCCTTGAACCCGTTGGCCTTCAGCGCCTCGGTCACCTGGGTGCCGATGCGCCAGACCGGGTTGAGGTTGGACATCGGGTCCTGCGGGACCATGCCGATCGCGCGGCCGCGCAGCGCTTCCTTCTCGGCGCGGGGCGCACCGACGAGCTCACGGCCGGCGAAGCGGATGGACCCGCCGGTGACCTTGCCGGTCCCGGGCAGCAGGTCGATGATCGCGGCCGCCGTGGTCGACTTGCCCGATCCGGACTCGCCGACGATGGCCACGTTCTGGCCGGGGTAGACGGTGAGGTTCGCGCCGCGCACGGCGTGCACCTCACCGACCCCGGTGGTGAAGGAGATCTGCAGGTCGCTGATCTCCAGCAGGGGCGTGTTGGGGTCGACGACCGCGGGACCGTTCTCGGACTTCGCGTCGCCGTTGCTCACGGGGAACTGTGTCGTCATCGCTTCCGAGCCTTCGGGTCGAGGGCGTCGCGCACGACGTCGCCCATCATCATGAAGCCGAGCACCGTCACGGCCAGGCCGCCGGCCGGGTAGAGCAGGATCTCCGGGTCGGTCCGGATCGCACCCTGGGCGGCGTTGATGTCGCCACCCCAGGAGACCACGTCCGGCGGGAGACCGATGCCGAGGAAGCTCAGCGTCGCCTCGGCGACGATGAACTGGCCCAGGGCCACGGTCGCGTAGACGATGATCGGAGCGGCCGAGTTCGGCAGCACGTGCCGCAGCAGGATCTGGCCGCGCCCCATGCCCAGCGAGATCGCGGCGGTGACGAACTCGTTGTTCTTCACCGACAGCACGGTGCCGCGGGTGATGCGGGCGATCTGCGTCCAGCCGAAGATCGCCAGGACCCCGGCGACCAGGAGGCTCGTGCGGTTGCTGGACACCGACATGATCACGATGGCACCGAGCACCAGCGGGATCGCGAAGAAGATGTCCGTGACGCGGCTGAGGATCGTGTCGAACCACTTGCCGTAGTAGCCGGCGATCGCACCGATCGTGGTGCCGAGGATCACGACCATCGACGTGGCGAGCACGCCGACGACGACCGAGGCGCGGGCGCCGTAGATCGTGCGCGAGTAGATGTCGCAGCCCTGCCGGTCGAAGCCGAACGGGTGGCCCGGCTGGGCGCCCTCCAGAGCCTTCGACAGGTCGCACACACGCGGGTTGATCGACGTGAACATCCCGGGGAACGCCGCCACCAGGACGACGACGACGATGACCGTCCCGGCGATCCAGAACAGCGGCCGGCGGCGCATCTGGTTCCACGCGTCGCGCCAGAGGCTGGTGGGCGTCTCGTCGGTCTTGACCGCGTCGACGGCGCCGAGGCCGCCCTCGTCGCTCGGTGCGGTGAAGTGCTCCTGCCCGGGGCGCGGGGCCGGGACCGCCGGCGCGCCGAGCGGTTCTTCGTAACGGTTCTCAGGCATAACGGATCCTCGGGTCGAGGGCGGCGTAGAGCAGGTCGACCAGGAGGTTCGCTCCGATGTAGACCAGCACCAGCACGGTGGTCAGCGACACGACGGTGATGCTCTCGCCACGGATGATCGCGTCGTAGAGCGTCCCGCCCACACCGTTGATGTTGAAGATGCCCTCGGTGATGATCGCACCGCTCATCAGGGCGCCGATGTCGGCACCGAGGAACGTCACGACGGGGATGAGGGAGTTGCGCAGCACGTGCCGGCCGGTGACCTGCGTGCGACGCAGACCGCGGGCGCGCGCCGTGCGCACGTAGTCGGCCGAGAGGTTCTCGGCCACCGACGTCCTCGTCAGTCGCAGCACGTACGCGAAGGACACGGCCGCCAGCACCATCGCCGGCATCAGCAGACTGATGAAGTCGGGATCTCGTCCTGCGGTGACGGGCAGCCAGCCGAGCTGGACCCCGACCACGATCTGCAGGACGAAACCGACGACGAACGTCGGGACCGCGATGAAGACGAGGCTGACGACCAGCGCCGTCGCGTCGAAGATGCCACCCTTGCGCATCCCGGCGACGAGCCCGAAGCCGATGCCGAAGACCGCCTCGATGACCAGAGCCATCAGAGCGAGCTGGATCGTGACGGGGAAGGCGTTGGCGATCACCTCGGTGATCTCGCGGCCGCGGAAGTCGACGCCGAAGTCCAGCGTCGCGACACCGCGGAGGAACAACAGATATTGAATGATGAAGGGCTGATCCAGGTTGTACTCGGCCCGGATCTGCTCCTGCACCGCCTCGGGAAGCCCGCGCTCACCACCGAGCGCGGCCACCGGGTCACCGGGCCGCAGGAACACCATGGCGTAGAGCAGCAGGGTGGCCCCGAGGAACACAGGGATCACCTGTAGGAGCCTGCGTCCGAGATACCAGAGCATGCGATTTGTCTCCTCGTGTGCCCAGGGGGTCCCCCCAGGCTACGGGTTTTCATCGTGCCGCGACCGAAGGAGGACGCGGACAGCGGTGGGGCGGGGGTGCCGATGGGCACCCCCGCCCCTCGCGACGAGTGGTCGACGCAGACCGTACCGGATCGGGTCGACTACTCGAAAACAGACGACGGACGAGGCACCCGAGGCGGGTGCCCCGTCCGTGTCAGCGGTGGATCACTCCTTGGTGATCTGGTACAGGATCGGGTCGCTGTCCCAGCCGAACTCGACGTTCTCGACGGTCTCGGCGTAGCCGCCGGTCGCGTTCTGGTACCAGAGCGGGATACCCGGGACGTCCTGGAACAGGATCTCCTGGGCCTCCTTGTACAGCTCGACGGCGGTCTCCTGGTCCTCGGCGGCGGCCGCCTCGGCGAGCTTGGCGTCGAACTCCTCGTTCGAGTAGTTCATGTCGTTCGAGCCGGCCCCGGTGCCGTAGATCGGCCCCAGGAAGTTGCTCATCGACGGCCAGTCGGCCTGCCAACCACCGCGGAAGATGCCCTCGACCGTCTCGTTGTCACGCGCGTCGAGGAACTCGTCGAACGTGGTGTACGGCGCGAACTCGCAACCGATCTCCAGGTCGGCGCGGATGGTGTTGCACGCCGCGTCGATCCAGTCCTGGTGGTCGGAGTCGGCGTTGGACGAGATCTGCAGCGTGTAGTCGCCGATCGGGTCCATGTCCTCGGCCTCGTCCCACATCTCCTTGGCGGCCTCGGGGTCGTACTCGAGGATCTCGGAGCCCGGGATGTCCTCGGAGTAGCCGTCGATGACCGGGGAGGTGAAGTCCTTCGCCGGGGTACGAGCACCGCCGTAGAGCTGCTCGGTGATGGTCTGGCGGTCGATCGCCATGGAGATGGCCTTGCGACGCATGACGCCGGCCTCACCCTGGAACTCCTCGCGCCACTCGGGCACGTTGATGACCTGGATCACCGCGGCCGGCTGGTTGACGGCACGCTCACCGAGGTCGTCCTCGAAGGTGGCGAAGGCCGACGACGGCACGTTCGGCAGCACGTCGAGGTTGCCGTCGAGCATGTCGTTGTACGCCGTGTCCTCCTCGACGTACGCGACCATCTCGAGCCCGCCGTTGGCCGGCTGGCGCGGACCCTCGTAGCCCTCGCGGGGCACGAGCGTGATGAGGCTGTCGTTCTCCCACGACTCGAGCTCGTAGGGGCCGTTGCCGATCGGGTCCTCACCGAAGCCCTCGGGGTCCTCGAAGAAGGCCTCCGGCATCGGGTTGAACGCCGAGTAGCCCACCCACAGCGGGAAGTCCGACGCGGGCTCCGACAGCTCGGCCGTGAAGGTCAGGTCGTCGACGACCTCGACGGCGATGTCGGAGGGCTCCTCGAAGCTGAAGCCCTCGAAGCCGTTGAAGAAGTACTGCTGGTTCTGGGCGTTGTCCAGGTTCGCGACGTACTTCCACGCGTCGACGAAGCTGCTCGCCGTGACGGGCGTGCCGTCCGAGAAGGTCCAGCCGTCCTGGATGGTGATCGTCCAGGTCTTGTTGTCCTCCGACTCGATGGACTCGGCGACCTCGTTCTCGATCGCGCCGTCCGCCGTGTAGTAGACGAGGCCGGAGTAGATGTTCTTGACGACCAGACCGCCGTAGACCTCGTTGGTCATACCCGGGGTCAGCGGGTTCTGCGGCTCACCGCTGCTGATCGAGACGATGCCGGCGCTCTCGCCGTCGCCCGATGCGGTCGAGTCGCCTTCCTCGGAGCTTCCGGAGCCGCCGCAGGCGGAGAGAAGCAGGGCCGAGGCCAGGGTGAAGGCCCCGATGCCTGCCAAACGTCCTCGAGGTGTCACGTGTCCTCCTGAGTTGGTGTGCACGCCACCGGAGGGATGCTCCGGCAGCGAGGGGGGCGGGAGCTGATCCGCTCCCGCAGCACAAGATGCGCCAAGGAGCCTAACCCCTGGATCGTGGCCCCGGTCACCATCTGCCGGAATTGATGGCGCGATCGTGACCTGATCGGAACGTGGCGTACATCTGGGAGCGTTCCCATGCACCCCGTGGCACCGGAATGTGACGCACCTCACAGGGTGACGTCGACCGCTCCGTCGTGCAGGTCCACGACCCGGTCGGCCCGCCGGACCAGCTCCGGGTCGTGGGTCGTGACCACCGCCGCGACGCCCTCGGCGTGCACGAGCTCCGCGAGGACGTCCATCACCCGGCGACCGGTCGCCGTGTCGAGCTGACCGGTGGGTTCGTCCGCCAGCAGCACCCGCGGCGCGGCCACCAGGGCGCGGGCGATGCCCACCCGCTGCTGCTGCCCGCCGGAGAGCTCGTAGGGCCGCTGGTCGGCGTGATCCGCCAGGCCGACCCGGTCCAGCGCGTCGGCCACCCGTCGCGTCCGGTCGGCGGCCGGGACCCGGCGCAGGCGCAGGGGGACCTCGACGTTCTCCGCCGCCGAGAGCACCGGGAGCAGGCCGAACGACTGGAAGACGTAGCCGATCTCGTCCCGGCGCAGGGCGAGCACCGTGTCCTCGTCCATCGCGGTCAGCTCGCGGTCGTCGAGCCACACCCGGCCCGACGTCGGGCGGTCCAGGCCGCCGAGCACGTTGAGCAGCGTCGTCTTGCCCGAGCCCGACGGGCCCCGCACCACCAGGAGCTCGCCCGGCGCGACGGCGACGGAGACCCCGCGCAGCGCGTGCACCTCGCCGGCACCCCGGCCGAACGTACGGCGGACGTCCTCGGTCCGCACCACCGGCGTCGTCATCACTGCCTCTCCCCCGTCGGGTCACGGTCCGGCCGGACCTGCACGTGGTCGTCCCGGAGCCGCAGCCGGACCCGGTCGCGCAGCTCGAGCGTCTCGACCACGTCGTGCGGCAGCTGCAGGCGGCCGACGCGGTCCAGCACGGCGAACTCCTCGGCGACGTCCCGCTGCACGCCGTCCGCGTCCGTCGCGGTACGGCGCAGCACCTCCGTGGAGGTCCGGCCGTCACGGATCTGCACGGTGCGGGCCACGTGCTCCGACACCGCCGGGTCGTGGGTGACGATGAGGGTCGTGGTGCCCGTGGCCGCGTTCACGGCCCGGAGCGCCTCCAGCACGTCCGCGCTGGTGGCCTCGTCGAGCTCCCCCGTCGGCTCGTCGGCCAGCAGCACCCGGGGCCGGTTGGCCACGGCCACCGCGATCGCCACCCGCTGCTGCTGCCCGCCGGACATCTCGGCCGGGTACCGGTCGGCGACGTCGGCCACCTGCAGCAGGTCGAGGAGCTCGGTCGTGCGCTCGGCCCGCTCCGACCGGGAGCCGCCACCGAGGTCGAGCACGAGGCGGACGTTCTCGGCCGCGGTCAGGTACGGCAGCAGGTTGCGGGAGGTCTGCTGCCAGACGAAGCCGACCGTCCGGCGCTGGTAGGTGACCCGGTCACGACGTCCCATCGTCAGCAGATCGGTGCCCGCCACGACGGCGGAGCCCCCGGTCGGCGTGTCCAGACCGGACAGGATGCCCAGCAGCGTGGACTTCCCGGACCCGGAGGCGCCGACCACGGCCACCAGGTCGCCGGCCTCGACCACCAGGTCCAGGCCCTGGAGGGCCTGCACCTCCACGCCGTCGGTGGCGAAGATGCGCACCAGACCGCGGCACAGGATCTCGCTCATCGTCCGTCCTCTCCCTCGTCAGTCCGTCGCCGTCCGCCACGCGTCGGTCCCGCGGCCCCGGCCGGTGATCCGCACCAGCGACGTCCCCGCCGCGACGGCGGCCAGCAGCCCGGCCGCCAGCGCGACCGGGCCCCACGGGTCCACGACCAGCGCCGGGGCACCGTCACCCCCGGTCAGCGGTGTCAGGTCGACCACGGCGACCACCAGCGCCGGCACCGCGAGGCCGACCACGCCGCCGGCCAGCAGCGCGGCGCCGGCCCACGGGCCGACCTCCCAGGCCACGAGTCCCCGCTCGGCGCGCCGGGGCAGGCCGAGGGTGCGCAGCACCGCGAGCACCCGGCTGCGCGCGGGAGTGCCGAGCACGAGCATGAGCGCCACGGTGGCGACGCACAGCGCCACCGAGAGCACCACGGCGACGGTGAACGCCGCCGCCAGGCCGCCGGTGGCCGGCGCGGCGAGCAGCGCCCGCTCCCCCGCCCGGGGGTCGTCGACCACGGCGGTCGGCAGCAGAGCGGCGATCTCCGCCTCGACCCGGTCCCGGCCGGCGCGGTCCGTGCCGTCGGCCAGGCCGAGCAGCGCGAGTCGTGCGGTACCCGGCTCGATCCCGGCCAGCTCCCCGGCGAGCGCTGTGTCCACGAGCAGCGCACCCGACGACGGGGGCAGGCCTGGCAGCGCGTCGACGCGGTCGACCACGACGATCTCCACGCGGGCACCGCCGGGTCCGGACAGCACCTGCCCCTCGGTCGGTCCGCTCGCGGCGTTCCCGGCCGCGACGACGGGGAGCCGGCCGTCGTCGGGTGTCGAGAGCCGGTCCAGGCCGCTCGGGGCACCCGGGACCTCGCGCTGGACGCGTCCCAGGGCGTCGGTGTCCGTCGTCCAGACCGTCACCGGCGTGCCGCTGCCGACGCGGCCCAGCGGGTAGCGGCCGGCGTCGGCCAGGGACGCCGCCGCGTCGACCTGCGCGACGGCCTCGAGCGCGGGCACGGTCTCGGCGCCGACGACGGGGCCCGCGACCCGCAGGTCTCCCCCGACCTCGCTCCAGGCCTCCTCGGTGATCGCCTGGCGCACGGTGCCGGACAACACGAGCGACGACATCGCGACCCCGACGGCGAGCACGAGCGCGACCGCCGGCAACGGACCTCCGGCCGGGTCGCGCCGCACACGCGCCGCACCCAGGAACGGCACGATCCCCGGTCGTCGCGCTGTGACCCGCTCGGCGGCGCGCACCACGGGCGGCACGAGGCGCAGCGTGAGCAGGGCGACGGCGACGCCCACCAGCAGCGGCGCCACGGCCAGGAGGGGGTCGACGCCGGTGGTGCCGGCCCCCGCACCGGACGCGACGACGCCGCGGTCGACCGCCAGCCACGACGTCCCCGCGGCCGCCGCCACGACCGCGACCTCCACGCCGAGGCGGGCCCGCCGGCGCCGTGCCGGGACCGTCCCGAGGTCCGCGCGGGCGGCGCGCAGCCCGGCGGCCGGGGTGACGGCGGCCAGGACGAGCGCCGGGGCGACCCCGCACGCGGCCGTCGCCGCCAGCTGACCGACCGTCACCTCACCGGGCACGACGAGGAGCCCCACGGCCAGCCCGACGGTAGCGGCGGGCAGCCCGACGACCGCACCCTCCAGCGCCACCACGGCACGGACCCCGGTCATCGAGGCACCCCGCGCCCGCAGCAGCGCGAGGGTCGGACGCCGCCGGTCGACCACCAGGCCGGCGGCCAGCACCAGGACGGCCACCAGGGCCCCCAGCGGACCGACCGCGAGCACCGTGACGATCGCGTCGACCCCTGCCCGTTGCCCCAGGGTCGTCTCGAGCACGTCGAGCAGGCCGGACGCCGGTTCGAGCACCGCGGCGTCCCCCTCGACGACGGTGGTGCTCCGCGCCGTCAGACCCCGCAGCTGGGACAGCAGCGCCGGCGCGCCCTGGGCCGAGACGTCGGAGGTGTCGACCGGGTACCAGATCCGCGTCGACGGGGCGTCCACCCACGCACCCAGCGTCGCGGGGTCGGCGAACACGCCCGCTGTGACGATCTTGCCGATGTTCGGGTCGAAGACGATCTCGGGAGTGGTCGTGCGCGGCACGTGGGTCCAGTAGTCGGCGGCACCGTCCCGGGGCTCCCACAGGCCGACCACCCGCAGCGGCGGCAGGAGCGGCTCGCCGGTGGCGTGCACCGACCCGAGCGTCCAGTCGAGCTCGGCGGCGACGGCGGTCGAGACCGCCACCTCCATCGGGTCCGGCTCGAACTCGACGACACCGTCCGAACCGGGCAGCAGCTGCGCCGTGTCGGACGGCACGCGCGTCACCTGCGGCCACCGTCCGTCGACGACCTCCACGTGCTCCGGAGCGGACGGCCCGGCCTGCGGCACGACGCCCGGCTGCGCGACGTCGTTGCCGTCGACCCGCTCCACGACCGTGCGGTCCGCCGCCACGAGCAGGTCGGGAGCACCGAGGACGGCGGACAGCGGCGCGGGCTGGTCGGCCGCCACGTCCTGCAGCGCGGCCAGGTAGCCGTCCAGGTCCGGTTCCGGCGGCACCACACCCGCGTCGTCGTCGCCGGTCTCCTCGCGGTGCACGCCGCCGTACGTCTCGTACCCCTCCCCGTACCCGGGGAAGGCCGGGGTCGTGGCGATGAGGTCGGCGGCGAGGGGGGACGACTGCGCCGTCACGTGGGCGAGCTGGTCGGCGTGCACGGCCGCCACCGCGCGCGGCACCGCCGAGAGCGTGCCGGCGGCCAGCACGGTGACCGCGACGAGGGCGGCGGTCGCACCGGCGGCGGTCCGCAGGTGACGACGCACCAGCAGGAGCAGGCTCATCGCACCTCCGTCCGGTAGGCGGTGTCCCGCGCCTGGGCGGCGACCCGCGACGAGACCGCACCCGCCACGAGGACGACCCCGAGCGCGGCCGTGGCGAGCAGCGGCGCGAGCACGCCGGGGCTGATGACGAGGTCGGGGACGACGCCGCCGCGGACCACGGCGTGCGCGAGACCGGGCACGGTGACCGCCGCCACCGCGGCCCCGGCCAGGACCCCGGCGCCGAGCCCCACCGCGCCGAGGACGACGAGCTCGACGGCGCGCCCCCGCCCCTGGGACCGCGGACCGACGCCGAGGGCGCGCAGCACCACGACCTCGTGCCGGCGGGCGGCGGACGTCGCCGCGGCGACGACCGCGAGCCCCAGGACCGCGAGAGCCGTCGCACCGGCGGCGGCGAGGACCATGGCGAGCCGGACCGGGGAGCCGCCGTCGGACCCGATGACGTCGGCGGCTGTCCGCACCTCGGTCCCGTCCGCCCCACCGGCACCACCCAGGGCGCCCTCGACGGCCTGCGCCAGGTCCCCGACCGCGGCGGGGTCCTCCGGGCGGGCAGCGCCCACCCACGCCTCGGCGGGCCGGGGCAGCTGGCCGGTCGTGGCCAGCAGCACGGCGTCCAGACGGCCCAGGTCGACCCAGGCCGCCTCCGCCGTCGGCCGGCCGGGCACGACGTCCGTGGTCCCGGCGACCTGCAGGACGACCTCGGTCCCGGTCAGCGTGATCTCCAGCTCCTCACCGACGGCGGCGTCCCACCGCTGCGCCGCGGCACGGGTGAGCACAGCGGGCACGACCGGGCGGGCGGTGGCCCCCGGGGCGGCCGTCCCGTCGTGGGCCACCAGGCGCAACCACGTCCCGTCCCGCTCCTCCAGGGTCAGCTCCGCACCCAGGACGTCCCCGTCCGTGACGGCCGGTGCCGTGCCCGCGCGGGACCAGGCCGTGCCGGCGAGGTCGAGCGGGGTGCTGCCCTCGGCGGTCCGGGCGTCGACGCCACGCACCGCGACCGTGGCGTCCGTCGGCACCAGGACCCCGTCGACGTCCCACTCGACGGCGGCCAGCCGCAGGTCGTCGGCGGCGGCGAGGCCCTCGGGCAACGGCACGTCCAGCCGTTCGTCGACCGGCTCCTCCCCGAGCTCGAGGCGACCGGCGTCGAGCATCGTCAGGCTGCCGGTCGCGTCGGCGACCCACAGCGTCACGGCCACGTCCAGGGTCGGGTCCACGCGACCCTGGTAGAGGGGAGCCAGCAGCGACGTGTCGGCGATCGCGAGCCCCGCCGCGTCGACCTCCAGCGCGGTGACACCCTCCGGCAGCGACGGCGCGCCGGCGAAGGGGTCCGGACCGCGCAGCGGGGTGGTCGCGTCGGCCGCGGACGCCGGGCGGACGACCCCGTGGACGGCCCCGACCGGGGTCGCGAGCAGCCCGAGCGGATCTCCCTGGACGGTCGCGTCCTCGGCCAGCACGGGCATCGCTCCCGCCGCCCCCTCCGTCCGGGCGAGCGGCTCGGTCCGCACCGGGGGCCGGCCCGGCGCGAGCCGTGCACCCGGCGCCACGACGGCCCGGACGTCGGTGCCGAGCCGTTGCGCGGCCAGGTCGGCGCGGGCCTGCGGAGCCGTGCCGGCATAGGCGGCGGCCAGGACGGACGCTCCCCCGGCGAGCACCAGCAGCACCACCGGGACCGCGGCGACCCCCAGAGCACGGGACACCTGCCGCGAGGCCAGCACCGCGGTGGCCCCGTCGCGCCGCGCGGCCAGTCGGGCCGCGGCCCGCGCGGCCGGGCCGAGGAGAGCCAGCGTGAGCAGTCCGAGCGCGGACAGGGCCACGGCCGGTCCGGCGGCGGCGAGGGGGTCCCAGGTCGTGCCGCCGTCGGCGACCACGAGCGGCGACCCCAGGTCGACCAGCCGCCACGTGCTCGCGGCAGCGAGCAGCCCGACACCGACGACCGTGCCTGCCGTCGCGGCGCGCCGCAGCCGCCCCGACCGGTCGGCGACCCGGCGGCCCGCGACCGCTCGGGCCCGGGTGCCGGTCACGACGGTGAGCACGGTGGTCCCGGCGAACGCGGTGAGCACGCCGCCGGCCACCAGCACCGTCGACGCCGGCGGGGGCGACCCGGTCGCGGCCAGCGCGGCCGCGGCCGCCGCGGTCCCGAGCGTGGCGGCCCCCAGGCAGACGACGAGTGCCTCGAGGCCGGCGGCGGCGGTGATCTGCCGGCCGTCGGCGCCGCGCGCGACGAGGATCTCGGTCTCCCGCTCCCGCGCCTGGGCGAGCAGGCGTGCGACCTGCACCAGCGCGACCAGGGCGACGAGGGCCAGCAGCGCAACCGGCACCGTGAGCACCGCCCGGGCGGCGGCCTGGGCCTCCTGCTCGGCGGCCGCGCGCTGCGCCAGGTCCCCCTCGACGGTCAGGCCGCGGACGGCCACGGCGTCGGCGGCGCGCAGCGCACCGTGGAGCGTGCTACCGCCCGCGGCGAACCCGGCCAGGTCCGCGGGCAGGACCTCGCCGACGACGGGGACGAGGGTCCACTCGACGAACGGGGTGTCGTCACCGTCGGGGCGTTCGGCGCGGTCGATGCGCAGCGGCGCGTCGCCGAACAGGTCGGCGACCGTGGAGCGCACCCGGGCGTCCTGGGCCGCCGGGTCCTCGGCGAGTCGGGTCGTCACCTGCAGCGACGCCGTCGAGCCGCCGCCGAGGGCCGCCCGGGCGGCGTCCGTCGTCGTGGCGGCGACCGCTCCCGCGGTCACCCCGCTCGTGGCCGCGATCGCGGCCACGAGCAGGGTGACGAGGGCGAGGAGGCCGCGGTGCGCGACGGCACGCCGCCACGCGGTGCGCACCATGGCGAGCGGTCAGGCCTGGTCGCGCAGCCGGATCTCGGCGACCTCGTCGCCGAACTCGGCCAGCAGCCGGTGCCTGTCCTCCCGGCGCTGCCGCTGCTCGTCCGGGTCCGGCACCGGAGCCGCGGCGAGCAGCCGCTTGGTGTACTCCTCGCGCGGTGAGCGCAGCACCTCGTCCCGGGTGCCCTTCTCCACGATGCGCCCCTCCTGCATCACGACCACCTGGTGGGCCAGGAGGTCGATGACGGCCAGGTCGTGGCTGACGAAGAGGCAGGCGAACCCGAACTCGCGCTGCAGCGAGAGGAACATCTCCAGCACCGACGCCTGCACCGACACGTCCAGCGCCGACGTCGGCTCGTCCGCGACCATCAGCTCCGGTTCGAGCGTGAGGGCGCGAGCGATGCTGACGCGCTGGCGCTGCCCGCCGGACAGCTCGTGCGGGTACCGGTTGTAGTACGACCGCGGCAGCTCGACGGCGTCGAGCAGCTCCATGACCCGCTTCTCGCGCGAGGCGGGGTCACCGATCTTGTGCACGGCGAGCGGCTCGTTGATGGCCTCGCCCACGGGGAAGCGGGGGTTGATCGAGGCCGCCGGGTCCTGGAACACGACGCCGATGCGACGGCGCAGGTCCTTGAGCTCCTTCTTGCGCAGCGCGCCGAAGTCCTCGCCGAGGATGCGCACGGAACCGGACCGCGCGGGGATGAGCCCGAGAGCACACTTGGCGATCGTGGACTTGCCCGACCCGGACTCGCCCACGAGACCGACGATCTCCCCCGCGCCGACGGTGAACGAGACGTCGTCGACGGCCCGGAACGGCGGCTTGCCGAGCCGGTGGTACTCGATGACGAGCTGGTCGAGCTCGAGGGCCGGCGTGCTCCCGCCGGCGTCCTCGGTGTCCGCGGAGCGGACCACCGCCTCGTCGTCCTGCCCCTTGCCCTCGCCGAGGTGCGGCACGGCCTTGAGCAGACGCTTGGTGTAGTCGTGCTGCGGGTCGGTCAGCACCTGGTGGGCGCTGCCGGTCTCGACGATGTCGCCCTTGTACATCACGGCGACGCGGTCGGCCATGTCGGCCACCACGCCCATGTTGTGGGTGATGAGCAGGATGCCCGTGTCGAGCTTGTCCTTCAGCGACCGCAGCAGGTCGAGGATGTCGGCCTGCACGGTGACGTCGAGCGCGGTGGTCGGCTCGTCGGCGATGATCACCTTCGGGTCGCAGGAGATCGCCATCGCGATGACGACACGCTGCCGCTGCCCGCCCGAGAGCTCGTGCGGGTACTGCTTGAGGCGACGCTGCGGTTCGGGGATGCCGACCATGTCGAGCAGCTCGGCCGCTCGGGCCATCGCCTGCTTGCCGAACGCGATGCCGTGCAGCTGCAGCGCCTCGGTGAGCTGGTCACCGATCGTCAGCACCGGGTTCAGCGCCGTCATCGGCTCCTGGAACACCATGGCGATGTCGTTGCCGCGCATCTTGCGCAGACCCGCCGGGTCCAGGTCGCCGACCACCTGGTCGCCGACCTGGACACGTCCGGAGACCCGGGCGTTGCCCGGCAGCAGACCGAGCGCCGTCGTCGACGTCACGGACTTGCCGGACCCGGACTCACCGACGAGCGCCACGACCTCGCCGGGGTGCACCTCGAGGGAGATGCCCTTGACGGCGTGGACGTCGCCGAACTCGGTGCCGAAGGTGACCTCGAGGTCGGTGAAGGACAGCACGGCTTCGCCGGGGATGGTGGCGTCCGGTGCGGAGGAGAGGTCGAGGGTGGTCATCAGGCCTTGGTCCTGTTCTGGCGGGGGTCGAACGCGTCGCGCAGACCGTCGCCGATGAAGTTCACGCTCAGGGCGATGGCGAGGATCATCAGTCCCGGCCACCAGAAGAGCCACGGGCGCGTCGTGAACGCCGTCTGGTACTCGGAGATGAGCAGACCCAGCGACGTGTCCGGTGCCTGCACGCCGTACCCGAGGAAGCTGAGCGCCGACTCGAGCAGGATCGCTGCCGAGATCGTCAGCGTCGCCGAGACGATGATCGTCCCGATGGCGTTGGGCAGGATGTGCTTGAAGATCGTCCGGCTGCTGCTCGTGCCGACGGCGTAGGCCGCCACGACGAACTCACGCTCCCGCAGGGAGAGCACCTCGCCGCGCACGAGCCGGGCGAGCCCGGTCCACGTGACGATGCCGAGCATGAGCGTCAACCCCCAGATGCCCCAGGAGCTGGCCATCTTGCCGAGCACGGCGGCGAGCACCAGCAGCGGGATGACGAGCAGCAGGTCGGTCATGCGCATGAGCACCGACTCGATCCACCCCCGGAAGTACCCGGCCAGCGCGCCGACGAGCGTCCCGATGACGGTCGAGATGAGCCCCACCCCGAAGGCGATGATCAGCGACTTCTGGGTGCCCAGCATGACGAGCGAGAAGTAGTCCTTGCCGCCCGTGTCCTGACCGAACGGGTGCGTCCACGTCGGGGAGCCGTCGTCGATCTTCGGGTACTGCAGCTCGGGCACCTTGTCCCACCAGCCCGGGATGGGCCCGATACCGATGGACGTGAACGCGACGAGGATCACGAGCGCCATGACCACCATCGAGATGATGGCGCCCTTGTGGCGGAAGAACCGCATCCGCACGAGCTGGCCCTGGCTGTAGGACTTCTCCTCGGCCGGCGGATTCTGGAGTTCAGTCATGGTGCGCTCCGCAGGTGTGGTGCGTACGGGGTCCGGTCATGGGTCTCACCGCCGGATCCGTGGGTCGAGGTAGGCGTAGGCGATGTCGGCGAGCATGTTCATCAGCACCGCCGCGGTGCCCGTCACCAGGAAGAACGCCATCACCGGGTCGGGGTCGACCCGGTTCAGCCCCTCCTGGAACATCGCACCCATGCCCCGCCAGCCGAAGACGCGCTCGGTGATGATCGCACCGCCGATGAGGCCCGCGAAGTCGAAGGCCACGATGGTGGTGATCGGGATCAGCGCGTTGCGGAAGGCGTGCTTGGTGATGACCGCCCGCTCGGACAGGCCCTTGGACCGGGCCGTGCGCACGTAGTCCTGGTTCATGACCTCGAGCATCGAGGACCGCGTGTACCGGGAGTACGAGGCGACCGAGACCAGGGTCAGCACGATCGTGGGCAGGATGAGCTGCAGTCCCGAGTCGAGCACGGACTCCCAGAAGTCGCCGGTGAAGTTCGGCGTCTGGGACCCGATCGTCGAGATCGGCCGCGACTTGAGCTGCAGGAACCCGGCCCAGTGCGCCACCAGGATGTCGAAGACGATCACACCGGAGGTGATGATCCCGGTGACCGCGGAGATGAACATCGCCTGCTTGCGGGCGTAACCACCCCACGCGGCGCCGATCCCGATCGACACCGCGATCGCCAGCACGAAGAGCCCGATGAGCTGCGGCCAGGTCGGTTCGAGCAGGATCCCGCTGAAGAGCAGGTAGCTCAGCGTCCCGACGACGGCCGTCGTCAGCGCCGCGTAGAGCACCCGGCGGTTGCCGAGCCCGGCGATGATGGCCGTCACCAGGACGGCTGCGCCCAGCGAGGTCAGCAGCACCATCCCGAGACCGAAGAACGGGGCGCGGTACCAGTTCAGGACGTTGAGCACGTAGAGCAGGACCGCGACGAAGGTGAAGGTGGCCGCGCCGGTGTAGATCCGACGTCGCCACGGCCCGCCGAGGACGGCGGGGATGATCAGCCCGGCGAACAGGGCGAAGCCGAGGATCATCGGTGGTTCCATGTCGCCGCTGGCGATCCAGTCGTTGAAGCGGATCGCGCCGTACTCCTTGAGGAGCACCGCCGCCCAGAAGACGGGCAGCGAGAAGAAGAGGAAGGCGAGGAAGGTGACGGTGTAGTCGAACCCGGCGTACTGCCGGATCGCCGAGACGATGCCCGCGGCGATGCCGACGACGATCGCCAGCAGCGTGGCGAGCGTGACGAGCCGCAGCGTCGAACCGGCGGCCTGCGCGGTGAGGTCGAGGACGTTGGCGCCGTTGACTGTCGTCCCGAGGTCGCAGCTGCCGGTGAAGCAGCCACCCACGCCGGACAGCCACTCGAGGTACCGCTCGTACCAGGGCTGGTCGAGCCCCATCTGCGCGGTGCGCAGGGCCATGAGGCTGTCTCGGTTCTCGGCGTTGGACTCGCGCAGATCTGCCAGGGGGTCACCCGAGTTGATCGTGAGCACGAAGATGAGCAGCGAGGCCGCCCACAGCACGAGGAACGAGATCCCCAGGCGTCGAAGGATGAACTTGAGCACGTTGTGCCCCTTTACGGTCAAGGCAGGCGTGTGGGGGCAGGGAGGTCTTCCCTGCCCCCACACGTTGCCTGTCAGGCGGTCAGGACGTCAGGACGTCAGGAGGCGCGAGACCACTGCTCGGCGTTCCAGACGATCCCGTCCTGGGCCGCGGTGAAGCGGACGTTCTCCAGGTCGGCCGAGTGCGCGACGACACCCGGGTGAGCGAACAGCGGGATACCGAACAGCGAGTCCCACAGCTCCTTCTCGATCACCTTGGTCTGCTCCAGGTGGACCGACTCGTCGACCGTGGAGGCCAGGGTCTCCCAGGCCTCGTCGACCGTCTCGTTCGAGTAGCCGCTGAAGTTCTGCGGGCGACCCGTGGCGTAGATGTTCTGGCCGGAGGCGATCTGGCCGGAACCGGCCCAGGCGAACAGGGCGATCTCCCAGTCACCGGTCTCCAGCGCACCACCGGCGGCGAAGAACTCCGGGTCACCGGCGTCGACGATGTTGAAGCCCACCTGGTCGCACGACGACTTGATGGCGGCGACCTCGTCGGCACGACGCGGGTTCGGCGCGGAGTAACCGATGCGGATCTCGGTGCCCTCCTCGAGACCGGCCTCCTCGAACTTCTCGGTGGCCATCTCCAGGTCGACCTCGTCGTAACGGCCGTCGTAGGACTCGGCGGTGACCTCGTCGTACTTCTCGGTCTGGTACGGGAAGACCTCGCGGGCGTTCATGACGACCGCGTTCTCGTCGATCGGCTTGATCAGGTCGTCGACGATCTTCTGACGCGGCACGCAGTAGGCGAACGCCTCACGGGCGGCCAGGTTGTCGGCGAACACCGAGCTGTCGCCGAAGTTGTAGTCCAGGTGCTCCCAGATCAGGGTCTGACCGGTGAGGACCTCGACGGACGAGCCGATCTGCTCGAGCTGCGGGATCGTGTCGACGGTGGCCTGCGGCTCGATGACGTCGAGGTCACCGTTCTGCAGCGCCTGCACGTGGGTGTCCGCGGCGGCGAAGCGGAAGGTGAGCTCCTTCGTCGCGGGCGGCGTGCCCCAGTAGTTCTCGTTGGCCGTCAGGGTGATGGACTGACCGGCGATCCAGCCGTCCTCCTTGAGCATGTACGGACCCGAGACCGGGACCGTCTCCGGGTCGGGCAGCTCGCCCGGGGTCGAGGACAGCCAGCCGGTGTTCCAGAACTCGGCCGCCGGCTTGAGGACCGACATGTCGACCTCTTCGATGGCCGTGACGAGCTCCTCGAGGCTGACGCCGGCCTGGTCGGCCACGATGTGGGCCGGGAAGGCGCCCGAGACGTTCAGCTGCCAGTCGGCGTAGACGCGCTCGTAGTCGTACTGGAACGACTTGGCGTCCGGCGAGTCCGCCTGCGGGCCCTCGGGGACGTAGTCACCCAGGGTCAGGCCGGAGACGTGGTTGAACAGCGGCTCCTCCGAGGCGTCCTCGGTGACCGCGCCGTCGGCGGTGATCGCCTGGGTGGCCCAGTCGAGCAGGTAGTCGGCGTAGGTGATCGGGGTGCCGTCGGACCACACCGCGTCGTCCGCGAGGGTGTACTCCACCTGCAGCGGGTCCTCGGAGATGGCCTCGAACGTGCCGTACTCCTCGTCCTGGCAGATGGTGCCGTCGACGCCGAAGTACATGAAGCCGCCCATCATGCGGTCATTCACGACGGAGTTGTACGTCGAGTAGGTGTCCGGCAGCAGGCCGTTGTAGCCCGCCCACTGGACCTCGCCGGCGGAGTACTGGATCTCGCCGTCCGCGGACTCGGTGACACCGGTGTCGACCTTGCAGGGGTCGCTGATCTCTTCGGTGTCGGCGGACTCCTCCGCCATCGACTCCTCGGTCTCCGGCTGGTCGTCCGCTGCCGGGCTGGAGCAGGCCGACAGCAGGAGTGCGCCGGTGGCGACGGCCGCGACGGCCGCGCTTGCACGCCTGATCTTCACTGGGTTCCTCCTCATGGGAAGGGCCCCCCGCCTGGCGTGACCGACCGCTCGAGTTGCGAGTGGCCAACCTCACCGCCGGAGGGTCCGTGGTGTTCGCCACACCGTACCCAGCGATCCGCAGCCGAAAATGCCACTTTCCGGAATTGGAGGTGATCGTTATGGATCTGAGACTGCCAAGAATCACGGGCGACGAACGCGGCGGTTGCGCCGAAACCGCGAAGAAACACCGTTCAGATTCCATCACATATTCGTCCTATTTCCATGTTATGGAATGGCGATGATGGAGGGAATTGCGCCTGTCGAGCCGTTTTGACAGCGACGCCTTTCCGTGACCATACGGCCGATGCGCCGTCCTCGCCGGACGAGTCCCGCTGACCGGACGCCGGCGTCCGGTGCGGGGTGGCGAGGGCGCCGACCCCGAGCCGGGCGAGGTCAGGCCCGCAGTCCGGCCACGAGGTGGCGCAGGCCGTAGTCGAAGGCCTGGTCGATGTCCCCACCCATCCGGAACGCTCCGGCGAGCTCCATGTGCAGGAACCCGGTCGCCCACGCGGTGAACAGCCGGGCCGCGTCGAGCGCGTGATCCTCACCGACGACGAGGGCGCACGCGTCCACGACGGGCCCCGCTGCGCGCCGCAGGACCTCCTGCGGGGCCGAGACGGCGAAGATCAGCCGGAACGCCTCGGGCCGTTCATGGGCGAAGGCGCGGTAGGCGACGGCGAGAGCCTCGAGCTCGGGTGCCGCCGCCTCGAGGCACCGGCCGAGCTCCTCGACGGACGCCCGGCTCACCGCGGCGACCAACGCCTCCCGGTCGTGGAACCGCTTGTACAGCGAGGGGGCACGGACACCGACACGCGTGGCGACGGCCTGCATGGTGAGCCCCGCCGGCCCGGCGGACTCGAGGACCTCCTGCGCGGCAGCGACGACCTGCGCGTTCGTCGTGCGTCGGGGTGTCGGCACGTCCGCCCTCCTTTGGCTATTGACCTTAGCCATCATGGCTACGTACCGTAGCCATGTCAACCGAGAGAGGTCCGCCATGAAGATCGCACCGCACCTGCACCGCCTGGGCAACGACATCGTCGCCTCGTACCTCGTCGACCTGCCGGAGGGGATCACGCTCGTGGACGCCGGGCTGCCCGGTCACTGGCGCGACCTGCACCGCGAGCTGGACGCGATCGGCCGCCCGCTCTCCGACGTCCGCGGCGTCGTGCTCACGCACGGGGACTCCGACCACATCGGCTTCGCCGAACGTCTGCGCCGCGAGGCCGGGGTCCCGGTCCTGGTCCACGACGCCGACGCGCACCGGGTGCGCACCGGGGAGAAGCCGAAGGTCCCGATGGGCCCCGCACGGTTCGGCCCGATGGTCGGCTTCCTGGCCTACAGCCTGTCCAAGAACGGGCTGCGGACCCGGTACGTGCAGGACGTCGTGACGGTCACCGACGGCGAGACGCTCGACCTGCCGGGCCGCCCGGTCGTCGTCGGGCTGCCCGGGCACTCCCCCGGCAGCATCGCCGTGCACGTGCCGGCCGTGGACGCCGTGTTCGTCGGCGACGCCCTCACGACCCGTCACGTGCTCACCGGGCGCGAGGGCGCGCAGCCCGCCCCCTTCACGGACGACCCGGCAGCGGCCCTGGCCTCCCTCGACCGGCTCGCCGACCTCAGCGCCTCGTGGGTCCTGCCCGGGCACGGCACCCCCTTCCACGGGTCCCCCGGCGACATCGCCGCCGCCGTGCGCGCCGCCTGACCCGGTTCCGCACGGCCCGGCCACCGCGACCGACCGGGAACCCGTCCCCGTGCGCCCGGGCGCGGGCGGCGGTTCACTGAGTACGGCGGCGTCTGCCGGCGCGGCCCGGGAGGGATCCGTCGTGGACGACGTGGACGTGTTCGTGAACGTGGGTACCGTGGTCGCCCTCGGCGTCGGCGCCCAGTGGCTGGCGCGCACCCTGCACGCCCCCGCCATCGTGCTGCTGCTGTTCGCGGGCATCCTCGCCGGTCCGGTCACCGGCCTCGTGGACCCGCCGGCCCTCTTCGGCGACAGCCTCGACCCGCTGATCACCCTCGCGGTCGGGCTGCTCCTCTTCGACGCCGGGTTCTCGCTCCGCTTCGCCGACATCGGTCAGAGCCGTACGGTCGTCCTGCGGCTGGTCACCGTCGGGCTGGTCGTCACCTGGGCAGTCGGCGCCGCGGCGTCCTACCTCGTGTTCGGGCTCGCACCGGGCGTCGCGGTGCTCCTCGGGGCCGTCCTCGTGGTCTCGGGACCGACCGTCGTCGGACCGATCCTGGCGCAAGCACGTCCGTCGTCCGCACTCAGCAAGCTGCTGACCTGGGAAGGGACGCTCCTCGACCCGATCGGTGCGGCCCTCGGCGTCGCTGTGCTGACCGTCGTCACCTCGGGAGCCGTCCTCGAGGGGGCCGGCCAGCTCCTCGCCACGGCCGGCCTCGGCATCGCCGTCGGTCTCGCCGGTGCCATGGTGCTCGTGGCCTCCCTGCGGTACTTCCTCGTGCCCGACGACCTGCAGGTCCCGGTGGCGTTCATGATGGCGGTCGCCGTCTTCGTCGTGGCCACCTCGCTGCTTCCCGAGGCGGGACTGTTCGCCACCCTGACGACAGGGCTGGTCCTCGCCAACCAGCGGTGGGCCTTCGTCTCCCGGGTCCGCTCCTTCGGGGAGACCGTCGGAACCCTCGTCATCGGCGTGTTGTTCATCGTGCTCGCTGCGCAGATCCAGCTCGACGACCTGCGTGCGGTCCTCGTCCCCTCGCTCGTCCTGCTCGGCGTGCTGGTGCTCGCGGCCCGTCCGCTGGCCACGCTCCTCAGCACGGTGCGCACCTCGCTGACCCGGGCCGAGCGCGGCTTCGTGGCCTCCGTGGCGCCCCGGGGCGTCGTCGCGGCGTCCACCGTGTCGGCCTACGCGATCTCCCTGTCGGCCGCAGGGCTCGATCCGGGACCGGTCGTGCCCGTCACCTTCGCGGTCATCATCGGGGCCGGCATCGTGTACGGGTTCGGTTCACCGGTCGTGGCGCGTCTGCTCGGCGTCAGTCGCCGGGTCCCGGGCGGCGTGGCGTTCTTCGGCCCCGAGGCCGTCGCACGCCCGTTGGCGACGCGCCTCGCCGAGGCCGGCGTCCCCGTCGTCGTGGTGACCGGCGACGTCGCGGAGCCTGCCGAGCAGGAGCGCCCGTACGACCTCTTCGCCGAAGGACTCGACGCCGACGAGCTGCCCGTCATGCTCGCGGACGCCGGCATCGGTTCCGCCGTCGTGACCGGCGGCTCGGTCGAGCACAACGCGGTGGCGATGGGACTCGCCGCCGGGGTGCTGGGGTCGAGCCGGGTGCACTACGTGCCCGGCCGCGCCGGGGACACCGTCCAAGGGATCGGCGCCGCGTGGCGGCGGCGCATGCCCGCCCGGCGGCGGGCGTTCGGCACGGACGTCACGCTCGCCACCTTGCGTTCCGTGGGCCACGGCGAGGAGGCGCTGACCTGGCTGCCCGTCGAGGCCGCCACCGCTGGATCGGGCACCGTGGTTCCGCTGTTCGCCGTCGGACCGCAGCACCGCGCGACCGTGGCGACGCCCCGCGCCCTGAGCCGGCTGGAACGCGCCCGGGACCGCGACCGGACGCGACTGCTGTGCCTCGTGCCCTCCACCACGGGAGACGCCGTCGACCGGTAGGACGGGACGACGGTCGTCGGCCCCTGGTACGGTCATTCCATCAATCCATGGAACGATCAGGTGAAGCACGAGGCATGAGCACCCCCACCTCCCCGGCACGGTCAACCCTCCCGATCCGTCTCGGGCTGCGCCAGAACGCGCCGCAGTTCGCCCTGCTCGTCGCGGTCAACGCGCTCGTCGGCGGCATGCTCGGCCAGGAGCGCACCGTCCTGCCCCTGCTCGGGGAGCAGGAGTTCGGGCTGCGCGCCTACACCGCCGGCCTGACGTTCATCGCGGTGTTCGGCCTGTCCAAGGCCGCCGTCAACTACGTCGCGGGCACCTGGGCCGACCGCTGGGGGCGCAAGCCCGTGCTGGTCGCCGGGTGGCTCGTGGCCCTCCCGGTGCCGCTGCTGCTCATCTGGGCACCGACGTGGGGCTGGGTGATCGTCGCGAACGTCCTGCTCGGCGTCAGCCAGGGCCTGACCTGGTCCACCACGGTGGTGATGAAGATCGACCTCGTGGGACCCGCCCGCCGCGGCCTGGCCATGGGGTTCAACGAGGCGGCCGGGTACGCCGCGGTCGCCGTCACCGCGCTGGCCACCGGGTACCTGGCGGAGGCCTACGGGCTGCGCCCCGCACCGTTCCTGCTCGGCATCGCCTTCGCTGCCGTCGGCCTCGGCCTGTCCACGCTGCTCGTGCGCGAGACCCGCGACCACGCCCGCCTCGAGGCGGCCCACCACGTACCGCGACCCGACGGCCGCCACGACCACCTGCACGCGGGACTCACCGACCGCCAGGTCTTCACCCAGACCAGCTTCCGCGAGCGCGCCCTGTCGTCGGCCAGCCAGGCCGGGCTCGTCAACAACCTCAACGACGGGCTCGCCTGGGGCCTCTTCCCGATCCTCTTCGCGGGGGCCGGCCTGTCCGTCGGGCGGATCGGTGTGCTCGCCGCGCTCTACCCCGCCGTGTGGGGCGCCGGCCAGCTCGTCACCGGCGCCCTGTCCGACCGCTGGGGCCGCAAGCCGATGATCGTCGCGGGGATGTGGCTCCAGGCCGGCGCCCTCGCCCTCGTCGCCGTCGCGGACGACTTCACGGCCTGGGCCGTGGCGGCCGTGCTGCTGGGCGCCGGGACCGCCCTGGTCTACCCCACGCTTCTCGCCGCCGTCGGCGACGTCGCCCACCCGGCCTGGCGCGCCCGCGCCGTCGGCGTCTACCGGCTCTGGCGTGACGGAGGCTTCGTCGCCGGGGCGCTGCTGGCCGGTGTCGTCGCCGACCTGCTCGGCGTCCGCGCCGCCGTCTGGACCGTCGCCGCGCTGACCGCCGCGTCCGGCGTCGTCGTCGCGGTGCGCATGTACGAGACCCTGCACCGCCCCGATCCCGCGGAGGAACGTCATGGGTGAGCGCCGCGCCAAGGACGCCCTGTTCACGCAGTTCGCCGCCGTCGGCAAGGCCCTGGGCAACCCCGGGCGCCTGGAGCTCGTCGACCTGCTGGCCCAGGGACCCCGCAGCGTCGAGGACCTCGCCGCGACCGCCGGGCTCGGCACGAGCACGTGCTCCGCGCACCTGCAGACCCTGCGCGAGGCCGGGCTGGTCTCCTCGCGACGTGTTGGCAAGCGCGTCTTCTACGCCCTGGCCGGTGACGACGTGGCCGCGCTGTGGGCCGCACTGCGCCAGGTCGCCCAGGACCGGCGCCCGCAGACCGACGCCGCCCGGCGGACGTACCTGGGCCCGGACGACACCGAGGCCGTCGGCACCGCCGAGCTGCGGCGCCGGCTCGCAGAGACGGACACCGTGCTGCTCGACGTGCGCCCGCGGGCCGAGTTCGACGCGGCGCACCTGCCGGGTGCCCGCAACATCCCGGTCGAGGAGCTGGTCGGGCGGCTGGCCGAGCTGCCCCGGGACGCGGAGATCGTCGCCTGCTGCCGCGGCCGCTACTGCGTCCTGGCCCACGACGCCGCCCGGCTGCTCGTGGAGCAGGGGTTCGAGGCCCGCCGGGCCGTCGACGGAGCGCTCGAGTGGCGGCTGGCCGGACTCCTGGTGGGGACGTAGCCTCCGACGATGGCATCGCACGCACCCCGCCGCGTCCTGGTCACCGACGCCGAGGAGTTCCTCGGGCCGGCCGCCGTCGAGCGGTTCACCGCGGAGGGCGAGGACGTCACCGCGCTGAGCGAGCCCCTGGGTTCGCGCGCCGACCTCGAGGCGGTCGTCGCCGCCGAGGGGCCGTTCGACGTCGTGGTCGCGAACCTCGAGGCCCCGATCACCGTGGCACCCGTGACCGCCTACGACGACGCGGTCGTCGACGAGCTGCACGCCCGCCTGGTGCGGCCGCTGTACTGGATCTTCGCGACCTGCCTGCCGTCGATGCTCGAGGCCGGGCGCGGCTGGATCGTCGTGCCGACGTCGGCCACCGCCCTGCGCACCGCGTCGAACCCGATCGCGGGGTACGAGTCGGCGCGCGCCGCCCAGGCCGCTCTCGTGCGGAGCGTGGCGTGGGAGGTGTCCGGGCGCGGTGTGCGGGTCAACGGCATCGCCCCGAACTTCATCGAGAACCCCTCCTACTTCCCGCCCGAGACGGTGGCCGACCCGGAGTTCCAGGAGGCCGTGCGCCGCGAGGTGCCAGCGCAGCGGCTCGGCGGTGCCGACGAGGCGGCCGCGGCGCTGTGGTGGCTGGCCTCACCGGAGTCGTCGTACGTCATGGGATCGGTGATCGCCACCGATGGCGGGTGGAGCCTCGGCTGACCCCCGCGCGGGGGCGCCCACGCCACGGGCGGGTGCCGACGCCGCTGCCTATCCTGGCGACATGTCGGCAGCCACGGCGATCGACCTCGACGCGGAGGTCGAGGCGATCCGTCACCGCCGGGCGGCGGTCGGGATCGCCGTCGGCCTGGTCGAGGACGGCGTGACGACGCAGGTCGCGACGAGCGGCCTCGCCGACCTGGCCACCGGCTCCCCGGTCTCGGCGGACACCGCCTTCCGGGTCGCGTCGATCACCAAGACCTTCACGGGCGTCGCCGTCCTGCAGCTCGTGGAACGGGGACTCGTCGATCTCGACGCCCCCGCGAACGACTACCTGCGCAGCTTCCGGCTCGCACCGCCGGGACCGGCGCCAATCACCGTGCGACAGCTCCTGACCCACACCGCCGGGCTCCCGGAGTCGCTGTCCCTGCGTCACGCGGTCCGGCCGGACTTCGGGGAGAGCACCCCGGCCGACGTGCCGGCACCTGCCCTCGGCGACTACTACGGCGGTGTCCTGCACGGTGTGGCCGAGCCCGGCACCCGGTTCTGCTACACGAACCACGGACCGGCGACCCTCGGTCAGATCGTCGAGGACGTCACCGGCGCCCCGCTGGCCGACCACCTCGCGGAGCACGTCTTCGCGCCGTGGGGCATGACCAGCACGGACCTCGACCAGTCCCGGCCCGGGGACCCGCGGCGGGCCACCGGCTACCGCCTGACGGCGCGGGGGCCCCGCCCGGTGCCCGTGACGAACATGGCCACCATCGGCGCGGCAGCCGCCTGGTCGACGCCGGTCGACATGCTGCGGTACGCCGAGGCACTGGTCGGCGGCGGAGCGAACGCGCACGGTCGCGCGCTGGCTCCCGGGACCGTCGCGGAGATGGACGCGCCGCACTACCAGCCGGACCCGCGGATCCCCGGGATGGGCCTCGCGTTCTTCCGCGGGCGCCTGGGCGATCACCCGACCGCCGAGCACCAGGGGATCATCCCCGGTTTCGACTCCGTCCTGGTCCTCGCCCCCGACGCACGGACCGCCGTCTTCCTCGTGGTGACCGGGGCACGGCTGGGCATGTTCTGGGTCCCCGACGAGGCCAACACGCTGCTCCGGCGGGTCCTCGGCGTCCCGCCCGCTGCGGTGCGGACCGACGTCGCCCAGCGCCCCGAGGTCTGGAACCAGGTCTGCGGCACGTACACGCTCCCGGGCGCGCTCGGCGACCTGCGGCTGCGCTCCGTCGTCGGGGCCGGGATCCAGGTGCTCGTCCGCCGGGGCCGGCTCGTGCTGCGCTGCCTCCACCCGGTCCCGTTCCTCTACCGTGGGGTCGAGCTGGCGCCCGACGACCCGGAGGACCCCTTCGCGTTCCGCCTCGACCTGACGCCCGCCGGGCTCTCCCCGATCCGGGTCGTGTTCGCCCCTGATCCCGAGTCCGGGCGGACGGCGATGCACCTCGAGGTCATGCCGCTGACGGCGTACCGACGTGGACGTGCGACGACGTGAACGTCCGCGCGCGACACTCAGCGGCTCACGGATACCCGGCGCTGGCTACTCCGACTCGTACTTGAACGACAGCTGGAGCCGGGTCCGGTAGACCAGTTCCCCGCCATCACCCATGACGACGTCCTGCTGGGTCACCTCAGCCACCCTGATGTCACGCAGCGATCCCTTCGCGGTTCTGATGGCCTCTGCCGCAGCGTCCTCCCAGGAGGAGGAGCTCGTCCCGATCACGTCGATCACCCGGTACACGCTCATGACAACCTCTCACCATCAAGAGTTGAATCCGTCAAGGATTGTTGTTCCCTCGGACCTTTCCATGATGTCAGTCAGGTACCGCCCTGCACGCTGTGCGTGAGGACGCCGTCGCGGATGGCCACCGCGGCCGTGGACCGGCTGCTCCACCACGCCCACGTCATCCACACCGAGGAGCTCGTGCCGTTGCACCCTGCCAGCCCGGGCCAGGACACAAGGAAGGGGCCAGACCCGACGATCTGGCCCCTTCCGTGGGGTCGCACTGCCTGACCAGCCTCTCGGCCGATCGTGGCGTCAGCCCGTCACACGTTGAAGCGGAACTCCACGACGTCGCCGTCGCGCATGACGTAGTCCTTGCCCTCGACACGCGCCTTGCCCGCGGCCTTCACGGCGGCGACGGAACCGGCCTCGACGAGGTCCTCGAAGGAGATGACCTCGGCCTTGATGAAGCCGCGCTCGAAGTCGGTGTGGATGACGCCGGCGGCTTGCGGGGCGGTCCAGCCCTTGCGGATCGTCCACGCCCGGGCCTCCTTGGGCCCGGCGGTCAGGTACGTCTGCAGGCCCAGCGTGTCGAAGCCGACGTGGGCGAGCTGGTCCAGACCGGACTCCTCCTGGCCGGTCTCGGCAAGCATCTCCGCGGCCTCGTCCGGCTCGAGCTCGACGAGCTCGGCCTCGAACTTGGCGTCCAGGAAGATCGCCTCGGCCGGGGCGACGAGCTCGCGCATCTTGGCCTGCATGGCCTCGTCGGCCAGCCCGGCGTCGTCGGTGTTGAAGACGTAGATGAACGGCTTGGCCGTCATGAGCTGCAGCGGGGCCACCTCGGCGAGGTCGAGGCCGGCGGCGGCCGCACCCTGGAAGAGGGTGGTGCCCTCCTCGAGGATCTCCTGGGCCTTCTTCGCCGCGGCGTAGAGGACGGGGTCGCCCTTCTTGATCTTGACCTCCTTCTCCATGCGCGGCAGCGCCTTCTCGAGCGTCTGGAGGTCGGCCAGGATGAGCTCGGTGGAGATGGTCTCGATGTCGCCGGAGGCGTCGGTGGAGCCCTCGACGCGGATGACGTCACCGTCGTCGAAGGCGCGGGTCACCTGGCAGATCGCGTCGGCCTCGCGGATGTTGGCCAGGAACTGGTTGCCCAGGCCCTCGCCCTCGGAGGCGCCCTTGACGATGCCGGCGATGTCGACGAACGACACCGTGGCCGGCAGCACCCGGTCCGAGGAGAAGATCTCGGCCAGCTTGCCCAGCCGCTCGTCGGGCAGCGGGACCACCCCGACGTTGGGCTCGATCGTCGCGAACGGGTAGTTCGCCGCGAGCGCGGAGTTCCGGGTCAGTGCGTTGAAGAGCGTGGACTTGCCGACGTTGGGCAGGCCGACGATGCCGATAGTGAGTGCCACGTCGGCCCATCCTACGCGCCACGCGGGGCCCGTCCCCTGTGAGATCGACCCCTCGGGGCCGGGATCGACGGCGGGTCGATCCCGGTCCGGACGGGTCGATCCCCGGGGAGGACCGCGTCAGTCGACCGAGATGTCCCGGTGCCAGGACTCGGTGACGTACTTCGTGCGCCAGCCCAGCTTGGTGTACAGCGACTCGGCACCGGTGGGGCTGTCCGCGTCGACCTCCAGGCCGACCCGGTTGCGCCCGCGGGAGGCGGCGTCGGCGATCACCGCGTACAGCAGGGCGGTCGCGACTCCCCGGCCCCGCGCCTCGGCGAGCGCACCGATGTAGTCGACGTAGGTGCCCCGCACCCCGGAGTCGTCCGGCGCCAGCTCGGACCCCACCAGCGCGCCGGCGGGGAACTCCTCGGCCTCCGGGTCCTCCGGGACGTCGAGGCAGGCGAGCCACCAGTGGTCCCAGCGGTGCCCGGGGTCCTCGCGCAGTCGCTGCACGAACTCCGTGAAGTACTCCTGGTAGGAGTTGAAGTGGTCCGTGAACGCGGTCTCGAGCACCTGGTGGACGGCGTTGAGGTCCTCGGCGACAGGCATGCCGTTGTCGTGCTGGGCCACCCGCCGGATCGACACGCCGGGCTTCGGGTCCGGGAAGGCCCCCGGCTCGGCGTCGGCGGGCGTGACCGGACGCGACATCTGCCACCAGGTGCGCACGTGCCGGAACCCGGCGTCGGTGAGCCAGCCGCGCAACCGGTCGTCCCCGGCGAAGGCACCGGCGTCGAGCTGGGTGGTGGACTCGCCGCGGAGCTGGGCCATCTCTCGCCCGATCTGGGCGAGCTCGGCGTAGCACCAGGCCGCGAGCAGGTCCTGCGTGCCCTCGGGCAGCGAGCGGTCGATCTCGATGCCCAGCACGCTGCGGCCGGCCGCGCGGTCGTGGGCGTGGGCCCAGGCGCGGATCACGCCGTCGGGGTCCTTGATCGCCAGGTGGCGCCGCGTCCAGGAGGCGGCGCCGGCGATCTCGTTCTCGATCTGGGCGGTGTCGGCGGTGTCGGATCCGGTGTGCGGAGCGGCCTGCAGCGCCCGGAGCTCGCCCAGCCGGGGCACGTCGGCAAGGTCCGGAACCACCACCGTCCAGCCCTCGGGCAGCGTCACGGAAGGTCGGTCGTTCTCGGGATTCACGACACCCATTCTTCCAGGTCGACCCGACACGCCCGAGCGCGGGGGTCGTCAGGCGAAGTTCTTGACCTGCGACAACAGCTCGGGTAGACGCCGCTCGTACACGCGGGCGCCCCACCGCGCACCGACGACGACGGCGGCCCCGCCGGTGGCGACGCCGACGACGCCGGTGGCCCACCACCATGCTCCGGCCCCGGTGACGGCTGCCGCGACACCCGCTCCCACGGTCGGCAGGAGCAGGGCCACGATGACGGCGACCGCGGCCATCTGCGCCACCAGCGTCGCCACGGTCGCGCCCTGCGGCGTCCGGAAAGGGCTCTCGCCCGGTCTCGGTACGGGATAGACGAGGCGCGCCGAGGCCACGCTGGAGGTGCCCAGCGTGGCTCCGAGCACCCCGAGGCCGCCGCCGAGCAACGCGGGCAGCAGATCCCACCGCCCGGCGACCCCGGCACTCGTGACGGACAGCGCGGCCACGAGCGGGACACCGAGCGCCAGCACCGGCAGCATGCGCCCCCAGCGGTCGGCGCGGCCCGGCACACCGGTCGCCACGTGCAGCGCGAAGGCGGTGTTGTCGTAGCCGACGTCGTTCGACACCGCGAAGCCGAGGACGAACGCCACGACCGGGACCACGAGCACGAGCAGCCCGGCACCCGACCCGCTGGAGACTCCAACGACCACGAGGACCACCGGGAGCAGCGGGACGACCGCCAGCGACGTCGCGTACCGCGGGTCCCGCAGCCAGTAGGTGGCGCACCGCGCCGCGACGGCGCCCATGGGGGTCGCGGGCAGCCGGCCGAACCATCCGAGCCCCCGGGCCGTTCCCGCGGCGGCACCTCCGCGCGGGCTGACCAGCGCCCGGGCCAGCGCCCGGTCCCAGATCACGGCGAGCAGCGCCAGGGTCCCCGCCGCGACGGCCACCCGCGCGCCGGCGAGTCCCCACGCGCCGTCGTGCACCGCCGCCGGGATCGACCAGGGCGCCCCGAACGGCGTCCAGGCGAGGACGCGTGCCGCCGGCGCCAGGGCCGACGGCACGAGCTCGTCAGGACCGACCGTCACCTCGCCCCGTGCGGCGGTCCTCGACGACAGCCAGGCGAAGAAGGGACCGATCGCCAGCAGCGGGATCACCGCGACGACCATGAGGACCTCGCGGTAGCGCCGCGACTCCAGCAACGGCGCGCAGAGCGCCGTGGAGGCCCGCGCCCCGACGACGCACAGCCCGACCCCCAGGACGGCGCCCGCGAGCGCAGCGACCAGCGCGACCGGGTCGGAGGCCCAGGCGAAGGAGACCCCGAGGGCGGCGAGGGACGTGACCAGGGCCGGCACCGAGACGAGCGCGGCCGCGGCCAGCCCCGCGACGAGCTGCCGGCGCGGGATCGCGTAGGTCGTGAACCGGAGGGGGTCGAGCGTCGCGTCCAGCCCGTAGGCGAACAGCGGCACGACCCACCAGCCCAGCACGACGACGGAGCCCACCAGCGTCACGAACTGCCCGGTCAGCACCGGGTCGGCCCGGCCGCCCACGACCGCGGCGCCCACGCCGAGGAACACCAGAGACAGCCCGTACAGCGTCGCCACCACGAGCCCGATGGTGTGCCACACGCTGCGGCGCAGGGTGTTGCCGAGCAGGGTCAGCTTGAGTCGGACGAGGTGCGCAACCACTCCAGCCCCTCCGACTCCTTGCGGCCCCCGACCAGGTCGACGAACCGGTCCTCCAGACTCTGCCCGGCGCGCACGGCGTCGACGGTGCCGGCGTCGAGCACGTGACCACCCGCGATGACCGCCACGTGCGTGCACGTGCGCTGCACGAGGTCCATGACATGGCTGGAGACGACCACGGTGCCGCCGTCGTCGGCGTAGCGCCGCAGGATGTCGCGGATGTTGGCCGCGCTGACCGGGTCGACGGCCTCGAACGGTTCGTCGAGCACCAGCACGCGCGGCGCGTGGATCATCGCGCCGGCCAGCGCGATCTTCTTGGTCATGCCCGCGGAGTAGTCGACCACGAGGGTGTCGCGGTCGGCGGCGAGGTCCATCGCCGCGAGCAGGTCCTCGCTGCGCCGGGCCACGGTGTCGCGGTCGAGGCCGCGCAGCAGCCCGGCGTAGGTCAGCAGCTGGCCGCCGGTGAGGCGGTCGAAGAGCCGCAGACCGTCCGGCAGCACCCCGAGCAGGGGTTTGGCCCGGTCCGGTTCGGCCCACAGGTCGACGCCGAGCACGTGCGCCGTCCCGAAGTCCGGTCGCAGGAGACCGGTGGCCATCGACAGCGCCGTCGTCTTGCCTGCGCCGTTGGGCCCGACGAGCCCGTAGAACGACCCGGCGGGCACGTCCAGGTCGATCCCGGCCACGGCGATCTTCTGGCCGAACCGCTTCCACAGGCCCCGCAGGCTGAGGGCCGCGGTGGTGTCGGGGGGCACGGCGGGATGCGTCACGGCCCCACCGTAGCCCTCCGTCGCACCTGCTCACGGTGGGTCGTCCTCGCGGTGTCGGTGGGCCGTGGCAGCCTGGCGTGCATGGAGACGACGACCGCTCTGCTGCTCGCACTCGGCACCCTCGCGGTGGGGGTGGTGCTCGGGTGGCTCTGGCACTCCTCGCGGGCCGTCGGACGGAACCGCTCCGAGGAGATCGAGACCGTCCGCCTGCACAGCGAGCTCGAGGGAGCGCGCCGCGAGATCGCCCACCTGCGCGAGCAGGTGGAGCTCGCGCGAGGCGACGGCGACCGTCGGGTGGCCGAGGCCGAGCAGCGCCACCAGCGCGAGGTGACCGCGGTGCGCGAGCAGGCCGAGCGCCAGGTGGCCGAGGTCAAGGGTGACCAGGAGCGCATGGCCCAGCAGTTCCGCTCGCTGGCCGGCGAGGCCCTGTCGTCCTCCAACCGTCAGTTCCTGGAGCTGGCCGAGCAGCGCCTCAAGCAGTCCACCGTCCGGCACGACGAGGCCCTCGCCCAGCGCGAGGAGGCCTTCAAGGCGCTCGTCGACCCGATCGGCCAGAGCCTGGAGAAGGTCCGCACGGAGGTGGCCGAGCAGGAGAAGCGGCGCATCGAGTTCGACTCCCGTCTCACCGAGAACATGCGCAGCCTCGCCGACGTCTCGGGCGAGCTGCGCAAGGGCACCAGCGACCTGGTGACCGCCCTGCGCTCCTCGCAGGAGCGCGGCGCCTGGGGCGAGCTGCAGCTCCAGCGTGTCGTCGAGGCCGCGGGCATGATCGAGCAGGTCGACTTCGACGTCCAGGTCCAGGCGACCAACGACGACGGCGAGACGTTGCGCCCCGACCTCGTCGTGAACCTGGCCGGCGGCAAGCACATCGTGGTCGACTCCAAGGTCGCGTTCCTCGGCTACCTGGAGGCCCAGCAGTCGGAGGACCCGGCGGTGCGCGACCAGCGCATGGCGGCGCACGTGCGTCACATGCGCAAGCACGTCGACGACCTGGCGTCCAAGCGGTACTGGGACCTGTTCGACAACGCCCCCGAGTTCGTCGTCATGTTCGTGCCGGCCGAGTCGTTCCTGTCGGCGGCGCTGGAGCGCGACCCCGCGCTCATGGAGGACGCCGCACGCAAGAACGTCATCCTGGCCAGCCCCGTGACGCTGCTGGCCCTGCTGCGCACCGTGGCCTACTCCTGGCGCCAGCAGGCCCTGGCCGACAACGCCCAGCGCGTGCTCAAGGTAGGCAAGGAGCTGCACTCCCGCCTGGTGACGATGACCGACCACGTCACCAAGATGGGCAAGTCCCTGGACGGCGCCACGAAGAACTACAACAAGATGATCGGCTCGCTGGAACGCAACGTGCTCACGTCCGCGCGCCGCATGGTCGAGCTCGACGTCGTCGACGCGCGGGACGAGATCGACGAGATGAAGGGCCTCGAGGAGACCACCCGCCCCATCACCAAGCCGGAGCTGCTCGCCGCCGAGGAGGGCGGCGTGGTCGGCATCGGCCAGGTGAGCATCGACGACGACCGCGACTCGGTCGAGGACCTCGTCGACACCGACCGCCGCGCTCTGCAGCGCGCACAGGCCGACACCCCCCCCGGCGAGTCCGCCGCCGGCTGAGCCCGGAGTGGCCGGGCTCAGGCGGGCTGGATCGGGAGCTGGCGCGCGTCGCGGGGCGGGCGCAGCTCGCGCGGCAGCGAGAACACCAGGTCCTCCGTCGCGGTGCGCACCTCCTCGGGCTCGCCGTAGCCGCGCTCGGCGAGCTGGCGCAGCACGTCGTCGACGAGGATCTCCGGCACCGAGGCACCCGAGGTCACGCCGACGGTGGTCACACCCTCGAACCAGGAGTCCTGGAGCTCGGCGGCCCGGTCCACGCGGTAGGACGTGCGTGCCCCGGCGTCCAGCGCCACCTCGACCAGACGCACGGAGTTCGACGAGTTGGCCGACCCCACCACGATGACCAGGTCGCACTCCGGGGAGAGCTTCTTGACCGCCACCTGGCGGTTCTGGGTGGCGTAGCAGATGTCGTCGCTGGGCGGGTCGGCCAGGTTCGGGAACCGCTCGCGCAGGCGGCGCACCGTCTCCATCGTCTCGTCGACGGACAGCGTCGTCTGGGACAGCCACACCACGTTGTCGGGGTCCGGGACCTCGACAACGTCGGCCTCCTCGGGCGAGTTCACCACGATGGTGTGCTCCGGCGCCTCGCCGGCGGTGCCCTCGACCTCCTCGTGGCCGTCGTGGCCGATGAGCAGGATCGTCTTGTCCGCCTTGGCGAACCGCACCGCCTCCTTGTGCACCTTCGTCACCAGCGGGCAGGTGGCGTCGATGGTCTGCAGGTCGCGGGAGGCGGCGGACTCGCGCACGGCCGGGGAGACGCCGTGGGCGGAGAAGACCACGCGGGCCCCGCGCGGGACCTCGTCGGCCTCCTCGACGAAGATCGCACCCCGTTCGCGCAGCGTCTCGACGACGTGCTTGTTGTGCACGATCTCCTTGCGCACGTACACGGGGGCGCCGTAGTTCTCCAGCGCCTTCTCGACCGCGACCACGGCGCGGTCGACGCCGGCGCAGTAGCCGCGCGGCGCGGCGAGCAGGACGCGCTTGGTCGAGGTCGGGGGGACGGGGGCCGGTGCGGTCGCAGTCACGGTGACAGTGTAGGAGGCCCGTGTGGAGGGTCGGTGACGGCCGACGCCGCAGGACCTCCCACGTCAGGAGCGCTGTGGGTGGCGTGGGGCATGCTGGGGGCCGTGACCGACGCGACCGGACCCGACCGAACGGGCCACGACGTCCAGCCGCTGCCCGAGCGGGCCGCCGAGACGACCGCCGAGCGGCCCTGGCCCGTGCGCCTGTTGTCGAACAAGATCCGCGACTACGTGGCGCGCATGTCCCCGGTGTGGGTCGAGGGTCAGGTCGTCGAGCACACCTACCGGCGCGGGTCCGGGATGCAGTTCCTCACCCTGCGCGACACCGACGTCGAGGCGTCGTTGCCCGTCAACATGCTCACCCGGGCGTTCGACGGCCTCGACGCCAAGCCCCAGGTGGGCGACCACGTCGTCGTGCACGCCAAGCCGGAGTTCTGGATCAAGGCCGGGCGGATGTCCCTGCGGGCCGCCGCCGTGCGCCAGGTCGGCGTCGGCGAGCTGCTCGCCCGGATCGAGCAGCTGCGCCGGGTCCTGGCGGCCGAGGGGTTGTTCGACGTCGAGCGGAAGCGCCCGCTGCCGTTCCTGCCGTCCGTCGTCGGCCTGGTGTGCGGCCGGGAGTCCAAGGCCGAGCACGACGTCGTGGTCAACGCCCGCGCCCGCTGGCCGCAGGTCCGCTTCGAGATCCGCGAGGTGGCGGTCCAGGGCGTCAACGCGGTGCAGGAGGTCGGCGAGGCTCTCGCGGCGCTGGACGCCGACCCGACCGTCGAGGTGATCATCCTGGCGCGCGGCGGCGGGTCGGTCGAGGACCTGCTGCCGTTCAGCAACGAGGCCCTGGTCCGGCGTGTCGCGGCGTGCACGACGCCGCTGGTCAGCGCCATCGGGCACGAGACCGACACCCCCCTGGTCGACCTGGTGGCGGACCACCGGGCCTCGACCCCGACGGACGCCGCCAAGTGCGTGGTCCCCGACGTCGCCGAGGAGCGCGACCGCGTCGTCCAGGCACGTCAGCGCATGCGAGGCGCCGTGCGCGCCATGCTGCAGCGGGAGCAGCACGGTCTCGACGCCGTCCGCTCCCGGCCGGTCCTGGCCCGGCCGGAGTCGATGCTCGACGGTCGCGCGACCGAGGTCGCCGAGCACGTGCGGCACGCCCGTCACCTGCTGCGCGCGGCCCTGCTGACGGCGTCCGGCGACGTCGGCCGGCTCGCCGCACAGGTTCGCGCCCTCTCGCCGGCCTCCACGCTCGACCGCGGGTACGCCGTCGTGCAGCGTGCCGACGGTGCGGTGGTGCGTGCCGCGGACGAGGTCGCCGCCGGTGATCCCGTGCACGTCCGACTCGCCGTGGGCGCGCTCGACGCCGAGGTCACCTCCACCTCGCCCTGACTCACTCACCCGCCCGCGTGGTCGTGGGCAACGCGTGCGGGGTCAGCGGACGCGTTCGACGCGGTCCTCGTCCCAGACCGGCTCGAGGGTCTCGCGCACCCGGCCGTCCGCGCCGAACACGAGGAACCGGTCGAAGCCGCGGGCGAACCAGCGGTCGTGCGTGACCGCCAGGACCGTGCCCTCGAACGCCTCCAGCCCCTCCTGCAGCGCGTCCGCGCTGGCGAGGTCGAGGTTGTCGGTCGGCTCGTCGAGCAGCAGCGCGGTGCAGCCGCCCAGCTCGAGCTGCAGGATCTGGAAGCGCGCCTGCTGCCCGCCGGACAACCGGTCGAACGGACGGTCCGCGGCACCGTGCAGCTCGTAGCGCCGCAGCGCCGACATGGCCGCGCCGCGGTCCTGCGCGTGGTCGGCCCACAGCACGTCCACCAGCGTGCGGCCGGCGAGCTCCGGGTGGGCGTGCGTCTGCGCGAAGTGCCCGGGGACCACCCGCGCGCCGAGCCGCCACTCCCCCGTGTGCGCGACGTCGGCCCCGGCCAGGAGCCGCAGGAAGTGCGACTTCCCGGACCCGTTGGACCCCAGCACCGCGACCCGCTCGCCGTAGAAGACCTCGAGGTCGAACGGCTGCATCAGGCCGGTGAGCCCGAGCGCCTCGCAGGTGACGGCCCGGGTCCCCGTCCGGCCGCCACGCAGCCGCATCCGGACCTCCTGCTCCCGGGGCGGCTCGGGCGGCGGGCCGGCCTCGGTGAACTTGCGCAGGCGCGTCTGGGCCGCCCGGTAGCGAGAGGCCATGTCCGGGCTGTTCGCGGCCGCCTGCCGCAGCGTGAGCACGAGCTTGGTGAGCTGCGCGTGCTTCTCGTCCCACCGCCGCCGCAGCTCCTCGAACCGGGCGAACCGCTCGCGGCGCGCGGCGTGGAACGTCGCGAACCCACCCCCGTGGACCCACGCCTCGGAGCCGTCCGCGCCGGGTTCGAGGGCCACGATGCGGTCGGCGACCCCGGCCAGCAGCTCCCGGTCGTGGGAGACCAGCAGCACCGTCTTGCGGGTCGCCCGCAGCTGGTCCTCCAGCCACCGCTTGCCGGGGACGTCCAGGTAGTTGTCCGGCTCGTCGAGCAGCAGCACCTCGTCCGGCCCGCGCAGCAGCGCCTCGAGGACGAGCCGCTTCTGCTCGCCGCCGGACAACGTGCGCACCTCCCGCCACTGCGCCCGCTCGAACGGGATCCCGAGGGCCGCCGTGGTGCACACGTCCCACAGCGTCTCGGCCTCGTAGCCCCGCACCTCCGCCCAGTCGGCGAGCGCCTGGGCGTAGCGCATCTGCGCCGCCTCGTCGTCGACGGCGAGCAGCTCGTCCTCCGCGGTCTCCACCGCGCGGGCGGCCTGCCGGATCCGTTCCGGTGCGACGGACGCCAGGAGCTGGCGCACGGTCGTGGTGTCCCGCACCGAGCCGACGAACTGGGCCATCACCCCGAGCCCGCCGCTGACGGTCACCGTGCCGCCGTCGGGGCGGGTGGCGCCGGTCAGGATGCGCAGCAAAGTGGTCTTGCCGGCCCCGTTCGGGCCGACCAGCGCGGTCGTGCTGCCCTCCCCGACGCGGAAGGACACGTCGTCGAGCAGCGCACGTCCGTCGGGCAGCACGTGGTCCACGTGCGCCACCTCCAGATGACCCATGTCCGGATCGTCCGTCGCCGGGGCCCGTCACGGCAACCGGATTTCGGTGCCGGCAGACCGGCCATCCGCTCCCCGGACCCGCCGGGCGCGATGTCGGGGACGTGCGGTTGACTGTCCTCGTGACCGACGCAGATCCCACCCACGGACCGACCGACGCCCCCGACGTCGGCACCCTGTCGTACGAGCAGGCGCGGGACGAGCTCGTCCGGGTCGTCACCCGGCTGGAAGCCGGCGGCGAACCGCTCGAGACGTCGCTCGCCCTGTGGGAGCGCGGGGAGGCGCTGGCCGCCCGCTGCCAGGAGTGGCTCGACGGGGCGCGCGAGCGGCTCGCCGCCGCGCAGTCCGCCACGAGCGCCGAGGCCGCGTCGTCGGACGGTGAGGGCCGATGACGTCGCACGTGCTCGCCGTCGGCGAGGCGCTGGTCGACGTCGTCGAGCGGCCGGACGGGACGCGCACCGAGCACCCCGGCGGTTCGCTGGCCAACGTCGCGCTCACGCTCGGACGACTCGGCCGCGACGCCCGCCTGGCCACCTGGATCGGTCGGGACGACCGGGGCGAGACGGTCCGGTCCTGGCTCGCCGCCTCGGGCGTCACGGTGACGCCGGGCAGCGACGCCGCGACACGGACCTCGGTGGCCCGGGCCACGCTGGACGCCGCCGGGACGGCGACCTACGACTTCGACCTCGAGTGGCGGGTACCGGCCGGGACGCGGGCCGACGCCGGGACGCTGGCCGTGCACACCGGCTCGATCGGCGCGGTGCTGGAACCCGGTGCCGCGGACGTGCGGGCCGTCGTCGAGGCCGCGCGCGCGACGTCGACCATCACCTACGACCCGAACGCCCGGCCCGTGCTCATGGGCGACGCGGCCTCGGCGCGGGAACGGGTCGAGTCGTTCGTGCGGCTGGCCGACGTCGTCAAGGTCAGCGACGAGGACCTCGCGTGGCTGGCACCCGAGACCGCCCCGCTGGACGTCGCGCGCGGCTGGGTGCACGAGCTCGGGGCGGCCCTCGTCGTGGTCACCTTCGGCGGGGAGGGCTCCACGGCCGTCACCGCGACGGGCGAGGTGCACGTGCCGTCCCGGCCGGTCCAGGTCGTGGACACGGTCGGCGCCGGGGACTCGTTCATGGGGGCCCTGCTCGACGGCCTGTGGTCGGCCGACCTGCTCGGGGCCGACCGCCGTGAGGCGCTGGCTACGATCGACCACGCCACGGTCGAGCGGCTGCTCTCGCGCTGCGCCGCCGTGGCGGCCGTGACCGTGTCACGTGCGGGGGCGAACCCGCCGTGGATCGACGACCTGGAGGATGCATGACCCCCAAGGAAGCCTGGGCCTCGCTGCGTGCCGGCAACGAGCGCTTCGTCCACGACCAGCCGGCCGAGAGGTCGCCGATGTCCGTCCGGCGCGCCGAGCTCACCGCCGCCCAGCACCCGCACACGGTGGTCTTCGGGTGCTCCGACTCGCGCGTGGCGGCGGAGTTCGTCTTCGACCAGGGCCTCGGCGACGTGTTCGTGGTGCGCACGGCGGGACACGTCGTGGACACCACGGTGCTGGGCTCGATCGAGTACGGCGTCGAGGTGCTCGGTGCCCCGCTGATCGTGGTCCTCGGCCACGACTCGTGCGGGGCCGTCGGCGCCACGGCGCACACCCTGCGCACGGGTGAGCACCCGCCGGGGTTCGTCCGCTCGGTGGTCGACAAGGTGATCCCCTCGATCGCCGAGCTGACCGGCCCGGCCGACCAGGAGGAGGACGAGCGGGTGCTGGCCGACCGCCTGCGGACCGCCCACGTGCGGCACACGGTCGAGACCCTGCGGGGCTACTCGCGGGCGCTCGACGCCGCCGTGAACGAGGGGCGTGTGGCGATCGTGGGCGTCGAGTACGACCTCGCCGAGGGCTCGGCGCGGCTCATCGAGGTCGCCGGCGACGTGGGCGAGGAGCCGCTGCGCTGAGCGCGTGACACCTCTCACGCACGGCGGCGGTGCCGGGTGCGGCACCATAGACGCATGACTTCCGACACCGCCGCCGGTAGCGCCGACGCGCCCGCGACCGAGTACCGCATCGAGCACGACACGATGGGCGAGGTGCGCGTGCCCGCCCACGCCCTCTACCGCGCCCAGACCCAGCGCGCCGTGGAGAACTTCCCGATCTCCGGCACGCCGCTGGAGCGCAGCCACATCGAGGCGCTCGCCCGGGTCAAGAAGGCCGCCGCACTGACCAACGCCGAGCTGGGGGTGCTCGACCGCGACGTGGCGGACGCCATCGCCGCCGCGGCCGACCAGGTCGCCTCGGGCGAGCTCGACGAGCACTTCCCGGTGGACGTCTTCCAGACGGGGTCGGGCACCTCGTCGAACATGAACACCAACGAGGTGCTCGCGACGCTGGCGACCCGTTCGCTGGGCCGAGACGTGCACCCGAACGACCACGTCAACGCCTCGCAGTCCTCGAACGACGTGTTCCCCACCTCGGTGCACGTGGCCGCCACGGCCGGCGTCGTCCGCGACCTGATCCCCGCGCTGCAGCACCTCGCCGACGCGCTGGGTGCGAAGGCCGAGGAGTACGCCGGGGTCGTGAAGTCGGGCCGCACGCACCTGATGGACGCCACGCCCGTCACGCTCGGCCAGGAGTTCGGCGGGTACGCCGCCGCGATCCGCTACGGCATCGAGCGGGTCGAGGCCGCGCTCCCCCGCGCCGCGGAGGTCCCCCTGGGCGGCACCGCCGTCGGCACCGGCATCAACACCCCGGCCGGGTTCCCGCAGCGCGTCATCGAGCTGCTGCGCGAGGACACGGGCCTGCCGCTGACCGAGGCGCGCGACCACTTCGAGGCGCAGTCGGCCCGCGACGGCCTGGTCGAGCTCTCCGGGGCGCTGCGCACCATCGCCGTGTCGGTGACCAAGATCTGCAACGACCTGCGCTGGATGGGGTCCGGCCCGAACACCGGGCTCGGCGAGATCGCCATCCCGGACCTGCAGCCGGGCAGCTCGATCATGCCGGGCAAGGTCAACCCGGTCATCCCCGAGGCCGTGCTCATGGTCGCGGCGCGCGTGGTCGGCAACGACGCGACGGTCGCGTGGGCGGGGGCGACGGGCTCGTTCGAGCTCAACGTGCAGATCCCGGTCATCGCCCAGGGCGTGCTCGAGTCGATCCGCCTGCTGTCCAACGCCTCGCGCGTGCTCGCGGACAAGACGGTGACCGGCCTGACGGCCAACGTGGAGAAGGCCCGCGCCTTCGCCGAATCCTCCCCGTCGATCGTCACGCCGCTGAACCGCGTCATCGGCTACGAGGCCGCCGCGAAGGTCGCCAAGAAGGCCGTGGCCGAGGGCATCACGGTCCGCGAGGCCGTGGTGGCGCTCGGGTTCGTCGAGCGCGGCGAGGTCACCGAGGCCCAGCTCGACGAGGCCCTCGACGTGCTGTCGATGACGCGTCCCGCCCAGGGGTGAAAAACCGCTGAATACCCTGCCGTCCGTCGGCCCCCGAGATCTACACTCCGAGAAGATCGCAGGAGTACGGACACGGGGGTTCGGATCATGGTCAGCATCAGCATCAGACGGATCGGCGCGGTCGCCGCGGCGGCGATCGGACTCTCGATCGCCGCTGCGGCACCGGTCACGGCGGACGAGCACCTCGACGACTCCTCCGATCCCCGCGCGACGGTCCTCCCGGGCAACGTCAACTCCTGCGCCGAGGCGGGGTTCCCCGATGCGATGGAGCTTACCGGGGAGACGAGCGGCAACAGCGACGGGAACATCTCCGCGACGGTGGACACCTACTCCGGCGACGTCGACGCGTACCAGGGCAAGACCGCCGTCAACGTCGAGATCACCGAGGACGGCGAGGACGCCGGCGTCGTGATCCTCGCGGTGGTGGTCAAGGGCAGCAACGACGCCAACCTGTACCAGGCCCCGTACCTCCCGCCGGACGAGCCGTCCCCGCAGAACTACATCTCGCCGCTCACCGACGGTGGTCAGCTCGCGGACGTCAGCAACTGGACCGTCTGCTACGTCTTCGAGGAGGAGGAGACGGGCTCGCTGACGGTCGACAAGGTCGTCGAGGCCTCCGAGCACGCCGTCGAGGTCACCGACCCCTTCGAGATCACCGCCACCTGCACCCTCGACGAGGACCAGGTCGCCGAGGAGACGTTCACCTTCGACGCCGAGGGCAACCCCACCGGTGACCCCACGATCAGCGACCTGCCCTACGGCACCGTCTGCGTCGTGGTCGAGACCACCGACACCCTGCCCGCCGGCACCGAGGTCACCTACGACCCCACCGGCGCGGACACCGAGGGCGTCCTGATCGACGACAACGAGCCGAACGTCACCGTCACCGTCACCAACCACCTCCCCGACCAGGAGAAGACCGGCTCGCTGACGGTCGACAAGGTCGTCGAGGCCTCCGAGCACGCCGTCGAGGTCACCGACGACTTCGAGATCACCGCCACCTGCACCCTCGACGAGGACCAGGTCGCCGAGGAGACGTTCACCTTCGACGCCGAGGGCAACCCCACCGGTGACCCCACGATCAGCGACCTGCCCTACGGCACCGTCTGCGTCGTGGTCGAGACCACCGACACCCTGCCCGCCGGCACCGAGGTCACCTACGACCCCACCGGCGCAGACACCGAGGGCGTCCTGATCGACGACAACGAGCCGAACGTCACCGTCACCGTCACCAACCACCTCCCCGACCAGGAGAAGACCGGCTCGCTGACGGTCGACAAGGTCGTCGAGGCCTCCGAGCACGCCGTCGAGGTCACCGACCCCTTCGAGATCACCGCCACCTGCACCCTCGACGAGGACCAGGTCGCCGAGGAGACGTTCACCTTCGACGCCGAGGGCAACCCCACCGGTGACCCCACGATCAGCGACCTGCCCTACGGCACCGTCTGCGTCGTGGTCGAGACCACCGACACCCTGCCCGCCGGCACCGAGGTCACCTACGACCCCACCGGCGCCGACACCGAGGGCGTCCTGATCGACGACAACGACCCGAACGTCACCGTCACCGTCACCAACCGGCTCCCCGACAAGCCGAAGCCCACGCCGACCCCGACACCGAAGCCCACGCCGACCCCGCCGACGCCGACCCCACCGACCGTGCCGACGGCGCCGGACCTCCCGACCACCGGTAGCGACCTGACCCTCCTGTGGGTCGCGCTCGCCGTGCTCGGGCTCGGCACCGGATCGGTCCTGGTCTCGCGCAGGCTGCGCCGGTCGAGCTGACCGGTCGACGACCGGCCGTCGTGACGACGCCCGGGTCCGGAGTGCTCCGGACCCGGGCGTCGTCATGAGCGCGGGCACATGATCGGCGGGGCGGCCTCCCGCCCCGCCCAGGCCCGACCCCTCCCGCGTCGTTGTGGGCGTGAAATCTACGGTTCTCCGTCGTCAGGAACCGTGGATTTCACGCCCACAACGCCCCCGGGGGCGGGGGCCGAACTCAGATCTCCAGCCCCTCGAGCATCTCCGTGACGAGGGCCGCGACGGGCGACCGCTCGGACCGGGTGAGGGTGACGTGGGCGAACAGCGGGTGCCCCTTCATCGCCTCGATGACCGCCGCGACGCCGTCGTGGCGGCCCACCCGCAGGTTGTCACGCTGCGCGACGTCGTGGGTGAGGACGACCCGCGACCCCTGCCCGACCCGGGAGAGCACCGTGAGGAGGACGTTGCGCTCCAGCGACTGCGCCTCGTCCACGATGACGAAGGCGTCGTGCAGGGACCGGCCGCGGATGTGCGTCAGCGGCAGCACCTCGAGCATCTCGCGGTCGATGACCTCGTCGACGACGTGCGGGGAGACGAGCGCGCCCAGGGTGTCGTAGACCGCCTGGGCCCACGGGTTCATCTTCTCGGACTCGGAACCCGGCAGGTAGCCCAGGTCCTGCCCGCCGACGGCGTACAGCGGTCGGAAGACGAGGATCTTGCGGTGCTGCCGCCGCTCGAGCACCGCCTCGAGGCCCGCGCACAGCGCCAGCGCCGACTTCCCGGTGCCGGCGCGGCCGCCGAGGGACACGATGCCGATGTCCGGGTCGGTGAGCAGGTCGATCGCGACCCGCTGCTCGGCCGACCGCCCGTGCACGCCGAAGACCTCCTGGTCCCCGCGCACCAGCTTGATCCGCTTGTCCGCCGTGACCCTGCCCAGCGCCGACCCGCCACCACCGTGGACAACCAGCCCGGTGTGGCACAGCAGGGGTGAGGCCTCCGCCATCACCTCCGGGGCGAGCGAGGTGAGCTCGAGCTCGGTCCCGTCGTACAGGGCGGAGAGCTGGTCGTCGGTGACGGCGATCTCGCGCATGCCGGTCCACCCGGAGTCGACGGCGAGCTCGTGCCGGTACTCCTCCGCGCGCAGGCCGACCGCCGAGGCCTTGACCCGCATCGGCAGGTCCTTTGACACCAGGGTCACGTCCCGCCCCTCGGCCGCCAGGTTGGCGGCGACGGACAGGATGCGGGTGTCGTTGTCCCCGAGCCGGAACCCCGCCGGCAGCACCTCCGGGTCGGTGTGGTTGAGCTCGACACGCAGGGTGCCGCCGTCCTCCCCGATCGGGATCGGGGCGTCCAGGCGTCCGTGCGTCACGCGCAGGTCGTCCAGGGCGCGCAGCGCGCTGCGCGCGAAGTAGCCGAGCTCGGCGTGGTGGCGCTTGGCCTCGAGCTCGGTGACGACGACGACCGGCAGCACGACGTCGTGCTCGGCGAACCGCTGGATCGCGCGGGGGTCGGACAGCAGCACGGACGTGTCGATGACGAACGTCCGGGCGGCGGGGGTGGTTTCGGTGTGGGCCACGGTGTGCTCCCTCATGCAGAGCCGAAGGGCGGGTGGGGCGGGCGACCGGCCTCGTGCACGACGTGCACCAGGACCGGGGCCGGCCCTCCTGCACGGAGCGAGCACTCCATCGGTTGGCCTCCCGGGGACGCCCTGGGTGGGTGTCCTGAGCGACACGCTACGACCCGCGGGACGTGATCGGGGTCACACGGACGGCGTGGCGCGAAGACGTCATCGAGAATTCACACCGACGTGGCCGACGCGGCACGATGGCGGCATGACGAGCTTCGTGGTGCTGCTGCGCGGGGTCAACATCGGGTCGAACCGTCGCGTCGGCGCCGCCGACCTGCGCGCCGCGGCCTCGGCCGCCGGCCTGACGGGCGCGCGCACGTACGCGACCAGCGGGAACCTCGTGGCGACGGCGGACGGCGGGGACGCCGAGGACGTGGCTGCCCGCACGGCGAACGCCCTGGCGGCCGCCCTCGGGACCGAGGTCCCGCTGCTGGCGCTGTCGGCGGCACGGCTGGCACACCTGGTCGCGGCGAACCCGTTCCCCGATGCGGCCCGCGACGACCCGTCGCACCTGCAGCTGCACGTGGGTCCGACGGCGGTGGACGAGGAGGGCGTGGCCCGACTGGCGGCCGACCACGACGGTCCGGAGCGGCTCGCGACCCGCGGCGGGGCCCTGTTCGTGCACTACCCGGCAGGGATCGGCCGCAGTCGGCTGACGAGCGCGCGTCTCGACCGTGCGACCGGGACCTGGACCACGGGCCGCAACTGGCGGACGGTGCTGCGCATGGAGGCGATGCGTGACGGGTCGGCGTGACCGCAGGGCACGCGGCGGGTCCCCGGGTAGCATGATCCCCTGGCGAGCCGGGAAGTCTGGTCGGTGAAGTCGGCTGGAACGCCGGCCCGTGCCCATCGACGACCCGGGAGCATGCCCTGAGCCACGACACGACGACCCAGTCCTTCGGCACCCGTCTCGGGAACTTCCTGCGACGGGAGACGACCGGCGGCGCCCTCCTCATCGGCGCCGCCGCGATCGCCCTGGTGCTCGCCAACTCACCCTGGCGAGAGGCCTACGAGACCCTCTCCCAGACGGTGGTGGGACCGGCCTACATCGGCGGTGTGTACATCCACCTCGACCTGTCGCTGGCCTCCTGGGCCGCTGACGGCCTGCTGGCGATCTTCTTCTTCACGGTCGGCCTCGAGCTCAAGCACGAGTTCGTCGCCGGCTCGCTCCGCAGCCCCAAGCAGGCCGGGGTCCCCATGCTCGCTGCCGTCGGTGGCATGGCACTGCCGGCGATCATCTACGTCGTCATGGTGCTCTCCCTCGGCAACTCGGAGGCGCTGCACGGCTGGGCCATCCCGACGGCCACGGACATCGCCTTCGCCCTCGCCGTCCTGGCCGTCTTCGGCAAGGGGCTGCCCGTCGCGATCCGCACGTTCCTGCTGACGCTCGCCGTGGTCGACGACCTGCTGGCGATCATCATCATCGCGGTGTTCTACACGAGCGAGATCAACGGCGCCTGGCTCGGCGGGTCGCTGGTCGTCATCGCGGTCTTCGCCTGGTACATCCGCACCCGGTCGCCGAAGTGGTGGCTGCTCATCCCGCTGTTCGTCGTGGCCTGGGCGTTCATGCACGCCTCGGGCGTGCACGCGACCATCGCGGGCGTGCTCATGGGCTTCGCGGCCACCGCCCGCCCGATCTACGGCGAGACCGACACCCGCACCCACCACTACGAGCACGTGGTCAAGCCGTGGTCGCAGGGGCTGGCGCTGCCGATCTTCGCGTTCTTCTCGGCGGGCGTGAACCTGGTCGACGGCGGGGGTCCGGCCGAGATCCTGGGTCAGCCCATCGTCTTCGCCATCGTGGCCGGTCTGGTGCTCGGCAAGCTCATCGGCATCCTGGGCACGACCTGGCTCGTCACCCGGGTCACGCCGTTGCGGCTCGCCCAGGGCATCGGGGTGCGCGACCTGCTTCCCGTCGCCTTCCTTGCGGGGATCGGGTTCACCGTCTCCCTGCTCATCGCGGAGCTCTCCTTCGAGGAGGGGTCGGAGTTCACGCTCGGGGCGAAGGCAGCCATCCTCATCGCCTCGGTCCTCGCCGCGACGCTCGGCGCCCTGACCCTGCGGTGGGACGTCAAGCAGGAGCGCGGTCCGGACATGAACCGTGACGACCTGCCCGACGAGGTCACCACGCTCATCGGCGACGAGCAGGACCGCAAGGACCACTGAGGTCCGGTCGCCGTCCCGGCAGCCCGGGACCACCGTCCCGAAGGCCGTCGCCCACGCCGGGCGGCGGCCTTCGTGCTGCCACGGCGCCACGCCCGTGACCGGATCGTGACCGGATCCGCGCCGCACCGTCTTGACAGTCGGACACCTCCGCACCCAAGATCCTCATACCTGAATCACCTGTCATGTTTGCGGGTGGTATCCCAACGAAGGGCGGAGTCATGCGGGTCACGAAGAGGTCCCTCGCACTGGCCACCACCGCTGTCACGGCGCTCACGCTGGCCGCGTGCGCACCGGCGGACGGCGGGGTCGGCGGTACCGAAGACAGCGGCGAGAGCGCCGCGGCCGAACCTGTCGAGGTCGGCATCATCTACTCCAAGACCGGGCCGCTCGCCGCCTACGGCGAGGCGTACCACGAGGGTTTCGAGGCCGGTCTGGACCACGCCACGGACGGCACCGGCGAGGTGGACGGACGCCCGATCGAGGTCACCTATCTCGACGACGCCGGCGACCCGGACAAGGCCGTCAACCACGCGAAGGACATCATCGGCCAGGGCGTGCAGATCATGGGCGGCACGGTCTCGTCCGGCATCGCGCTCAAGCTCGCCGAGCAGGCCGAGCAGAACCAGGTCCTCTACGTCTCCGGCCCGGCCGCCGCCGACGCGATCACCGGCATCAACGACTACACGTTCCGGTCCGGCCGCCAGTCCCTCCAGGACGTCGCCACGGCGGGCACGTTCGTCGACCCGGACGGCGCCAAGGTGCTCGTCTTCGCCCAGGACAACGCGTTCGGCCAGGGCAACCTCGCCGCCGTCGAGGGGGTCCTCGGCGCGCAGGGCGCCGACGTCGACAGCGTCCTCGTCCCCGAGGACGCCACCGAGTTCACCCCGTTCGCCCGGCAGGTCGTCGACGCCGACCCCGACCTCGTGTTCGTCGCGTGGGCCGGCGCCTCCTCCGGCGCGATGTGGCAGGGCCTGGACCAGCAGGGCGTCCTGGACGCCACCACCGTGGTCACCGGCCTCGGCGACGCGGCGACCTTCGACGCCTACGGCGACGCCGCGGGCAAGGTCGACTTCCTCAACCACTACTTCCCCGGCGCCCCGGACAACGAGGTGAACGACGCGATGGTGTCCGCGGTCGAGGAGGCCGGCGGCACCCCCGACCTCTTCACCCCGGACGGTTTCGTCGCGGCGCAGATGATCGTCCACGCGATCGCCGAGGGCGGCGACGACGTCGACGCCATGGTGGGCGCGCTGGAGGGCTGGACGTTCGACGGCCCGAAGGGTTCGACGACGATCCGCGAGACGGACCACGCGGTCATCCAGCCGATGTACCAGGTCGGGCTCGTCGAGTCCGACGGCTCCTGGATGCCCGAGCTCGTCGAGGAGGTGCCCGCCGACGCGGTCGCCCCGCCGGAGGCCGACTGACCATGCCCCAGCACCAGCCCGGCACGGACCCCTCCGTGCCCGCCCTCGCCGTCCGCGGCCTCGGACTGCAGATCGGCGGCGCGCAGATCCTGCACGACGTGACCCTCGAGGTCGCGCCCGGCGAGATGATCGGCGTCATCGGCCCCAACGGGGCCGGCAAGACGACACTGTTCAACCTCGTCTCCGGGGTGCTGCGCCCCACGGCGGGCACCGTCCGGCTCGCGGGCCGTGACGTCACGGGCGGCCCCGTCGCCCGGCGGGCCCGTGCCGGGCTGGGCCGCACGTTCCAGACGTCCAGCGTCTTCCCGCGGCTCGACGTGCTCGAGAACGTCCGGCTCGCGGCCCAGACCCACCTGGGCCGCAGCCTGTCGGTGCTCGCGTTCCCGCACCGGGGCGACGCCGCCACCCGGCGCGCGGTCGAGCACCTGGCCGAGGTCGGCCTCGCGCACCGGCTCGACGTCGCCGCCGGGGACCTCTCCCACGGCGACAAGCGCAAGCTGGAGATCGCCGTGCTGCTCGCCACCGACCCGAGCGTCATCCTGCTCGACGAGCCCATGGCCGGTGTCTCCTCGTCCGACGTCCCCGGCCTCAGCGAGGTCATCCGCCGGCTGCACCGCAGCGGCCGCACGGTGCTCATGGTCGAGCACCACATGGACGTGGTCCTCGGGCTCGTGGACCGGGTCGCCGTGATGCACCACGGCGAGCTGCTGGCCTACGACACCCCGGAGGCCGTCATGTCCGACCCCACCGTCCAGAGCGCCTACCTGGGAGACGTCGCGTGACCGAGCCCATCCTCGAAGTCCGGAACCTGCGGGCCACCGTCGCCGGCCAGCAGGTCGTCGAGGACGTCACCTTCGACGTCCCGGCCACCGGCGTGACCGCCGTCCTCGGGCGCAACGGCGTCGGCAAGACGTCGACCCTCAAGGCGCTCCTGGGCCTCTACGACCGTACCGGCGAGGTGACCCTGGCGGGCGAGCGCATCGACCGCCTGAGCACCGACCGCATCGTGCGCCGCGGGGTCGGCTACGTGCCCGAGGACCGCGAGGTCTTCGCCGGGCTCACCGTCGCCGAGAACCTGCGTCTCGCCGAACGGGACGCGTCGCCGCGCCGCGAGCTCGTCTCCGACCTGTTCCCCGACCTGGTCAAGCGGTCGGCACAGCGGGCGGGGACGCTCTCCGGCGGGCAGCAGCAGATGGTCTCGCTCGCCCGGGCGCTGCTCAACGACAACCGCCTGCTGCTGGTCGACGAGCCGACGAAGGGCCTGGCGCCCAAGATCGTCACCGAGGTCGCCACGGCGCTGGCCGAGGCGGCCGCGAGCGCCCCGGTGCTCCTCGTCGAGCAGAACCTCGAGGTCATCTCCCGGCTCGCCACCACGGTCGTCGTCATCGACGCCGGACGCGTGGTGCACACCGGCGACGCCGCCGAGCTGCTCGACGACCCCGACCGCATCCAGCGCCTGCTGGGCGTGCACACCTCGGAGAACGCCGCATGAGCACGATCGTCCTGCTCCTGATCACCGGGCTCGGCCTCGGTGCCCTGTACTTCCTCGTCGCCTCCGGGCTGTCCCTCATCTACGGGCTGATGGGCGTGCTCAACTTCGCCCACGGCTCGTTCCTCACCCTCGGCGCCTTCGCCGGCTGGGAGGTGGCCCGTCGGCTCGGCGCCGACAGCTGGGGCATCTTCGGCCTCGCGCTGGTCGTCGGCGCCGCGGTCGGCGCCGCGTTCGCCGCCCTCACCGAGCTGCTGCTCGTGCGCCGTCTGTACGAGCGCCACATCGAGCAGGTCCTGGTGACCGTCGGCCTGGCGCTGGCGACGGTCGCGCTGTTCGAGGGGACGTGGGGGTCCGACCCCGAGTTCATCGAGGGGCCCGCCTGGCTGCGCAGCACGACCGACGTCGCCGGCGCCCCGATCCCCAACGACCGGTTCCTCGCCATCGGTGCGGCCGTGCTCGTCCTGGTCGGCATCGTGCTCTTCCTGCGCTACACGCGGTTCGGCCTGATCATCCGTGCCGGCGTGGAGAACCGCGCCATGGTCACGGCGCTGGGCATCGACGTGCGCAAGGCCTTCACCCTGGTCTTCGCCGTGGGCGGTGCCGCCGCCGGGCTCGGCGGGGTGCTCGCCTCGCAGTACTTCGGGTACGTGTCCCCCCACCTCGGCGCGCACCTGCTCATCTTCGCCTTCATCGTCACCGTCATCGGTGGGCTCGGGTCCCTCACCGGGGCCGCGGTCGCCGCCGTCCTCGTCGCGGTCCTGCAGCAGTTCGCGAACTACTACTGGGGGGTCGGCGACCTGGTGGTCGTCCTGCTCCTCGCGCTCGTGCTGCTCGTCCGTCCCTCCGGCCTCCTGGGGAGGAGCGCATGACCAGCCAGCCGACCACGCAGCAGACCTCGACGCCGCCCGACCGCCCGGCCGCGCCGCTCCCCCACGACGAGAACGTCCCCGCGCCCGCCCGGCGCCGGTGGCTGATGCTCGCCGGCGGGTTCGGCCTGGTCGTCCTGCTGGCCTGCCTGCCCCTGCTCGCCATCTCCCTGCCCGGCGTGCTCCCCGGGCCCACCTACACCCCGGGCACGCTGCAGGTGCTGGCGCTGGCGCTCCTCGTCGGGGCCCTCGCCCTGAGCTACCACCTGCTGTTCGGCGTCGCCGGACTCCTGAGCTTCGGGCACGCCCTGTACTTCGCCGTCGGCGTCTACGGCCTGGCCATCGTGCTCGACCGCACGGACCTGCCGCTGCTGCCCGCCGCCTGTGTCGTGCTCGTCGGCGGGATCGTCGTCGCGCACGTCGTCGGCGCGATCTCGTTGCGGGTCACCGGGATCTCGTTCGCCATGGTCACCCTCGCGTTCGCGCAGGCCGGCAACGTCCTGGTCCGGCGCAACCCGGCCGGGGCCACCGGCGGCGAGGAGGGGCTCGCGCTGGACACCACCCATGTGCCCGACGCGCTCGTCGGGGTGATGAACACGCGCAACCTGTACTGGCTGGCCCTCGTCGTGCTGGTCGTCGTCTACGCCGTCGTGCTGTGGGTCGAGCGCTCCCGTGCCGGGCACGTGGCCGCGGCGACCCGCGAGAACGAGATGCGGGTCCGCGTCGTCGGCGGGCGCCCCTACCTGGTCAAGCTGCTCGTCTTCGTCGTGGCGGCCACCCTGGCCACGGCGGTCGGCATGGCCTACCTGCTGCTGCAGTCCGGGGCCGTGCCCCGGGTGACCTCGGCCGACTTCACGCTCACGCTGCTGGTCATGGTCGTGCTCGGTGGTGTGGGCTCCCGGTGGGGCGCCGTCGTCGGCGGCGTGCTGTACACGCTGCTGGACCAGCGGCTCGGGGCGCTCGCCGCCTCCGAGGCCATCGCCGGTCTGCCGTCCGTCCTCCGGGTGCCGCTGAGCGAACCGTTGTTCATCCTGGGAACGCTGTTCATCCTCGTGGTGCTGTTCCTGCCGGGCGGGATCGCCGGCGCGGCGCAGCGGCTGTCGCACCGGCGACGTCGCGAGGGGGCGCGCGACCTCATGGAGGAGTCGGCATGACGGACCTGCACACGCTGGGCCGCTGGACGCGGGACCGGGCGACGTCCACGCCGCGCCGTGTCGCCGTGGACGACCGCGGGGTCACGCTCACCTACGCCGAGCTCGACGACCGCGCGGCCCGCCTCGCCGCGGCCCTGCGCGCCGCCGGGTACGGGGTCGGCGACCGCGTCGCCACCGTCACCGGCAACAGCGCCGACCAGGTCGTGCTCTTCTTCGCCTGCGCCCGGGCGGGGCTGGTGCTGACGCCGTTGTCCTGGCGGTCCTCCCCGCGCGAGCTGGCCGACCAGCTCGACCAGGCGGACCCGGCCCTGGTGCTCGTGGAGCAGGAGTTCGCCACCCTGGCGCGCGCGGCCCTCGACCGTCTCGCCGTGCCGCCGCGGTCCGCGGCGCTCGGCCGCTCCGGCGTCGAGGCCGCCGTGCCGGCGCCCACGCGCCGCGGCGCCGACGACGCCCCGGAGCAGCGCGAGGTCCGCGACGACGACGCGTTGCTGCTGCTGTTCACGTCCGGCACCTCCGGTCGGCCCAAGGGGGCCGTGCTCACGCACCGGAGCTGCTTCTGGACCAACCTGGCGTTCAGCCGCACGGTCGAGATGTCCCACGACGACGTCGTGCTCAGCGTCCTGCCCCAGTTCCACGCCGGCGGCTGGAACATCCAGCCGCTGCTGGCCTGGTGGAGCGGCGCCACCGTCGTGCTGGAACGGACCTTCGAACCCGAGCGGGTGCTGCGCCTGATCGCCGAGCGGCGCGTCACCACCATGATGGGCGTGCCCACGCAGTACCTGCTGCTGGCCGAGCACCCGGGATTCGCCCGCGCCGACCTGTCCTCGCTGCGCACCGCCGTCGTCGGCGGCGCCCCCATGCCCGAGCCGCTGCTGCGCACGTGGCACCGCCGCGGCGTCGCGCTCACCCAGGGGTACGGCCTCACCGAGGCCGGCCCGAACGTGCTGTGCCTGCCCGACGACGAGGCCCGCGACCGTCCGGGGTCGGCCGGCAAGCCCTACCCGCACGTCGACGTGGCGATCGCCGACCCGGCCACCGGCGAGCACCTCGAGGGCGCGGCGACCGGGGAGCTGCTGGTGCGCGGGCCGGGGATCTTCACGGGGTACTTCCGCGACCCGGAGGCGACGGCGGCGGCGTTCGCCGGCGGCTGGTTGCGCACCGGGGACCTCGTCGAGCGGGACGCCGACGGGTACCACCGGATCGTCGACCGCCTCAAGGACCTGTTCATCGTCGGCGGGGAGAACGTCTCCCCCGCCGAGGTCGAGGCCGTCCTGCACCGTCACCCGGGGGTCGCCGAGGCCGCGGTGGTCGGTGTGCCCGACGCCCGGTGGGGCGAGGTCGGGCACGCCTTCGTCGTCCCCCGGGCCGGCTACGCCACGGACGCCGAGGAGCTCGAGACGTACTGCCGCGGCGAGCTGGCGCACTTCAAGGTGCCGCAGCGGTTCGAGCTGGTCGACCGGCTCCCCCGCACGTCCCTGCACAAGATCCCCCGGCACGCCCTGCGGGCGCGCCGTACCGAGGAGGCCCGATGAGCACCGCTCCGCGCACCGCCCGCGGCAACCGCACCCGGGCGAAGATCCTCGCCGCCGCCGAGCAGGTGTTCGCCGACCTGGGCTACCACGACGCCTCGATCGTGAAGATCACCGAGGCGGCGGGCGTGGCGATGGGCACGTTCTACCTGTACTTCGAGGGCAAGCACGAGGTGTTCGTCGAGCTCGTCGACGACCTCAACCAGCGCGTGCGCCAGGCCATGTACGAGGCGAGCTCGCAGGCACCGAACCGGCTGGAGGCCGAGCGGGCCGGGTTCCGGGCCTTCTTCCGGTTCACCGCCGAGCACCCGGCGCTGTACCGGGTGATCCGCCAGGCGGAGTTCGTCGCGCCCGACGCGCTGCGCCGCCACTACCAGCGCATCGTCGAGGGGTACGTGACGGGCCTCGACAAGGCCCGGGCCAACGGCGAGGTCGGTGACGTCGACCCGACCGTCGCCGCCTGGGCGCTCATGGGCATCGGCGAGATCGTCGGGATGCGCTGGGTGCTGTGGGGCGGTGCCGACGGTCCCGCGGACGGCGCCGGTCCCGGTCAGGAGGACCGCCTGCCCGAGATCCCCGAGGACGTGTTCGACCAGACCATGCAGTTCATCGAACGAGCGCTGGCGCCGCGTGCCGACCCCCCGTCGGCACCCGGGGCGTCAGGCCCGACATCGCAGGAGGGACCCCGCGCATGAGCGACGAGACGTACCTGGACGGCCGCCGCGCCGTCGTCACCGGCGGCGGCAGCGGTATCGGTGCCGCCGCCGCCGCGGCGCTCGCCGCGCGCGGGGCCCACGTGGTCGTGGCGGACCGGGACGCGGAGGCGGCCAAGCGGGTCGCCGACGACGTCGGGGGCGAGGCCTGGGTCGTCGACCTGGCCGACACCCGCGAGCTCGACCACCTGTCGCTGGACGCCGACGTGCTGGTGAACAACGCCGGCATCCAGCGGGTCAGCCCGCTGGAGGAGTTCGACCCGGAGGCGTTCCGGCTCATCCAGCGCATCATGCTCGAGGCGCCGTTCCTCCTGGTCCGGGCGGTGCTGCCCGGCATGTACGAGCGCGGCTGGGGCCGCGTCGTCAACCTCTCCTCCGTGCACGGGCTCGTCGCCTCGCCGTTCAAGTCGGCGTACGTCGCGGCCAAGCACGGGCTCGAGGGGCTGTCGAAGGTCACGGCGCTGGAGGGCGGGCCCCACGGCGTGACGAGCAACTGCGTCAATCCCGGCTACGTGCGCACGCCGCTGGTGGAGAAGCAGATCGCCGACCAGGCCCGCGTGCACGGCATCGACGAGTCCGAGGTGCTCGAGAAGGTGCTGCTCACCGAGTCGGCGATCAAGAGCCTCACCGAGCCCGCGGAGGTCGGCGAGCTCGTCGCCTGGCTCGCCGGGCCGTCGGCCCGCATGGTCACCGGGGCCTCGTGGACCGTCGACGGCGGCTGGAGCGCGCGATGAGCGCCGCACCCGCCGTCCCGACCCTGCGCCACACGGTGCCGGGCCACCGCTACGGCACCCTCGACGTCCCGGTGGACGGCGGTGCCCTGCGGATCGGCGTGTGGGACCCGGTCGACGACGCCGGCGACGTGGTCGCAGGGGCACCGACCGTGCTGGCGGTCCACGGCATCACCGCCTCGCACCTCGCCTGGCCGCTGCTGGCCGGCGCGCTGTCCGGCGTGCGGGTCGTGGCGCCGGACCTGCGCGGACGGGGCCGCAGCAGCGACCTGCCCGGTCCGTTCGGCATGGCCCGGCACGCCGACGACGTCGCCGCGGTCGCCCGGGCGGTCGCCGACGGGCCGGTGCCGGTGGTCGGGCACTCCATGGGGGCCTTCGTCGCCGTGGTGCTGGCCGACCGGCACCCCGACGTCGTCGCCGGCCTGCTGCTCGTCGACGGGGGTGTGCCGCTGCCGGAACCTCCGGGGCTGGACCCCGCGGCGACCCCGGCCGAGCGGCTGCGGGTCGTGCTGGGGCCCGCCGCGGAGCGGTTGCGCCGCACCTTCCCGGACGCCGCGGCGTACCGGGCGTTCTGGTCGGAGCACCCGGCGTTCACCGCGGTGTGGGGTCCGGTCGTGCTGGACTACGTCGACTACGATCTGGTCCCGTCCCCGCAGGGCATGCGCCCCGCCTCGAACCCGGAGGCGGTGGCGGCGGACTCCCTCGACCTGCACGCCGACGGCCCGGTCGCCGCCGCGCTGGGCCGTCTGCAGCGCCCGACGACCCTGCTGAGGGCCCCGCGCGGGCTGCTGGACGAACCGGTGGCGCTGTACGACCCCGAACACATGGCAAGGTGGGTCCAGCGGGCCCCGGCGCTGCGGCCCCGCGACGTGCCGGACGTCAACCACTACACGATCGTCATGAGCCGCGACGGCAGCGCCGCCGTCGCGGCGGAGACGGGCGCCCTGCTCGGCGCCCTCACCGAGGAGGTCCGATGAGCACACCCCTTCCCCCCGCCGCAGAACCGACCGGTCTGGACAAGGTCGTCGGCAGCGCTGCCGAGGCCGTGGCCGACATCCCCGACGGCGCCTCGCTCGCCGTCGGCGGGTTCGGCCTGTGCGGCAACCCGATCGCGCTGATCGAGGCGCTGCTCGAGCAGGGCACGCACGACATGTCGGTCGTGAGCAACAACTGCGGAGTGGACGACTGGGGGCTCGGCGTCCTGCTGAACGCCGGGCGCATCCGCAAGATGACGTCGTCGTACGTCGGCGAGAACAAGGAGTTCGAGCGGCAGTTCCTCACCGGTGAGCTCGAGGTGGAGCTGACCCCGCAGGGCACGCTCGCCGAGAAGCTGCGCGCCGGCGGCGCCGGCATCGCCGCGTTCTACACCCGCACCGGCGTCGGCACGCAGGTCGCCGACGGCGGTCTGCCGCGACGCTACGACGGGTCCGGCGGGATCGCGGTCGGCAGCCCGGCCAAGGAGATCCGCACCTTCCCGGTGGTGGCGGCCGACGGCGTGCACGAGCAGGAGTTCGTCCTCGAGGAGGCGATCAGCACCGACTTCGCGCTCGTCCACGCCGCCAAGGGCGACCGGTTCGGCAACCTGGTCTTCCACCGCTCGGCACGGAACTTCTCCCCGCTGGCGGCCATGGCGGGCCGCGTCTGCGTGGCCCAGGTCGAGGAGCTGGTCGAACCCGGCGAGATCGACCCCGACGACGTCCACCTGCCCGGGGTGTTCGTGCACCGGATGATCGTCGTCGGCCCCGACGCCCCCAAGCGGATCGAACGCCGCACCGTCCGCACCACCGACGAGTCCGCCACGGCGGGGAAGGAGGGCTGAGCGATGGCGCTCACCCGCGACGAGATGGCCGCCCGCGCGGCCCGCGAGCTGCTCGACGGCTGGTACGTCAACCTCGGCATCGGGCTGCCCACGCTCGTGCCCAACCACGTGCCGCCGGAGAAGCACCTCGTGCTGCAGAGCGAGAACGGCATCCTCGGCGTCGGGCCGTTCCCGACCGAGGACGAGGTCGACCCGGACCTCATCAACGCCGGCAAGCAGACCGTCACGACGCTGCCCGGCGCGGCGATCTTCGACTCGGCCACGAGCTTCGCCATGATCCGCGCCGGCAAGATCGACGCCGCGATCCTCGGGGCGATGCAGGTCTCCGCCACCGGCGACCTGGCCAACTGGATGATCCCCGGGAAGATGATCAAGGGCCCGGGCGGCGCCATGGACCTCGTGCACGGCGCGTCACGGCTCATCATCGTCATGGAGCACACCGCCCGGGACGGCTCGCCGAAGATCGTCCACGAGTGCTCCCTGCCGCTGACGGGTCGGGAGGTGGTGCACCGCATCATCACCGACCTGGCGGTCATCGACGTCACCCCGGACGGGCTGGTGCTGCGCGAGCTCGCCCCCGGCGTCACCGAGGACGAGGTGCGCGAGCGCACGGAGCCCGAGCTGACCGTCGAGCTGGACGACGCCCCCCTCGCCTCGGCCCCGCACGCCGTCCGGCCGCCCGCCGTCGTCGGCGGCGACGCGTGACGGCGCGGTCGGTGCACCGCACCGACGTGACGACCGGGCGCGGCACGTTCCACGTGCGCGACACCGGTCCGGGCGGGTCGGCGACGCTGCTGTGCGTGCACGGCAACTGCTCGTCGTCGGCGTTCTTCTCCCGGCTGCTCGCCTCCCTGCCTGCCGACGTCCGCGGTGTCGCCGTGGACCTGCGCGGGTTCGGCGACAGCGAGCCGCTGCCGATCGACGCCACCCGCGGCCTGGGCGACCTCGCCGACGACGTGGCGGCCGTGGTCGACGCCCTCGGGCTGGCCGGGGCGGACGCTCCCCCGCTGACGGCGCTCGGCCACTCGGCCGGCGCCGGGGTGGTGCTGCAGCTCGCGATCGACGACGCGTCCCGGTTCGCCGCCCTGGTGCTCGAGGCGCCGATGTCCCCCTACGGGTTCGGCGGCACCCGGGACCTGGTCGGCACACCGACGGCCCCGGACCACGCCGGGTCGGGAGGCGGGACGGCCAACCCGGACTTCGTGGCCGCCATCGCGGCCGGGGACCGGTCCGACGACCCCGGGTCGCCCCGTGGCGTCCTGCGGGCGTTCTACGTGGCCGACGCGGCCACGATCGCCGCGGACGAGGAGGACCTGCTCGACTCGGTGCTCAGCACCCGGACCGGTCCGGACCACTACCCGGGCGACCTGACGACCTCCGACCACTGGCCGGGGGTCGCCCCGGGGACCCGGGGCATGAACAACGCCATCGCCCCGCGGTACCTGGACCTGTCCGGGTTCGCGGCGGTCGAGCCGCAGCCGCCGGTGCTGTGGGTCCGCGGTGCGCTGGACGCGATCGTCTCGGACACCTCGGCCCTCGACCTGGCCCGCCTCGGGGAGCTCGGTGCCGTCCCGGGGTGGCCCGGGGCCGTGGAGTGCCCCCCGCAACCCATGGTCGGCCAGACCCGGGCGGTGCTGGATGCCTACGCCGCCCGCGGCGGGGCGTACCGTGAAGAGGTGCTCGAGGACGTCGGCCACTCGCCGCACCTCGAACGCCCGGAGGAGGTGCTCGCGCTCGTCGTGGACGCCGTGCGCGCCACCGTCCGGACCACCCCAGCCGTGGCGGCCGTCGGCGACCCCGACACCGCCCTCGACGACGAGGAGCGAGCCTCATGACCAGCACGACCGAACCCCGACCCGACGACGTGGTCGTCGTCTCCGCCGCCCGCACACCCCAGGGGCGTCTGGGCGGGGCCCTCGCCTCGCTCTCGGCGGTCGAGCTCGGCGCCGTCGCGGCCCGGGCGGCGCTGTCCGAGGCGGGCGCGGTCGCCGGGGACGTCGACACCGTCGTCTTCGGCCAGGTGCTGCAGGCCGGCGCCGGCCAGAACCCGGCCCGCCAGACGGCCGTCGCCGCGGGCGTGCCGATGACGGTGCCCGCCGTGACCGTCAACAAGGTGTGCCTGTCCGGGCTGACCGCGGTCATCGACGGTGCCCGGCTGCTGCGCACCGGCGAGGCCACGGCCGTGCTCGTCGGCGGACAGGAGTCCATGACGAACGCGCCGCACCTGCTGCCGGGGGCCCGTGCCGGCTTCCGGTACGGGGACGCGACCCTGCTCGACGCCGTGTCCCGCGACGGGCTGTCGGACGCCTTCGACGGCCAGGCGATGGGGCTGAGCACCGAGGAGCACAACACCGGCTCGGTGCACGTCGATCGCGAGGAGCAGGACCAGGTGGCGGCGGCGTCGCACCAGCGGGCCGCCCGTGCCGCCAAGGACGGCGTGTTCACCGCCGAGCTGGCACCGGTGGAGGTGCCGCAGCGCAAGGGCGACCCGATCGTGGTCTCCTCCGACGAGGGGGTCCGGCCGGACACCACGACCGAGAGCCTGGCCCGGCTGCGCCCGGCCTTCTCCCGCGAGGGCTCGATCACGGCGGGCAACGCCTCGCAGATCTCGGACGGCGCCGCGGCACTCGTGCTGACCACCCGGGCCCGGGCCGAGGCGGCCGGGGTGTCCGTGCTGGCCACGGTCCGGTCGGCCGGCCAGGTCGCCGGACCGGACACCTCGCTGCACTCGCAGCCGGCGAACGCGATCTCCGCGGCGCTGGCGCGCGAGGGATGGACCGCGGACGACCTCGACCACGTCGAGATCAACGAGGCCTTCGCCGTCGTGTCGGCGGCCTCGCGGCGGGTGCTCGGGATCTCCCCCGAGATCGTCAACCCGCACGGCGGCGGCATCTCGCTCGGTCACCCCATCGGGGCGTCCGGCGCGCGGCTCGCGGTGCACGCCGCGCACCAGCTGGCCCGGCGCCGGGCCGACGGGCAGACGGGCCGGGCAGCGGTCGCGCTGTGCGGCGGCGGCGGGCAGGGCGAGGCGCTGCTGCTCGAGGCCTGAGCCGTCCCGGGCGGGGGGCGCCGACGGCACCCCCGCCCACCGGCCGCCCGGCCCGGGGTGGGCATCAAGGAGGCGCCCCACCGCCGGGGGGGGGCCCCATATTACTTGCCCACAGCGGTGAGCGGGTCAGCGCGGGTCAGCGGGCGAGCGAGCGCAGCTGCCGCAGCGCGACCGACAGCGTCGCGATCCCCGGGTCCTCCACGGCATCGGCCGTGGCCATCGCGTGGAGGGCCCGCTCGGCGGTCGTCCCCCCGGCCGCGATCCAGGCGTCGATCCGCTCCGTGGCGTCCCCGGGATCGGTGTGCTCGAGCACGGACGCCGTCAGCGCGATCGTGACCGCGTAGAGGTCGTCACGCAGCGCGGCCCGGGCCATCGAGTCCCAGCGGTCGTCCTGCGGCAGGGCCGAGACGCGGGTGAGCATGTCCGGCACGCCGAGCCGGCCCGACAGCGTGAAGTAGGTCTGCGCCACCTCGTCCAGGTCCCACTCGCGCGTCGCCGCGAGCTCGGCGACGTCGAGCAGCGGCAGGGCGCCGAGCAGGCTCGCGCCGCGCCGGGCGAGCTCGGGACCGCACCCCGCCTCCTCGAGGGAGGCGAACTCGGCCTGGTACTGCCGCAGCTCCTCGCCCTGGTAGAGCTCACCGAGCCGCGAGGTGTAGGACCGCACGGGCTCGGCGAACGCCTCGATCTCGGCGCCGACGTCGATGAGGTCGGACCGGTGCTGGACGAACCACCGTGCGGCCCGGTCGAGCAGCCGGCGGAACTCGAGGTACAGGTCGGTCTGCACCTGGGAGGACACCACGTTGTCCGTGGCCTCCACGACCTCCACGAAGCCCTGCAGGTCCATGATCTCGCGCGCGGCGACGAACGCCCGGGCGACCTGCTCGGTCGGGGCACCGGTCTCGTCGGCGGCCCGGTAGGCGAACGTGATGCCACCACGGTTGACCATCGAGTTCACGACGGCGTTGACGACGATCTCGCGGCGCAGCGGGTGGTCGACGAGGTCGTCGGGGAACAGCTCGCGGACCTCCGTCGGGAAGTAGTCGGCCAGGGTGCGGGCGAACCAGGGGTCCTCGGCGAGGTCTGTCTCGTTGAGGTCGTCCTTGAGGGCCAGCTTCGCGTAGGCCATCAGCACCGCGAACTCCGGGCGGGTGAGTCCCTGCCGCTGCTCGATCCGTTCGGCGATCTCGGCCGGACCGGGCAGCACCTCGAGGGCACGGTCCAGGTCGCCCCGCTCCTCGAGCGAGGTCATCAGCCGTGCGTGCACGGGCAGCATGACCGCCGCGTTGGCCCGGGAGTTGCCCAGCAGCACGTTCTGCTCGTAGTTGTCGCGCAGGACCTGGGCCGCGACCTCGTCGGTCATGGACTGCAGGAGCTTGTTGCGGTCGGTGATGTCCAGGCGGCCCTCGCGCATCACCGCGCCCAGCAGGATCTTGATGTTGACCTCGTGGTCGGAGGTGCCCACCCCCGCCGAGTTGTCGATCGCGTCGGTGTTCACCTGCACGCCGGACAGCGCGGCCTCGATCCGGCCCCGCTGGCTGACGCCGAGGTTCCCGCCCTCGCCGATCACCCGTACGCGCAGCGCGGACCCGTCGACCCGGATGGCGTCGTTCGCCCGGTCGCCGATGTCCTCGTTCGTCTCCGTCGACGCCTTGACGTAGGTGCCGATGCCGCCGTTCCAGAGCAGGTCCACCGGAGCCAGCAGGACGGCCCGCTTCAGCTCGTTCGGGGTGAGCGCCGTGACGCCGCGGTCCAGCCCGAGCGCCTCGGCCATCTGGGGGCTCACCGGCACGGACTTCGCCGACAGCGGGAACACTCCGCCGCCGGCGGAGATCAGCTCACGGTCGTAGTCGTCCCAGGTCGACCCGGCCAGCTCGAACAGCCGCCGCCGCTCGGCGTACGACGTCGAGGCGTCCGGGTCGGGGTCGACGAACACGTGCCGGTGGTCGAAGGCGGCGACCAGCCGGATGTGCTCCGAGAGCAGCATGCCGTTGCCGAACACGTCCCCGGACATGTCGCCGACACCCACCACGGTGAAGTCCTCGGTCTGGGTGTCGTGCCCGAGCTCGCGGAAGTGCCGCTTGACCGACTCCCAGGCGCCGCGGGCCGTGATGCCCATCGACTTGTGGTCGTAGCCGTCCGACCCGCCGGAGGCGAAGGCGTCGTCGAGCCAGAAGCCGTACTCCGCGGAGATCCCGTTGGCGATGTCCGAGAACGACGCGGTGCCCTTGTCGGCCGCGACGACGAGGTACGGGTCGTCGCCGTCGTGCCGCACGACGCGCTCCGGCGGGACCACCTCGCCGCCGTCACGGTTGTCGGTGACGTCCAGCAGGCCGCGGATGAAGGTGCGGTAGGCCGCCTTCCCCTCGGCGAGCCAGGCAGCCCGGTCCGACGGGTCCGGCAGCTGCTTGGCGACGAAGCCGCCCTTGGACCCGGTCGGGACGATGACCGCGTTCTTGACCATCTGGGCCTTGACCAGCCCGAGCACCTCGGTGCGGAAGTCCTCGCGCCGGTCGCTCCAGCGCAGGCCACCGCGCGCCACCTTGCCGAACCGCAGGTGCACACCCTCGACCTGTGGGGAGTACACCCAGATCTCGGCCATCGGGTGCGGCAGCGGCAGGTCCGGCACGCGCGAGCAGTCGAGCTTCATCGAGACCCACGGCTTGGGGTCGCCGGCGTCGTCGCGGGTGTAGAAGTTCGTGCGCAGCATCGCGTTGATGACGCCGAGGAACGACCGCAGGATGCGGTCGTGGTCGAGGCTGGCGACGTCGTCGAAGGCCTCCAGCAGGTCGACGCTCGCCCGCGCGGCCCTCATGTCGCGATCGCCGTCGGACTCGTCGAGATCGGGGTCGAACCGCAGCGCGAAGAGCTGCACGAGGTCGGCGGCGAGCTGCGGGTGGGCGATCAGCGCCTCGTCGATGTACTCCATCGAGAAGGCCGACCCGGCCTGACGGAGGTAGCGTCCGACGGCCCGCAGGATCACGATGTCGCGCCACGGCAGGCCGGCCCGCAGGACGAGCGCGTTGAGTCCGTCGCTCTCCGCGGCGCCGGACCAGACGGCGCGGAACGCGTCCTCGAGCGCAGCGGCGGCCCCCTCGGCCTGCCACAGCGCCGGGTCGGGCGCGGTGATGCCGAAGTCGGAGATGTACCGCGTCGAGCCGTCCGCGGGCTGCACCGTGTACGGCCGCTCGTCGAGCACGTCGACGCCGAGGCCGGTGAGCAGCGGCAGCACCCAGGTGAGCCGGTGCTCGCGGAGCGACGCCACGGTCAGCCGACGCACGCTCGGGTCGGCGTCCTCCGGCGTGTACAGGTGCACCGCGATCGGCTCGGCCTCGGTCAACCCCTCGAGACGCCCGATGTCGCCGACGGCCGCCGCCGGGGTGATGTGCTCCTTGTACGCCTCGGAGAAAGCCGTGCCGTACCGGTGCAGGATCTGCGCCGCCGTCTCCTCGTCGTGGACGTGGTGCAGCTCGTCCACGAGCGCCGCCGTCCATGTCCGCACCGCGTCCTCGAGGCCGCGCTGCAGGTCCTCCTCGTCCACCGCGGGGATCCCGGTGTCCTTCGGGACGCGCACGACGAAGTGCAGCTGCGCCAGGGGCGAGTCGTCCACGCGGGTGGTGTGCTCCACGCGCTCCGCGGCGAACGCCTCGCGCAGCAGGTCCTCGATGCGCAGCCGCACCGTGGTGTTGTACCGGTCGCGCGGGAGGTAGACCAGCGCCGAGACGAAGCGCCCGAACTCGTCGGCGCGCAGGAAGATGCGGCTCTGCCGGCGCTCGCGCAGGCGGATCACCTGGCTGGCGACGTCGTGCAGGTGTTCGGGGCTGTCCTGGAAGAGCTCGTCGCGGGGGTACTGCTCCAGCACCTGCAGCAGGTCCTTGCCGGAGTGCGAGGTCGGGGCGAACCCGGAGGCGCTCAGCACGGCGCGGGCCTTCGCGGCGACGATCGGCAGGGTCAGCACCGAGGAGGCGTAGGCGGCCGACGTGAAGATCCCGACGATGCGGCGCTCGCCGGTGACGTTGCCCTCGTCGTCGAAGGTGCGCACCCCGACGTAGTCCAGGTAGACGTCGCGGTGCACCGTGGCCCGCGAGTTCGCCTTGGTGATCGTCAGCAGCCGCGGCTCCCGCGCGGTGCGCTGCGCCTCGGGGCGCAGGTGCACGATGTCGGTGGTGGGCTTGCGCAGGATCCCCAGGCCGGTGTGCGACAGGGGGCGCAACACGTCCTCGCCGTCGACGGTGTCGAGGCTGTACTCGCGGTAGCCGAGGAAGGTGAAGTGGTCCTCGGCGAGCCAGGTGAGGAACTCGATCGTGGGCGCGACCGTCGCCGGATCGGCGGTGGGCGGCGGCTGCACGCGCAGGTCGGTGCAGATGTCGAGGCATGCCCGGCGCATCGCCCTCCAGTCCTCGACGGCGGCGTGCACGTCGGCGACGACCTCCTGCAGCCGCGTCACGAGCGCCTCACGGTCGTCGTCGTCGGTGATGCGGTCGGTCTCCACGTGCATCCACGACTCGGGCAGACCGCCGCGGGCGTGGAGGCCCTGCAGCTCGCCGGACTCGTCGCGCTGCGCCCCGACCACGGGGTGCTGCATGAGGTGCACCGTCCCGCCGTGGCGGGCGATGGCGCCGTCGACGGAGTCCACCAGGAACGGCACGTCGTCGGTGCAGATGTCGACGACGGTGCGCCGCGACGTCCAGCCGTCCTCGCGCAGCGTCGGGGTGAAGGCGCGCACCAGCGTCTGTCCCGGGTCGCGCCGGTGCGCGAACCGGCAGGTGGACGCGGCCGCACCGACCACGTCGCGGGGCTCCCGCTCCGTCATGTCGTCGTCGGTGTAGACGCTCAGCAGGTGGTTGGCGCAGCGCCGCAGGTCGGCAGGGAGGTCGTCCACGGCATCCCGGATCTCGGGGCGCAGAGCAGCTTCGTCGGTCATGAACCTCTTCGTTCTCCGTCGGGACCGTGACCCGGGTCTCGGGTCGTCCCGATGCTATCGCTGGGACCGGCTGCCGTCAGGCCCACGGGGCGCACGACGAGAACGCCGTGCCCGGTGGTGCGGCGCGCTCGGCGCGACACCCCGGGCACGGCGCCCCGCAGGGAAGGTCCCGGCCCCGCCTACTCCGCCGGCGCGTGCCGGTCCAGGAACTCGTAGACCGCGGTGGTGTCCACGCCGGGGAACGCCCCCGACGGCATCGCCGCGAGCATGGAGGCGTGCGGGCGTGCGCTCGGCAGGGCGTTGCCGTCCCAGCGCTCGGCCAGCGGCCGCGAGGGCCGGCGGCAGCACGACTCGTCCGGGCAGCGCGAGGTGGACCGCGCCGTCGTCTCCCGCCCCAGGAACCACTTGACCTGCGCGTACGGCACACCGACGCTCACGGAGAACTGCCCGTCCGGGGTGTCCTGGACCCGCGAGGTGCACCAGTAGGTCCCCGTCGAGGTGTCGGTGTACTGGTAGTACGGGCTCAGGCGGTCCTTGACGTCGAACACGACCCGGGCCGTCCACTGCTTGCACACGTGCTGACCCTCGACGGTGCCCAGGGCGTCGGCCGGGAACCGGACGCCGTCGTTCTCGTAGGCCTTGTGGATCGCCCCGGACTCGTGGACCTTCATGAAGTGCACGCCGATGCCGAGGTGCCGCGTGGCGAGGTTGGTGAACCGGTGCGCGGCCGTCTCGTAGGAGACCGCGAAGGCGTCGCGCAGGTCCTCGATGGAGATCGCGCGGGCGTCCTTGGCCTCGCGCAGGTGCTTGACCGCCTCCCGCTCGGGCAGCAGCAGCGCCGCGCAGAGGTAGTTCGCCTCGACGCGCTGGCGCAGGAACTCGCCGTAGTCGCGCGGCTCGGTGTGCTCCAGGACGTGCGACGCCAGGGCCTGCAGCAGCGCGGAGCGGGCGTCGGACCGGCCGCGGATGCCGTTGCTGGGCAGGTAGACGCGCCGGTGGCGCTGGTCGATGACCGCACGGGTGGAGTGCGGCAGGTCCGACTCGTAGTGGATGGAGAAGCCCAGGTGCGAGGCGATGTCCACGGCCGCCCGCTGCGGGACCGGGCCGTGGGTGTGCCCGACGTCGTCGAGGAGGCTGCGCGCGACGATCTCCAGGTCGGGGAAGTAGTTGTCCTGCGCGCGCATGTCGGCACGCAGGTCGGTGTTGGCGCGGCGGGCCTCCTCCGGGGTGAGCGCCCGCTCGGAGTGCAACCGCTCCAGCTCGGCCTGCAGGGAGACGATCGCCTCCAGCGCGTCGGTCGGCAGCGACTTGCCCACCCGCACCGGCTTCACCCCGAGCGCGGAGAAGAGCGGTCCTCTTTGCACCCGCTCCAGCTCGATCTCCAGGGCGTCCCGTCGCGAGGGGGCCTCGGGGGACAGCAGGTCGTCGACGCTGGTGCCCAGCGCCTTCGCCACCGCCTGCAGCCGCGCGATCGTCGGTTCGCGCTTGCCGTTCTCCAGCATGGAGATCTGCGACGGGGCACGTGAGACCGCCTCTCCGAGCTCTCCGAGGGTCATGCCCCGCTGCAGGCGCAGGTGGCGGATGCGTCGCCCGATCGTCAGCGCGTCGGGCTCGGACTCGGCCGGGGGCGGCGTGGGGGGCGTCGCCGGCGGCCGCGACGTCGTCGTGAAGGCCATGCCCCAGGGTGACATGCGCCACTCCTTCTGCCAAGGAGAAGAACCGAGAAAGTTCTTCTCTCAGAACCTCGCCACAGGGGTTGCGCAGGGCGCAGAGTCGATACCGAGGGACGACGACGGCGGAACTCGAGGCGGTGCTCACCACCGCGAGGACCGCCGTCGGACCCCCTCGCCAGACAGGCAGCAGGCGGTCCGTCCGCACCGCGACGGACCGCACGACGAAAGGCGACGACGATGACCGCGACCCTCGAGACCGGTTCCACGAACGGGACGACGACCACCACCCCGCGCACGGGCGACCAGGTCACCACCGCCGCGGCCCTGGCCGAGCAGTGGGCTACCGACCCCCGCTGGGCCGGTGTCACCCGCGACTACACGGCCGAGGACGTCATCGCGCTGCGGGGCTCGGTCGGCGAGGAGCACACGCTGGCCCGCCGCGGGTCCGAGCTGCTGTGGGAGCTCCTGCACACCGAGGACTACGTCAACGCCCTCGGCGCGCTGACCGGCAACCAGGCCGTGCAGCAGGTCAAGGCCGGGCTCAAGGCCATCTACCTGTCCGGCTGGCAGGTGGCCGGCGACGCCAACCTCTCGGGCCAGACCTACCCCGACCAGTCGCTCTACCCGGCCAACTCGGTGCCGGCCGTCGTGCGGCGCATCAACAACGCGCTGCTGCGCGCCGACCAGATCGACGTCGAGGAGAACGGCGCCCCGACCCGCAACTGGCTGGCCCCGATCGTGGCCGACGCCGAGGCCGGGTTCGGCGGCCCGCTGAACGCCTACGAGCTCATGAAGTCGATGATCTCCTCCGGCGCCGCGGGCGTGCACTGGGAGGACCAGCTCGCCTCGGAGAAGAAGTGCGGCCACCTCGGCGGCAAGGTGCTCATCCCCACCAAGCAGCACGTGCGCACCCTCAACGCCGCGCGGCTCGCCGCCGACGTCTCCGACGTGCCGAGCGTGGTCATCGCCCGCACCGACGCCGAGGCGGCCACCCTCATCACCTCCGACGTCGACGAGCGCGACCAGCAGTTCCTCACCGGCGAGCGCACGTCGGAGGGCTTCTACAAGGTCCGCAACGGCATCGAGCCCTGCATCACCCGGGCCCACGCCTACGCCCCGTACGCCGACCTCATCTGGATGGAGACCGGCACGCCCGACCTCGAGCTGGCCCGCAAGTTCGCCGAGTCGGTCAAGTCCGAGTTCCCGGACCAGATGCTGGCCTACAACTGCTCGCCGTCGTTCAACTGGAAGAAGCACCTCGACGACGCCACGATCGCGAAGTTCCAGCGCGAGCTCGGCGCCATGGGCTTCAGCTTCCAGTTCATCACCCTGGCGGGCTTCCACGCCCTCAACCACTCCATGTTCGACCTGGCCCACGGCTACGCCCGTGAGCAGATGACCGCCTACGTGGAGCTGCAGGAGGCCGAGTTCGCCTCCGAGTCCCGCGGCTACACCGCCACCAAGCACCAGCGCGAGGTCGGCACCGGTTACTTCGACCGCGTGTCCACGGCTCTCAACCCCGACGCCGCCACCCTCGCCCTCGCCGGCTCCACCGAGGCCGCTCAGTTCTGACTCACCCCTCGCCTCGGGCGTCCCGGTCCGGCGCACGTCGCGCCCGCCGGACCGGGACGCCCGGCCCCCTTTTCGATCAGGAGTCCGCCATGACCACCACCGCCGACCTGCCCCGCACCCAGTCCGGTCGTTCGACCGGCTCGCCCGCCACCCCGCCGCGCGGCATCGCGCTGGCCGACTCGGCCACCGTGGCCGAGGGCACGATCGACGTCGTCGGCCCGATCGCCCCGGGCGACGAGGAGATCCTCACCCCGCAGGCGCTGGAGTTCCTGGCCCTGCTCCACGACCACTTCGCCGACACGCGCTGCGAGCTGCTGCTCTCCCGCCAGCGCCGGACCCGGCAGATCGCCGACGGCACCGACCCGGACTTCTTGCCCACCACGCGGCCCGTCCGGCACGACCCGTCCTGGCGCGTGGCCGGCTCCACCGGGGCGCCCGGGCTGTCCGACCGCCGCGTCGAGATCACGGGGCCGACCGACCCGAAGATGACCATCAACGCCCTCAACTCGGGCGCCAAGGTCTGGCTCGCCGACGCCGAGGACGCCTCCAGCCCGACCTGGGCCAACGTGATCGGCGGCCAGCGCGCGCTGCGCTCGGCGATCCGCGGCGAGCTGTCGTTCGACGGTCCGTCGCCCGACGGCGGCCGCACCCCCGGCAAGCACTACGCGCTGCGCACCTCGGAGCTGACCGAGATGCCGACGATCGTGTTCCGGCCGCGCGGCTGGCACCTGTTCGAGTCGCACCTGGCGTACACCGGCACCGACGGCTCCACCCAGCCGGCGTCCGGGTCGCTGGTCGACTTCGGTCTGTACTTCTTCCACAACGCCCGCGAGCTCATCACCCGCGGCCGGGGCCCGTACTTCTACCTGCCGAAGCTGGAGAGCCACCGCGAGGCGCGGCTGTGGAACGAGGTCTTCGAGCTGGCCCAGCACGCCCTCGACATCCCGCGGGGCACCGTCCGCGCGACGGTGCTCATCGAGACCCTGCCGGCCGCGTTCGAGATGGAGGAGATCCTCTACGAGCTGCGCGACCACTGCGCCGGGCTCAACGCCGGCCGCTGGGACTACCTGTTCAGCGTCATCAAGTGCTTCCGGTCCCGCGGCGACTCCTACGTGCTGCCGGACCGGGCGCAGGTGACGATGACCGCCCCGTTCATGCGGGCGTACACCGAGCTGCTGGTGGCCACCTGCCACCGGCGCGGTGCGCACGCGATCGGCGGCATGAGCGCCTTCATCCCCGACCGCCGCAACCCGGAGGTCACCGAGCAGGCGTTCGCCAAGGTCCGCGCGGACAAGGAGCGCGAGGCCGGCGACGGGTTCGACGGCTCCTGGGTGGCGCACCCGGACCTCATCCCCATCGCCCGGGAGGCGTTCGACGCCGTGCTCGGCGAGCGGGAGAACCAGGTCGACCGCCAGCGCGACGACGTGACCGTGGGTCAGGCCGAGCTGCTCGACATCGCCTCCGCGCGACGCGAGGGCGCGACCATCACCGAGTCCGGTCTGCGCACCAACATCTCCGTCGGCGTGCGGTACATCGCCTCCTGGCTGCGGGGCACCGGTGCCGCGGCGCTGGACAACCTCATGGAGGACGCCGCCACGGCGGAGATCTCCCGGTCGCAGATCTGGCAGTGGATGCACTCCGGGACCCGGACCGAGGACGGGACCGTCATCACCCGGGAGCGGTGCGAGTCGATGCTGCAGGAGTTCCTGCGGACGACGCCCCGCACCCCGGGCGACCGGCTGGACGAGGCCGTGACGATCTTCCGTGAGGTCTCGCTGGGCGACGAGTTCCCGCCGTTCCTCACCACGAGCGCCTACGCCCGCTACTTCAGCTGAGCAGTTCCGCTCGGCGCACCCGGCGGCGCCGAGCACACGCGACGGCGGCCCGTCACCGACAGGTGGCGGGCCGCCGTCGCGTCTGCCGGGGTGCGACCCCCGGTGCCCCAGCGTGGTCAGTCAGCGGGCGCGACCAGTCGGTCGACGACGGAGGTGGTCGGCGGGTGCGCCGCCATCTCCCCGGCGACGCGTTCGGACGTCGCGTGGACGTCCGCGTCGTCGAGGACCGCCGCGACGGCCGTGCCGAGCCGGTCCGGGAAGTCCTCTCCCGGGGTGACCATCCTTCCGAGGCCGCGCTCGTCCAGGCGGCGGGCGTTGAACCACTGGTCGAGCGCGAACAGCGGCACAGCCACCTGGGGCACGCCCGCGGCCAGGGCCGCCGCGGTGGTGCCGAAGCCCCCATGACCGACCACGGCCACCGCGTGCGGCAGCACCTCCTCCTGGGGCCACCACTGCTCGACGTGAGCGTTGTCCGGCCACGGACGCAGCCGGTCGGGGTCCAGAGCGCGGCCGACGGTGAGCAGGACGCGGACGTCCAGCGACGCCAGGGCGGCGAGCAGCTCGCGGTAGGTCTGCTCGGCGGACGGCATCGTGCCTGCCACGGTCCCCAGACTCGCGTACACCAGCGGAAGATCCGACGTCTCCGGAGGGAGGCCGCGTCCCTCTGGCGCGTCCGTCGTGGGCCCGGGCCGGAACCGGACGACGTCGCGCCCGCCCGACGGCGGGTCGTCGAACGACGCCGGCAGCACGGTGAAGGACGGCGCGGAACGCTGCGCGGAGATCAACCCGTCGGCGTCGAGCCCGAGGGGCCGACCCAGCTCCTCCGCCGGGTCGGTGAACCAAGGCGCCGTGCTTGCGATCAGTCCGTCGAGGCAGAGCCCGACGCTCCGGTGCGGGATTCCCTCGGCCTCCGCGGCGACGAGTGAGGCAAGCTCGAAGGGGTCGCGGACCACAAGGTCCGGCCGCCACGAGCGGACGGTGTCGAGCAGCCGCGGCAGCGCGGCACCGCCGTCGAGCCGCCCGAAGATCTCCCGGATCATCAGCTCGTTGGCGGCCTCCATCGACAGGCCGGCCATGCCGCCGAACGCACGGCCCATCGCGTCGGACGACGGTTCGTCGAACGGCGCCACGACGAGGCCCTCCCGCGCGACCTGGTCGGCGAAGCCGGCCGGGGCGGCGACGCGGACCTCGTGCCCGGCCGCTCCGGCGGCGTGGGCGAGCGGAACCTGCGGCAGGAAATGGCCGAGGTTGCCCGTCGAGGCGAACAGCACGCGCACGACCTCACCGTAGATCGGGGCGGGTCGGCTCGCCGCCTGCCGTCGGCGGTCACGCAGCGCGGTGGGTCACCAACGCCTCCAACTGGTTCATGACCAGCACGATGGCGTCCTGCCGCTTGTCCGGCGGGTACTTGTGCTCGGCCACGGGCACGGAGGCGACGAGCAGCCCCGAATCCTTGCCGCGGAAGGTCCGGTTCACCCGGGCGAGCGTCTGCATGAGCAGCGCACCGCGCAGCGGCCAGTCGAGGTAGAGCGTGTGCAGCGACGGCGAGTCGTAGCCGGTGAGCAGCATGTCGTTGACGATGACGAGGCCGCCCGACGACGCAGCGCGGACACCCTCGAGCGGTCCAATGGACTCCGGGCAAGAGCGGTCAACACGGGTACGGACGGCGTCGCCCGAGCGAGCGAGGCCACAAGCGGTTCTTCGGCGGCCTCGCCGATCGAGCCCGTCGTAGGCAAGCGGAGATCGACGAGGCACGGGCCGAGTCGTGGCTGTGAGCGGCTCGGGGTAGTGCCGCGCAAAGCCCACTGCTCCACCGACGCCAGCGAGTCAGCCCGCCGACCCCTCGAAGACGACTTCCACCGTCTCGTAGCCCAGCCCGCCGATCAGTCCCTCGAGCGTCTTGCGCGTGTTCTCCTCGGCGCGGCTCTCCAGGTCGCTCTCCCGGGCGGCAGCGGTGAGCATCTCCTCCGCCTTCAGGAGCGTCTGCTGGCGGCTGCCGTCGTCGTCGGCGAAGAAGTCCTCGGCGCGGTTGATCAGACCTCGCGAGTCGGAGAGCGCCCTGCTCTGCTCGAGATCGATCCGCGGCTCCGCGAGCGCGGGCTCCGGCAGGGTGACCGTCACGGTGGAACCGTCCTCGGAGACGACGACCGCCTCCTCGGGCAGGTCGCGGAAGTCGACGTAGACCTCGACCGAACCATCCGCGAGGAAGATCGTGCGCTCGCCCATCAGCCAGTCCGGCACGTACTTCGTGTCCTGCTCCAGGTCCACGACCACCTGGTAGTTCCCCTGGGCCGCGACGAACCGGGCGAGGTTCTGGATGCCCAGCAGCACCGGCCGGTCGGAGCGGTCGACCTCCTCGGTGGCGAAGGGGTTCTCCAGCTCCGGCAACGAGATCAGCTCGGTCCGGATGGCACCCCAGACCAGCACGACGAGCAGCACCAGCGCGCCGACGATGCCGAGCATCACGCCCAGGAAGGCCTTCAGGAAAACACCGCCCCGGGAACGGGGCGGGACATCATCCGGCTTCTCCGGGGAGGCGTGTTCCGGCCTCTCCTCAGTGGCGACGGGCGGCTGCTCGGACACCTGATCTCCTACCTCGTGGCGGATCGCGTTCACACCAGGTGCGTTCCGGGCCTCGTCGCCGTCGATCCCGACTCCGCGTTCTTGCCCGGGAGCACTTCTGGCATCGGTCGTTGGACAACCTAGGGCCAATCGGCCCAATCTGCCTCCGAAGCGGCGAAGTTGCGGCGCTTCACACCAGGCGGTGATGGGAACGGTCCGCGAACCGTTCCATCGCCTCGACCACCTCGACCGCCTGCCACACCCGGTCGCGGGCTCCCCGTCCGATCTGGTCGAGGACGCCGTCCTCGACGAGACGGTCGATGGCCACCTGGGCGTTCGCCGTCGTGACGCCGAGGAGCTCCGCGGCGAGACGGGAGTCGATCACGGGGCGCTCGACGAGAATGTCCGCGAGGCGCCAGGCGGCGGCACCGCGACGGGCCCGGATGATTCCCACCCACCGCGCATGGGCGTCGGACACGTCGCGCATGAGCTCACGTGCGTTCTGCAACGCCGGAAAGACCGCCTCGCACACCTCGGTGACGATCGGCACGGGATCGCCGGAGCGATACGCGGTCAGGGCCGCGAAGTACCGCTCGGTCTCGGCGATCAGCCCGGCCGAGATCGGCACGATGACGTGTCGGGTCAGGCCTGCGTGGCGCAGCTGGGCGTGCATGAGGGCACGGCCGATGCGCCCGTTGCCGTCCGGGAACGGGTGGATGTTCTCGAACTGGGCGTGCGCGACGGCCACCTGGGCGAGCGCGGGAACGTCGTCGCGCGCGATGAAGGCCGCCAAGTCCTCCATGGCACCCGGCACCAGGTCGCTCCGCGGCGCCACGTAGTCCGCCCCGTGCGGGCTCCGGGCAGAGCCGCCGATCCAGACGGCCGCGTCCCGCCACACACCGGCGGGGCCCGGCATGTGGTCCCTCATCAAGACCTGGTGCATCGTCAGGATGGCGTCGGTGTCCAGATGGTCGGCGACGTCGAGAGCGCGCGTCATGGCGCCGACGTTGGCGACGATCTCGTCGGCGTCGGCTCGGCCCCGGCGTCCCAGCTCCGCCAGGGCGATCGCCTTCGGGGACGAGGTCAGGTTCTCGATCTGAGACGAGCTCGCCGCCTCGGTCCTCAGCAGGAGCGAGGCGAACGACATCAGGGAGCCGAGCGACTCACCGTCGAGACGGGCGATCTCGGAACTCGCCTCGGCGACCAGCGCGGCCGTCGGCCCGTCGAGACGGAGCTCGGCGTCTGCGATGCGCGCCGGCACGGCCGCCTCGTACGATCCCCGGCGACGGCTGCGGCCCGCGCGCGGGCCGTACTCGACGTCCGAGGGCTCCCAGTCGAGCAGCTCGATGCCGAACACGGGCCATGTCGTATCCGATGACACGCGTCCAGGTTAGCATCGGAAGATTGCGGAACCGATGCTAAGGCGTTCGCGGGGTATCGGATTCGGCTCTGACGGACTTGCTGGCGCAGAGCCTCCAGGGCAGCAGCAGACGGGACGGCTTCGTACGGGGCCGTGATACCTCAGGCGAGGTCTGCATGGCTCCCTTGCGCGAGCCCGGGCACCGGGTCACCTCCGCCATCGTCCGGCGGTACGCGCCCCAGGGGGCCACGCATGGCCCTCACCCCGAGCAGCCTCAGCACCGCGCCGCGGCCGCCACCGCTGCCACCAGCGGGCGGCGCACCGTGCTCGTCGCCGGCATCGCCTTCGTCCTGGGCGCCGCCGTCGGGAGTGCCGCCACATGGTCCGCCCTCGGCGCCGAGGACGAACCGCCGTCGGCTGCCGCACCACCGCCCGCTGCGTCGGGCTCTCAGCTGTCGGCGGCCTACGACAGCTGCGGAGCCGTTGACGGCATCCGGCTCGAGGACGGCGGCACCACGCTCATGCTCGACGTCCAGGGCTCCGACGACTACTCCGGCGCCACGTTCGACGACCTCGCCTGCGTCCTGAGCGAGCTCGGGACACCGGCTCGCGTCACCGAGCTCATGGGTACCACCCGCGCGCTCGACGGGCATCAGAGCGACACCCGGGGCCGGTTCACGGCGACCTGGTCCTACCACCCCGATTCCGGCCTCGACCTGATCGTCGTCGAGGACTGAAGCCACCATCGACCGAAAGAGGATGACCATGTCCACCCCGTACCCGCAGGCGCCCGCGCCTGCACCTGCCGCGTCCGCCCCCTCCAACGGCCTGGCCGTCGCGGGCTTCGTCGTCAGCCTCGTGTCCCTGGTCCTGTGCCTGGTGCCGATCCTGAACAACGTGGTGTTCTTCACCGCGATCGTCGGCCTCGAGCGCTTGCTGCAGTCGAAGGTCTCGCTCTCCGGCGCGGTGGTGGTGCCCGAGCAGGTCACCGAGGAGGAGGTGGCCCGCGCGATGGGGCTCGCCTGACCGGTCGAGCCGTTCCACGGTCACCCCCAGCCTCTCCGGAAGATCCGGCGAGCACATGCCTGTGGACGACGGCGGCAGTGGTCCGTCCCGTGCGCGATCGTCACCGCCATGGACACCACGCCCACCCGTATCCGCCCCGGCGACCTCGTCCTCACCGACGACGACCGCCTCGCCCTCGCCTCGACCCTCGCCGCCGCCGCGCTCCCCCGCTCCCGCACGCTGTGCCTGTCGTGGATCCGCAGCGACGACCGCGCCACCGGTGTGCTGGTCCCCGTCCGCGAGGTCCCCGAGAAGCCGGACGTCGACGACGCCCGCCGGTTCGGCATGGTGATCGCCTCCGTGACCGAGCAGTCCGCGGCGGGCGGCAGCGTCGTCGCGGTCCTGTGCCGGCCCGGTGACGACACCATCACCGACGCGGACCGGGCCTGGAACGCCGCCCTGCGGGAGCAGGCCGCCACGCACGGATTCCGGCTGCACGGCTTGTTCGTCGGATCGGGCTCGGCGGTGCGTCCGCTCGCGATGGACGACGCCGGGTCATTAGCCTGACGGGATCATGGCACCTCCACACAGCGCCGATCCCGCCGGCGAGGTCTTCACCACGATCGTGGCCGAGCACGTCCGGCGCATCGAGCAGCGCCTCCCGCCCGCGCTCGCGGACGAGGACGACGCCGTCCACCGGCTGCGCACCGCGGTCCGCAGGCTGCGCACCGTGCTGGCCGTCTACCGTCCGGTGTTCGAGCGCAAGGAGGTGAAGCAGCTGCGCCGTCGCCTCGCCGAGCTGGGCGACGTGCTGGGCGAGGCGCGCGACCTGGAGGTGCGGCGGGCCGACGTCGAGTCGGTCGGCGCCGCGGCGAGCGTCTCGCGGGACGCCCGGGCGCGGCTGGTGGCGGAGCTCGACCGGGAGCACGCGGCTGCGCACGCCCGCTTCGTCGACTACGCCGGTGGGCTGCAGATGCGTGCGACGACGGCGGAGCTGATCCGCTGGGTCCGGGAGCCGCCGCGCGGGAAGGCTGCGGACCGACGGGCCGGCAAGGTCGCCCGCCAGCGGCTGCGCAAGGCCGTCGACCGGGTCGGCCGCGCCGCGGCCGACCTCGACCTGCAGGCCCTGGCCGAGGTCACCGTCGAGGACCTGGACGACCGGGCGGCGCTCGACGACCTGCTGGCTCGCGCCCACCGGCTGCGCAAGGCCGGACGGCGCCTCTCCCAGGGGGCCCGCGCGGTGACGCGCACCCCGACGAAGGTGCTGGGCTCGCGGGCGAAGGAGCTCGGCACGGCGGGCAAGACGCTGCAGTCGTCGCTCGGGGACCACCGCGACGCGCTGCTGCTCGCGCTCCTCGCCCGGGACCACGCGGCCGAGGCCGCGGCCCACGGTGAGGACCCCGCGCCGTACGACCGGCTCGCCCGCGCCGCGACACGGCGGGCCGCCGACGCCCTCGCCGATCTGCCCGACGCCGTCGACCGCCTGACGTCGGAGGCTCCCTAGCCGTACCGGTCGGCAGACGTCGTCGTTTTCCGCCCGAAACAGGATCTTCCGGGCCATCGTCAGGTCGATCCTGCCCAAAACTCTGGACTTCCCGGCCAGGCGCTCATATTTTTTCCGTGACAGGCGCCACAGACCGGCCTGTCCGGAGGTCCTGCCCGGATCGCCGCCGCACCCGACACCGACCCCTCGAGGAGCCGCCGAGAGCGCACCGGTCCACCGGCCCGTGCGCACCGCACCGGAAGGAGCAGGACCGTGGCCGACGTGCTGGTCCTCAACGCCGGCTACGAGCCGCTGCACCGCGTGTCGGTCAAGCACGCCATCACGATGCTGGTGCGCGGCGTCGCGGTGGTCGAGGAGTCCGTCGACGGGAGGTCCTTCGGCCCCTACCCGCTCCCCCGTGTCCTGCGGCTCGTGCGCTACGTGGCGATGCGATGGATCTACCGGGGCACCCGGCCGACCGTCACCAAGGACGGCGTCAAGCAGCGCGACGGCGAGTGCGCCTACTGCGGCGGGCCGGCCCAGACCGTGGACCACGTGATCCCGCGGTCGCGCGGCGGGGACAGCTCCTGGCTGAACCTCGTGGCGGCCTGCGAGGCCTGCAACCACCGCAAGGCGAACCGGACGCCGCTGGAGGCCGGGATGCCGCTGCGCCTCACCCCGCACGTCCCGGCGGCGGGTCGGCACGGGGTCGTCCGGCACCGCCAGCAGCTCCGGCCCCTGGCCGCCTGACCGGCCGGGCCGGCCCCCGTCGCGGGACGGAGGGCCGGCCGGGGTCGAGACCTGTCAGATCCCCGGGTGGGGCTCCCAGCGGGGGTCGTCGTCCGCGGGACGCGGCGCGTCGGTGGCCGAACCGGCCGTCAGCGCGTCATCACCGACCATCGAGATGGTGCCCGTGACGGGCTGCGGGACGGCGGGGCCGTCGGCGTCCAGGACCCGGGAGGCGACCACGGTGCTGCCGAAGTTCGCGTGGCAGTCGGTGCAGTACCACTCGGGCGTCGGCACCGGGACCTCGAAGCCGCCGTAGACGACGTCGGGCTCGGCGCTGACGACGTCCTCGGAGAAGGTCATGCCCCACACGATGCGCTTCGTCTTGCCGCGCATGCCGCAGCCGGGGCACTGCGGGCGCAGCCGGTTGCGCTGTGCGGTCACCGAGTGCTCGTGCATCAGCTCGTGGCAGTGGGAGCACAGCAGGTGCACGTCGCGGATGACCTGCTCCAGGGTGCGACCGCCGGCAGTGGTCGTCCCGAGCCGCACGGCGCCGTCGTCGTGCGCCTGCATCTCGCGCACGTCCACGAACTGCTCGCAGGTGGCGCAGCGCTCCTCGCGCCGCAGCGCCCACCCGGTCACCGCCCGGTGGCCGATGATGCGCAGCGCGTGCACGTCCGAGGCGGCCTCGCCGGCGCCGCAGTCGCCCGGGTCGATCGTGTGCACCGGACCGTCGTGGAACTGGTTGGCGACCCCGTCGAGGACGGCGCGGGCGTGCTCGGCCGGCAGCCAGCCGGAGGAGCCGATGTAGGCGTCGGCACCGTCGAAGAGGTCCGCCCACACGATCGGGCGGTCCGGGCCGAAGAGCTCGTCGGTCACCCAGGAGTCGCCGTCGGAGGCTCCCATGAGCTCGACCGCGGCGACGACCCCGGCCTCGCCGAGGACGGTCACCACGACGTCCCCGCGCTTGGGACCGTCGGGTCCCCCGGGCAGGTGGTGCTCGCGGGAACGCGTCGCGATGGCGACCGACTCGCGCAGCCAGTCCGTCGACCAGTTCAGGTACACGGACGGCACGAGCCACGCCGGGAGCGACGACACGGACGGGAGGGCCTCTGCTTCGGTGCTCACGGGGTGCAACATAGCGGGTCCGCACGGCCCGGCGACACCCCACCGGGCATCGGACCGATGCCCAGGTCAACGCCGCCGGACGGTCACTCCCGCCCGAAGGCGCGCCGGAGCTCGGTCTTGGCCTGCTCCAGCACCTCGCGGCGCTCGGGCGGCAGGTTGCGCCCGGCCCGGTTGAGGTAGAACGTCAGCATCGACATCGCCGAGGAGTAGGCCGACCCCTTGCGCCGGTCGCTGGCCTCGGCGGACCGCTTCAGCGACGCGGCGATCGCCGCGGGGTCGTCCAGGGTGAAGACGTCGTGCTCGAGGTCGAGGGCGTCGGAGTGGTCGGTGACGTCCTGCGACCACCGCTCGCCCCGGCCGTCGTGAGGGTCGTGCTCGTCCTGCGCCATGGGCACGACGCTAGGACGCCCGGGGCGACGACGCAGCCCCGGGCGCCCTGGCGCCGTGCCTCAGCGGCCCAGTGCCGTCAGCTCGGCGTCGGTCAGCAGCCGCGACCGGATGAGGAACCGCACGCCCTCCGGCGCCTCGACGCTGAACCCGGCTCCGCGGCCGGGCACCACGTCGATCGTCAGGTGGGTGTGGCTCCAGTACTCGAACTGCGCCCTGCTCATCCAGACCGGGACGGTGAAGGGTTCCTCCCCGTCGGACAGCGCCAGGTCGCCCAGGTGCACGTCGGCGTCCGAGGTGAGGAAGTCACCGGCCGGGTAGCACATGGGGCTCGAGCCGTCGCAGCAGCCACCGGACTGGTGGAACATCAGCTCGCCGTGCCGGCGCCGCAGCCGAGCCAGGAGCTCGGCCGCGGCGTCGGTGACGGCGACGCGCGCGGGGCCCTCGGGCCCGCCGGCGTCGGTCATCGATCCTCCTTCGGCCTAGAAGAAGCCGTCCCGCACGCCGGAGTAGCTGACGAGCAGGTTCTTCGTCTGCTGGTAGTGGTCGAGCATCATCTTGTGGTTCTCGCGCCCGACGCCGGAGCCCTTGTACCCGCCGAACGCGGCCGCGGCCGGGTAGGCGTGGTAGCAGTTCGTCCACACGCGGCCGGCCTCGATGTCGCGGCCGGCCCGGTAGGCCGTCGTGCCGTTGCGGGTCCAGACGCCGGCCCCGAGCCCGTAGAGGGTGTCGTTGGCGATCTTGATGGCGTCGTCGTAGTCGGCGAAGTCGGTGACCGAGACGACGGGACCGAAGATCTCCTCCTGGAAGATCCGCATCGAGTTCTTGCCCTCGAAGATCGTCGGCTGCACGTAGAAGCCGCCGGACAGGTCCCCGCCCAGGTCGGCGCGCGCCCCGCCGGTGAGTACCTTGGCGCCCTCGGCCTGGCCGATGTCGATGTAGGACAGGATCTTCTCGAGCTGGTCGTTGCTGGCCTGGGCACCGATCATCGTCTCGGTGTCCAGCGGGTTGCCCTGGACGGCCGCCTCGGTGCGCTTGAGCGCGTCGCCGAGGAACTGGTCGTAGATGTCGGACTGGATGAGCGCCCGGGACGGGCAGGTGCAGACCTCGCCCTGGTTGAACGCGAACATCGTGAAGCCCTCGAGGGCCTTGTCGTAGAAGTCGTCCTGGGCCGAGGCGACGTCGGAGAAGAACACGTTCGGGCTCTTGCCGCCGAGCTCGAGCGTCACCGGGATGATGTTGGCCGAGGCGTACTGCATGATCAGGCGGCCCGTCGTCGTCTCGCCGGTGAAGGCGATCTTGCGGATCCGCGACGAGGACGCGAGCGGCTTGCCCGCCTCGACGCCGAACCCGTTGACGACGTTGACGACGCCCGGCGGCAGCAGGTCGCCGATGATGTCCATCAGGTACAGGATCGAGGCCGGGGTCTGCTCGGCCGGCTTGAGCACGACGGCGTTGCCCGCCGCGAGCGCCGGGGCCAGCTTCCACACGGCCATGAGGATCGGGAAGTTCCACGGGATGATCTGCCCGACGACGCCGAGCGGCTCGTGGAAGTGGTAGGCGATGGTGTCGCCGTCGATCTCGGAGATCGACCCCTCCTGGGCCCGGATCGCGCCGGCGAAGTACCGGAAGTGGTCGACGGCCAGGGGGATGTCGGCACCGAGCGTCTCGCGCACGGCCTTGCCGTTCTCCCAGCTCTCGGCCACGGCGATCTTCTCGACGTTGGCCTCGATGCGGTCGGCGATGGCGTTGAGGATGTTCGCCCGCTCGGTCACGGACGTGCGGCCCCAGGCGGGGGCGGCGCCGTGCGCGGCGTCCAGGGCGCGCTCGATGTCCTCGGCGTTGCCGCGCGCGACCTCGCAGAAGGTCTGTCCGGTGACGGGGGTGGGGTTCTCGAAGTACTCCCCGCTCGCCGGGGGGACGTACTCGCCGCCGATCCAGTGGTCGTAGCGGCTGCGGTACTCCACGATCGACCCGGGCTGTCCCGGTGCCGTGTAGACGGTCATGGCGTCCTGCCTCCTCGCAGTGCTCACCGCACCACCCGCGTCCGGTGGACGGGATGATGACGACGCGTCGTCGCGTCGTGCCGGCGACGTTAGGCGGCGAGCGTTGCAGCGGCGTTGCAGGTGTCGGTCGGCGCCGCTCAGCGCAGGCCGGCGTCGACGACGGCGAGGTGGGCACGCGCCCGGGCCCACCGGGGACCGCCCTGGTCGGACCGCGCCACGAGCTGCTGCCAGGCCTCCACGTCCTCGGCACCGTCGTCCGTGCGGGTCCACACGTCCAGGACGTCCGGGTCGCCGTCGGCCAGGACCGCCGAGCGCATCTCGGCGGCCAGCTCGTCACGCATCCGCTCGACGCCGGGGGCGAAGGACCGCGGCAGCAGCGGAGCGGTGTAGGCCCGCACCGCACCGGCCACGTCACCGGCGGCGAGCAGGTCGCGGACGGCGTCGACGTCGCTGCGCACCTGGGCGGCGAGCCGGTAGGGCCGCGACCCGGTCACCACCGACCCGGCCGAGCGGCGCAGCCGGGAGATCTCGGCGCGGACCGTCACCTCGGACAGCTCGCCGGGGTGCAGCAGCACCGCGAGCTCCTCCGCGGTGAGGCCGCGCGGGTGCGCGCCGAGGAGCGCGAGGATCTCGGCGTGCCGTCCGGAGAGCCGGCGCTCGCCGTCCGGGGACCGCCAGGCGGGCGTGCCGAGCAGCCGCAGGGCGGGGTGGGTGTCGCCGGCCGCGTCCCGGGCACCTGCGGCCCGTGCCGCGAGCTCCCGCTCGAGGCTGGCGACGGTGGCGCGCACCAGGGACAGCGCGACGTGCGAGCCGGCGGCCCGTCCACCGGTGACGTCGAGGACCCCGAGGACACGGCCGTCGGGATCCTGGATCGGGGCGGCCGCGCAGTTGAGCTGCTGCACCGGCCGCGAGAAGTGCTCCGCCCCCAGCACCTGCACCGGCCGCCGGGTGGCCAGCGCCGTGCCCGGGGCGTTGGTCCCGACGTTCTCCTCGCGCCAGACGGCACCGGCGACGAATCCGACCCGCTCGGCGGCACCGCGGGTGCGCAGGTCCCCCTCGACCCACAGCAGGCGTCCCGCGTCGTCGGACACGGCCACGACGAGCCCGTCGTCGCGAGCGGCGTCGACGACGAGGTCGCGCACGACGGGCATGAGGTCGTGCAGGGGGTGCGCCGCACGGTAGGCGTCGAGCTCGTCGGGCGACAGCCCGCTCGTGGTGCGCGGCGTGTCGGGGTCGACGCCGCAGGAGCGGCTGCGGCGCCAGGAGGCGGCGACGAGGGGGTCGAGCCCGGGCGGCACGGCGCCGGTGTCGAGGAACGCGTCGTGGGCGCTGCGCACGGAACGCCGGTCGCGCCGGACGGGGACGGCGGGCGACAGCGCATGCGCGAGGTCGCCGTGCGGGGTGCTGGGTCGATGCCCCATGGAGCCTCCGACGTCGTCGTCCGGTGGTGCACCACAGTGTAGGGCGGCGTCGCGTCCGGGGTGTCCCGAGCGCACGGACCAGCCATCTCACATGCTGGTCCCGCATCGTGGAACCGCGGTGTCGGGGCTGGTCGCCCGCGGCCTAGGGTGGCTCCCGGACCACGCCGCACCAGGAGGAGATCATGCCCGCACCGCTCGACCCCACCCCGCGACTGCAGGAGTACGCGCACCCGGAGCGCCTCGTCACCACCGAGTGGCTGGCCGCGCACCGGGACGACCCGGGCCTCGTCGTCGTGGAGTCCGACGAGGACGTCCTGCTCTACGAGACCGGCCACATCCCCGGCGCCGTCAAGGTCGACTGGCACACCGACCTGCTGCTGCCCGTCGAGCGCGACTACCTGGACGGCCCGGGTTTCGCCGACCTGCTCGGCTCCCGGGGCATCGCCCGCGACACCACGATCGTGCTGTACGGCGACAAGAACAACTGGTGGGCCGCCTACACGGCCTGGGTGTTCACCCTGTTCGGCCACGAGGACGTCCGCCTCCTCGACGGCGGGCGCAACCTCTGGGTGGCCGAGGGCCGCGAGCTGACCACCGACGCCCCCGCCCCGACGCCGGTCGACTACCCGGTCGTCGAGCGCGACGACACCACCTTCCGCGCCTTCCGCGAGGACGTGCTCGACCACCTGGGCAAGGGCCCCCTCGTGGACATCCGCTCCCCGCAGGAGTTCACCGGCGAGCGGCTGCACATCCCGGACTACCCGGAGGAGGGCGTGCTGCGCGGCGGTCACATCCCCACCGCTCACAACGTCCCGTGGGCCACGGCGGTGGCCGAGGACGGCACCTACAAGCCGCGGGCCGAGCTGGAGGCCATCTACCAGCAGGGCGGCCTGGGCATCACGGACGACGACCGGGTCGTCACGTACTGCCGCATCGGGGAGCGGTCCAGCCACACCTGGTTCGCGCTGCACTTCCTGCTCGGCATCCCCGACGTGCGCAACTACGACGGTTCCTGGACCGAGTGGGGCAACGCCGTGCGCGTGCCCATCGCGGCCGGCGCGGAGCCCGGCGAGGCGCCGGCCCGCTGAACCCCGGACCCGACGCGACGTGAGAGACGATGGACCCATGACCGACGACGCCCCCGCGCTGCCCGACCAGCTGGCCGAGATCCGGGAGGACTTCCTGGCCCTGACCGAGTCCGAGCGGCTGCAGCTCCTGCTGGAGTTCTCCCGCGAGCTGCCGCCCCTGCCCGCCCGGTACGCGGACTCCCCCGCCCTGCTGGAGAAGGTGGAGGAGTGCCAGTCCCCGGTGCACGCCTTCGCCGAGGTCGACGGCGACGTCGTGCACTTCTACGCGACCGCGCCCGAGGAGGCCCCAACCACCCGGGGCTTCGCCTCGATCCTGGCCCAGGGGCTGTCCGGGCTGACCACCCGTGAGGTGCTGGACGTCCCCGAGGACTTCCCGCTGCAGCTCGGCCTCACCCGGGCGGTCTCGGCCCTGCGGCTCAACGGCATGGCCGGCATGCTCACCCGGGCGAAGCGCCAGGTGGTCGAGCAGCTCGCCGCCGCCTGACCGCCGGTGGTGGCGGCCCGCCCGTAGCCTTGTCGCGTGAGCCTCACCAGCGTCCTGCTCCTGCTCGCCGGGTTCGTGCTGCTCGTCGGGGGTGGCGAGGCCCTCGTCCGCGGCGCGGCGTCGCTGGCGCGGACCCTGGGGATGTCCGCCCTCGTGGTGGGCCTGACCGTCGTGTCCTTCGCGACCTCGAGCCCGGAGCTCGCCGTCAGCGCCGGCTCCGCGCTGTCCGGCTCCCCCGGGCTGGCGGTCGGCAACGTCGTGGGCAGCAACATCGCCAACATCCTGCTCGTCCTCGGGGTGGCGGCGATCGTCGTCCCGCTCACGGTCACGAACCGCCTGGTGCGCACGGACATCCCCGTGATGGTCGGGATGTCCGTGCTCGCCCTCGTGCTCGCGCTCGACGGCACCATCAGCACGACCGACGGCGTCCTCCTGCTGGGTCTCCTGGCCGCCTACCTGGCCGTCACCACGATCGTCGCCCGGCGCACGGAGACGGTCACCACCGTCCCGGAGGCCGACGAGGACGGCGGGGCCCTGGGCCGCCTGCGCACGACCCGCGCCCGCTCGGTCGGGATCGACGTCGCCCTCGTGGTCGTCGGGGTGGCCCTGCTCGTCGGCGGCGCCCGGTTCCTGGTGGACGGCGCCACCCGGATCGCCTCCGCGTTCGGCGTGAGCGACCTCGTGATCGGCCTGACCGTCGTCGCGGTCGGCACGTCGTTGCCGGAGCTCGCCACGAGCGTCATCGCCGTGCGGCGCGGCGAACGGGACATGGCCGTGGGGAACATCGTGGGCAGCAACATCTTCAACATCGGCGCCGTGCTCGGTCTCACCGCCGTCATCGCCCCGGGCGGGATCGACGTCGACCCCGCCGCCGTGAACCTCGACCTGCCCGTCATGGTGGCCGTCGCGCTGGTGCTCCTGCCCATCGCGTTCACCGGGCAGGCGATCGTGCGCTGGGAGGGCGTCCTCCTGGTCGTCCTGTACGTCGCCTACCTGGCCTACGTGCTGCTCGCCGCGACCGACCACGACGCCCAGGAGCCGTTCGGCGGCGCGCTGTTCGGGTTCGTCCTGCCGGTCACCGCGGTCTGGCTCGTCGCCCTGACGGCCTACGAGCTGGGTCTGCGACGCGGCCGGCGCGAGGTGTGACACAGTGGGCCCATGACGGTGCTCGTGGCCTATCGCGCCTGCCCGCACGGCGAGGCGGCAGTCCGGACCGCGCTGGAGGAGTCGCGTCGACGCGACCTGCCGCTGCGGGTGCTCGTGCTCGACGCCCAGGATCCCGGTGACGGCCCGTCGGCCGAGCTCTCCGCGATCCTCGGGGACACGGACGCCGCGATCAGCTACCGCGACGAGGACACCGAACCCGCGGACGCCATCCTCGACACCGCCGACGAGGTCGGGGCCGACCTCGTCGTGGTGGGGTCGCGCAAGCGGTCCAGCCACGGCACGTTCCTCATGGGCACCACGACGCAGCGGGTGCTGCTGGACGCCTCGGTGCCGGTCCTCGTGGTCAAGGACGCCTACGACTCCTGACCGGGACGCTCACCGCACCGTCAGGTGACGCTCGTCCTCGTGCAGCGCCGCGAGGGGCACGACCGGCAGCTTGTCCACCCCTCCGCAGTCGTCGATCCACTGCTGCAGGTTCGGAGCATGCTCGGCGTACCGGTCACGTGCGACGTAGCGCACGAGCGGCTCGGCGACGCACACCCCGTCGCCCCAGACCTCGCCGTCACGCCGGGCGAGCACCCGCAGGCCGTGCCGGAACACCTCGCGGCCGTCCACGACCCCGCTGCCCGGCCGCAGGCGCTTGACCCGGTTGATCAGCCGGAACAGCACCCGGGGCCGGACGTCCACGACCAGCTCCTCCTGGTGCGCCACCTGCTGCTTCCACAGGTCCTCGTCGATCGCGACGCCGACCTCGCGCAGCTCGCCCACCATCCACTCCAGCGCGACGTCGGACAGCCCGGAGCGCGGTCCCCCGCCGCCGACGTCGCCGTGCCCGCCCGGGAACCACACCTGCCGGACCCGGCCCTCGGGGCTGTCGCCCGGCACGGTCCACAGGCACGGCGAGTAGGACAACCGGCGTTCGTCCACCGAGAGCGCCTGGCGGGCCACCTGGACGCTTTCACCGAGCTTCACGTCGTGGAACCGGTAGCGGCGGCGCGTCAGCCCGGGGACGCCCAGCGTGCCGACGGTGTCGAAGACTCCGAGGAACCGCACCGGCCCCCGCGGGTCCCTCGGGTGGGAGTTCTCGGCCCGGAACCTGTCCCGCCGCTCCTGCCGTGCGGCGCGCGCGGCGTCGTCGTCGGCCGGCTCGCGGTAGAGGTCCGCGGCGTCGTGCAGCCGGCCGGCCACGAGCGCCTCGCGCGTCAGCAGGCCCACCGCCCCCACCATGCCGACGACGCTGCGCGCGGTGTACGCGCCCCGCGAGTAGCCGAGCACCACGATCTCGTCGCCGGGGTCGTAGTTCATGGCCAGGAACCGGTAGCCGTCGACGACGTTGTGGGTCAGGCCCGACCCGAACGCGCCACCGAGCACCTTGTCGAACAGGTACCCCTGCGAGCCGACACCGCCGACGTACTCGACCATCTGCACGACGCCGTCGTCGACCGCGCCCCGGCGCAGGACCCGGGCGATCTTCTCGATGTTCGACACGTACTGGTTGGCGGCATGGTTCCACGTGCCGTCGCAGCACAGGATCAGGCGCTTCATCGTCACCACGTCCCCTCGCCGACGGAGGGCGTCGCGCGACGCCCCACTGCCTCTCCAGAGCGTCGCGCGACCTCGGGTGATACGCACGCGGTCGGCCCGGCGCAGCCGGCGCGGCTCAGCGCAGCCGGCGCAGGAACTCCCGGGTCCGGTCCCGCTGCGGGTCGTCCAGGACCTGGGCGGGCGTGCCGCGCTCGTGCACCCGGCCGTCGTGCAGGAACACGACCTCGTCGGCGACCTCGCGGGCGAAGTCCATCTCGTGGGTCGCGACGAGCATCGTGGTGCCCTCGGCGCGCAGCTCCAGCAGCAGGTCCAGGACCTCCCCGACCAGCTCCGGGTCCAGGGCCGAGGTGACCTCGTCCAGCAGCAGCAGCTCCGGGCCGCCGGCCAGCGCCCGCGCGATCGCGGCGCGCTGCTGCTCCCCGCCGGAGAGCTGGTCGGGGTACCCGCGCGCCTTGTCCGCCAGCCCGACCTTGGCCAGCAGCGCCCGGCCGGCCTCCTCGGCCTCGCCCCGCGGACGGCGGTGCACGAGGCGGGGGGCCAGGGTGACGTTGTCCAGGACGGACAGGTGCGGGAACAGGTTGTACTGCTGGAAGACCATCGCGAGCCGGGCCCGGACGGCGTCGGCGTCGACCCACGGGTCGGCCACGTCGACCCCGTCGAGGAGCACCTGACCGTCGTCGACCTCCTCGAGCAGGTCGACCACGCGCAGCAGCGTCGACTTGCCCGAGCCCGAGGACCCCACCAGGACGACGCACTGGTGCTCGCCCACGTCCAGGTCGATGCCGTCCAGGACCGTCCTGCGCCCGGCCCGGCGGCCCGGTCCCGCGGGGAACGACTTGCGCACCTCACGCAGGCTCAGCAGCGGCGGTGCGGTCACCGGACCACCCCCGCACCGCTGACGCCGCGGAGCGAGCCGCGCCAGCCCTGCCGGGCCGACCAGGCGTCGACGAGCCGGGTCAGCGGGATCGAGATCAGCAGGAACAGCACGCCGGCCACCACGTACGGGGTGAAGTTGTAGTCGCCGGTGGTGGCGATCTGGGCGGCCCGGATCGCGTCGACCGCCCCGAGGATCGAGATCAGGCCGGAGTCCTTCTGCAGGGACACCAGCATGCTCGCCACCGGCGCCGACACGTTCCGCACCGCCTGCGGCAGCACGACCTTGCGCACCGCCTGGCCACGGGTGAGCCCGAGGGAGCGCGCGGCGGCGACCTGGGAGGGGTGCACGGACTCGATCCCCGCGCGGAAGATCTCGGCGAGGTACGCCGTGTACGTCAGGAGGATCGCCAGACCGCCGAGGAACGCCGCGCTCACCGGCAGCCACTCCAGCCGCAGGGCGGGCAGCCCGAAACCGACCAGCAGCAGCACCAGCAGCACCGGCACCCCGCGGAAGACGTCGACGTACAGCACGGTGAACACCCGCAGCGGGAACAGCGCCGGCAGCCGGGAGGTGCGCACGACCGCCAGCAGCAGGCCGACGGTCAGGCCCACCACGGAGGCCGCGACCCACACCCGCAGGTTGAGCCACAGCCCCTCGGCGACCTCGGGCAGGACCTCCCAGGCGCGCTCCGGGGAGAAGAACGCCTCCCGGGCCCGCTCCCAGCCGGGAGCGGTGGTGACGACCGCGACGACGGCGACGAGCACGATCGCCGTCGCCGTCCCGGCGACCAGCAGGGCGCGCCGGTGCTGGGCCCGGCGGTACTCCGCCCGGGCCCGGGCACGCTCCGACAGGGCCGGGCCGTCCGTCGCTCCGGTCATCGCCGTCGCGCGGTCAGGACAGCTCGGGGACGTCGTCCGACTTCAGCCACTCGGTGCGCAGCTCGTCGAGGGTGCCGTCGGCCTCCAGGGCGTCCACGGCCTGCGAGACGCACTCGGTCAGCTCCGAGTCCTTGTCGAGCACGAGGCCGAGCTGCTCCGGCTCGCCGACGTCCGGCAGCGTGCCCACGACCTGGGTGTCCGGGAAGTACACCGTCGAGGCCGCCACGCCCTGGTCGACGTCCATCACCATCGCGTCGATGGTGCCCGAGGTCAGCGCGGTCATGCCGTCCCCGGCGGCGTTGAAGGGGGTGATCTCCACCGCGTCGCCCCAGGCGGACTCCGCGGCGTCCAGCGAGGTCTGCGCGGCGGTGACGCCGATGCGGGCGCCCTCCAGGTCCGCGAGGCTCGTGGCGTCGGCGTAGTCACCGTCGTCGGCCACGATCACGCCCTGGTGGCTGGTCAGGTACGGGCTGGAGAAGTCCACGGCCTCCGCCCGCTCCTCGGTGATGGTGGTCTGGTAGGCGGCGAGGTCGAACGGCTTGATCGCCGGGGAGATGATCTGCTCGAACGTCACCGTCTCCCACTCGACGTCCTCGGCCGCGTACCCCAGCTCCTCGGCGACGGCGTAGACCAGGGCCGACTCGAAGCCCTCGCCGCTGGTGGGCTCGCCGACGTACCACGGCTCGAACGGCTCGCCGGCACCGACGGTGAGGGTGCCCTCGGTGAGCGTCGGCAGGTCGCCCGCGGCGCAGGCCTCGGACGCGGACGGCGTGGCGCTCGCTGCGTCGTCCGCACCACCGTCGTCGGCGGTGGAGCAGGCCGTCAGCCCGAGCAGCACGGCGGGCGCGAGGGCGACGGCAAGAACGGGACGGGTTCGCACGGGTGGGTCCTCCTGGTCGGGACGACGGCGCGGATCACCGTCGAGAGCCGCACCGAGCCTATGCGCGCGGCGGCGGCCGGAACACCGCGCGGCACTGTGCGTCCGGTCACCCCCGCCGGCCGGTCCCGCCCGGCCGTCCGCTCAGTCGTGCACGTGGGCCGGCACGCCGGTGGAGGCGGTGATGTCCTCCTCCGCCTGCCCGAGCAGGGCGTCGGCGAGACGCCGCAGCGCACGCCCGGCGGCCACCTCGTCGCCGATGACCGGGATCTCCGTGTCGTGGGGATCCTTGCGGGCGTGCCCGACGGACCGCAACGGGCCGACGTCGGCGTGCTCGACCGGGCCGGCCACCAGCACCGCCTCCGCCGTCGTGCTGCCCGACGCCTCCACCAGCGACAGCTGGACGGTCCAGGTGGCGGCGCGCGCAGGGCGGGCCGTCTCGTCCGCGGCCCCGGCGTCGCCGTGCTGCACGAGCGAGTCCGGCCCGGGATAGACCAAGGACTCCTCCTCCGTGTCCGACCACCTCACCGTGTAGGGCGGGGACCCGTCGTCGTGGTGGAGCTCCGTGACGACGCCGTCACGGACCGCACCTCCCACCACGCCGGACGCGGTGATGATCCTGTCCCCCACCGAGGCCTTCATGCTCCTCGCCTCCGTCTCCCCGTCGAGCCACGGAACCTGTCCCTCCATGGTGCTCCCGGCGACGACGGCACGCCAGGGGCAACCGGCCGGATCGGCCGTCTCAGTGCGACCGCAGAGCCTCGATCAGCTCGTCCTTGCGCATCGAGGACCGCCCCTCGATGCCCAGCTCGGCGGCGCGCTCGTGCAGCTCGTCGACGGTCCAGTCCTCGTACGCCGGGGACTCGCCACCCTCGCGGCCGACGTCGTCGCGACCGCGGTTCGCGGCCGCGTTAGCGATCCGCGCGGCCTTCTCCTTGCTGTTGCCCTCGTCGCGGAGCTTCTCGTACAGCTCCTCGTCCTTGACGCTGGGGCCGGGATCCTGTCGTGGCACGGCGTGCTCCTCTCCTCGTCCCTCCATCGTGGGACGGCGGGACGACGTCCGCACCTGGGCGGGACGGGCCGAGGTCCGCAGCACGACCGGCGAGGCGGGCGGAACCGGGCGAGCTCGACACCCCGACCGGCAGGACCCGCCGGGTCGTGCCCGGCTCGCCCGTCCGACGTCCCCCGGGACGTTCTTGCACGAGCAATCCGGGGACGGTAATTTCCTGTGTGCTCGACCGGCGACGGCCCCTCGCACCTTGCGAACCTTCCGGCCGCGAGCAGTGGAGGTGGCGATGGGCAGGATGCCTGCGGTGGTCGTCCCCCACGCCGGTTCCCCGGTCGGCGACCCCGACCCGACGGAGCACGGGAACGCGCCCGCGGCTCCGCACCTCCGCGCCGCGGACACGACCGATCCCGGCACCCCTACTCGCGGCATCGACGACGCCGCGTCCCCCCGCGTCAGGGAGCTCTCGAGCGCGCGTCCCCGCGCGCTCCCCTCTGATGCCAGCACTGGGCGAACCAGCGGTGTGGGAGCGCTCCCGCACACCGGTCCGCCCCGCACCACAACCGCAAGGAGCAGCGCATGACCACGACCGGGCCCACCTCCGAACGGCTCGTCGGCCACGCCGTCGTCGACGGCTCGCACCTCGGTCTCGACGACCGTCGCTACTACGCGATCACGTCGTACGACCAGATGCCGCCCTTCCTGATGACCATCGCCGGGGCGAGCGACCTGTGGATGTTCATCTCGAGCACCGGAGGACTGACCGCGGGCCGCCGTGACGCCGACCACGCGATCTTCCCGTACTACACCGAGGACAAGGTCGCCGAGGGGGCGGGTCGCACGGGCGGACTCACCACGGTCCGGGTGCACCGCGAGGACGGCGACGTCGTGTCCTGGCAGCCTTTCGCCGAGACGCGACCGGGCGACCCGGCCGTCGACCGCAGCCTCTACAAGGACTTCCTCGGCACCAGCGTCGTCTTCGAGGAGACCCGGACCGACCTCGGACTGCGCCTGCGCGTCGTGTGGCAGACCAGCGCACGGTACGGGGTGGTGCGCAGCTGCCAGATCACGTCCCTCGCCGAGCGCCCGGTCGACCTCGAGGTCGTGGACGGGTTCCGCAACCTCCTGCCCGCCGGCACCACCGCCCAGGTCCAGAACGAGCTGAGCATCCTGCTGGACGCCTACAAGCGGGCCGAGCTCGCCCCGGGCGGCCTCGGCATCTACTACCTCAACTCCGCCCTGACCGACCTCGCCGAGGCGAGCGAGTCCCTGCAGGCCTCGGTCGCCTGGCAGGTGGGCCTCGAGCAGGTCGAGCACCTGCTGTCCGAGCGGCAGCTCGACGCGGCGCAGGCGGGCGAGGCGCTGACCAAGGAGCTGGACGTGCGGGGCGGCCGGGGCGCCTACCTCGTCCGCACCCGTCTGGTGCTGGACCCCGGGGCGCAGCGGACCTGGCGCGTCGTGGCCGACGTCTCGCGGTCCGCACCGGACGTCGTGGCCCTGCGTGACGAGCTGGCCGACCCCACGGCGCTCGCGGCGCGACTCGACGAGGACGTCGAGGCGACCCGTCGCGGGCTGGAGGACCTGCTCGCGGCCACCGACGCGGCGCAGCTGACCGGCGACGAGCTGGCCACCGCCCACCACGGTGCCAACGTCCTGTTCAACACGATGCGCGGAGGCGTCCCGGCGGGCGGCTACCAGCTCCGCGGGGGCGACGTCCGGGCCTTCGTCCGCACCCGGAGCCCCCTCGTCGCCGAGCGCTGCGCCGAGGTGCTCACGTCGCTGCCCGCGACCCTGTCCCACGAGGAGCTGATGGCCGCGGCCGAGGAGAGCGGGGACGCCGACCTCTGGCGCCTGTGCACCGAGTACCTGCCGCTGACCTTCGGCCGTCGCCACGGCGACCCGAGCCGGCCGTGGAACAAGTTCCAGATCTCGCTGCGGGACGCCGACGGTGAACCCCTGCTGGACCACCAGGGCAACTGGCGCGACATCTTCCAGAACTGGGAGGCGCTGGCGTGGTCCTTCCCCGAGTACGTCGAGTCGATGGTCGCCGTCTTCCTCGACGCCACGACCGCCGACGGGTACAACCCGTACCGGATCTCCCGCGGAGGGATCGACTGGGAGGTCCCCGAGCCGGACAACCCGTGGTCCAACATCGGGTACTGGAGCGACCACCAGCTGGTCTACCTCGTCAAGCTGCTCGAGACGTCCGAGCGCTTCCACCCCGGGAGCGTGCGGCACCTGGTGAACCGTGCGGTCTTCACGCACGCCGACGTGCCGTACCGGATCGCGTCCTACGCCGACACCGTCGAGAACCCCTACGCGACGATCACCTTCGACACCGAGGCCGCGGCCGCGATCGCGCGCCGTGTCGAGGTGGAGGGCGCGGACGGCAAGCTCGTGCACGGCCCCGACGGGAACCTGCTGCACGTCACCCTGGCCGAGAAGCTGCTCGTGCTCACCCTGGCGAAGGTCGTGAACCTGGTGCCCGAGGGCGGCATCTGGATGAACACGCAGCGGCCCGAGTGGAACGACGCGAACAACGCGCTCGTCGGGCGCGGACTGTCCGTCGTGACCCTCGCGTACCTGCGTCGCTACCTGGGCACCGTGCGCGACCTGCTGGACGAGGAGCTGACCGTCGGCGTCGAGGTCCGGGAGCTGCTCAGGGAGGTCGGCGACGTCCTCAGCCGGCACCTCTCCGGCACCGTCGGCGGCTTCGACGACGTCGAGCGGCGACGCGTGGTCGACGCCCTGGGCGCGGCCGGGACGGCCTATCGCGAGCGTGTCTACGCCGGGCTCACCGGTGAGCGCACCGTGGTCGGGGCGGACGAGGTGCGCGAGGTGGTCGACACCGTGCTCGCGTACGTCGACTCGGGCCTGCGGGCGAACCGCCGTGCCGACGGGCTCTACCACTCGTACAACACGCTCGACCTGGGGCAGGGCCGCGTCACGATCAACCGGCTGCAGGAGATGCTCGAGGGACAGGTCGCGATCCTGTCCTCGGGGTTCCTGACGCCCGCCGAGTCGCTCGACGTGCTGCGGGCGATGCGCGAGAGCGCGCTGTACCGCGCCGACCAGCACAGCTACCTGCTGTACCCGGACCGCGACCTCCCCGGGTTCCTGGACAAGAACCGGGTCACGCCCGCGCAGGCCGCCCAGGCCCCCCTGATCGACGCCCTGGTGCGCGCCGGGGACCGGTCGATCGTCCTGCAGGACGCGGGTGGTGACTACCGCTTCGCCCCGGGGATCCACAACGCCCGGGACGTCGACGCGGCGCTCGACGCCCTCGAGGGTCCGGAGACGGACGGCGCGCTCGACGAGGCGGTGGCGACCGGCCGGGAGGCGCTGCTCTCCGTCTTCGAGGAGGTCTTCCGGCACGCGGAGTTCACCGGTCGGTCCGGGTCCTTCTTCGCCTACGAGGGCCTCGGCAGCATCTACTGGCACATGGTGTCCAAGCTGCTGCTCGCGGTGCAGGAGAACCTCGAGCGTGCCGTGGCCGAGGGCGCCGACGCAGCCGTCGTCGACGAGCTCCGGGCCCGGTACGAGGACGTTCGCCAGGGGCTCGGCTACTGCAAGCCGCCCGAGGTCTACGGCGCCTTCCCGGTCGACCCCTACTCCCACACGCCGAAGGGTCGCGGGGCGCAGCAGCCCGGGATGACGGGCCAGGTCAAGGAAGAGGTCCTCACCCGCATGGGTGAGCTCGGCCTGCGGGTGGAGGAGGGCCGGATCGTGTTCCGCCCCGTCCTGCTCCGTACCGAGGAGTGGACCGCGGAGCCGACGACGTTCCGGTATGTCGACGTCGGCGGGACCGAGCAGGCCGTCGAGCTGCCCGCCTCGAGCCTCGCGTTCACGTTCTGCCAGGTCCCGGTCGTCTACCGGCGGGGCGCCGACCTCGAGGTGACCGTCGAGGGCTCCGACGGGGTGGAGCAGGCCGTCTCCGGGGCCGCGATCCCGGCCGAGGTCAGCGCCGAGGTCTTCCGCCGTACGGGGGCCGTGCGCGCGATCCGGGTCACCCTGCCGGCCGCCTGACACCGGTCGCGACACGACGGAGCCGGCGCCCGGCCCGGGACGGGAACACCGCCCGGGACGGGCGCCGGCTCCGTCGCGCTCGATCGGAACGGGTCCTGCGGGGAAGCGACCTGGGCGGGCGCTGCGTCGCACACCCGTCCGAGGCGGGCAGCAGCCCCGGGCAACCCGACGTGGTCAGCGCAGGCGGCCCGTCGGCAGGGTGAGTATCTCCGCACCGTCGTCGGTGATGGCGATCGTGTGCTCGCTGTGCGCTGTGCGACAGCCGGTCGCGCTGCGCAGCGTCCACCCGTCGGCGTCCAGGGCGAGCTCGTCGGTGTCTGCCATGACCCACGGCTCCAGGGCGAGGAGCAACCCGGGTCGCAACCGGTATCCCCGGCCGGGACGTCCCGCGTTGGCGACGTGCGGGTCCTGGTGCATCGTGCTCCCGATGCCGTGCCCGCCGAACTCGGTGTTGATCGGGTAGCCCGCAGCGCTCAGCACCGCGCCGATGGCATGCGAGAGGTCGCCGATGCGAGCCCCGGGTCCGGCAGCGGCGATGCCGGCCGCCAGGGCGCGTTCGGTCGCTTCGATGAGGGCGACGCTCTGCGGAGACCGTCGATCGCCGACGACGAAGCTGATGGCCGAGTCGGCGGCCACGCCGTCCTTGAGGACGGCCAGATCGAGAGTGACCAGGTCACCGTCGGCCAGCCGGTAGTCGCGAGGGCGCCCGTGGAGGACGGCATCGTTGACCGCCGTGCAGACGTAGTGACCGAACGGCCCCCGCCCGAAGGACGGCGCATAGTCGACGTAGCAGGACTGCGCCCCGGCGTCGCGGATCAGGTCCCGAGCCCATCCGTCGAGGTCCAGGAGGTTCGTGCCGACCACGGCCCTGCGCCTCAGGGTCTGCAGGATGTCCGCCACCAGGGCTCCGGTCACCCGGGCACGGTCGACCTGGGCAGGCGTCAAGATCTCGATCATCGGCAGGCACTCTCCTCAGGGCTGATGATCGATCCACCCACGGTGTGTCCAGCCCGGCCGGCCTGCCCGGCCCGCGGCGCCACCACCGCAGCGAACCGCTCACCGATGAGTCGATGGGTGGCGGCATCGGGGTGGAGGTTGTCGGGCAGCGGCAGCCGCTCGGCGTCCTCGGGGCCGTACAGGGTCAGCCCGTCGACGTAGGACAGGTGCGGGTCGCCGCGACGCTCGACGACGTCGGCGAGCACCTCGCGAACCGCCTGCAGGGTCAGTGCCCCGCGAGCTGCTCCTTGCGGGTCTCCCTCCGCCCGGAAGGCCAGCCGCCCCTCGGTGAAGGCGGCCGTGTCGACTCCCGTCGGTCCGGGAACTGCTTCGTGGATTCCGCAGTGGATGGGTGAAACGATCACCAGGGGCGTCTCGGGGTGCCCGTCGCGGATCGTGTCGAGCCAACCGTGGACTGCGGGTCCCAGAGCGCGCCGGCGCACCAGGTCCTGGTTGACGAGGTTGATGCCGACCTTGACGCTGATGACGTCGGCCGGCGTGTCACGCATCGTCCGGGCGACGAACGGATCCAGCAGAGCGCTGCCGCCGAGACCCAGGTTGGTGAGGTCGACCTGGGCAAGGCGGGCGGCGACGACCGGCCACGGCTCGGTGGGGTAGGTGGCGAGCGAACCGTGGCTGATCGAGCTGCCGTGGTGGACCCAGCGCGGGCGGTCGTCCTCGAGCGGCGCGACCGGGGCGTCGGCGCGGAGGGCGAGGAGCTCGGTCTGCTCGTCGTGCGGCAGCCAGACCTCCACCTCGCTGTCGCCACCCGGGAGGGTGAGCACGAGGGTCGTCGGCTCGCCGGCGTCGAACGTGCTGGCGCCGGTCATCATGTCCACGTGGAGCACGTTGCCGCCCGGCGCCTGGTGGCGCTCGACCAGCTCGCCCCCGACCAGCACGTCGTACCAGCCGTCGGGTCGCGAGGGCGCCCCGACGTAGCGCCGCTTGGTCGGAAGCACGTCGAGCTCCAGCCGAGTGGCCGCGGTGCGGATCGCGAGGCGGACACCCGCGGGTTGTCCTGCGGCGTGGTGGAGCTGCGGATCGTCGGACTGCGCCCGCGCCCAGGCCGGTAGCCGATGGGGCAGCAGTCCGCGGTCGGTGCGCTCGAGCTCCAGCGCTCCGTGGATGAGCAACGGGTCGATCATCGGGCCTCCCAGAATCTCAAGATGGCGTCGAGCCCGTCCAGGACGCGCTCCCAGGACTCGTCGGACGCAGGTGCGTCGGCCGCACCGTGGCCGAAGGCTCCGGCGGCGTCGAGGGCCGCGTAGCCGTGGAACGTGGCGCCGAGGAAGCGCACGGCGTGAACCTCGTCGGCACTGGACAGCCGGTAACCGCGGAGCGCGGCCCGCGACAGGTCCGCGTGCCGCGGCCCGGCGCTCGCCGCGGCCGTCTCGGCGTCGAGCGGCAACCGGGACGCGGCGTAGCGCCCGGGGTGCTCGACGGCATAGGTCCGCCACACGCCGCCGAGGGCTGCCAGTGCAGCACGTCCGCTCACCCCGGCGATGGCCGCGGCGACCAAGTCGGCGGTCTCCGCCAGCGCGAGCAGCGCGACACCGGTGCGAACGTCGGCCTGGCTGCGGACGTGGGTGTAGAGACTGGGGGTCGCGACCTCGAAGTGCTTGGCCAACGCCGTGAGGGTGACCTGCTCCAGGCCCACCTCGTCGGCGAGATCGGCCGCGGCCGCTGTGACGCGACCGGTGGTCAGTCCTTGACGAGGCATTCCGCCCCCCTCCTATGCTCTGATGGTTTTATCCTAATGCGCATAGGTAACGGCGTCCAGCCGTCCACGCGAGAACCTGCGCGATGCCGGTGAACGGATTCGGACGGCCCCACGCCGGAACCCACGGCCTGCTCCTGATCCACGACCACGACCACGACGTGCAGGTCATCGACGCCGCCACCGGCGAGATCCTGCGCGAGCTCCCCATCGACCTCGCCCGCGACGACCAGCCACGCCGCACCAAGACCCGGGAACGACAAAGGCCCTCCCGATCTCTCGATCGGGAGGGCCTCTGCCGGGATACTTCCTTGGTAGCGGGGGCAGGATTTGAACCTGCGACCTCTGGGTTATGAGCCCAGCGAGCTACCGAACTGCTCCACCCCGCGGCGATGTCCTTAACTCTAGGACACGGAATCCGGCCCCGTCCAATCGGTCCGGGCAGATGGGACGCAGGTCACACCGCACGTCCCTCTGCCCGGACCGACCGGCTCAGGGGTTCAGCTCGCCCTCGGCGGCCAGGGCCTCCTCCAGCGCGGTCTGCAGACGCTCCTGGGCCTCGCCGTAGGCGGTCCAGTCGCCGTTCTGCAACGCCTCGTTGCTGTCGTTCAACGCCTCGTTGGCGTCCTGCAGCGCGGCGTCCAGCCGGGCCTGGGCGTCGCCGGCCGGCGGCGCCTGGGTCTCCTCGGTGGTCTCCGTCGGCGACGGCGTCGGCTCCTGGGTCGGCTCGGCCTCGGTGGGCTCCGGGGACGGCTCGATCGGCTCACCGGTCTCCGGGTCCACCTGGTCGGTGGGCACCTCGGTCTCGGCCTCGTCCGCGTCACCGGCCTCCGCACCGGAGTCTCCCCCGAAGACCTGGTCGAGAGCCTCGTCCAGGGTCTCGGCGTACCCGGTCTGGTCGCCGAAGGCGACCAGCACGCGACGCAGCAGTGGGAACTGGGTGCCCGACCCGGACTGGATGTAGACCGGCTGGACGTACAGCAGGCCGCCGCCGACGGGCAGCGTCAGCTGGTTGCCGCGCACGACCTCGGAGTCACCACGGCCCAGGATGTTGAGCTGCTCGGAGATCGTCGGGTTCGAGTTGAAGTTGTTCTGTACCTGCCCGGGGCCCGGGACCGTCGCGTCGCGAGGGAGCTCGAGCAGCCGGAGCGTGCCGTACCCCTCGGCGATCTCGCCGTCCTCCGACCCCGCGTCGGCCTCGGCCGCCAGGTAGCCGGTGAGGATCTCCCGGTCGGTGAAACCACCCGGGATGAACGTGCTCGTCAGCGAGAAGGCCGCGTCGTCCTCGCCCGGCATCTGCAGGGTGAGGTAGTACGGCGGCTGCTTCGACATCAGGGCGTCGTCGCTGCCGACCGGGTCGTCCGGGGTGCGCCACTCGTCGGAACCGGCGAAGAACTGCTGCGCCTCGGTGACGTGGTAGCGCTCGAGCAGCGTGCGCTGCACCTTGAACAGGTCCTCCGGGTAGCGCACGTGCGACATGAGGCTGCCGGACATCTCGGAGATCGGGCGCACCGAGTCCGGGAACACGTCGTTCCAGGCCTGCAGCAGCGGGTCCTCGTCGTCCCAGGCGTACAGGGTGACCGACCCGTCGTAGGCGTCCACGGTGGCCTTGACGGAGTTGCGGATGTAGTTGACCTCCGGCGGGGCCTCGACCGGCAGACCCTGGGCGGCGGCGGTCAGGGAGTCCGTCGTCGCCTCCTGCATCTGGTTGCTCGCCGAGTACGGGTAGGCGTCCGACGTGGTGTAGGCGTCGATGACCCACTTGACGCGGCCGTCGACGACCGCCGGGTAGACCTTGTTGTCCAGGGTCAGCCAGGGGGCCACCTTCGACACCCGCTCCTGCGGGTCGCGGTCGTAGAGGATCTGGGAGACCTCGGTGACACGGTCGGAGAAGAAGATCTCCTCGTCGCCGAACCGCAGCGCGTAGAGCAGCCGCTGCAGGAACGTGCTGATCTCCGGACCGGCCGACACCTCGTCCGTCGGGAAGCTGTACAGCTCCTGCTGCCCGCCCTCGGCGTCCGCCTGGTAGTCGAGCTCCCACGGGTCGGTGCCCTCGGGCGCTCCGACGATGGAGTACGGCGGCGCCTCGGGGCTGAAGTAGATCCGCGGCTCGTACCCGCCGGGGAACATGTCGGTCAGCGCGCCCTGCGTGGGGATCCCGCCCTCGAAGAAGGCCGGCTGCCCGTCCGGGCCGGGCTGGTTGCCGTAGGCCGCGACGACGCCGAAGCCGTGGGTGAAGACCGTGCGGTCGTTCGTCCAGTTCCGGTCCGCCAGGCCGCTGAGGTTCAGCTCGCGCACGGCGATCACGGTGTCGCGTGACTCGCCGTCGATCTCGTAGCGGTCCACCGCCAGGTTGTCGGTGAAGTTGTAGTACTGCTTGTTCTGCTGCAGCTGCCGGAAGGACGGGCTGACGACCTGCGGGTCGAGGAGCCGCACCTGGGTCGTCGTGCCCGCGTCGTCGCGCAGCTGCCCGGCCTCCGCCACCGTGGTGGCGTCGTACTGCTGGGACTCCACCTCGGCGATGTCGAACGCGTCGAGCGTGGCGTCGATGTTGCGCTGGATGTACGGCGCCTCGAGCGACTGGGCGTTCGGGTCGACCTGGAAGCGCTGCACGACGGCCGGGTAGATCGCGCCGATGGCGATCGCGGAGACGACCATGAGCCCGACGCCGATGGCCGGCAGCCGCCAGGTGTCGCGGAAGGCGGCGACCACGAAGAGGATCGCGACCAGGACGGCCACGCCGGTGAGGATCTCCTTCGACGGGATGACGGCGTGCACGTCGGTGTAGTTGGCGCCGTCGAACCGCTCGTGCTGGCTCGTCAGGATGGAGTACCGGTCGAGCCAGTAGTTCGTCGCGACGAGCAGCATGATCAGCGTGCCCAGCACCGCGAGGTGCACCCGCGCCGCCGTCGTGGTCCGCGACGCGCCGTCGGCGATCGGGCCCAGGCGGACGCCACCGTAGAGGTAGTGGGTGACCACGGCGGCGATGGTCGAGATGACCAGGACCGCCATGAGGAAGCTGACGACGAACCGCAGCACGGGCAGCATGAAGACGTAGAAGCCGACGTCGAGGCCGAACTCCGGGTCGGCGGTCCCGAACGGCTGCCCGTTGAGGGCCAGCAGGACGGTCTCCCACTGGGCGGACGCCGCCACGCCGGCGAAGAACCCGATGAGCACCGGACCCGCGTAGGTGACGACCTTGCGCAGCGGCTCGACGGCCTCGCGGTACTGGTCGAGCGTCGCCTGCTCCGGCGTCGACGGCGCGTAGATCGGCCGCGTGCGGTACCCGACGGCGAAGGAGCTGTAGACGGCGGCCGCCATGATCAGGAAGGCCGCGACGAACAGCACGCTGCGGGTGATCCACTGCGTCCAGATCACGTTGGCGTACCCGACCTGGGTGAACCAGAGGACCTCGGTCCAGAAGTTCGTCAGGAACAGCAGCACGACCACCAGGGCCGCCAGCACCACCAGCGTGATGAGCAGCGGGCTGCGACGTCGGGACGGGGCTGGACCGTCAGGACGTCGGGGCGGGGCGAAGGACACGGTGCGGGCACCTCATTCGTGCTCGGGTCGGGACACATGCGTCGGACATCGGGACAAACGTCCCGGCGTCGTTCCAGGTTCCCACGTTTCCGGCACGGGAGGGGTTCACGCCGCTCACGAGTCGGTCACGATCACCCCGCCCGGTGGCAAGCCCCTCAGGCGTCGCCGGCCTCGGCCTCACAGCTCGGCAGGTCGGACGTCTCACCGGCGCCGATGGCCTCCATGGCGTCGCGAGCCTCGGCGAGGGTGCCGACGGACACGACGTCCAGGCCGTCCGGCACGTGGCCGACCACCTGCGGGCAGTTGTCCGACGGCGCGAGGAACCAGGTGGCCCCGTCGCGCAGCGCGCCGTACATCTTCTGCTCGATCCCGCCGATCGGGCCGACGCGACCGTCGACGTCCATCGTGCCCGTACCCGCCACCACGACACCGCCGAGCTCGTCCTCCGGCGTCAGCAGGTCGACGATCCCTAGCGCGAACATCGTCCCCGCGCTCGGGCCGCCGATGTCCTCGATCTGGATCGTGACGTCCACGGGGAAGTCGTAGACCGGGTCGATGAGCACGCCGAGCAGGGCGCGACCGTCGCCCTGGCCCGTGGTGACCGTCAGGTCGGTCGGCTCGCCGTCCCGCTCGACCCCGAGCACGACGTCGTCGCCGGGCGTGACGCCGTCGAGCGCGGCCAGCAGCTCCGGGTAGGTGGCGAGCGGCTCGCCGTCGAGCGAGACGATGACGTCGCCCTCCTCGACGACCCCCTCGGCGCCCGTGTCCTCGGCCGCGGTGACCACGGTCATCGTGGTCGGGACCTCGTAGCCCAGCTCGGTCAGCGCCGCCACCGTCGCCGACTCCTGCGAGCTGAGCATCTGGGCCTGGCCCTGCTCCTGCTGCTCCTCGGAGGTGATGGGCTCCGGGAAGATCGACTCGACGGGCTGCACGGACCGTTCCGGAGCGGTCCAGCCCCACAGCACGTCGCCGAACAGCACGTCGCCGCCCGGCCCGCCGAACACGGAGACGGTGGTCAGGCGGAGCTCCCCCGAGGCCGGGTAGGTGTCCGCACCCGAGATCTCGATGAGGGGTACCGCCGTCGCGCTCTGCCCCTCGGCGGCCTCCTGGGTGCCGAGCGTGTCCTCGGTGGGCCCGGGCGTGCGGATCGCGTACGGGGCGGGCGAGACCATGAGCACGGCCGCCAGGACGGCGGTGATCAGCAGCGAGACGACGAGCGTCGTCGACCGCGGGCTCATCCGGCGTCGCGGCGCTCCCTCACGGGCACGGGGCACGTCGAGAGGGGCGAGCGCCTGCCCGTAGCTCTCGTACGGCTGATGACTGCGGTCCTCGAAGCTCACGGCCCCATCATCGCCGATGCGCGCAGTGCGCCGTGAGCGAAAGGGGGAACCCCGGCCGCTCCGTCGACGTCGGACCCGGATACCGTGAACGTGCGGCGGACGCCGCACGCGGAAGGAGCCGAGGACACCCATGAGCGACCTGCCCGACGACCCCGACGCCCGCGAGGAGATGCTGCGGGACGCGCTGCGCGGCATCTTCGGCGACCGGACCGACGAGGTGCTGAGCCAGATGCGGGCGCAGGGCCTCGACCCCGCCGCGCTGATGGGCGGAGCGGCACCGGACCCGGCGACCATGCAGCGTCTGATGAGCCAGCTGCAGCGCATGTTCACCTCCTCCGAGGGGCCGGTGAACACCGAGGTGGCGCACGACCTGGCCCGCCAGGTCGCGGTCGCCGAGGGCGACCCGTCCCTGACCGGCGGCCAGGCGAAGTCCGCCACCGAGGCCCTGCGCGTCGCCGAGCTGTGGCTCGACGCCGTCACGGACCTGCCGCCGTCGGGCGGCGCGACCCACGCCTGGAGCCGGAGCGAGTGGGTCGAGGCGACGCTGCCGGCCTGGCAGCGGCTCGTCGCCCCCGTCGCGTCCTCCGTCGCCGACGCGCTGGCCACGGTGCTGCGCGACCAGCTCGGCGACGAGGGAGCCGGAGCGCTGGGGCTGCCCGGCATGCCGGTGTTCCCCGGCGGCGGGCTGGGTGACCTGGACCCGGCGACGATGATGCGCGGCCTCGGGTCCGCGGTCTACGGCATGCAGGTCGGCCAGGCCGCCGGCACGCTCTCGCGCGAGGTCTTCGGCGCCACCGACGTGGGCATCCCCCTGCTCGAGGACCACGCCACCGTGCTGCTGCCCACGAACGTGGCCAGGTTCGCCGAGGGGCTCGACACCCCGTACGACGAGGTGCAGCTCTACCTGGCCCTGCGCGAGGCCGCGCACGCCCGGCTGTTCGTGCACGTCCCGTGGCTCCGCAGCCACCTGCACGGTCTCGTGGAGCGGTACGCCCGGGGCATCACCATCGACCTCGACGCCCTCGAGGAGCAGGTGCGCGGCATCGACCTGTCCGACCAGGAGGCCCTGCGCGGGGCCCTGTCCGGGGACGTCTTCGGTCTGCACACGACCGAGGAGCAGGAGGCGACGCTGCTGCGGCTGGAGACGGCCCTGGCGCTCGTCGAGGGCTGGGTCTCGGAGGTCGCCGCGACCGCGTCGCTGGCCCACCTGCCGCACTCGGTGCCGCTGCGCGAGATGATCCGGCGCCGTCGTGCCGCCGGCGGCCCCGCGGAGCACACGTTCAAGTCGCTGGTCGGCCTCGAGCTGCGCCCGCGACGGTCCCGGGACGCCGCCGCGCTGTTCGCCCACCTCGTCTCCACCGGCGGCCCGGAGGCCCGCGACGCCGTGTGGGACCACCCGGACCTGCTCCCGGGCCCCGAGGACCTCGACGACCCCACGGGCTACCTCGACCGTCGGCGCGCGCAGGACGAGGAGCACTCGGACGTCGACGCGGCGCTGGCGCAGATCCTGGGCGAGTCCGGCCCGGACGGCGACGAGCCGTCGCCCGACGACCAGGACGCCGAGGACCGCCGGACGGACTGACCGGCGGTGGAGCGGTTCAGCCGGCCGACGACCCGGAGTCGGCGTCGTCGGCGGGCGCGCCGCCCCCGGAGAACGAGACGCCCTCGAGGAACCCGCGCGCCCGCTCGGTCCGGGGGTAGGTCTCCAGCAGGCGCCAGAAGTCAGGGCCGTGCCCGGCGTGCAGCAGGTGGGCCAGCTCGTGCAGCAGCACGTAGTCGATGACCCACTCCGGCATGCCCTGCAGGCGGGTCGACAGGCGGATGGATCCGTCCCCGACCGTGCACGACCCCCAACGGCGCTCCTGGTTGCTCACCCAGCGCACGCTCGTGGGGCGGGCGAGGCCGTCCAGATACTTGACCGAGAGGTCCCGGGCGCGTTCGACCAGCTCGTCGTCGGAGGGTCGGCGCCGACGCTCCTTGTCCTCCAGCCGGGCCACCATCTTGGCGACCCACTCGCGCTCCTGCGCCTGGGAGAACCGCGCAGGGATCGCCACGACGGTGCGGTCACCGTCGCGAAAAGCGCTCACCGTAGCGGTCCGACGGCGGCTCCGTCGGACCTCGACGGACGCCAACGTGTCCGGGGTCACCTCATGAGAATACCGGGAGATCGTCAAGACTGTGTGCCAGGACACACGAAATACGCCCATCCCGGACCTGTCCACAGCACTGTGGACGACCCGCACGACACGGACGAAAGCCGTGCGAGGTTGGGTACATGCCCGTCACCGACGCCGGTCCCGCGACGCGCGCGCTCCGTCTGCGGCGGGGAGTGCCGGTCCTGGACCGCGGGCCCGACCGGCTCCAGCTCGGGTCCGACACCCGTTGGTCGCTCGTCGTCTGCGGGCTGTCGGACGGGGAACGGGCCTGGCTCCGCGAGGCCGCGACCTCTCGGCACGACGACCTGGAGCACGGTGCCGCACGGCACCGGGTGGCGCCGGAACGCCGGGCGCAGATCGTCGCCGCACTGACCGCGGGCGGTTTCCTCGTCCCGACCGCCGCTCCCCCGGGCACCGTCCTGGCGACCGCCGGCGGCGCGGCGGACGCCCCGACGCTCGCCGCGCTCCGACCCGACGGCGACGGGCTGCGCACGTTGACCAAGCGCGCCCGTCGGCAGGTGGCGGTCCTGGGGCTCGGCCGGCTGGGGGCGCTGACCGCCGCCCATCTGGCGTCCGCCGGACTGGGTGCCGTGATGCTCGACGACGACCGTCCGGTGCAGCTCACGGACCTGGGCCTGGGCCTCTACCGGGAGGCCGACGTCGGCCACCGCCGCGCCGCCCGCCTGCAGTCGGTCCTGGCGGCCCGGCACCCCCGCACCCGGTTCGGGTCGACGTGGCGTGACGAGGCACCGCCCGACGTGGTCGTCGTCTGCGGCGGGACGGACCCGCCGGAGGCGTTCGCCCGGCTGATGAGCCACGGCCTCGCCCACCTGCCGCTGGTCGCGGGCGAGGCCGGCATCGAGGTCGGGCCGTTCGTACGACCCGGTACGACGGCGTGCACCGCCTGCCGCTACCACCACGAGGTGGACGCCGACCCGGACTGGCCCCGGCTGGTCGCCCAGCTCGCCGCACGGCCCGGCGACGCCGGACAGGAGACCGTCCTCGCCACGACCGGGGCGGCCGTCGCGGCGGGTCAGGTGCTCGCGCACCTCGACGGCGCCCGGCCCGCCGCGGCCGACGCCGTGCTCGAGATCAGCCTGCCGGACCCGCTTCCCCGGGTCCGCGCGATGCCGCCGCACCCGGCGTGCGGCTGCACCGGGACCGCACCTCCGCCGGCGGCGGACCGGTCCGGGTAGCCGACGAGGCGGTGCACCGGTCGTGGTGCACCGCCTCGCGGGGCGACGGCGAGCACGGCTCAGGCCGCCTGCTCGCTCTTGCGGGGCCGCCCGCGGCCCCGCTTGCGGGCCACGACGACGCCGTCGACGAAGACCTCGCCGCCCCAGACGCCCCAGGGCTCGCTCCGGTCGAGCGCGCCCGCGAGGCAGCCGGCCTGGAGCGGGCACGACCGGCACAGGGCCTTGGCCCGCTCGACGTCGACGGTGTGCTCGGCGAACCAGAGCTCGGGGTCGTTGCTCCGGCACGGCAGCAGCTCGGCGAACTGCCGGTCCAACGCAGCGACCTCGGCGGGGTCCTGGGTCACGGGTTGGTGGGGGGTCCACGGGCGGCTGCCGCCGGCGGGGGTCGCATCGACCAGCCGCTCGTCCAACAGCTGTGCGAGACGCACGATGTTCCTCCGTCAGGTCCTGGGTGTGGTGTGAACGTCAGTGTTCAGGACCTACGGGTGGTCCCCCCGTGTGTCGGAGGGGCCGGTTCGTCCGGCCGTGGAGGCCGATCTCCCGGTCAGGAATGACGAAGGCCGCGGGTCCCGTGGACTCCGCGGCCTGGACCGGTCAGTGGACCGGATGTCTCCAGGGTGCGGAGCCGGGTGCGAGAGCGACGAGAGCGATGCCTGCTCCGCCGCCGGACGTGCGGAGACGGGCCGACGGAACGAAGTGGATGAAGGCATACTTCTCCCCCGTCGCGATGCCGTTGTCGCCGATGAATCGCGTCATCTTGTCCATCTCGTGCCCACCTCCTCACTGGTCTCGGGTTCCCACCTCTCGGCGGTCACCGCAACGAACTCGGTCTCCACGAGCATAGACCTCGGTCGCTGACTCGCCACATCTTTTTTCCAGAACTTCTTCGGGAATCTCGGTGCGCCCCGTCCGGCGCCTTCTCACGGGCGACCGGGAGCCCCCTGGACGAGCGCCAGCAGGGTGGCTCCGTACCGGTCGATCTTCGCCGGGCCGATGCCGTTGATCCGCGCCAGCTCGGCCGTCGAGGACGGACGCAGCTCGGCGATCGCGGCGAGGGTCGCGTCCCCGAGGATCGTGAAGGCGGGCTTGTCGACCTCCCGGGCGACGGTCAGGCGCCACTCCCGCAGCGCGTCGAACAGCGCGAGGTCGGCCTCGCCGGAGAGCTGGGACCGCGCCTGCCCGCGCGGACCGCGCGAGCCACCACGACGACCCCGACCGTCGTCCGGCCACATCCCGTCGAGGAACCGGGTGCGCTTGCGGGTCGCCCGGCCGCCGGGGTTGCGCGACCGGGCGTAGGAGATCTCCAGGTGCTCGCGCGCCCGCGTGATGCCCACGTACAGCAGGCGGCGCTCCTCCGCGACGCCGTCGTCGGTCTCGGCCAGGGAGATCGGCATGAGCCCCTCGCTCATGCCCGCCAGGAACACCGCGTCCCACTCCAGCCCCTTGGCGGAGTGCAGCGAGGCGAGCGTGACGCCCTCGACCGTCGGGGCGTGCTGGGAGGCCGCACGCTCGGCCAGCTCGTCGACCAGCATCGGCAACGTCGCCGGCGCGTCCTCGGGCGCGGCGGCCGCCAGGTCGTCCGCGAGCGCCACGAGGGCCTGCATCGCCTCCCACCGCTCCCGGGCGGCTCCCCGGGCGTGCGGCGGCTCCGCGGACCACCCGGCGCTGACGAGCACGTCGCGGACCTGCTCGGGCATCGGCTGGTCCGGGTCGGCGGACCGCGCCGCACCGCGCAGCAGCACGATCGCGTCCCGCACGTCCTTGCGGGTGAAGAACCGCTCGCCGCCACGCACCTGGTAGCTGACGCCCGCCTCGGACAGCGCCGACTCGAAGGAGGCCGACTGCGCGTTGGTGCGGTAGAGCACGGCGATCTCGCTGGGACGCACCCCCGAGGCGATGAGCCGCGCCGCCCGGGCGGCGATGCCGGCCGCCTCCGCCTCGTCGTCGTCGTGGGTGGTGAAGGACACCGCCGGTCCGGAGGGCCGCTGCGCCACCAGTTCGAGCGCCCCGGTCACGCGGCCCCGGCGCAGCAGGTCGTTGGCCAGGGAGACCACCTGCGGGGTGGACCGGTAGTCGCGCACGAGACGGACCACCTGGGCGTCGCGGTAGGTGCGCGTGAAGTCGAGCAGGTAGTGCGGCGTGGCCCCGGTGAACGAGTAGATGGTCTGCGACGGGTCGCCCACCACGCACAGCTCGCGCCGGTTGCCCAGCCACTGGTTCAGCAGGAAGTGCTGCAGCGGCGAGACGTCCTGGAACTCGTCGACGACGAAGTGGCGGTACTGCGAACGGACCTGGTCGGCCACGTGCGGGTGGGAGCCGAGCATGTCGGCGAGCATCAGCAGGACGTCCTCGAAGTCGATGACGCCCCGCTCGGTCTTGACGTCCTCGTAGGCGCTGATGAGCCGCGCCACCGTCTGGTGGTCGTAGCCGGACGGCGGCGGACGGTCGTCGGCCGCCGCGGCCCGCACGTAGTCCTCGGCCGTGACGAGGGACACCTTGGACCACTCGACCTCGCTGGACAGGTCCCGCACGGCGACGCGGTCCACGCTCGCCCCGATGCGGCGCGCGGCCTCGGCCACGGCCGGCGCCTTGTGCTCCAGGATCTGCGGCGGCGCACCGCCGACGATGCGGGGCCAGAAGTAGCCGAGCTGGCGCAGGGCCGCCGCGTGGAAGGTGCGGGCCTGCACCCCGTGCGCCCCGAGATCCCGCAGCCGGGTGCGCATCTCCCCCGCGGCCCGCGCGGTGAAGGTCACCGCGAGCACCGACGTCGGCGGGTAGGCCCCGGTGCGCACCCCGTACGCGATGCGGTGGGTGATCGCCCGCGTCTTGCCCGTCCCCGCGCCGGCGAGCACGCAGACCGGGCCCGTCAGCGCGAGCGCGACGTCACGCTGCTCGGGGTCGAGAGCGTCCAGGATCGCGTCGGGATGAAGCAGGGCGCCCGGTGAGTTGGTCGTGGGGGACATCGTCTGCGATTGTCGCAGCCGGTGCCGACACCGACCCCACGTCTCCCCAGGAGGACCCCGATGACCGTCGCCCCGACGCTGCCCGCACCCGGCACGATCACCATGTACTCGACGCCGTGGTGCGGCTACTGCCGGAGGCTGCGCACGCAGCTCGACTCCGAGGGCATCGGCTACACCGTCATCGACATCGAGGAGCACCCCGAGACGGCCGCCTACGTCGAGCAGGTCAACGGCGGCAACCAGACCGTGCCAACGGTGGTCTACCCCGACGGTTCCGCGGCGACCAACCCGTCGCTCGCCGACGTCCGGGCCGCCCTGTCCTGACGGCGGTCGGACGCTGCCGGGTCACCAGGCGCCCGGCAGCTCCGCGCCGTACCACTCCTCGATCAGCGCCCGTGCGATCGAGTGCCGTCCGGGCAGCGAGATCTCCCCGGCGGCGGCCGCGTCGTGCAGCTCGGCCCGGGCGAACCAGCGTGCGTCCGTGACCTCCTCGTCGTCGGTGCGCACCTCGGTGGCGACGGCCCGTGCCCGGAACCCGAGCATGAGCGAGGCCGGGAACGGCCAGGCCTGGGAACCGCGGTACACGACGTCGCCGGGCGCCGTCCCGACGACGACGCCGGACTCCTCGGCGACCTCCCGGCGCACCGTGTCCTCGAGCGCCTCGCCCGCCTCGACGAACCCGGCCAGGGTGGAGAACCGGCCCTCGGGCCACGTCGCGGCGTGCCCGAGCAGCAGCCGGTCGGCGTCGTCGACGACGGCCATGATCACGGCCGGGTCGGTGCGCGGGTAGGTCTCGCGCTCGTCCACCGGGCAGTGCCGTGCCCAGCCACCCTGCACGACGACGGTCGGCGTCCCGCACCGGCCGCAGCGCTGATGGGTGCCGTGCCAGCCCGCCAGGGCCACCGCCTCCACCGAGAGCCCGTGCACCAGCACCGTCGAGTCCTCGTCCGCGGCGAGCGCCTCGGCCTGCCCGGCGGTCAGCTCGCGCAGCCCCGCCCAGCCGTCGGCACCCGCCGGGGGTGGCGGGTCCTCGACGTCGTCGGGCAGCAGCAGCGCCACGTACGTCGACCCGTCGTCCTCGCCCAGGTACACCCAGGTGCCCTCGGGCAGCCCGGCGGGCGCGAGCAGGGCCGCTCGCGGCGCGTCGGCGCCGACGACGGCGAGGCGCTTGCGGTGCAGCACCAGGGCGCGGGTCGTGGACTCCCGCCGCAGCCTGTCCATGAGACCGGTCTCCGTGCGGCGGTGCGCGGCACGGTCGTGCCGGGTGCGCGAGAACGGCAGCTCCAGGGGGTTCACGCCTGCGACCGTACGCCAGGACACGCCCGAGGGCGCACCCGTGCTGCGCCCTCGGGGCGCACTACGGTGGCACTGTGCCCCGTAGTCCACTCGCTCTCGCCGCGCTCGCGACGGCCGCCGTCCCCGGCCTCGACGCGTGGTCCGTGCACCCCGAGGACGTCCCCGGCGACTACGACGTCGCGATCGTCACGACCGGTGACGGGACGGAGTGGCTGGTGCGTGCACCGTCGACGACGCTCGCCGGTGCGGCGATGGAGGCCGAGATCGAGCTCCTGGAGTCCCTGCACCTCTACGTCGAGGCAGGTGTGCTGCCCTTCACGGTCCCCCGGGTCGCGGGGTCGGCCCTGCTGCCCGAGGGCGGCCGCGCCGTCGTCCACCGTCGCCTGAGCGGCAGCCCGTTGGACGTGGCCTCGCTGCGCCCCGGGCCGGGTCTGGCCGCCGACCTGGGTCGCACGCTCGCCGCGGTGCACGAGCTGCCCACCGCGGTGGTCGAGGCGTGCGGGCTGCCCTGCTACTCGGCCGCGGAGTACCGCGAGCGGCGTCTGGTCGAGCTGGACGAGGCGGCCGCGACCCGCCGGGTGCCCACCCGGCTGCTGCGCCGGTGGGAGGCCGCGCTCGAGGACATCAGCCTGTGGCGCTTCCAGCCGGTCGTCGTGCACGGCGACCTCGCCCCGGACCAGGTGCTGGCGTCGGGCCGCCGCGTGAACAGCATCAGCGGGTGGTCCGAGGCCCGGGTGGCGGACCCGGCCGACGACCTGGCGTGGCTGCTCGCGGCCGCGCCACCGGACTGCGTCGACGCGATCATGGAGGCGTACCGGCTGCGTCGCACCGAGCTCACCGATCCCCGTCTCGTCGACCGGGCGCTGCTCGTCGGCGAGCTGGCGCTGGCGCGATGGCTGATGCACGGCGTGCGCCGCGGCTACCCCGACGTCGTCGCGGACGCCGAGTCGATGCTCGCCGACCTCGACGAGGCCACCCGCGAGGACACCCCCGCGTGAGGCGGAGGTGGAGCGGAGCGTGGGGCCCGAGGCACGAGGGACCCGCACGCAGCGGCGCCGCACCCGCACGCGGCGAGGGAACCGCCTGACCGGACTCGCCCCACGCTTCGGGCGACCAGGACGGCGACGAGACCCCCGGCGACGACCCCGGGTGCCTCCTAGGACCCGCGGACCAGTGCCTCCAGCCCGTCCTCGTCGAGCAGCTCGGCGGGCCGCACCGTCGTGCCGGACGTCACGTAGACGAACGCGGCGCTGACCTTCTCCACGGGCAGCCCCGTCCAGCGGGACCAGGCGAGCCGGTAGGCGGCGAGCTGGACCTCGCGCTGGGCGCGGTCGGCCGGGTCCCGCGGTTCCCGGCCCGTCTTCCAGTCGACGACGACGACGGCGGGCGGCTCGCCGTCCGCGGCGGGCGGGGCGTCAGGGTCGACGAAGACGGCGTCCATGCGCGACCGCACCATGACCCCGGCGATCGGCGTCTCCACGTCCTGCTCCACCGCGATCGGGGTCCGCGCGGCCCACGGCGTCTCCTCGAACCGTCGGCGGAGCTCGTCGAGCGCCAGGTCGGTGGCGGCGTCGGGCTCGTCGGCACCGGGCAGGTCGTCGACGTCCATCAGCGAGGCCTTCGAGTAGAACTGCTCCACCCAGGCGTGGAACAGCGTCCCGCGGCGTGCGTGCACGGTGGGTTCGGACGGGACGGGCCGGCGCAGCTGCCGGGCGAACTCCCCGCGGTCGCGGGACAGCCGCACCAGGCCCGAGGCGGAGACGTGCGCGGGCATCTCGACCGTGGGCCCGTCGCGCTCGGACCGCTCGGCGAGCAGGATCCGCGAGAGCTCGACGAGGTCGTGGCCCGTGGCGTCGCGCAGCGCGCCGTCCCGGGGCGTGGCGCCCTGCCGGGAGGCGTCGGCGACCCGCGCCGCCGTCGCGCGCAGCACGTCGCGGGGCGCGGGCTGCCGGGCGGCCCCGTCGCCGGCCGCGGCGTCGTGCCCGTCGGGCGGCGCGGAGCCGCCGGACATGTCGGGCGCGGGCCACACACCCGTCCGTTCGGCGTCGTCACGCGGGTTGTGGTCGGTCGCGCCCGGCAACGCCTCCCAGCCGGTGGGGTCGACGAGCCCCGACTCGGCCAGCTCGGCCAGGAACGGGGAGATCCGGCGCGGCCGGGCCCCGGTCCCCCACCAGTGGGCGGCGCAGAAGAGCTCGTGCCGGGCCCGCGTGAAGGCCACGTAGGCCAGCCGCCGTTCCTCACGGAGCTGGTGGGCACCGCAGTCGAGCGCGAACGCGTCGCGGCGCGCGATCAGGTCCTTGGTGTCGGTGACCTCGTGCAGGGGCAGCTCCGGCAGGTCTGCAGCGTCACCGCGCAGCGGGTACGGCAGCTCACCGAGACCGGTCAGCCAGCCGGAGTCGGTGCGGCCCTTGGCGCTCTCGGCCGTGGTGGGGAAGACACCGTCGACCAGTCCGGGCACGGCCACCACGTCCCACTCGAGCCCCTTGGCGGCGTGCGCGGTGATGATCTGGACGGCGTCCGGGTCGGGTTCGCGCACCGGCATGTCCAGGCCGCGCTCCTGCGTGCCGGCCACGCCGAGCCAGGCCAGGAAGGCCCCGAGCGTCGCGACGTCGGCGGACTGGGAGAACCCGGCGGCGACGTCGCGGAAGGCGTCCAGGTGCTCGCGCCCGCGTCGGCTGACCCCCTCGGCGGCGGTCGCCCCGCCGGCGGCGACGAGGCGGTCGACGACGACCTCCGCGGTCGCGACCTCCACGTCCAGCCCGAGGGCGCGTTCGGCGACCACGACGAGCTCGGGCAGCGAGAGGTAGGTCAGCGACCGCAGCTCCCGCAGCAGCCGGGACAGCGCGGCCAGGCGGGCATGACCCTCCGGGGTGAGGACACGACCGTCACGGGCGGCCCGGCCGACGTCGGGCAGGTCGTCGAGCGCGTCCACGATCGAGCGGTGGTCGACGACGTCGCCCTCCACGACCGCCGGGTCGTCCCCGTCGTCGGGGCCGGCCCGGTGGGTGCGCGGGGCGTCACGGCGCGCGAGGTCCGCCGCCCAGGACCCCAGGGCGTGCAGGTCGGCGGCCCCGAGGTTGACGCGGGGACCGGTGAGCAGCCGCAGCAGGGAGTCGCCCCGCGAGGGGTCGTGGACCGCTTCGAGCAGCGCGACGACGTCGACGACCTCGGGCGTGCTGAGCAGCCCGCCCAGGCCGACCACCTCGACCGGCAGCCCCCGTCGACGCAGTGCCGTCTCCAGGGCGGGGAACTGCGACCGCGCCCGGCACAGCACGGCGGCGGTCACACGGTCCGACGCGTCGGGACGCGTCGCCCGGCGCCACCGGGCACCGACGAAGTCCGCGACCGCCTCGGCCTCGTCCTCCAGGGTGGCGGCCACGTGCGCGCTGACGGCACCCGGGCCGGCGCCGGGTCGCAGGTCCAGCGGGGGCACCCGGACCGCTGCGCCGGTGTCGTCGCGCAGCGGGCGGGACGCCACGTTGGCGGCCTGCAGGACGGCGTCGTCGTTGCGCCAGGAGGTGCTGAGGTAACGCACCGCCGCCGCGCCGCCGTCGGCGTGACGGAAGCGGTCGGGGAACCGCGCCAGACCCGAGGCCGAGGCCCCGCGCCAGCCGTAGATGGACTGGTGCGGGTCGCCGACCGCGGTGACCGCGTGCCCGCCGCCGAAGAGGCCCGCGAGCAGCTCGACCTGCGCGTGCGAGGTGTCCTGGTACTCGTCGAGCAGCACGACGCGGTAGCGGGCCCGTTCGGCCGCGCCCACGGCCGGCACCGTGCGGGCGAGCTCGGCGGCGAAGGCCACCTGGTCCCCGAAGTCGAGGGAGTCGGTGTTGCGCTTGCGACGCCGGTACTCGGCCACGAGGTCGAGCAGGCGGGCGCGCTCGGCCACCGAGCCGATCAGCTTCTCCACCTCACGGGTCCGCTGCTTCTGCTTCGGCCCCAGCGGCAGGTTCTCCAGCCGCTCGACGATGTCCTCCAACGCCGCACGGGCCTCGTCGACGCCCCGCAGGTGCTCGCCGAGCGCCCCCGAGAGGGACAGCACGGCACCGACGACGGTGCTGACGGCCTTGTCGGTGCCCAGGTCGGCGTCCCAGGACTCGACGACCTCGGCCGCGAGCTGCCACTGGTTCGCCTCGCCGAGCAGCCGCGAGCCGGGCTCGACGCCGAGCCGCAACCCGTGGTCGCCGACCAGGGAGGCCGCATAGGCGTTGTAGGTGGCGACGGTCGGCCGGGCCAGCAGGTCCAGGTCCGACGCGCCGCGGTCCCGGGCCCGGGCGAGCTGGGCCAGCCGCGACTGCACGCGCGCCGCCAGCTCCCCGGCGGCCTTGCGGGTGAAGGTCAGACCGAGGACCTCCTCGGGCTCGACGAGCTCGTTCGCCAGGAGCCACACGACCCGGGCGGCCATCGTCTCCGTCTTGCCGGAGCCGGCGCCGGCGACGACCAGCACGGGTTCCAGGGGCGCCTCGATGACGGCCACCTGCTCGTCGGTCGGGACGGGACGTCCCAGGAGCTCGGCGATGTCCCGCGCGGACAGCCGTGGCCGGGCCTCCTCGTCGACGGGTTCGTCCGGGGTCTCCAGCGCGGGGTACCCGAGCTCCGCGCTGCGGTGGGACCCGCCGAGCGCCGCCCAGGCGCCGTCGTCGAGCAGCGTCTCCTCGTCGCGCCGGGACCGCCCGGCGTCCGGCGTCGTCACGAGATCACGCTCCGTCCCTCGGCCTGCACGGGGCAGCTGCGGCGCACCGGGCACACGGTGCACAGGTCGTTCTCACGAGCGGTGAACGCCGAGGCCGCCATGGTGTCGGCCGCCTGCTCGACGAGAGCCCGTGCCCAGCTCGAGCCGTCGTCCCCCACGTCCAGCGCCGACTGGGTGCGCAGGGTGGCGCCACGGGCGCCGGTGGCGACGTGGACGAGCCGCGCCCCCGCGCTGCGGGTGCCCTCCGGCAGGTCCAGCGCGCCGGCGTCGACGGCGAGCTGGTAGGCGCCGAGCTGGGGGTTCTCGGCGGCCTTCGCCTGCGGCGGCACGGAGCGGCCCGTCTTGAGGTCGGCGACGACGACCCCGTCGCCGTCGCCGGGTTCTACCCGGTCGATCTTGCCCCGCAGACGGGCGCGGCCGACCGTGAGGTCGAACGCGGGCTCGACCAGGAGCGGCGCGCCGTGCTCGGCGGTGTACGCCGCGAGACGTTCGACCATCTCCTCGGCGCGCTGCCGCAGCTGCCGCGCCGGCCACCCCTCGGGCAGCGCCAGCTCGGGCCAGCGACGGTCGAGCTCGGCGCGCAGCGTCGTCAGGGGTGCCGCGGGGTGCTCCTCGGCGATGCTGTGCACGAGCGTGCCCAGGCTCTGGTGCGTGGCGTCGGGGGCCGTGCCGCCGGCGGACTCGAACGCCCAGCGCAGCGCGCACGCGTCGACCGTGTCCACCTTGGACGGCGACACCGTCACCTCGTCCTCCGGTCCCCACAGGGCGGCGTCGCTGGAGGCGTGGGCGACGCCGTACCACGTGCGCGGGTCGGCCTCCGCGATCCCTGCCTCGGCCAACCGGGCCAGCAGCGCGGCGGCCGCGTCGGCCGCGTCGTCGACATCGTCGGCGTCGTCCTGATCCCCGTCGGCGGCGAGCCGGCCCGTGACCGCGCGGACGAGCTCGGCGCGAGCGGCCGCGACGATCCCGCGCAGGTCGAGCGGCGGGCCGACGGCCACGCGGCGGGGGTCCGGGCCCTCGCCGTCGTCCCCCCGCGGCGAGACGAGGTCGCAGAAGACCGACGGGCTGTCCTCGGCGTCCTCGACGGCCGTGACGAGGAGCCGACGCCGCGCGCGCGACGTGGCCACGGCGAAGGCCCGCAGCTCGTCGGCGAGCACCTGCGACCTCGCCTCCTTGCCGACGCCGTGGCCGTCGACGGCCCGGCCCGCGAGCAGCTCCACCAGCGCCTGCGACCCCAGCAGGGAGTCGCGCAGCCGCAGGTCCGGCCACACCCCGTCCTGGACACCGGCGACCACGACGACGTCCCACTCCCGTCCGGCGGCACCGGCGGGGGTCAGCGCCTCGACCGACCGGGTGCCCGTGGCGGCGGCGGCGAGGGAGTCGGCGGGCAGGTCCTGGGAGGCGAGGTAGTCCACGAACGCGCCGACGGGGGCCCCCGGCATCCGCTCGACGTAGGTCTCGGCGGCGCGGAACAGCGCCAGCACGGCGTCCAGGTCCCGGTCGGCGCGCACGCCCGCGGGACCGCCCGCGAGCGCCAGGTCCCGCCACCGCTCGGCGAGTCCGGTGGCGGCCCACGCGGCCCAGAGCACCGTCTGCGCGGTCGCGCCCTCGACGGCGGCGGCCTCCCGGCCGGCGGCGAGCACGCGGGCCACGGCCACCGCACCGCGCCGGACGCCGGTCGGCAGGGTGGCGGCCCGGTCCGGGTCGCCGAGCACCTCGACCAGCAACGTGTCCGAGGTCCGTCCCCCGCCACCGGACAGCTCCTCGGCCCGCAGCGCGCGCCGGAGGCGCCGCAGGGAGACCACGTCGAGGCCGCCGACGGGCGAGGTCAGCAGCAGGGCGGCGGTCTCCGCGTCGAGCACCGGCGGCGGTCCGTCCGCACCCTCGGCCAGCATGCGGTCCAGGGCGTCGGGGCCGGCGCACGCCCGCAGGACGGCGAGCAGCGGGACCACGGCGGGCTCGTCACGCAGCGGGACGTCGGAACCGAGCAGGGCCACCGGCACCGAGGCGGCCACCAGGTCCCGCCGCAACGAGGCGAGCCGGTCGCCGCTGCGGGCCACGACCGCCATGCGCTCCCAGGGGGTCCCGTGCAAGAGGTGCTCCGCGCGCAGCTCGCGGGCGACGTACGCGGCCTCCTGGGCGGCTCCGGCGAGCACGGCGACGTCGACCCGGGCGGCGTCGTCCTCGGCGTCCGGCCCGGGTTCCGCGCCGCGGTGCAGCGCCCCGGAGACCGTCGCCACCCGGGACGTCACCGTGCGGGTGACCTCGCGCAGCCGTGCGGGCTGACGCCACGCCGTCCCGAGCACGACGGTGCGGGCGTCGAAGGCCCCGACCTCGCCGGGCCGCGCACCCGCCCGGCCGACCAGGCCGGGGACGGCCCCGCGGAACCCCTGCACGGCGGTGTCGGGGTCGGCGAGGAGCACGAGCCGGGCCCCGGCGCCGTGCAGCACCCCGAGCAGGCGCGCCGTGGCCACCGTGGCCTCCTGGTAGTCGTCGACGACGACCAGGTCCCAGCGGGGCACCGGGGTGCCCGGGACCTCGTCGGTCCAGGTGGACAGCGCGTGCGCGGCCTCGTCGACGACGACGGCGGGGTCGTAGCGCTCGCCCGCGTCGGGCGTGCCCAGCCGTAGCGCCATGACGTCCAGGTACTCCTCGTACAGCCGCGCACCCAGCTCCCACTCGGGCCGCTCGTGCCGGCGCCCGAGATCGGCGAGGTCGGCGGGGGTCAGCCCGCGCTCGGCCGCGCGCATCAGCAGGTCACGCAGCTCCTGTCGCAGCCCGCGCAGCCCCAACGACTCCTCGGGGAGGCCGTCGGGCAGCGTCAGCGGAGCCCCGTCACCGGCGAGCCGGCCCTCCAGGAGCTCGGCGAGCACGAGGTCCTGCTCCGGTCCCGACACGAGCGTGGGAGGCGGCTCGCCGAGCGCACCCGCGCGGGTGCGCAGCACGGAGAAGGCGGCCGACGCCGCCGTGCGCACCATCGGCGCACCGATCGTGCGGCCCGCGCCGGCGGCGACGTCGTCGCGGAGCCGGGCCGCGGAGCGTCGGGTCGCGGCGAGCACCAGCACCCGCGCCGGGTCCAGGCCGCCGCGGATCGCGCGGACCGCCACCTCCCGCGCCACGGTCGTCCTGCCCGTGCCCGGTGCGCCGACGACGAGAGTGACGGGCGCCGCGAGAGCCTCCGCGACCGCCGCCTCCTGGGTCTCGTCCAGCACGACACCGGCCCCGGCGGACTGCGCGGGGGCCGGCGGGACCAGGCGGACCGGGGTGCGGACGGGTGCGGTGGCTGTCACGGGGCGATTCGACCACGCGCCACCGACAGCCCCGGCCCCGTTCACCCTGCGCGGACGCCACCACCGCGAGGGCCCTGCCGTGCATAGGATCAGGTCAGCCAGAACCACCCGGCGTCGCAGGCGCGACGCCGATCGCGAAGGAGACAACGTGGAGATCACGATCGGTGTGCAGAACCTGAACCGCGAGCTGGTGGTGGAGACCGACCAGAAGCCCGAGGAGATCGCCGAGGCCGTGCGCGCCGCGCTCGAGGGCGGCAAGCCCTTCGAGGTCAAGGACACCAAGGGCCGCCAGATCCTCGTGCCGGCCGCGGTGCTCGGCTACGTCGAGATCGGCACCGGCGAGCAGCGTCCGGTGGGCTTCGGCTCGCTCTGAGCCACCGGGCCGCTCCCCCGCGGCCGTGACGGGTCGGCGCGGGGGACGGGCGCGGGCACGCACCGCCGTCGCGCGGACCCGCCGGGTGCGCCCGTCGGCTAGGCGGCGAGCTGCAGGCGGTCCATGCGCCGCGTGTGCTCGGCGGTGAGCCGCGCGACGATCCAGGCGCGGGACCCGCCGTCGCCGACGTCGGCCCCGAGCGCTGCGGGCGCCCGGCTCGCGAGGTCGTCCAGGCCGGGGTGCGTCGCGAGGAGCACGGTCACGAGGTTCAGCGCCTCGCCGACCACCCGACGACCCCACAGGGCCAGCCGGGACGCCAGGACCTCGTCGGCGGCGCCGAGGCGGCCGAGCACCTCGATCGCCTCGGCGTCGGCGCCCGCCTCGGCCACGGCGGCGGGTCCGGGAACCGGCCGGTCCAGCACCTCGCGCAGCCGGCGCCCGACGGGATCCTCGATCGACGCCGCCAGGGTGCGGCAGAAGTCCTGCGCGACGCCGTGACCGACGACGCCCTTGAGCAGGCCCTCGGCCCAGTCGTCGGTCCGCGTGCGGGCGTCGAACTCGGTCAGCGTGTCCGCGAACGGCGCCATCACCGCGGCACGGGGTCCGCCGACGACGGCGAGCATCGCCCGTTCACGCTCGAGCGCGCGCTCGGCCCCGTCGGCCAGGGCCTGGCGGGTGTCCAGGTCGGGGGCGTCCACGGACCGGGTGGCGAGCAGGCCGAACTCGGCCAGCTCGGAGTAGGCCGCGAAGCCCACGAGGTCGACGACGGACGCGGGCACGGCGGAAGGGCGCTGGCTGCTCACCGGACCAGGATAGGTGCCCGTGTCGAACGCCTCACCCGGCGGCACGACGTGTCCGATACCATGGCCGGGTACCTCGGTTGCCCGGTCGTCTCGATGCTGACCTGATGCGCACACCGCGCGACGTACTTCCGCGATCGGCTGCCGACCACTCCGGCGCAGCGTGCGATCCGCGGCCAGACCGTGTGGTCCGCCGCGCCGACGACATGTGAAGGCACCAGTGACCACAGACACCACCGCCGGGGACGCCGTCGCGGCGACCGGCACCAGTGAAGAACCCGACTACTCGACCGCGGCCGCGATCCAGGCCCAGGACGTGAGCTTCGCCGACTTCGGCGTCCGCGAGGAGATCGTCGCAGCCCTGCGCGACGCCGGGATCACCCACCCGTTCCCCATCCAGGCGATGACCCTTCCGGTCGCGCTGCAGGCGCACGACATCATCGGCCAGGCCAAGACCGGCACGGGCAAGACCCTGGGCTTCGGCGTGCCGCTGCTGCACCGGGTCGCCGCCCCGGGCGAGCCCGAGTACGACGAGCTGCCCGCCCCGGGCAAGCCGCAGGCGATCGTCGTCGCCCCGACGCGCGAGCTCGCCGTCCAGGTCGCCAAGGACCTCGAGGCCGCGTCCAGGGGCCGCGACGTCCGCATCGTGCAGATCTACGGCGGCCGCGCCTACGAGCCGCAGATCGAGACGCTGAACAACGGCGTCGAGGTCGTCGTGGGCACCCCGGGCCGCATCGTCGACCTGATGAACCAGGGCCACCTCAACCTGTCCCGCGCCGCGACGGTCGTGCTCGACGAGGCCGACGAGATGCTCGACCTCGGCTTCCTGCCCGACGTCGAGAAGATCCTGGCGCGCACGCCGGCGGTGCGGCACACGATGCTGTTCTCGGCCACGATGCCCGGCCCCGTGGTCTCCATGGCCCGCCGGTACATGAAGCAGCCGACGCACATCCGGGCCGCCGACCCGGACGACGAGGGCGCCACCGTCAAGAACACGCGCCAGGTCGTCTACCGGGCCCACGCGCTCGACAAGGTCGAGGTGCTGGCCCGGATCCTGCAGGCCGAGGGCCGGGGCCGCACGATCGTCTTCACGCGGACGAAGCGCACCGCCGCGAAGGTCTCCGACGAGCTGCGCTCGCGCGGGTTCGCCGCGGGTGCCATCCACGGCGACCTCGGCCAGGGCGCCCGCGAGCAGGCCCTGCGCGCGCTGCGTCACGGCAACATCGACGTCCTCGTGGCCACCGACGTCGCCGCCCGCGGCATCGACGTCACCGACGTCACGCACGTGATCAACTACCAGTGCCCCGAGGACGAGCGCACCTACCTGCACCGCATCGGCCGCACGGGTCGCGCCGGCAACAAGGGCACCGCGATCACGTTCGTCGACTGGGACGACGTGCCGCGCTGGCAGCTCATCAACAAGGCGCTCGACCTCGGCTTCCCGGAGCCGGTCGAGACGTACTCCTCCTCGCCCCACCTGTTCACGGACCTCGGGATCCCCGAGGGCACCAAGGGCCGTCTGCCCAAGGGCGCCCAGAAGCTCGGCGGCCTGGAGGCCGAGGAGCTCGAGGACCTGGGCGAGACCGGCAAGCGCACCGGTGGCCAGGACCGCGGCGGCCAGGGCGGCCAGAGCCGTGGCGGCGGTCGCTCCCGCGGCGGACGCGGCGGCCAGGGGCAGCGCGCGGGCGGCCAGGAGCGCCGCTCCGACGCCGGCCCGCGTGCCGAGCAGCCCGCCGGGGGACCTGCCCAGGGCCAGGACGCGAACGGCGAGGGCGGCCAGCGCCGCCGGCGTCGGCGTCGCCGCCGCAGCGGTTCCGCCGAGGGCCAGGGCGGCGGCACGCCGTCGGCCGGCACCGACTGACATCGTCGTGGGGGGGGGGCGCCCCCCCCCCCCCCCACCCCCACACGCGCGGCCCCCCCCCCGCCCCCCCCCCCGCAC
>NZ_JAUQYN010000002.1:169912-414216 GCF_030586525.1 Isoptericola sp. 178 | reverse complement strand
GGCCGGCCCCGTCCCCCCGGCGGGTGGGGCGGGGCGCGCCCCCCCCCCCCACGACCGGAAAGGGCGCGGACCGTCACGGTCCGAGCCCTTTCTCGTGCCCCAAGGTCACGAAATGGTCAACAACACGCGTTACATCTAGACACGCTTCTGCTCGGGCTGGAATGTTTGTTACATCACACCGACCGACAGGAGCTGACACGATGCACCGCTCGCCGATCGCACGACCGCTGGCCGCCCCGGTGGCCGCCCTCGCCGTCCTCGCTCTCGCCGCCTGCTCGCCCTCGGAGGCGGACGAGGCCGGGTCGTCCGCCGGGACCACCCCGGGCGCCACCACGGAGGTGGCCGGTGTCGACATCGCCGTCGAACCCGACATCCGGGCGCTCCTGCCGCAGCAGTACCTCGACGCCGGCGTCGTCCGCGTCGCGACCGACGTCCCCTACCCGCCCTTCGAGATGTACGTCGAGGAGGGGTCCGACGAGATCACGGGCCTCGACCACGACCTCGGCCAGGCGATCGGCGCCGTGCTGGGCGTCGACTTCACCTTCGCCGCCCAGAAGTTCGACGGCATCATCCCGGCGATCCAGGCGGGCAAGTACGACGTCACGATCTCGGCCATGACGGACACCGTCGAACGGCAGGAGGCCCTGACCTTCGTCGACTACTCCGCGTCCGGCACCGGCATGCTCGTCGCCGACGGCAACCCGGAGGGCATCACGACCTACACGGACCTGTGCGGCCGACCCGTCGCCGCGCAGGCCGGGTCCAAGCAGGTCGAGCTGGTGCAGGACTGGGCCGCCGAGTGCGAGGAGTCCGGCGCCGAGCCGGTGGAGCTCAAGACGTACCCCAAGGACTCCGACGCTCAGCTGGCGATCCGCAGCGGCGCCGTCGTGGCCTCGGTCCTCACCAAGCCCTCCGCGGGCTACGTCGCCAAGACCGCCGACGACGGGGCGGCCTTCGACAGCATCGACGACCCCGCCGCCCCGAACGGCTACGACGCCACGCTCAACGGCATCGGGATCGCCAACTCCGCCACCGGGCTGCCCGAGGCGATCCAGGCCGCGCTGCAGTCCCTGATGGACGACGGCACCTACACCACGATCCTCGACGAGTACGGCCTGACGGGCATCGCCATCGACGAGGCCACCATCAACGGTGCGACGTCCTGACATGCCGACCACCGTCGCCCCGCACGAGCCCGCCACCACCCCCACCGACGCCCAGCTCCCCGTCGTCCCCCTGCGGCACTGGGGACGGTTCACCGTCGGCGCCCTGGTGCTGGCGGTCTCCGTCTGGTTCCTGCTCGCCGTGGGCCGCAACCCGAACCTCGACTGGCCCACGGTCGGCGAGTACCTCTTCGCCCCCCTGACCTTCCGCGGGCTGTTCGTCACCGTCTGGCTGACGTTCGCCGGCATGGTCATGGGCATCGTCGGCGGCACCGTCGTCGCCGTCATGCGGCTGTCGTCGAACCCGGTCCTGCGCGTCGTCGCCGGCGTGTACATCTGGGCGTTCCGGGGAACGCCGATCCTCATCCAGATCATCTTCTGGGGGTTCCTCGGCGCGTTCATCCCCACCATCTCGGTGACGGTGCCGTTCACCGACGTCGTGCTGTTCTCCGCCCCCACGTCCCAGCTCGTGCCGGCCACCGTCGCGGCCCTGCTCGCCCTGGGCCTCAACGAGGTGGCCTACGCCGCGGAGATCGTCCGGGCCGGCATCCAGTCCATCGACAAGGGCCAGACGGAGGCCGCCAAGTCGCTCGGCCTCACGCCCGCCCAGACGCTGCGCCGGGTGGTGCTGCCGCAGGCGATGCGCGTCATCGTGCCGCCGATGGGCAACGAGACCCTCACGATGCTCAAGACGACGGCGCTGGTCTCGGTCATCGCCGGCCAGGACCTGATGTCCAACCTGCAGGCCGTGTACGCGCAGAACTTCAAGGTGATCCCCCTGCTGATCGTGGCGAGCATCTGGTTCCTGGTGCTGACGACGCTGCTGACCGTCCCCCAGCGATGGCTCGAGCAGCGCTTCGGCCGCGGCGTCGACCCCGGCGCCACCCGTCGCCCGCTGTCGCGGGCCCTGATGCCGAGGAGGACCCGATGACCGCTCCCGCCACCGATGCGCCGCTCGCCCACGCCGGGCCCGAGGACCCGCTGGTCGACGCCCGCGGTGTCGTCAAGTCCTTCGGCAGCACCCAGGTGCTGCAGGGCATCGACCTCGCCGTCCAGCCCGGACAGGTGGTCTGCCTGCTCGGGCCCTCCGGCTCGGGCAAGTCCACGTTCCTGCGCTGCGTCAACCATCTCGAACGGATCGACGGCGGCCGCCTGCTCGTCAACGGCCACGACGTCGGGTACGAGAAGCGCCGCGGCAAGCTCTACGAGCTGTCCGAACGCCGGATCGCGCGACGCCGGGCCGACATCGGCATGGTCTTCCAGCGCTTCAACCTGTTCCCGCACCGCACCGCCCTGGAGAACGTCATGGAAGGGCCGGTGGTCGTGCGCCGCCGGGCCCGCACCGAGGCCGCCGACCGGGGCCGCGAGCTGCTCGACCGCGTGGGGCTGGCCGACAAGGCCTCGTCGTACCCGTCGCAGCTCTCGGGCGGCCAGCAGCAACGCGTCGCCATCGCGCGGGCGCTGGCGATGGACCCACGGCTCCTCCTCTTCGACGAGCCCACGTCCGCGCTCGACCCGGAGCTCGTCGGCGAGGTGCTCGACGTCATGCGGGACCTCGCGGCCGACGGTATGACCATGCTCGTCGTCACGCACGAGGTCGGCTTCGCCCGCGAGGTCGCCGACGTCGCCGCGTTCATGGCCGACGGCGTCATCGTCGAGTCCGGCGACCCCCGACAGGTCCTGGGCGACCCCCGCCACGAGCGCACCCGGTCCTTCCTCGCGAGGGTCCTGTGACGGGCGTCGAGCAGGCGACGGCCACCGCCGGCCCCTCGGCCGAGAGCTCCGTCCTGCTGCGCCGGGCCACCAGCTCGCTCGCGCGGTACGCCGAGGAGCTCACGGAGCTGACGTCGTTCGACTCGGGCACCTGGAACGCCGCGGGCACCCGTCGCGTGGTCGCCTGGTGCGCCGCCCGGGTCGAGGCGCTCGGTGCACGGACCCGGATCGTGGAGCTGGACGGTGACGGTCCCGCCGTCGGACCCGCCCTGGTCGCGCGTCTGGCGGTGCCGACCGACGCCCAGGTCCTGCTCGTCGGCCACGCGGACACGGTCTACCCGGACGGCACCGCGGCGCGGCGCCGCACCCGCCGTGCCGGGCGACGGGTCCTCGGGCCGGGCGTCAGCGACGACAAGGGCGGGGTGCTCGCCGGCATCCACGCCATGGAGCTCCTCGCGGACCTGCCCGGCCCCCGTCGCGGCGAGGTGGTCCTGCTCGTCAGTCCCGACGAGGAGGTCGGTTCCCCCCGCAGCGTGGGGCTCCTGACGTCCCTGGCCAGGACGGCCGACGTCGTGCTCGGCCTGGAGTGCGCACGCGAGAACGGCGACCTCGTCCGGGCGCGCAAGGGCGTGTGCGACGTCGACATCACGTTGCACGGCCGGTCGGCCCACGCGGGGATCGAACCCGAGCGCGGCGCGGACGCGGCGCTCGCCGCGGCCCGGCTCGTCGTCGCGCTGCACGAGGCGGCCCGCACCCGCGACGGCGTCTCCCTCAACGTGGGGGTCGTGCGGGCCGGGTCCCGCCCGAACGTCGTGGCCGACGTCGCCGAGCTCCGGCTCGAGGTCCGCGCGACGACCGCCGTCGCCCTCGACGAGATGCTCGGCACCGTCGACGCGCTCGTGGACGACCTGGCCGCGGCGGGCGTGAACGGCACGACGGCACGGTCCGGTCACTGCCCTCCGTTCGAGCCGACGCCCGCCTCCACCGAGCTCCTGCGTCGCGCGGTCCGCCGGGCGCAGGACCTGGGACTCACGGTCGCCGGCGCCGCCACGGGCGGGGTCGGCGACACCAACTTCGCCGCCGCCACGGGCACGCCGGCGCTGGACGGCCTCGGTCCGGTCGGCGGCGGCGACCACAGCGACGCCGAGTGGCTCGACCTGTCCTCGGTCCCCGCACGCGTCGCCCTGCTCGCCGGCCTCGTCCTCGACGTCGGTCGTTCCACCACCACCCCGCACGACCGACCCGCACGAAAGGACGACCGATGACGTCAGCACGGCACTCCCGGACGATCGCGATCCTGCTGGGCACCGCCCTCGCGGTACCGCTCACGGCGGCCACCGCCGCCCAGGCAGCACCTGACCCCGACGGCGGCCAGCTCGTGCTGGTCGGCGGTTCCCTCGACGACGACAACGAGGAGGTCTACGGCGAGATCGTCGACCGGGCGGGCGGCGCGGACGCCCACATCGGCATCGTCACCGCAGCGGCGATCCCGGCCTCCCAGGACCCCGACGCCGGGACGCAGTGGGCCAACAACGCGGAGTTCAACGGCACCTACTACGCCGACATCCTCGAGGGCTTCGGCGCCGGCGAGACGACGTGGATCCCGCTCGACCTCGACCACCCCGAGGTGGCGTCCGACCCCGACGTCGCCGCCCAGGTCGCGGACATGACCGGATTCTTCTTCGGGGGCGGCGACCAGTACCGCTACGTCACCCTGATGACGGAGGGCGAGGCGCAGGCCGACACCCCCCTGCTGGCGGCGATCCGCGACCGGTTCGAGGCCGGCGCGGTCGTGGCCGGCACCTCGGCCGGCATGCAGATCATGGCCGGGCAGGACATGGTGACCGGCGGCGAGAGCTGGGAGGCCCTGGTCGACGGCAGCGCCCCCGGCTACTTCGCCGACCCGACCGAGCTGGGGTACCTGCCCGAGGGCGGGTTCGGCTTCTTCACCTCGGGCCTGCTCGACACCCACTTCGGGGCCTGGGGACGGCAGGGCCGTGCGATCCGCCTCGCCGCCGACACCGGCCAGGACCGTGTCTTCGGCGTCGACCCCGACACCGCGCTCGTCGTGGACGCGGCCGGCACCGACCACGAACGTCTGACGGTGCTCGGCGCGAACGGCGTCAACGTGCTCGACCTGCGCGAGGCGCACCACCGGACCACCGCCGACGGATGGGCGATCTCGGCGGTCCGCTGGTCGTGGCTGAGCGCGGGTGACGGCTACGACGCCGCGACGTCGACCCCGGTGGCCGCCGAGGGCTCGACCGTGCTGCGCCCGGACACGCACGGCGTCGAGTCCCGGAGCACGGACGTGTTCTCCTCCCTGAACGGGGACGGCACCGAGTTCGTGCTCACCGACCTCGCGCTCGACCTCGCGTCGTCGCGCGACCGCACGATCACCGGGACGACGGTCGAGGACGACCCGACCTACGAGGTCCGCCTGCTCGAGGGGGCGGGCTTCCGGGCACGGTCGACCGACGGCGCCCGGGCGACGTCGTTCGAGGACCTCACGGTGTCCCTCCGGCCCCGTCCCTGAGCATCGTGAGCCGCGCCGGGCGGCGTGGCGAGCACGGCGACCGCCGCTTGCTACGCTGCCCGGCACCAGCACAGACAGGAGGTGCCGTGACCACGAGCACCCAGCCGTCGGGCCTGGCCGACCAGATCCGTCGCCGCCTCGGGGACTGCACGCCGGCCGAGCGCAAGGTCGGGCGCGTGCTGCTGTCCGCCTACCCGTCGGCCGGGTTCGAGACCGTCGCCGTCCTCGCGGCACGGGCGGGGGTCAGCGGTCCGACGGTGGTGCGGTTCGTCTCGCGGCTCGGCTTCTCCGGCTTCCCGGCCTTCCAGGCCGCGCTGCGCGCCGACCTCGACGACCGCAGCGCGTCCCCGCTGTCGCTCTACCGGTCCCGCGACGTCGCCGACGCGACCGGCGCCGACGAGGCGCTGGCACGCTACGCGCCGGCCGCCGAGGAAGCCGTCCGGCGGACCTTCGCCGACCTGCCGCCGAGCGACTTCTCCCGCGCCGTGGACCTGCTCGCCCGCGACGCACGGCGCGTGCTCGTGGTCGGGGGCCGGTTCAGCCGGCTGGTCGGGCTGTACCTCGTCCAGCACCTGCAGCAGATGCGGCCGGACGTCGAGTACGTCACGGACCGCCCCGAGGGACGCACCCACGCCCTGGCCGACCTGGGGCATCGTGACGTCCTCGTCGTCTTCGACTACCGACGCTACGAGAAGGACTCCGCCCGCCTGGCGCAGTTCGCCGTCGACCGCAAGGCGTCCGTGGTGCTCTTCACCGACGTGTGGCTCTCCCCCGTGGCCTCCCTGGCGGACGCGGTCCTGCCGAGCGACACCGGGACCGCCTCGGCCTACGACGCGATGGCGCCGGCGATGGCGCTGGTGGAAGCGGTCGTGTCGGCCGTCCTCGCCGAGCTCGGCGACGTCGCGCACCGGCGCATGGAACGCATCGAGTCGGTCGGGGCGGCGCTGGACGTCTTCTGAGCCGCCGTAGGGGGCCTGACGTACCGTGTGCCCGTGGAGCTCACGTTCACCGCACCGCTGTGGCGGTGGGACGCACGGCAGGACGACTCCTGGTGGTTCGTCACCGTGCCGCCGGACGAGTCCGACCTGCTCGCCGACGTCCCGCTGCCGCCCCGCGGCTTCGGGTCGATCCGCGTCCGGGTCCGCGTCGGGTCGACGACGTGGCAGACGTCCGTGTTCCCGTCCCAGGACCAGAACGGCTACGTGCTGCCGATGAAGAAGGCCGTGCGACAGGCCGAGGGCCTGGAGCCGGGCGCCGCGGTCGAGGTCACCCTCTCCCCGCTCGACGCCTGACCCCAGGACCCTCACGCCGTCGCGATGAACTCCATGACGCCGTCGGCGATCTGCTGCACGGCGATCGCGGCGAGCAGGATGCCGGCGATCCGGGTGATGAGCGTGACGCCGGAGTCCTTGAGCACGCGGTGCAGCACCTCGGCGAAGCGCATCGCCAGGTACAGCGAGACGTGCACCAGCACGATGGCGAGCGCGATGGCCGCCACCGGGGGCACCCAGTCCCCCTCGATGTCGGCCTGCTGCACGAACACCATCGTGGCCACGATCGCGCCCGGTCCTGCCAGCAGGGGGGTACCCAGCGGGACCAGGGCCACGTTCGCCCCCGGTGTCGCCGCCGTCGCCTCGCCGGTGTCGAAGTGGCCGATGAGCAGCTGCATCGCCACGATGAGCAGCAGCAGACCCCCCGACGCCTGCAGCGCGGCGAGCGAGATCCCCATGTACGACAGCAGCTGCTGACCGAAGAGCGCGAAGACCACGATCACGCAGAACGCGACCGTCACCGCCTGCAGGGCCGCACGGCTGCGCTGCTTGGCCCCCATCGTGGAGGTCAGCGCGAGAAACACCGGGATCGTCCCGGGCGGGTCCATGATCACCCACAGCGTCACGAAGACCTGGGTGAACAGGGTCAGGTCGATCATCGTGTCCACGGCCGCAGCACCTCCAGCGTTCCCCTCTCCTCGATCTCCGCCAGCACGTCCGGGTCGGTGGTGTGCTCGCCCAGGCGATTCTGCTTGCCGACCCCGTGGTAGTCGCTCGCACCGGTGACGAGCAGCCCCAGCTCGCGCGCGAGCCCCCGCATCCTGTCACGGTCGTCGGCGGAGTGGTCCCGGTGGTCGGCCTCGAGCCCGGCCAGGCCGACCTCGGCCAGCTCGGCGATCGTCTCCTCCGTGACCACGCGCCCGCGCCGGCCCGCCCGCGGGTGCGCCATGACGGGCACACCGCCCGCGGCCAGCACTGCCCGCACGGCGTCCGCGGTGTCCGGGGCGTAGTGCGGTACGTAGTACGGGGCTCCCGGGTGCAGCATCGTCGCGAACGCCTCGTCACGGTGCGCGACCACCCCGGCCGCCACCAGGGCGTCCGCCAGGTGCGGCCGGCCGACCGTGGCGCCGCCGTGCGTCTGGGCCACGACGTCCTCCCACGTCACCGGGTAGTCCTCGGCGAGGCGCTCGGTCATGCGCCGGGCCCGCTGCACGCGGTCGTCCCGGGTGCGCTGCAGCTCCGCCAGCAGCGCGGGGTGCTCCCGGTCGTGCAGGTAGCCGAGCAGGTGCACGCTGATCCCGCCCTCGGGCGTGCGCGCCCGCGTCGAGATCTCGATGCCGCGCACCAGCGCCACGCCGGTGTCCGCCACGGCTGCCGCCGCCTCGTCCCACCCGGCGGTGGAGTCGTGGTCGGTCAGCGCCACGACGGTCACGCCGGCCGACGCCGCGGCCTCGAGGACGCCGCGTGGGGTGTCCGTGCCGTCCGAGGCACGGGAGTGGGTATGGAGGTCGATCACGCGCCAAGTGTAGGGAAGCGCCGCCATGCCCTCACACGCTCTCCACGCGCCCCCCGACGGGCGGGCGCACCGGAGGAGGAGGATGGAGATCGTGAGTGCCGCCCTGCTCGAATCCCACGCCCCGACGACACCGACCCGACAGGTCGGTGTCGTGCTCGTGCACGGCATGCGCCAGGACGGCTCGGCCTGGGCGCGGCAGGTGGACCACCTGGAGGCGCTGGGGCACTCGGCCGTCGCCGTCGACCTGCCCGGTCACGGACGGCGGATGTCCGAGCGCTTCTCGTTCCGTCGGGCCTGGGACCACCTCGACGACGCCGTCGCCTCGTTCCCCCGCGACACCCCGGTGATGATGGTCGGCCAGTCGCTCGGCGGCTACGTCTCCCTCGGCTGGGCCGCCCAGCGGACGACGCCGGACGAGGACCGACCGCTGCTCGGCGTCGTCGCCTCCGGGTGCAGCACCGAGCCGCGGGGCAAGCCCGTCCGCCTGTACCGGGACGTGGCCGACGGGCTGGTCCGCGCCGGGAGCTCCGTCATGCGCCGCCTGGCTCCCGGAGCCGGGAACGACCGGGACGACCGGCCGGGCTGGGACCTCGTCACCGACGCGCTGGGCGAGCTGTCCGGCTGGTCGGCGCTGGCGGACCTCGAGGCGGTCGACGTCCCGGTGTGGCTGGTCAACGGGGCACGCTGCCACCTGCGCTGGCAGGAGCAGCGCTTCGCCCGGACCGCGGACCGGGGTGCGCTCGTCGTCGTCCCCGGGATCGGCCACGACGTCCACCTGGACGCACCGGACGACTACAACCGCGTGCTGAGCCGCGCGCTGGCGGACTTCGCCCGCGACTGACCCCCGCCGGTCCGGGAAGCCTCACCCGGCCCTCCCGAGGTGCGAGACTGGGCCCATGAGCGACACCACCCCGGTCGACCGACCCAGCGACGAGACGATCACCGAGCGCGGCAGCAACCGTTCGCAGCGCCCGACCTCGGACGCGTTCAAGCAGTTCATCACCTCCCGGTGGGCGCCCCGGCAGGACCTCGGCATCACGCCGGGCCGGGCCGTCCCGTTCACCGCGGCCCGGCGGGCCCGGCTCTCGGCGCGCTTCGCCGGCACCCGCCTGGTGATCCCCGCGGGGCCGCTGAAGCAGCGCTCGAACGACACCGACTACCGGTTCCGACCGCACTCGGCGTTCGCTCACCTCACCGGTTTCGGCACCGACCAGGAGCCCGACGCCGTGCTGGTCCTGCACCCGACCGCCGAGGGCGAGGGCGACGGCGGCTCCCAGCACCACGCCGTGCTGTACGTGCGTCCCCTCGCACCGCGCGACACCGAGGAGTTCTACGCGGACTCCCGCTACGGCGAGTTCTGGGTCGGCGCCCGTCCGACGCTGGACGACGTCACCACCGCGACCGGCATCGAGGCCCGCCACGTCGACGAGCTGCGGGAGGCGCTGGCCAAGGACGTCGGCACCGACGGCGTGCAGGTGCTGGTGATCGCCGAGGCCGACGAGGAGATCACGGCGGTGATCGAGGCGATCCGCACCGAGGCCGGCACCCAGGAGCAGGCGCAGGACGACGCCCTCGCCGAGGCCGCCTCCGAGCTGCGCCTGGTCAAGGACGAGCTCGAGGTCGAGCTCATGCGTGACGCCGTCGCGCGCACGATCGAGGGGTTCGAGGAGGTCGTCCGCTCCCTGCCGCGGGCGGTGGAGCACCGCCGGGGGGAGCGCGTCATCGAGACGGCGTTCGACGCCCACGCCCGGCTCGAGGGCAACACGGTCGGCTACGAGACCATCGCCGCCGCCGGCGATCACGCCACGACGCTGCACTGGATCACGAACGACGGCGTGGTCCGCCGTGGCGAGATGGTGCTGCTGGACGCGGGCGTCGAGATCGACGAGCTCTACACCGCCGACGTCACCCGCACCCTGCCCGTGGACGGCGAGTACACCGAGGTCCAGCGCCGGATCTACACCGCGGTGCTCGACGCCGCCGACGCCGCGTTCGCCGTGGCGAAGCCGGGGGCGCGGTTCCGCGACATCCACGCCGCCGCGATGGAGGTCATCGCCGCCCGGCTCGAGGAGTGGGGCCTGCTGCCCGTATCCGCCGAGGAGTCCCTGTCGCCGGAGGGTCAGCAGCACCGCCGCTGGATGGTGCACGGCACCTCGCACCACCTCGGCCTCGACGTGCACGACTGCGCGCAGGCCCGCCGCGAGATGTACCTCGACGGCGTCCTCGAGCCCGGGATGGTGTTCACGATCGAGCCCGGCCTGTACTTCAAGGCGGACGACCTGGCCGTGCCCGAGGAGTACCGCGGCATCGGCGTGCGCATCGAGGACGACGTCCTGGTCACCGCCGACGGCAACGAGAACCTCTCGGCGGCGCTCCCCCGGCGGCCGGAGGACGTCGAGGCCTGGATGGCCCGGCTGCGCGGCTGACCGGAGGGCCGGCCGCGCTACAGGCCGCCGAGCTCCTGGTTCGGACCGAAGTCCTCCCGGAACGCGGGCCCGTGCGCGGCCAGCTCCTCGGCGTAGGCGGCCGCCCACTCCCCGTAGGGCCGCACGGCCAGGGACTCGTTGGAGAAGCGGCGGTCGTCGGTGATCTCGGTGACGCAGAAGTCGGGGATCTGCAGCTCGGTCACCGGGCCGGACCGTTCGCACTCGGCCACGACCAGCGGGTGGTTCGCGCCGCCGAAGACGTCGATCGACCAGCCGTCCGCGCCGAGCCAGGCGGCGTAGCGCGTCTTGACGACGCGCGCGCCGCCCCGGCGCACGAGCTCGACCGCGACGAGGGTGTCGAGCTCCCGCTCCGCCTCGTAGCGCGTGCCGCCGGCGGAGGGCCCCTTGACCGTCATCGCGGCGAAGTCGACCCGGTCACGCCACCGGGCGAGGACGTCGCGGGCGTCGCTCGTCGCGTCGAGGGCCGCGTCCACTCCGCCGGCCTGGGCACGGACGCGCAGGGCGTAGCCGCCGTCGGACAGGTAGTAGGACTGGACGATCAGCGACGGCGCGTCGCGCAGGACGTCGGGCAGGTCGCGCACCAGGAAGCGCCGCTCGAACTCGAAGTCGGAGTAGTCCGTGGCCATGGGTCGAGACTACGCCGCCGTGCTCGGCTCAGTGCCAGTAGGAGACTTCCTCGACGCCGGCACGGAACTCGAAGTGCCACGGCTCGTACTTGCCGGACCCGCCCCGCTGGGCCCACGGCGGGTTCTCCCACCCGTAGGCCGGCGCGTTGTCCCAGAGCCAGCCGTAGACCTCCGAGCTCCCCGTCTCCTTCGAGCACAGGTCGATCGCGAGTCCCCAGCCGTGCATCGAGGTGCCCGGCGTCGCCGCGAGGTAGCCGCGGCTGGCCTTCACGGCGTACTGGGAGGACAGGGACCGGTAGCTGTCGACCAGGCAGAGGTTGCGGCCGAACCGCGCGTTGAACGCCTCGTTGAGGGCGCTCAGGGCGACGGCGGCGTCGGGCCGCAGCTGTTCGCCGGGCTGCCAGAGGTCGCACAGCGAGTGGTCGGCGAGCTGCCCGTTGCCGCCGTCGACCGGGGCCGAGGGGTCGCAGTCGGGCAGCGGCTCACGGTCGGCCGAGGCGCGGCTCGCGACGTCGACGGTGTTGCGCTCGCGCGGGACCGCGGCGATGGAGGACGCGGTGGGCGGCGTCGACGCGCCGGACTGGAGCAGCGCGAGCGTGGAGGGACCCGACGAGGTCGGGTCGTCCAGGTCGAAGGGCGACCGCTCGTCACCCTGCGCACCCGCGGTCAGCGGCCCCGCGATGGTCGCGGCGGCCAGGGAGCCGAGCACGGTCGCCCGGGTGATCCAGGTGTGCCCCGCCGGGGCGGCGTGGGCCCCGCGGGACCGTGCCCGGCCCCCCGCGGGCCGACGGGTGCGGGCCGTCCGGCCCGACCGGCCCTGCTCGGCCTCACGGATCTCTCGGCGGGAGCGCGGGGTCGCGTCGTCACCCTGCGGCGTCGCGTCCACTCCACCTCCTGCGTCCGGCCGCGCTCTGCGTGGCCATGTCGTGCATCTCCCGGTCGACCTGCGACGACGTCGCTTCCGCGAACCGCCGGTGTCGGTCTGTGACCGCACCCTAGCGGTGGCCCGCCCCCCGTCCAAGTCCCCCCTTGTTCACACCTTGTTCATGCCTCAACGCCGGCGCTGCATCGCGTCACGAACCTCGCCGACGAGCTCCTCGAGGATGTCCTCCAGGAAGACCACGCCGACCGTGCGTCCGCCGTCGTCGACCCGGGCGAGGTGCGCACCGGAGCGCTGCATCGCCCGCAGCGTGTCCTCGACCTCGTCGGTCGGGGCGACCGTCGCCATGGCGCGGACGCGCCACGTCGGGACCGGCCGGGAACGGTTGCCGTTGGTGGCGTACAGGACGTCCTTGAGGTGCAGGTAGCCCAGCAGGCTCCGCGCACCCTCGGCGTCGTCCGGTGCGGCCATGGGGAAGCGGCTGTAGCCGGTGCGGGACACCTCGTGCTCGACGTCGTCGGGCGTGGCTCCGGGTGACACGGTCACCAGGGCGTCGACAGGCACCATCACGTCCCGCGCCGTACGCGAGGAGAACTCGATGGCTCCCGTGAGCAGTCCCTCGTCGTCCTCGAGCACGCCCTCGGCGCGCGAGGCCTCGACGATCGACTGCACCTCCTCGACGGTGAACGCGGAGGCCACCTCGTCCTTGGGCTCGACGCCCAGCAGGCGGATCACGTGGTTCGCGATCCAGTTGAGCGCCACGATGACGGGGCGCACGAACCGCGCGATGAGGACCAGCGGCGGCGCGAACCACAGGGCGGCACGCTCCGGACCGGTCACCGCGAGGTTCTTCGGCACCATCTCGCCGAGCACGACGTGCAGGTAGACGACGATGCCGAGCGCGATGACCAGCGCCACGGGGTGCACGAGCTGCTCGGGGATCCCCATCGTCTCGAAGGGACCCTCCAGCAGGTGCGCCAGGGCGGGCTCGGCGATGATGCCGAGCCCCGTGGAGCACACCGTGATGCCCAGCTGGGCGCAGGCCAGCATCAGGGACACGTTCTCCATCGCCCACAGCACGACCTTGGCGCGCTTCTCCCCCGCCTCGGCCCGGGGTTCGATGGTGCTGCGCCGCACGGACAGCACGGCGAACTCCGCCCCCACGAAGAAGGCGTTGCCCACCAGCAGCAGCAGACCGATCAGCAGGGCGCTCCCGGTGCTCATGCGGATCCCTCCTGCCGCGACCGCGCGCGCAGCCGTTCGATGCGTCGTCCGTCGATCAGGTCGACACGGAGCACGACGTCGTCGACCTGGACCTCGTCCCCGATCTCCGGGAGCCGTCCCAGGTGCGCCATCACCAGACCGCCGAGCGTCTCGTAGGAGGGCGCCTCCGGGACGCAGAGGCCGGTGGCCTCCTCCAGCTCGTCGGGGCGCAGGACGCCGGGGACGGACCAGGCGCCGTCGGCCAGGCCGGCGACCCCGCCACGGCGGCGGTCGTGCTCGTCGGTGACGTCGCCGACGAGCTCCTCGACGACGTCCTCCAGCGTCACGACGCCGGAGGTGCCGCCGTACTCGTCGACCACGACGGCCATCTGCAGGCCCAGCCCCCGCAGCTCGACGAGCAGCGGGCCGAGGCTGACGGTCTCGGGCACCCGCGGGGCCTCGACCATCAGCGCACCGGCCGGCACCTCGTCGCGGCGCTCGAAGGGCACGGAGACCGCACGGCGCAGGTGCACGAGGCCCACGACGTCGTCCCGGTCGTCGCCGATCACCGGGAACCGGGAGTGGCCGGTGCGGTGGGCGAGCGAGACGACCTCCGTCGCGCTGGTGTCACGGTTGACCACCACCATGCGGGTGCGATCGGTCATGACGTCCCGGGCGACCAGCTCGTCGAGCTCGAGCAGGTTCGCCAGCAGCGTCGCGGTGCCCTTCTCGAGCGTCCCCTCCTGGGCCGACCGTCGGACCAGCGAGACGAGCTCGGTCGCCGAGCGCGCACCGGAGAGCTCCTCGCGCGGCTCGACGCCCATCCGGCGCAGGATCGCGTTGGCGGACCCGTTGAGGACGCGGATGAGCGGCCCCGCGGCGATCGTGAAGGCACGCTGCAGCGGCACCACCGCCCGCGCGGTGCCGTGCGGCGCCGAGAGGGCGAAGTTCTTCGGGATGAGCTCGCCGAAGAGCATCGAGAACCCGTTGACCACGACGAGCGCGAGGGTGAAGGCCAGCACGGCGGACACGCCCTCGCCCAACGGCGTCCCGGCGAAGGACGCCCCGAACAGCGACAGCAGCGCCGGCTGGGCGGTGTAGCCCAGCAGGATGGTGGTGGCGGTGATCCCGACCTGCGCGGAGCTCAGCTCCGTCGACAGGTGCTTCAGCCCGGCTCGGACGATGCGGTCCCGACGATCGGGGCCTCTCCGGCCGGGCGGGGGACTGTCGCCCTCCTCGTCGTCGGCCCCCACGACCGCGGGGTCGAGGGTCACCAGGGAGAACTCGCTGGCCACGAAGATCGCGGTACCGGCGGTGAGCAGCACACCGACACCGAGCATGAGCACGTCGGTCAGCACGGCAGACTCCAGCTGCTCGGCGGACCGGTATATCGACTGTCGTCCATCGTGACCAGATCGTATCGGCTCCGCGGCAGCGCCCGCCACGCCCGCCTCTGCCCAGCGAAACCTGAGGTTGTGCGTGCAAGATAGGGGTCATGACCACCACTGCGAGCGGGCCCGGCCAGGGCCAGCAGAACGCCACCGTCCTCGTCGTGGAGGACGAGCCGGCCATCGCGACGGCCATCGCACAGCGCCTCTCCGCCGAGGGATGGCGGGTCGAGGTCGCCCGCGACGGGCTCGCCGGCGTGGACGCCGCCGCCCGCCTGCACCCGGACGCCGTCGTGCTGGACGTGATGCTGCCGGGGCTCGACGGGCTGGAGGTCTGCCGCCGGATCCAGGCCGAGCACCCGACGCCGATCCTCATGCTCACCGCCCGGGACGACGAGACCGACATGATCATCGGCCTCGGCGTGGGCGCGGACGACTACATGACCAAGCCCTTCTCGATGCGCGAGCTGGTCGCCCGGGTCAAGGCCCTGCTGCGCCGCGTGGAGCGTGCCGCGCAGGCCGCGGCGTCGGCACCGGCCGAGCCTCCGCTCGTCGCCGGCGACGTGACGATCGACCGCGCCCAGCGGCGGGTGCACCGTGAGGGCGAGGAGGTGCACCTGACGCCGACGGAGTTCGAGCTGCTGGTCATGCTGGCCAGCGCGCCCAAGACGGTCCAGACCCGGGAGAAGCTGCTCGCGGAGGTCTGGGACTGGGCCGACGCCAGCGGCACCCGCACCGTCGACTCCCACATCAAGGCGCTGCGTCGCAAGCTCGGTTCGGAGCTCATCCGCACGGTGCACGGGGTCGGCTACGCGTTCGAGCCCCCGGCGGACTGAGCGTGGGAGCCGCTCACGACGACGGCGGTGACCGACGGCGCGAGCACCGCCTCCGGGACGTCCGCCCCCTCGACCCGATCCACTCGCTCAAGGCCAAGCTGGGGCTGCTGGTGGTCGCCAGCGTCACCGTCGGGGTGCTCATCACCTGGGTGGGTCTGCGCAACGACCTCGGCCCCAGCCGCACGTTCCCGCTGGCGATCATCGTCTCGCTGGTGCTCACCCAGCTCCTGGCCCGGGGCATGACGTCCCCCCTGCGCGAGATGACGGCCGCGGCACGGGCCATGGCGGACGGCGACTACTCGATCCGGGTGCGCTCGACCAGTCGCGACGAGGTCGGTCAGCTCGCCGAGGCGTTCAACACGATGGCGGGCGACCTGGAGTCGTCCGACCGGATCCGCCGTGACCTGATCGCGAACGTCTCGCACGAGCTGCGCACGCCCGTCGCCGCCCTGCAGGCACAGCTCGAGAACCTCGTCGACGGGGTCTCCGAACCCACCCCGGCGACGCTCGAGCTGTCGCTGCAGCAGACCGAGCGGCTCACGCGGCTCGTCACCTACCTGCTGGACCTGTCGCGCGTCGAGGCCGGCGCGTCGGCGCTGACGCTGACGCAGTTCTCGGTGGGCGACTTCCTCGAGGAGTGCGCGGAGTCCATGTCGATGGTGGACGCCGCCAAGGGGTTGGCGTACGTCGTGGACGTCACCCCCGAGGACCTCGTGCTGGAGGCCGATGTCGAACGGATCCGGCAGGTGGTGACCAACCTGCTGCAGAACGCGATCCGGCACTCGCCGCACGGCGGCACGGTGCGCCTGGACGCCTACCCGGAGCAGGACGACGTCGTCATCGAGGTGAGCGACGAGGGGCCCGGCATCGCGCCCGAGGACCGCGAGCGCGTCTTCGAACGGTTCGCCAGCGGCGCCCCGAGCGTCCGGTCGGTGGCGAGCACGAGCGGCGGCACCGGCATCGGTCTGGCGATCGTGCGGTGGGCCGTGGACCTCCACGGCGGTCACGTCGCGGTCGCCGACACCGAGTCCGGCGCGACGATGCGGGTGACCCTGCCGGCCGAGGCGCGGCCCGCTCCGGGCGTGACCACCGAGTAGGAGCACCCCGCCGATCGTGAGATCGGTCACACGGGCCGCCGTCCGACCCGCGGCCGTGAGCCGGTCATGACGCCGGACGAGACAACGACACCCGCACCTTTGACGACCGATTACCCACCCGTCACGCACGGGTGGGCAAGACCTTGTCCACCGCGCCAAGGCGCCGACCCCGGGCGCTGCAGAACCGGCAGGACGGCTTACGCTGGTGGGGTCCGACCATCGGACGGCAGTACCAAGCATGCAATCTGGGAAGTGGGCGATCCGGGCGTGGTGTCCCCCAAGGCAGGGTCAGAGTCGATCAGCGCCGAGAGCGCGTCGTTCGGAGCCAACGAGTGGCTCGTCGACGAGCTCTACGAGCAGTACCTGAAGGACAAGAACGCGGTCGACCCCGCGTGGTGGGACTTCTTCGAGGACTACACCCCGGGCGAGTCGGACGAGGCGCCGTCGAACGGCTCCCCGGCGCCGACCGAGACGACGGCGGCCTCGGCCGCGTCCGCCCCGGCCGAGGGGGAGACCGAGACCGAGGAGCCCTCGCGTGCTGAGCAGGGGACCTCCTCGGCCGCGGACGGGACCGCCGCGGCGGAGGTCTCCCAGGCGTCCGCGCCCGCCCCCGTACCGGCCGACCCGGAGATCTCCGCGGCCGACGCGCCGGTCGCCGAGGCGCTGCCCGCCACGGCTCCCTACGCCGAGGTCGCCCGCACCGAGCCGGCGTCCGACGAGGACGAGGCCACGGACGACGTGCAGAAGCTGCGTGGTCCCGCGGCGCGCGTGGTGACGAACATGGAGGCCTCGCTCGAGGTGCCGACCGCGACGTCGGTGCGCGCGGTCCCCGCCAAGCTGATGGTCGACAACCGCATCGTCATCAACAACCACCTCAAGCGCGGCCGCGGCGGCAAGATCTCGTTCACGCACCTCATCGGCTTCGCACTCGTCGAGGCGCTGGCCGACATGCCGGTCATGAACGCGCACTACGAGCACACCGACGGCAAGCCGCACGTGGTCCACCCCGCGCACGTCGGGTTCGGCCTCGCCATCGACCTGGCCAAGCCGGACGGCTCGCGCCAGCTGCTCGTGCCGAGCATCAAGAAGGCCGAGGAGCTCGACTTCGCGGGCTTCTGGGCCGCCTACGAGGAGCTCGTGCGCAAGGCGCGCGGGGGCAAGCTCGGCATGGACGACTTCGCCGGCACCACGATCTCGCTGACCAACCCCGGCGGCATCGGCACCGTGCACTCGGTCCCCCGCCTCATGCAGGGGCAGGGCACCATCATCGGCGTCGGCGCCATGGACTACCCGGCGGAGTTCGCCGGCGCCTCCGAGGAGCAGCTCGCCCGGATGGGCGTCTCGAAGGTCATGACGGTCACGTCGACCTACGACCACCGCATCATCCAGGGTGCGCAGTCCGGCGAGTTCCTCAAGATCCTGGCGGGCAAGCTGCTCGGCCTGGACGGCTTCTACGACCGCGTCTTCGCGGCGCTGCGGATCCCCTACGAGCCGGTGCGCTGGGTCCGCGACAACACGGTCGACGCCGACGTCGAGGCGGCCAAGCCCGCCAAGATCGCCGAGCTCATCCACTCCTACCGCTCGCGCGGCCACCTCATGGCGGACACCGACCCGCTCGCCTACCGCCAGCGCAAGCACCCCGACCTCGACATCCAGAACCACGGGCTGACGCTGTGGGACCTGGACCGGTCGTTCCCGACCGGCGGCTTCGGCGGTACGCCGAAGGCGACGCTGCGCGACACGCTCGGCCTGCTGCGCGACTCCTACTGCCGCTCGATCGGCATCGAGTACATGCACCTGTCCGACCCGACCCAGCGCAAGTGGTTGCAGGACCGGCTCGAGCACGGCTACGCCCGCACCCCGCGCGAGGACCAGCTGCGGATCCTGCGCCGGCTGAACTCGGCCGAGGCCTTCGAGACGTTCCTGCAGACGAAGTACGTCGGGCAGAAGCGGTTCTCCCTCGAGGGCGGCGAGGCCGTCATCCCGCTGCTCGACGCGATCCTGTCCAAGGCCGCCGAGAACGGGCTCGACGAGGTCGGCGTCGGCATGGCGCACCGCGGTCGTCTCAACGTGCTGGCCAACATCGCCGGCAAGAGCTACGGCCAGATCTTCAAGGAGTTCGAGGGCCAGATCGACCCGAAGTCGGTCCAGGGCTCCGGCGACGTCAAGTACCACCTCGGCACCGAGGGGACCTTCACCGCCGAGTCCGGTGCCACGACGAAGGTCTACCTGGCGGCCAACCCGTCCCACCTGGAGGCCGTGGACCCCGTCCTCGAGGGCATCGTGCGGGCCAAGCAGGACCGGATCGACCTCGGCGGCGACGGGTTCTCCGTGCTGCCGCTGCTCATCCACGGCGACGCGGCCTTCGCGGGCCAGGGTGTCGTGCCGGAGGTGCTCAACCTCGCCCAGCTGCGCGGCTACCGCACCGGCGGCACGATCCACGTCGTCATCAACAACCAGGTCGGCTTCACCACGGGCCCGTCCTCGTCGCGTTCGACGACGTACTCCACCGACGTGGCCAAGGGCTACCAGGTCCCCGTCTTCCACGTGAACGGTGACGACCCGGAGGCCTGCGTCCGCGTGGCCGAGCTCGCCTTCGCCTACCGCGAGCAGTTCGACCGGGACGTCATCATCGACATGGTCTGCTACCGCCGGCGCGGGCACAACGAGGGCGACGACCCCTCGATGACGCAGCCGCTGATGTACAACCTCATCGAGGCCAAGCAGTCGGTGCGCAAGCTCTACACGAAGAACCTCGTGGCCCGCGGCGACATCACCGTCGAGGAGGCCGAGCAGGCGCTCAAGGACTACCAGGCACAGCTCGAGCGGGTCTTCACCGAGACCAAGGGCTCGTCCTCGTCCGACCGTTCCTCCGGCACGGAGGAGATCGCCGGGCTGGAGCGTCCGGAGTCGCAGCGTGAGGACGCCGGCACGATGGTCGGCTGGAAGACGGCGATCCCGCACGCCGTCCTGGAGCGCGTCGGTGACGTCCAGGTCCAGCCGCCCGAGGGCTTCACGGTCCACCCCAAGCTCGGCAAGCTGCTCGAGAAGCGCCAGCTCATGGCCAAGGAGGGCGACATCGACTGGGGCTTCGGCGAGCTCGTGGCCTTCGGGTCGCTGCTCATCGAGGGCACGCCGGTGCGGCTCGCGGGGCAGGACTCGCGCCGCGGCACGTTCACGCAGCGACACGCCGTCCTGCACGACCGGCACACGGGTGCGGAGTGGACCCCGCTGCTGTACCTGTCGGGCGACCAGGCGAAGTTCTGGGTGTACGACTCCTCGCTGAGCGAGTACGCGGCCCTCGGCTTCGAGTACGGCTACTCGGTCGAGCGCCCGGACGCCCTGGTGCTCTGGGAGGCGCAGTTCGGCGACTTCGTCAACGGCGCGCAGACCGTCATCGACGAGTTCATCTCCTCCGCCGAGCAGAAGTGGGGCCAGAACTCCTCGGTCGTCATGCTGCTCCCGCACGGGTACGAGGGACAGGGTCCGGACCACTCCTCGGCCCGGCCCGAGCGGTTCCTCCAGCTCGCCGCGGAGAACAACATCAGCGTGGCGCAGCCGTCCACGCCGGCCTCGTACGCGCACCTGCTGCGCCGCCAGGCCTACGCCCGTCCGCGACGCCCGCTCGTGGTGCTGACCCCGAAGCAGCTGCTGCGCCTCAAGGCCGCCGCCTCCAGCGTGGAGGACTTCACCACCGGCACCTTCGAGCCGGTGCTCGGGGACCCCGCGGTGGCCCGCGGGGACGTCGACCCCGCCGACGTCCGTCGTCTGGTGCTCTGCACGGGTCGCGTCTACTACGACCTGGCCGCCGAGCGCAGCAAGCGCGGGGACACCAGCACGGCGCTGGTGCGCCTCGAGGAGCTGTACCCGTTCCCCGAGGAGCAGGTGCGCGAGCAGATCGCCACGTACCCGGACGCCGAGGTCGTGTGGGTCCAGGACGAGCCGCAGAACCAGGGTGCGTGGTCCTACCTGCACCTGGCGATGCCGGAGGACCTGCCCCGGGTCCAGGTCATCTCCCGACCGGCGTCGGCGTCCACGGCCGCCGGCACCGCGAAGCGGCACAAGGAGGAGCAGGAGATCCTGCTCGACCAGGTCTTCACCCGCTGACGGTCCGGCCAGGCAGCACGAGCACGAGAAGGGCCCGGGAGCATCCGCTCCCGGGCCCTTCTCGTGCGTCCTGCGCTATCGACTCACCACTTGTCGTGGACGTGCTCGCGGATCGACCCGTCGTAGAGCTCGCGCACGCGGGAGGCGAACAGCGGACCGAGGCTGTGCGCCCCGCCCGCGGCGGCGTTGAGCCGCGCCTGCTCCGGGGTGCGGGCACCGGGGATCACGGTGGAGACGCCCGGGCTCTGCCAGACCCACGCGAGCGCGGCCTGGGCCGGGGTGAGGTCCTGCTCGAGCCCCTCGGCCAGCTCGGTGAAGGACGCCGCGGCCTCGACGCCGACCTCGAACGGGACGCCGGAGAACGTCTCGCCGACGTCGAAGGCCTCTCCCCCGCGGTTGAACGTGCGGTGGTCGTCCTCGGCGAACGTGGTGTCCTTCGTGTAGCGGCCCGACAGCAGGCCGGAGGCCAGGGGGACGCGGGCGATGATCCCGACGCCCGCCTCGGACGCCGCGGGCAGGACCTTCTCCAGCGGCTTGTGCCGGAACGCGTTGAGGATGATCTGGACGGTCGCGACACCGGGCCGTGCGATGGCGGTCAGCGCCTCGTCCACGGTCTCCACCGAGACGCCGTAGGCGGCCGTCACGCCCTCGTCGACGAGGGTGTCCAACGCGTCGTACACCTCGTCGCGGGAGTACACCGGCGTGGGCGGGCAGTGGAGCTGCACCAGGTCGAGCGTGTCGACCCCGAGGTTGGCCCGGGACCGGTCCGTCCAGGAGCGGAAGTTCTCCAGGACGTAGTTCTCCGGCACCTGGTCCGCCCGGCGTCCCATCTTCGTGGCCACGGTGAGACCCTCGTCACGGTGGTCCGCCAGGAAGGCGCCCACCGCCTGCTCGCTGCGGCCGTCACCGTAGACGTCGGCGGTGTCGTAGAAGGTCACGCCGGCCTCGAGCGACGCCTCGAGCACGGCGCGCGACTCGGCGTCGCTCACCTCGCCCCAGTCCCCGCCGAGCTGCCAGGTGCCCAGGCCGACGACCGACACCATCCGGCCGGTCCGGCCGAGTACCCGCTTCTCCATCTGTTTCTCCAAGTCCGTGGGGTCGACCTTCCCACGGTACGCGGCACGCACCGATCGGGCTCGGCGACTACGGTGTGACCGTGAACACGAGCCAGATCCCCGCGACGGCGCCCGCGCCGTCCGGCACCCAGTACCGCCTGTCCGCCGGCACCCACCGCGCCACGATCACCGAGGTCGGTGCCATGGTGCGGGAGTACTCGGTGGACGGGCGTGACGTCTTCGTCCCCTTCGACGAGCACGAGCCGGCGCCGGTCTTCAACGCCGCCGTCCTGGTGCCCTGGCCGAACCGGCTGCGCGACGGCCGCTACACGACGGACGACGGGGAGACCCACCAGCTCCCGCTGAGCGAACCCGACCGGGGCACGGCGCTGCACGGCCTGGGCTGCTGGTACCGCTGGTCCGCCGTCGAGGTCGCCGACCACGCGGTGACGCTCGAGCTGGCGCTGCCCGCGCAGAAGGGCTGGCCGTTCCAGCTCACCACCCGGGTGCGCTACGCCCTGGACGCCGAGCAGGGCCTCGAGGTCCGCGTGACCACCCGCAACGTCGGCACCGGCACCGCGCCGTACGGGGTCGGGTTCCACCCCTGGCTCTCCGCGGGCGGGGCCGACCTCGACGACTGCACCGTCCGCCTGGACGCGACCGAGCACGTGACGGTCGACGACCGGCTGCTGCCCACCGGCGTCGAGCCGGTCGCGGGCGACCACGACCTGCGCACGACGCGCTCGTTGGCGGGGCTCGACCTCGACGACGCCTGGGTCGGCGCGACCCGTGACGAGCGGGGCCTGTCCTGGTGCCGGCTCGGCTGCCCGGACGGCCGGACCGCCGCCGTCTGGGCGGACTCGTCGATGGACTGCTGGCAGGTCTGCTCGGCCGACCACATCACCGGGCACGAGCGTCTCGGCCTGGCCGCGGAGCCGATGAGCTGCTACGCGGACGCGTTCAACACCGGCGACCGGCTCGTGCGTCTGGCCCCGGGCGAGGAGCACGAGGTGCGCTGGGGTGCCACCCTGCTGTGACGGACCACGCCCTGACCGCCGGTCCCCGGCACGACGTCACGAACCCGGCGGGGACGCCTCCCTGCCAGCGGGTGACCGCACGCCACGGCGTGGGATCATGCCGTGCCGTGCCAGGTCACGGAACAATGGCGGCGCAAGACTGGGACACGGCAGGGGACGGTGACGGCTCGTGACGGACCGCGAGGTGCGGATCTGCGTGGTGGGCGACGAGCTCGCCGTGGGCGTCGGCGACGGCCGCGCGCTCGGTTGGACCGGCCGGGTGCTGGCGCGGACCCGGTTCGACCGCCCGGCGATGACGTTCACCCTGGCGGTGCCGGGCGAGACGACGTCGACCCTCGGAGCTCGCTGGGAGGCGGAGACGGAGCCGCGGTTCGGCCCGGACGCGACCCATGACAACCGGCTCGTGGTGGCCCTGGGTCGCCACGACGTCGACTCGGGCCTGTCGGTGGCGCGCTCCCGGCTGAACCTGGCCAACATCCTCGACGTCGCCGACAACCGTCGGCTGTCGACCTTCGTCGTCGGTCCTCCGCCCGGCCGGCCGGAGGACGGGGACCGGATCGCCGAGCTCTCGGCCGCGTTCTCCGACGTCGCCAGCCGCCGCCGGGTGCCCTACGTGGACACGTACACGCCGCTGGCCCAGCACGAGCAGTGGCTCGCCGACCTGGCGACCACCGGGTCGACCTACCCCGGCCAGGCCGGCTACGGCCTGATGGCCTGGCTCGTGCTGCACACCGGGTGGCACGCCTGGCTCGGGCTGCCGCACGACACGGAGTAGCGACCCGGCCGCGGCTCAGCCGCGGGAGACGATCACCCGGGCGCTCGTCACGGCGGCGGTGACGTAGGCGATGCTGCGCCCGTCGGTCGGGGTCTCGCTGCGGTCGACGGACAGGGTGCGCGTGGTCGAGGGCAGCACCTCGCCGTCGACCACGGCCTGGCCCGCGGCACCGCGGACCTTGAGGCTGAGGGGGGTGCCCTCGTCGAGCCGGATCGCCACGTCGCCGGAGACCGACTTCGCCGACACCATCGGCACGGTGCCGGCCGCGGTGACGGCCACCGCACCCGACACGCTGCTCGTGGAGACCCTGCCGAGAGCCCCCTCGAGCGCCAGGGCACCGGAGACGACCTGGGCGGACACGTCGCCGGTGTGTCCCGAGGCGGCCACGTCGCCGGAGACGGACTTCAGGTACAGCGACCCCGACGTCCCCGCCGTGCGCACCGCCCCCGTGACGGTCTTGACCACGGTCCCGGCGGTGCCGCTGACGTCGGCGTCGGCCTCGATCGTGCCGACGTCGACCCGGACCCCGGGCGGGACCGTGAGGCGGACGACCGCCCGCTCGGAGCTGCCCAGCGACCGCACCCGGGCCACGAAGGCCTCCACCATCGAGCGTTCGTAGCCGATCCGCAGGCGGTCGCCGTCACGGTCGACCTGGAGCGGCTTCTCGCCGACCTCGGCGACCTCCAGCGTGACGTGCTCCGCGTCGGGGTCGACCACGACGTCGACCCGACCGTCCTGGAGCCGGACGGACAGGCCGCCCACCCCGGTGATCTCGACGGTCTGCGGGGCGGCGATCGCCCAGGACTCGGTGCTCATGCTGCCTCCGTTGGCCGGTGACGCGGGTCGACGTGCGGTTGTGGGATCATGGTGTGACCCCCGAACACCTTCTCGTGAGGAGAAATCATGAGCAAGCGCGGCAACAAGCGTCGTGCCCGCAAGGGCAAGAACGCCAACCACGGCAAGCGTCCCAACGCCTGAGGACGTCACCACGCACGACGGGCCGGCACCCTGGAGGGTGCCGGCCCGTCGTCGTCCCCGGCCCGTGCCTCGGCACGGACCCGGTGGTGCTCCGTGCGCTCAGCCGGAGGTGCGCATCACGGTGAGCTGCTCGTGGATGCGCAGCCGCAGCGTCGCCGGCGCCTGCTCGGCGCAGGACCGCTTCACGAGCTTCTTGACGAGCTCCTCGACGCTGAGCTCGGCCAGACAGGGCGAGCAGTGCGCGACGTGCGCGCGCATGCGGTCCTCGTCGGCCTCGGTCATCTCCGAGTCGAGGTACTCGTACAGGTGGTGCAGTGCGTGCTCGCACTCGCTCTCGCCCTCGGCGGGCTCGTGCGGGATGGGCGTCACGTCCCCGCTCATCATGATTCTCCTCCGCGTGCTCCGGCGAGTCCTCGGTCAGCCGCGTAGTCCGACAACAGGTCGCGCAGCTGCCGTCGTCCACGGTGCAGCCGGGACATCACGGTCCCGATCGGTGTACCCATGATCTCCGCGATCTCCTTGTAGGGGAACCCCTCGACGTCGGCGTAGTAGACGACCATGCGGCGGTCCTCCGGCAGCTCGGCCAGCGCCCGCTTCACGTCGGAGTCCGGGAGCCGGTCGAGGGCCTCGACCTCGGCCGACCGCAGGCCCTGCGAGGTGTGGGTCGCCGCCCGGGCGATCTGCCAGTCCTCGATGTCGTCGGTCTGCGCCTGCTGCGGCTGCCGCTGCTTCTTGCGGTAGTTGTTGATGAAGGTGTTGGTCAGGATCCGGTACAGCCAGGCCTTGAGGTTCGTCCCCGGCTTGTACTGGTGGAAGGCGGCGAACGCCTTGGCGAACGTCTCCTGGACCAGGTCCTCGGCGTCGGCCGGGTTCCGGGTCATGCGCAGCGCCGCGGAGTACAGCTGGTCGACGTACTCCAGCGCGTCGCGCTCGAACCGCGCGACCCGGTCGGTGGCCGACTCCTCGTCAGGAGCGCGTTCGGTGTCCTCGCCGACCTCGTCCTCGGCCGGCGAGGTCGTCTCCGCGTCGTCATGGGTGCTCATCGCTCTCGAGCCTAGCTCTCGCGGCCAGGCGGTGCGGCGTCCGTCCGACGTCGACGCCGCCGCCCCGCCGAGGTCGGAGGGGACGGAGAACAGGGTCACGTCGCGCGCCCCGGCCGGTGCGGGGGCTCCTCGGGTCATGCAGGCTTCCACACTGCGGTGCAACCGTCGGCGGCGGGCGTGCATTCCCACCGGATGAGCGCCGTCGTCGCGCCGCCGACGCCGCGGGTCAGGACGCGACGTCGGCGAACCGGCGGCGGTACGCCGTGGGGCTGGTGCCGAGCACCCGTGCGAAGTGGTGTCGCAGCACCGCGGCGCTGCCGAAGCCGACGAGCCGGGCGACCTCCTCCACCGGCACGTCGGGGTGCTCCAGGAGCTCCTGGGCCCGCGCGACGCGCTGCCGGGTGAGCCAGGCGCCGGGGGTGGTCCCGGTCTCCGCGCGGAACCGGCGGGCGAACGTCCGCTCCGACAGCGTGGCGCGGCGCGCCAGCGCGGGCACGCTGTGGTCCTGCTCGAGGTGCTCGCGCATCCACGCGAGGAGACCGGCGAGCGACTCTCCCGACTCGGGGACGGGATCGACGACGAACTGGGCCTGCCCGCCGTCGCGCTGCGGCGGGACGACCATGCGGCGGGCGACGGCACGGGCCACCTCGCCCCCGAGCTCGGTGCGGAGCAGGTGCAGGCAGGCGTCGATCCCGGCGGCCGTGCCGGCGCTGGTCAGCACCCGGCCGTCGGCGACGTAGAGCACGTCGGGGTCGACGTCGGCACGTGGTGCGGCGGCGGCGAGACGGGCCGCGAACAACCAGTGCGTCGTGCAGCGCCGACCGTCGAGGAGGCCGGCGGCCGCGAGCGCGAACGCGCCCGAGCACAGCGACACGACCCAGGCGCCGCGGTCGTGGGCCCGGCGGATCGCGTCGAGGTACGCGGGCGAGAGCTCGACAGGGTGGTCGTCGTCCAGGACGTCGTAGGCCACGGCGACGACGACGTCGGCGTCCTCGGTCGCCTCGAGCCCGGCGTCCACCTGGACGGCGAACCCGCCCCGGGTCGGCACCGCACCGGGGTCGGGGGTGCACAGCGTGAAGTCGAAGGCCGGCCCCCCGGTGTCCCGGCGGTCGATGCCGAAGACCTCGCAGGCGATCCCCATCTCGAACGGGGCGACGCCCGGGACGACGACCGCGGCCACCTTCTGGATCATCCGCCCATCGTCCCAGGACATTGGCAGAATGTCGATGGGTAGTGTCACCTCTGCCACTGGTGGCGCCATCTTGACGATCGCATGATTGCTGCCATGACCACGATCATCCTGCTCCTGCTGCTCCTGCTGACCGTCGCCGCGCTCGCGGCCTCCGCCCGGGCCGTCCGTCGTGACGGGCTCGGGCACCGCCGTCCGCCCCGTTCCCACCCCGACTGGTGGGAGGGCGTCGAGCTGCGCTGACGTCGGCCGCGGAGCGACTAGGGCTCGAGGAGCTGCACGACCTCGACGTCGCACTGCACGGGGTACGACTCCTGGCAGACCTCGTCGACCCACACCTCGACCAGGACCCCGGCCACGAGAATGTCCGGGTCCGCGGCGTCGCCGTCGGCCGCCAGCACCTCGGTGCCGTCGGTGAGCAGCGCCATCCCCTCGTAGTAGGGGTCAGAAGCCTGCACGACGACCGGCTGCGCCGCGCGGGCGTCGCCGTCGACCGAGCCGCCGTCGGCCACCACGCCCCGCACGTCGGACGGCTCGTCAGGCGCGAGCACGGTGCCGGCACACCCGGACAGGGCGACGGCGGCGGCGAGCAGGGCAGCGGGCGCCGCGCTGCGGCGGAGGGCCGAGGTCACGACGGTCATCGGACCGCACCCCTGCTCGCGGCGTCAACCATCACGTCTATCGGTGGGCATGTCAGCTGCGGCTCTGCCACAGTGGGGCCATGCTGCTGCGACGTCTCGCCCGACCCCTGCTGGCCGTCCCGTTCATCTACGACGGCGTGTCCACCGCGCTGCGACCGGCCGAGCACACCGACGCCGCCCGCGAGGGCGCCGACACGGTCACCGACACCCTGGGTGTCGACCGTCTCGACGACACCCAGGTCGCGTTGCTGGTCCGCGCGCACGGCGCCGTGACCGCGTTCGCCGGCCTGCTGCTCGCCGTCGGCCGGACCCCGCGGACCGCCGCCCTGGCGCTCGCCGCGTTGACGACGCCCCTGGCCGTCGTCAACCAGCCCTTCACCAGCAAGGGCGACGAGCGGAAGGCGAAGACCCTCAAGTTCGTCAAGAACCTCGGCGCGATCGGCGCCACGGTGATCGCCGGGATCGACCTCGAGGGCCGTCCCGGCATGAGCTACCGCATCGCGCAGAAGACGTCGTCGGCGTCGAAGTCCGCGCAGCACGCCGTCGAGAGCGCGGAGAAGACCGGGAAGTACGCGGTCCGCAACGCGGAGCGGACCGGTCGGTACGCGGTCCAGAACGCCAAGCGGTCCGCGACGACCGCGCAGAAGTCCGCCTCGACGTCGGCCCGACGCGCGCGCAAGCAGGTCGAGCGGGACCTGCGCTCCACCGCGAAGAGCGCACGGGCCGGCGCGAAGAGCGCACGGGCCGCCGCCGAGAAGGCCGCGGCGAAGGTGTCCTGACCTCCGGACACGACACCGCGCCGACAGGCCGTCAACTACCCTCGGGGACATGACGACTGCGCCGGCACCGACCGATCTGCCGCTCTGGGACGCCCCGGTCGCCGACGGCCCCCTGGACAGCACGGTCGAGGTCCCGGGCAGCAAGTCGCTGACGAACCGGCTGCTCGTCCTCGCAGCGCTGGCCGACGGGCCGGGCACCCTGCGCGGTGCGCTGCGCTCGCGCGACGCCGACCTCATGATCGCCGCGCTGCGGTCGCTCGGCGCCACCATCACCGAGGGTGAGACCGCCAGCACGCTGCACGTCACGCCCGGGCCGGTCACCGGCAACACCGCCGTCGACTGCGGGCTGGCCGGCACCGTGATGCGGTTCCTGCCCCCCGTGGCCGCGCTGGCCGACGGCGCCGTCCGGTTCGACGGCGACCCGGAGGCGCGGGTGCGGCCGATGCAGCCGGTGCTCGCCGGGCTGCACGGCCTCGGCGTCCGCGTCACCGGCGAGGGCGCCGAGGCCGGCGACACGCTCCCGGCCCACCTGCCCTTCACCGTGCACGGACGGGGCCACGTCGCCGGCGGCGCCGTCGACATCGACGCCTCGGCCTCCTCCCAGTTCGTCTCGGCGCTGCTGCTGGCCGCCGCCCGGTTCGACCGGCCGCTGATGCTGCGGCACATCGGCACCACGCTGCCGAGTCTGCCCCACATCGAGATGACCGTCGCGACCCTGCGCGAGGTCGGTGTCGCCGTCGACGACTCCCGGGACGGCATCTGGCAGGTCACCCCCGGTCCGATCGCCGCCCGGGACGTGCGCGTCGAGCCGGACCTGTCCAACGCGGCACCCTTCCTGGCCGCCGCGCTGGTCGCCGGAGGCACCGTGCGGGTGCCGGGGTGGCCGTCGTCGACCACCCAGCCGGGTGCCATGGTCCCCGGGCTGCTGGAACGGATGGGCGGCACGGCGTCGCTCGCCGACGGCGTGCTGAGCGTGACCGGCACGGGCGAGATCCACGGCATCGACGTCGACCTGCAGGCCGGCGGCGAGCTCGCCCCGACGTTCGCCGTGCTCGCGGCGCTGGCCGACTCCCCCACCCGCCTGCGCGGCATCGCCCACCTGCGCGGCCACGAGACGGACCGGCTGGCGGCGTTGGCCACGGAGATCACCCGGCTGGGCGGCCGGTGCGAGGAGACCCGCGACGGGCTCGTCATCACCCCGCGCCCGCTGCACGGCGGGACGTTCCGCACCTACGCCGACCACCGCATGGCCACCTCGGCGGCGCTGCTCGGCCTGCGCGTGCCGGGCATCCAGGTCGAGGACGTCGCCACCACCGCCAAGACCCTGCCCGGGTTCGACCGGATCTGGGCACGGATGCTCGATCTCGGCACGGGGGACCTGGCCTGATGGCGCGGGCCCGTGACGAGCACGACCGGTTCTCGCGTCCCTCCAAGCACGGGTCGCGCCCACGGTCCAAGCAGCGTCCCGAGCACGCGAACGCCGTCCCGGCGATGGTCACCGGGATCGACCGGGGCCGCTACACCCTCGTGGTCGACGACGGCGGCCCGGACGAGCGCGAGATCCTCGCCATGAAGGCCCGCGAGCTCGGGCGGACCCGCACCGTGGTCGGCGACCGGGTGGACGTCGTCGGGGACACCTCCGGCCGCGAGGGCACGCTCGCCCGGATCGTGCGCATCACCGACCGCACCTCGACGCTGCGCCGCACGGCCGACGACACCGACCCGTACGAGCGGATCGTGGTCGCCAACGCCGACCAGCTCGTCGTCGTCACCGCGCTCGCCCAGCCCGAGCCGCGCACCGGCATGATCGACCGCTGCGTCGTAGCCGCCTACGACGCCGGCATGGACGTGCTGCTGTGCCTGACCAAGGCCGACCTCGCCTCCCCCGACGAGCTGCGCGACCTGTACGAGCCGATCGGCGTGGACGTGGTGGTGACCAGGCGGGACGACGCGGAGTCCGTCGAGACGGTCCGCGAGCGCCTGCTGGGCCGGACGTCGGTGCTGGTGGGCCACTCCGGCGTCGGCAAGTCGACACTCATCAACGCCCTGGTGCCCGACGCCCTGCGGGCGACCGGCGTCGTCAACGACGTGACGGGTCGAGGGCGGCACACCTCGACGTCGGCGGTGGCGCTGCGCCTGCCGGTGGGTCCGGGCTCCTCGGTGGACGGCGAGGGGCACGACGGCTGGGTCATCGACACCCCGGGCGTGCGGTCCTTCGGCCTCGCCCACGTGGAGCCCGAGCACCTGCTGCGCGCCTTCGAGGACCTGGATGCCGCGGCCGAGGAGTGCCCGCGCGGGTGCACGCACCTCGCCGATGCCCCCGACTGCGCGCTCGACGAGTGGGTCGAGGCCGCCGAGGACGGCGACGGGCGGGCGGCACGTGCTGCCCGCCTGGCGTCGTTCCGCCGCCTGCTGACCTCCCGGACCGACGCCGGCTAGGAGTCGTCGTCGGCACCGCCCTTCGGGGCCCGCGATCGGCTGCGTCTGCTCTGCAGGTATCCCGACGTTCCCCTGGCCTCAGGGGCGACGAGGACACCCGGCCAGGCCCAGAGGAACTCCACGGCCGCCCAGAGCATCAGACCGAACTGGGCTGCCGACGACCACAGGAAAACCTCTCTGAAGTGCTCGTCAAAGCGTGGGCCGAGCACGCCGACACCGAGGAACAAGGGAATCCAGGCGACGAAGGCCAGCGCCATCGGAGCTTTGACCCTGGCAACCATCGATGCCATCAGGACGTCGCCGTCGTGGAGCTCGCTCGCGGCCTGCTTCAGATCCAGCGTCCCGACCTCCCGACCGAACAGGCGGAGAATCGTCCCCCCGATCACGTAGACGCCGACCCCTACGCACCAGACCGCGCACGCGATGGCGACGATCCGCGACACGGGCGAACCGAGCATCAGCTCGAACCGCGACATACTTCTCCTCATCCCCACCGGGGCCACGCGTCACTGCGGGTCGGCCCTGGTGCGATCTTGCTGATGCGCCAGAGTGCCACACTCTGTCGGAACAGCGCGTCGGCCCTCCGTGCCGTCCCCGGACCGGCGACACGCGCATCTCGCCTGGCGTCGTTCCGCCGTCTGCCGACCTCCCGGACCGCTACCGTGTGAGGGTGGCCACCTTCCAGCAGACACCCAGTCCCCGGGGGCACGGGCGCACGTACGAGGACGACCTGCGCCTGGCCCACGTGATCGCCGACCAGGTCGACTCGATGACGATGTCCCGGTTCCGCGCGGTCGATCTGCACGTCGAGACCAAGCCGGACCAGACCCCGGTGTCCGACGCGGACCGCGGCGCGGAGGAGTTCATCCGCGCCCAGCTGGCCCGCGCGCGCACGCGTGACGCCATCGTCGGCGAGGAGTTCGGCGAAGAGGCCGGCAGCGGGTCCCGCCGGTGGATCATCGACCCCATCGACGGCACCAAGAACTTCGTCCGGGGTGTGCCTGTGTGGGCGACGCTCATCGCGCTGGCCGAGGGCGACGAGGTCGTCATGGGCCTCGTCTCCGCCCCGGCGCTCGGCCGCCGCTGGTGGGCCGCCAAGGGTTCCGGCGCCTGGACCGGCAAGTCGATCGCCGCCGCCACCCGCATGCGCGTGTCCGGCGTCTCGTCGCTGGACGACGCCTCGTTCGCCTACTCCTCCCTGGACGGCTGGGAGGAGCGCGACAAGCTCAACGGGTTCCTCGACCTGACCCGCGAGTGCTGGCGAACCCGTGGGTACGGCGACTTCTGGTCGTACATGCTCGTCGCGGAGGGCGCGGCGGACATCGCCGCCGAGCCGGAGCTCGAGCTGTACGACATGGCGGCGCTGGTCCCGATCGTCGTCGAGGCCGGCGGGCGGTTCACCTCGCTGGACGGGTCGGACGGCCCCTGGGGCGGCAACGCGCTGGCCACCAACGGGCTGCTGCACGACAAGGCGCTCGTCTACCTCGGCTGACCTCCCGTGCTGTGGGCATGAGATCTGCAGCCCCTGGGTACCCGAGGGCTGCAGATTTCATGCCCACAGCGGACGGTGCGGTCTCAGGGGCGCGGGATCTGGCCGACCTCGCTCGGGTCGTACCAGAGCAGGTCCCGGTCGGTGACCCGCTGGACCGCCTCGGCGAGCGCCTCGTCGTCGTCGGCGTCCACGGCCGCCAGCACGGCCCGGACGTCGTCGGCCGCGGTGGGTTCGTCGACGTGCACGGCGGCCAGCGGGACGTCCGGGACGTCGCGCAGCAGCTGCACCGACGAGGCCGAGGCGCCCTCGGGGTCGACGCCCACGACGTCCTGCTCGACGTCCACCGAGACCACGACCCGCACGGGCGGCACGCCAGGACGGCCCGCGACGAGCGACAGGGAGTCGTCGGCGGCCGCGAGGAACGCCGCGTACTCGCGCCCCTCGTCGTCGGCGTCGGCGAGCTCACCGGCGAGCGCCCGCGTGACGGCGTGCGCACCGCGCGGCCCGACGGGCCAGCGGGTCACGCTCCCGACCACGGCGGTGTCCAGCTCGTCCAGGGTCGCGGGCACGTAGATGCGCATGGGGCCAGTCTGCCCGACGCCGCTCACGCCACCAGCGCGCGGACCCGGCCCGCCAGCTCCGCGAAGCCGTCCCGGGCGGACGACGAGGGTGCGTGCTCGGCCAGGCTACGGCCGGCGAGCACGGCGGCGTCGCACGCAGCAGCGTCGTCGGGCACCGGGTGCACGTCGTCCACCCCGGCGTAGCGGGCCAGCGCCGCCGCCACGGCCCCGGCCGGGTCAGGGCCCACCGCCGTCGAGCGCACGCGGTTCGCGACCACGAGCCGTCGACCGGCCACCGGGACCGGGACGTCGGCCAGGTCCTCCAGGGCACGCACCAGACGGTGGATGCCGACGGGGTCGGCGGCACCGACGACGACCACGACGTCAGCCGCCTCCAGGGCGGCGAGGGTCGCGCCGTTGCGCTGCGGGGCGTGGGTGTCGTACATGAGCAGCTCGTCGGCCTCCACGAGCGGCCCGCAGTCGACGACGGTCCAGCGTGCCAGGTCGCGCGCCCGGTCGAGGACGACCTCGAGGGCGCTGGCCGGCAGCTCGGGCCACCGGGAGGCCCGCGTGATGCCGGTCAGGACGCGGAGCCGTCCCGTGACCACGGGTGCGTGGCGGGCGAGCGTCGTCAGGTCCAGGCCGCCCCGGGAGGCGGCGCGCGCGGCGGCCGCGAGCCCGGGGGCGTCGTCGAGCAGGCCCAGCCGGGCGGCGAGGCACGAGCCGTAGGTGTCGGCGTCGACCAGCAGCGTCGTCTCCCCGGGCGCCGCGGGGGCGGGGCGACCGGCCCGGCCCCGCCGTCGACGTCCGCGGGTCCCGCCGATCCCGGCGAGCTCGGCCGCGACCTCGACGGCCGTCGTCGAGCGACCGGGGGCGCCGACCGGACCCCAGACCGCCACGACGTCACCACGACGCCCCGGCTCCGGCGAGCTTCCCTCGGCGTCGAGGACCGACGCCAGGTCGAGCTCCCCGGTGGCCAGCGGGTCGTCGATCGGTGCGGTGTCGCGCACGGCGTCGAGGAAACCCGGGTCGTGCGGGCCGGTGCGGACGGCGTCGACGCCGAGCGCCTCGGCCCGGTCGGCCCCGCCGACGTCCGCGAGGGCGACGACGCGGGTCCCGGCCGCGTGCAGACGACCGACGGCCTCCCGGTCGAGGCCCGGGAGGTCGGCGGTCACGACGGCCACCGTCCCGGCTCCGGCCGCGGCCGCGGCGAGCAGCTCGGTCACGTCACCGCAGCGGCGGGTCACCGTGGTGCCCGCTCCGGGAGCGCCGAGCGCGACCACGACGTCGGGTTCCTCCGGCCCCTCCACCGCGCACAGCACGGTGATCGGCGCCGCCATCAGGCGCCCGCCACGGGGACGACCGCGATCGACCCGTCGGCGCCGAGGGCCGACAGCACGGCCGGCAGGCGCTCGCTGCCGACGAGCACGTGCACCGTGCCGCCGTCGGCCACGACGAGACCGCTGTCCGAGACGTCGACCTGCTCGACGACGACGCCGGTCACCAGCGGCTCCGGCTCCGGGGCGCCGCCCTTCGACCCCGGCGCGACGTCCGGCACGAACCACAGGTCGACGAGCGCTCCGGCCCGGATCCGCTCGGACAGTCCCGCGCTGACCGGGACCGCCACCGCCCGGACGTCGACGCGCTCGGCCGGGCCGAGCGCCCCGGCGGCGACCAGCTCGCCGTCCTCGACGACGCGCAGGGCGACCTGGTCCGTCGGGGGCCCGACGTCCGCCCGCAGGTACCGGGCCGTCTCCGCACCGAGGTTGACGTCGACGACACGCAGGTCCTCCGCCGCCACGGGCTCTCCCGGCGTGAGCGTGCCGGCGGCGACGTAGACCGGCACCGTGCGGTCGGCGCCCGAGACCACCCAGGCCCCCAGCGCGACGGCGAGCGCCACGAGGAGCAGCCCGACGACGAGACGGGGGTCGCGCCAGGTGGGCCGGCGCAGGCGGGGCGCGACGGGAGAGGGCAGGGCGTCGTTGCTCACGGATCGGTCCTTCGGTTCGGCCGGTCGCGTCGTCGCGTCCGGCGGGCGGGGCCGTCGGTCGGTCGTCACCCTAGCGCTGCGACCAGCGACGATGCGGTGAGATCCATCATCCGGGACGAAGACGCCACCGCGCCACCATCCACCATCGCCTGTGGACAAGCGAGATCAACCGACGGCGCCGTGCGACCATGGCTGCATGGCTGGTCGCTTCCTCTCCCTCGCCGAGGTCCAGGAGATGCTGAGCATCTCCGCCGCCCAGGCGTACTCGCTCGTCCGCTCGGGCGAGCTGCCCGCGATCCAGGTCGGCCCGAAGAAGGTGTGGCGCGTTGAGGCGGTCAAGCTCGAGGAGTACATCGAGCAGCAGTACACCCGCACCCGCGAGCGCATCGCCTCCGGCGAGATGTGATCACGCCTCGCTGACGCGCAGCAGGGCGGAGAACGGGACGACCCGGTCGACCGGCCGCGCCCGGTCGACCTCCACGACGTCGAGGTGGTCCGCGCCCACCCGGGCGATCCGGCCGACGACCTGACCGGACGTCGTCCGCACCTGCACCCGGGCGCGGTCGCGCTGCAGCGCGCGCAGCGCCGTGCCGAGACCGAGCCGGTCCGTCCTCGCCTGCGACGCCAGCGCCTGGGAGCCCAGGCCCACGATCCCTGCCACCGCGGCGACGGGCACGACGTGCTGCACGCGTCCGCGGGGCCCTCCGGCGTCGAGCTGCATCCAGGTGTCGGCGAGGTGGGCGACCCGCCCCTCGAGGACCTCTCCGTCGGACAGCTCCACGCGCACCGGACCGCGCGTCGCCCGCAACCGGTCGGTCCAGCGGACGGCGGCCTGCTCAGCGCGGGTGAGCTCGGCGACGGCGCCCTCCCGCTCGGCCGCCTCCCCCGCGGCGAGCTGCGCCTCGAGGTCCGCGAAGAGCAGCGCCCAGCGAGACCTGTCGGACGACGTCATCACCCTCCCCCTTCCCACGTCCGATGGACCGCACCAGCATGCCCGCTCTGGACACGGCGATCGAACTCTGGTGAGATCAGTGCCACCAGAAGACACCAAAAGACATCAAGCGTCATGATCAGAGTGGATCAGATGACAGACGAGATCACCCAGCACCCTCGGCCGGCGCCGCGACCCGGCCTCTCCCTCGCAGGCCTCCTCGCGTGCGCCCTCGGGGGTGCCGCCGTCCTGGCGCTGCTCGGCCTGCGTGCCGAGTCGATCGTCCCGCGCGGGGTGGCGGAGGCCGCCCGCACCGACATCGAGCGATGGGTCGAGCTCGGCGTCCTGCTCGTCGGCGCCATCGCCGCGAGCCGGCTGGCCGTCGGAGCCGCCATCGCGCTGGCCTGCATCGCTCGTGCCCGCCGGGACGGCCGACACGTCCTGGACACGGCGCTGGGCCCCTGGGTCCCGCGGCTCGTGCACCGGCTCGCGCGTGGCGCCGTCGGCGTCGGGGTCGGCGCCGGTCTGGCTCTCACGCCGGTGGGCGCTCTGGCCGACGAGGCTCCCGGCGCTGACGCACCCGTCGTGCTCGACGTCGGCTGGCGGTCCACGACCGACCCGGCGCCCCCGGACCCCGCGGCGTCGGCACACCCGGTCGCGCCGGCGACGACGCACACCGCCGAGCTCACCAGCAGCCCGCTCGACACCGACGTCCCCGCGGGGTCCGCCGACAGCGCCGGCCGCGCCGAGGCGCGGCCCGGACCGCCCGACCGCGACGAGGTGGTGGTCGTACGAGGGGACACGCTGTGGGACATCGCGTCCCGCGGACTCCCGGACGCGGCCTCGGACGGCGACGTCCTGGCGGAGGTCGTCCGGTGGCACGCGGCCAACCGTGACGTCATCGGTGACGACCCCGACGAGATCCTGCCCGGGCAGGTCCTGCGCTCGCCCTGAGAACCCCTGCTCGACGCCGCCCACCCCGCCTCGTCCGTACGGAGCCCTTCATGACCCTTCCGCGCATCACGTCCGGTCCCGCCGACCCGCAGGACGACACGTCAGCTCGTCGGCTCCGCGTCGCGGCGACCCCTGGCGCCCGGCCACCCGCCCGGCCACCGCAGGCACCGGCACGGCGCGCGCCCGTGCGCCGGGTCCGGGTCGGCCGGGACGCACCGGTGACACCGGTCCCCGGGCGCCCCCTGGCCGAGGCGTCGTCCGGGCAGGTGGACGGACCGCACCCCAGCGACCCCACGGCCCTGTGCTGCTCCGTGGTCCGGGCGGCGGTCGAGGTGCTGCGAGGTGAACGGCCCGCCGCCCAGGTGGCGCGATGGGTCACGCCCCAGGTCCACGATCAGCTGGCGCACCGGGCACGGCTGCTGCGGGCGGCAGCGACCGCCCGCCCGGCCCGCCCCGTCACCGTCCGTCGGGTGCGCACCGTCCGGCTCGGCCCCGGGACGGCGGAGGCCACCGTCGTGCTCGAGGACTCCGGGCGCGTCCGCGCCGCGGCGGCCCGGCTCGAGGTGCACCGAGGAACCTGGCGGGTCACCGTGCTCGAGCTGGGGTGAGGACGTCCGGGAACGGACGCCCGATCACTCGTTGGCGCCGTGGCACACCTTGTACTTCTTGCCGGACCCGCACGGGCACTGGGCGTTGCGCGGGGTCCCCGGGAAGGTGCGCCCGTCGGCGTTCGCCGCGGTCGCCTCGCCGTGCAGCGCGCGACGGGCGGCCCGGGTGTCCCCGGTCCGGGTGGTGGACCCGTCCTCGCTGGGCGCCGAGTACTGCAGGTTCTGCGGCCGCTGCGGGGTCTCGAGACCCTTCGCCACGAGGGTCGGCTCCTCGGAACCGCCGAAGGCCGCCGGGATCTCCTGCTCCGTGGGAGCGGCGTCCTCCTCCGTCGGGGCGTCCTCGACGGCGTCGGCACCCGCGACCGAGGCCGCGCCGGCCGCCAGGCCCTGAGCGGCCGAGGAACCGGCCGTGGCCGCCGCGGACTGGACCGAGACCTGCGGCCCCGCACCGGCGGGCGCGTCCTCGCCGGGCTGCTTCACCTGCACCTCGAGGTTGAACAGGTAGCCGACCGACTCCTCCTTGATGGCCTCGGTCATCGCCTGGAAGAGCTGGTAGCCCTCGCGCTGGTACTCGATGAGGGGGTCGCGCTGGGCCATCGCGCGCAGCCCGATGCCCTCCTTGAGGTAGTCCATCTCGTAGAGGTGCTCACGCCACTTGCGGTCCAGCACCGACAGCACGACCCGACGCTCGAGCTGGCGCATCGCGGGCGAGCCCAGGGACTCCTCGCGCGCCGCGTAGGCGACACGGGCGTCGGACAGCAGCTCCTCGAGCAGCATCTCCTTGGTCAGACGGTCGCGCCCGCCCGCCTCGGCGACGACGTCCTCCACGGTGATCGACACCGGGAAGACGGACTTCAGGGCGGTCCACAGCGAGTCCAGGTCCCAGCCCTCGGCGTTGCCGTCGTCGGCGGCACCCTCGACGTAGGCCGTCACGACGTCGGTGAGGAAGTGCTGGACCTGCTCGTGCAGGTCCTCCCCCTCCAGGACGCGGCGGCGCTCGTCGTAGATCACGGTGCGCTGGCGGGCCAGGACGTCGTCGTACTTGAGGACGTTCTTGCGGATCTCGAAGTTGCGGGACTCGACCTGCGACTGGGCGCTCTGGATCCCGCGGGTGACCATCTTCGACTCGAGCGGCATGTCGTCCGGGAAGCCGGCCCGGCCCATCATCGACTCGGCGAGACCGGAGTTGAACAGCCGCATCAGGTCGTCCTGCATCGACAGGTAGAACCGCGACTCGCCGGGGTCGCCCTGACGGCCGGAACGACCGCGCAGCTGGTTGTCGATCCGTCGCGACTCGTGGCGCTCGGTCCCGAGCACGTACAGCCCGCCGAGCTCGACGACCTCGTTGTGCTCGGAGGCCACCGACTCCTCGGCCTTGGCGAGCACCTCGGGCCACGCGGCCTCGTAGGCCTCGGGGTCCTCGGCGGCGTCGAAACCGCGCTCGGCCATCTCGGCCACCGCGATGAACTCGGCGTTGCCGCCGAGCATGATGTCGGTGCCTCGACCGGCCATGTTCGTCGCCACCGTGACGGCGCCCTTGCGCCCGGCCTGGGCGACGACGGCGGCCTCGCGGTCGTGCTCCTTCGCGTTCAGCACGGCGTGCGGGACGCCTGCGCGCTGCAGGAGCGTCGAGAGCAGCTCGGACTTCTCGACGCTCGTCGTGCCGACCAGCACCGGCTGGCCCTTGGCGTGCCGCTCGACGATGTCGTCCACGACCGCGTTGAACTTGCCCTCCTCGGCCTTGTACACGAGGTCGGGCTGGTCGATGCGGATCATCGGCTTGTTCGTCGGGATCGGGACGACGCCGAGCTGGTAGGTGCCCTGGAACTCGGCGGCCTCCGTCTCGGCCGTACCGGTCATGCCGGCGACCTTCTCGTACTGCCGGAAGTAGTTCTGCAGGGTGATCGTGGCGAGCGTCTGGTTCTCCGCCTTGATCTGCACGCCCTCCTTGGCCTCGATGGCCTGGTGCATGCCCTCGTTGTACCGGCGACCCGCGAGGATGCGGCCGGTGTGCTCGTCGACGATCATCACCTCGCCGTTGAGCACGACGTAGTCCTTGTCGCGCTTGAACAGCTCCTTCGCCTTGATGGCGTTGTTGACGAAACCGATCAGCGGGGTGTTCAGCGACTCGTACAGGTTGTCGATGCCGAGGTAGTCCTCGATCTTCTCGATCCCCGGCTCGAGGATGCCGACCGTGCGCTTCTTCTCGTCGACCTCGTAGTCGGTCTCGCGCGTCAGTCGCTTGACGACCTTCGCGAACTCGACGTACCAGCGGTTCGCGTCCCCGGACGAGGGACCGGAGATGATCAGCGGGGTCCGCGCCTCGTCGATGAGGATGGAGTCGACCTCGTCGACGATCGCGAAGTGGTGACCGCGCTGGACCAGGTCGTCCGGCGACCAGGCCATGTTGTCGCGCAGGTAGTCGAAGCCGAACTCGTTGTTCGTGCCGTAGGTGATGTCCGCGGCGTACTGGCGCCGGCGCTCGTCCGGGTTCTGGCCGGAGACGATGATGCCCGTGGTCATGCCGAGGAACCGGTAGACACGGCCCATCAGCTCGCCCTGGTACTTCGCCAGGAAGTCGTTGGTGGTGATGACGTGCACGCCCTTGCCCGTCAGGGCGTTGAGGTACGCGGCGGTGGTGGCGACCAGCGTCTTGCCCTCACCGGTCTTCATCTCGGCGATGTTGCCCTCGTGCAGGGCGGCACCACCGATGAGCTGCACGTCGAAGTGGCGCTGGCCGAGGGTCCTGCGCGCGGCCTCACGGACCGTGGCGAACGCCTCCGGGAGCAGCTCGTCGAGCGTGGCGCCGTGCTCCAGGCGGTCCTTGAACCGCTGCGTCTCCTCCTGCAGCTCGGTGTCGCTCAGCTCGACGAAGCTGGACTCGAGCCGGTTCACCTGCTCGGCGAGGCCGGTCAGCTTCTTGAGGGTCCGCCCCTCGCCGAAGCGGAGGATCTTCTCGAGGATCGCAGGCACGCAGTACTCCCGGGTCGGTGGTGCCCGGGTGGCCCCGAGCCCGTTCGGTGGTGCCGACGGGATCTGCTGGCGTCGCCCTCGTCGCCCGTCGCACCGCCTGCCATCCTATTCGGTCTCACGGCCCCGGTGGGCCGGGTTCGCGACCGACGAACGACCCGCCCCGGCGCGGGAGGCCTCAGCGTCCCGTCGAGAGCACCTCGGCCGCCCGGTCGGCGAGCTCGGCACCGGCGGCCCCGTAGATGTGGAACACCGCGTGCGCCCCGTGGCGCCGCAGCTCCGCGACGTCGTCGTCGTACCGGGCGATCGCGGCGACGTACCCCTCGAAACCGGCCTCCTGCAGCCGCGAGAGGGCGATGAGGTTGGCGTTGTGGAACGGCATGGCCAGCACGGCGAGGCGGACGTGCCCGGCCCGTTTGACGCGGGCCCAGAACTCGACGTCGGTGGCGTCGGCGCGGACCACCTCGAAACCGTCGCCCTGCAGCGCCGTGACGCGTTTGAGGTCGTGCTCGACCCCGACGACGCGCAGGCCGTACTCGTCCCGCAGGCGGGCGCAGGTGGTCGAGCCGACCCGGCCCAGTCCCATGACGAGGGCGTCGACGTCGCCGATGTCCACGACGCGGTCGTCCATGTGCAGCCGGGACGGGTCCTTCGGCGGCAGGAACCGGGTGAGCCAGGAGGCGATCTCCACGCCCCGGCGGTTCACCGCCGCGGAGAGCGCGAAGCTCGCGGCGACCGCCAACGAGATGACGACGAGCCAGTCGTCGTCGACCATGCCCACCTCGACGCCGACGGCGACCACGATGATGCCGAACTCGGAGTAGTTCCCGAGCACGAGGCCGGTCAGGAACGACGTGCGACGACGGAGCCGCGCCATCCACAGCAGCACGGCGTACCCGGCGGCCTGCAGCGGCAGCATCAGCAGCAGCAGGAGCGCCAGGCCGACGTGCTGCGGCTCCGGCGTCCCGTGCAGCCCGATCTCGAGGAAGAACGCGACGAGCATGACGTCCTTGAACGTCATCAGCGACCGTGACATCTCGCCGGCGCTCGGGTGGGAGGCGAGGAGCGCCCCCATCACCAGCGCGCCGACGTCCCCGGACAGCCCGAGGTGCTCGAAGAGGTAGAACCCCGGCCCCAGCGCCACCGCGACGCCGAAGATGGCCTGGAGCTCGCCGTGGCCGACACGCGACCACACCGCGTGCAGCACCCGGCGCCCGGGGATGAACAGCAGCAGGGCCACCGCCCACGGGCTGGGCGGGCGCCCCTCGGCGATGGCCAGGAACGTCACGGCGACGACGTCCTGGATGACCAGGATGCCCACGGCGATCCGTCCGTACAGGCTCGTCGCGTCCGACCGGTCCTCGAGCACCTTGACCACGAAGACCGTCGAGCTGAAGGACAGTGCGAGCCCGATGAGCGCGATCGTGCCGAACCCGTCGCCGGCGACGAGCGCCATCCCCGCCGCGGCGAGCACACCCAGGAACCCGATGCCGAGGGCCACCGAGAACACCATGTGGCTGACCGTGGTCAGCCAGATCTCCGGGCGGACCAGCGAGCGCACGTCCAGCTTCAGACCGATGGTGAACAGCAGCAACGCCACACCGACCTCGGCGATCGTGCCGAGACCGGGCAGCTCCGGGGCACCTGCCGCGCCGAGGGCGAAGCCGGCCGCGAGGAAGCCGACCAGGGGAGGCAGCCGCACGAGGGTGGCGACGACACCACCCACGAACGCCACGCCGAGGTAGAGAGCGAGCGTCTCCACGGGCACCTCCTCCCCTGTAGCCGCCGATCCTACGGTCCGTGGCGGCCCCGTGGGTCGTCAGTCCGGCGTCGCGCCCCGGATCGTCGCCCGCAGCGCGTCGGACAGGTCGCCGGGCGGCTCGACGACGACGTCGTCGAGACCCGACCACCCGGCGAGCGTCCACAGCTCGTCGGCGAGCCGGCCAGGGGTGTCGGCTCCCGTGCCGCCCGTGCGGTGGCTGGCCGCCACGCGCAGCACCCGCCCGCCCCGGTCGGCCTTGAGGTCCACCATCGCCGAGATCCGGTCTCCCTCGAGGAACGGCAGGACGTAGTAGCCCAGTCGTCGTCGGTGCGCCGGGGTGTAGATCTCGATCCGGTAGAAGACGTCGAAGAGGGACTGCAGGCGACGCCGCTCCCAGACCAGCGGGTCGAACGGGCTCAGCAGCGCCGCACCGTCGGCGCGGCGCGGGACGACGGCGTCACGGTGGCGGTAGGTGGGCTCGCTCCAACCCTGCACGTCGACGGGCACGAGGGTCCCGTCGTCGACCAGCTCCGTCAGCGCCCGGGCGGCGGCCGGTCCCCGCAGCCGGAAGTAGTCGCGGAAGCACCGGGCGGTGCCGACACCGTGCGCCCGCGCGCCCAGCTCCAGCAGGCGACGCACGGCGACGTCGTCGGGGACGGGCGGGGCGTTCCGCACCGCCGGCGGGAGCACCCGCTCGGCCAGGTCGTAGCAGCGTTCGAAGGACTCGGTGCGCCGGGCCGAGAGCACCTCACCGGTGAAGAACATGTACTCCAGGCAGCGCTTCGCCACGGACCAGTTCCAGCCCCAGTCCTCCCGGGGCCGGGACCCCGCCCGTCCGGCGGACTCGAGCTCGGCGTGGATCCGACCCGCGGTGACGGGCCCGAGCTGGGTGACGAGCGACCGCACCAGGTCGAGCTCGACCGGGTGGGCGTGCGCGGTCGCGGCGATGACGCCCCAGGCCTCCTGCTGCGCCGCCCGGCGCCGCCACGCCAGCAACGGATACGTGCCGACCGGGACGTACGACGCCTCGTGGGCCCAGGTCTCGACCAGCCGCCGCGGTGAGCGTCCGCTCGCCCGGTCGAGCAGGCCGGTGTCGTACGGCCCGAGCCGGGAGTACAGCGGCATCAGGTGTGCGCGGGCGAGCACGTTCACCGAGTCGATCTGGAGCAGGTTGAGCCGGTCGACGGTGGCGGTCAGCCGGCGCATGGTCACCGGCGCGTCCCGGCGCGGCCGGTCCAGCGCCTGGGCGCGCAACGCGACCCGGCGCGCCTGTGCGTTGGACATCGTCTCCACGGTCGTCATCCTGCCCGTCGACCCCGACAGGCACACGCCGCGCCGTGCCGACCCGCCAGGATCCATCCTGACCCGGGGGAATCCGTCCTGACTCGACCAGACCCGCGAGAAGCGGCGGTGACCCGCCGCGGAGCGTCCCGCGCCGCGGGACCCGTCGAGATGCGGGGACGCGACGGGGCCCCGGGCACGATCGTCCTCGTGCCCGGGGCCCCGTCGGTCCCGACCGGTACCTCAGGTGAGCTGGGTGACCGGTGCGGCCGCCGCGCAGGTGGTGTCCAGCTCGATCACGCCGTACGACCACCCCCGGCGCCGGTAGACCGCCGCGGGCCGCGCGGACTCCTTGTCGATGAAGAGGAAGAAGTCGTGGCCGACGAGCTCCATCCGCTCGACGGCGTCGTCCACCGTCATCGGCTCCCCGTGGTGCAGCTTCTGACGGATCACGACCGGCGAGTCGCCCAGCTGGTGCTCGACGGAGTCACCGGGCGTCTCCAGGACGGCGGGCTCGGGCTCGGAGCGCTCGGCCAGCACCTCGTCGACGGTGCTCGGGTCGGCGAACGGCCGCGCGTCCTCCGCGCCGCGGCGGCGGTGGTCCTTCTTGTGCCGGTCGCGAGAACGCCGCAGACGCTCACTGAGCTTCTCCATCGCGAGGTCCAGGGCGGCGAACCTGTCGTCCGCCGCCGCCTCCGCGCGGATGATGGGCCCCTTCGACCGCACCGTGAGCTCGACCCGTTCGCTGACGTCCGACAGCCGGGGGTTGTTCTCGTGCGTGACCTCGACGTCCACACGGCGCGTGTTCGGCGAGAGCTGGGTGACCTTGGTGAGCTTGTCCTGGACGTGCTCCCGGAACTTGTCCGTCACGTCCGTGTGCCTGCCGACGACGGCGATCTCCATCGTGTCGCTCCACTTCATCAGATGGCCGCCGCGCCTCGCACGGTCGGCCGGATCGGGCTGTCTGGGCACCGTTGCCGGTGCCGGGTGGGCACCACCTCCCGGGTGCCGGGCCGCTGCCCGGTCCGCTCGTGCGATGCGACGTCCGTCCCGCTGGTGCGGTGGGGCGTCGTCGGGTTCTCACATTAACCCCAAGGTGACCCGAGGGTGAACTGCTGGCGAGGATCCGTCGTCGCACGTCGGTCGGAGCTTCCGGGCGGCGGTGTCGCCGCCAGCACGAACGCGCCGACGACGGCCCGGCCGGCCCGCTCGAGAACCTCCTCGGCCGCGGCGAGCGTCGCGCCCGTGGTGAGCACGTCGTCCACGAGGACGCACCGCCGGATCGCTCGTGAGGGCCGCTCGCGCAGCACCAGGGCGGACGCGAGGTTCCGCCCGCGCTCCCGCGCGCCGAGTCCGACCTGGTCGCGGGACGGGCGGCGACGCAGCGCGGCGACCGGCACCGCACGCACACCGCCGACGGTCAGCCCCCGGGCGACCGCCGCGGCGAGGGACCGCACCGGTTCCCGTCCCCGACGCCACCGAGCCCCTGGCGACGAGGGCACCGGCACCACGGCGAGGGGAGCACCCGTGGCGACGGCGTCGAGCCGCGGGGCGGTGCGCGCGGCCGCCCGCGTCAGGGCCGGCCGGAACAGCCCGTCGAGATCGGCCCGGCCGTGGTCCTTCCACGCCACCACGATCGCCCGGACGTCGTCGGTGCCGTCCGCGAGCGCCCAGACCGGCAGCGGAGCGCGGCCGTCACACCGGTCGAGCCGGGGAGCTCCGCCCTCGGCGCGCCACGGAGCGCCCCCCACGGCCGTGCGGGCGCACGGGTCGCACCAGCGCACGTCCTGTCTGCCGCAGCCGGGGCAGGCCACGGGGACGACCAGGCGGGCGAGGGCGGTGAGCACCCGGCCGACGATGCCACCCACGACGGCCCCGCCAGGCGGCGTCGGGGCGCGCAGCGGCGCCCCCGCGGACTCCCGGCTCCTGGGGGTGACCGGAGGGCGGCCTCAGCCCGGGTACGCGACCGCGACCACGTCGCCGGACACCGAGGGCCACAGCGCCGAGCTCTGACGCGTCTGCAGCACACCGCCGGTATCGAGGACCAGCATCGGGCTGGCCCCGACCGCGGAGGCCACGTGGACGGGTTCGCCCGGGGTCACCAGCTCGCGTGCCCCGGCGTCGGCGGTGCCCGCGAGTCCCCCGATGCCGGCGAGCGAGAGCACCTGGCTCCCGTCCGGGGCACGTCCGAGCAGCACGACGGTGGTCTCGTCGGACCAGTCCGCCGCGGAGACCGAGGGCACGGGTGCGCCGATCCGCCACGGCGTGGACAGCCCCGTCGGGACGTCCTCGGCGTCGCGCTGGATCGCCGCGGCCCACACCTCCCGGCCCTCCGGCCCCTGGACGACCAGCACGACACGTGCGCCCTCGGGCGAGACCCGCACGGAGCGCACCCGGCGGTCCACCAGCCACTCGACGTCCAGGCGGGATGAGGCACCGGCCTCCCGCACCACCCACAGCTCGCCGTCGACGGCCGTCCACACGGTCCCGAAACGGTCGACGGACGGTGGCAGGACGCCCTCGCCGCGCAGCAGCTGGACGGGCTCGGCGTCGGCGGCCACCCGCAGGAGACGGTCGTCGCCGTCCCGCACGACGACGGGGAGGTCCCCTGGGCCCGCGCCGACCGCCGTCAGGTCGAGGCCGGCGGTGACCGGCGGCTCGGTGAGCTCGACCAGCTCGGTGCCGGACACCCTGCGCAGCTGTGGTCCCTCGTCGCCCCGGTCGACGACGGCGAGGGCGTCGCCGATCGTGACGGGCCGGGACGGGGCGTCGCTCGCCTGGACGGCGAGCGGGTTGTTGCCGTCCGAGAGCTCGACGCTGCGCCCGTCGCCCTCCCGCAGGGTCTCCTCCAGCTGGGCCACGAGCAACGACCGGTCCTCGGCGGGCGCGGCGGAGATCGCCGAGGTGACCGACACGTCGATGACGCCCCGGTCGTCGACGCTCACCGAGTCGATCGCCAGCGTCGTGCCCTCCGGCACCACGGACACCACGGACTGCTGCAGCGGTTCGGGAGGACCGGCGAGGATCTCCTGGGTCGCGGCCGTGCGCCAGGACTGCTCGGGGGTACCAGCGCACGTCCGGCACCCACCAGCGGCGGTCCGGCGTCGGGTAGTACAGGGTCGTGCGGTGGAACGCCTCCGCGAGGAAGTTGGCCAGCACCAGCAGGCCGTCCTCGAGCCCGGTGATGCGCCACTCGCCGTCGGTGCCGCGGGACAGGTCGTAGGAGAGGTCGACAGCGCTCGGTTCGGGCAGCTCGGTGTACGCGCCGGTCTCGTCGATGCTGGCGGCGACCAGCGCCTCGCCGTGGACCGAGGTCGTCGCCGAGGCGTCGTCGTACTCCTCGACGGTCCAGTCGGGGTACTCCGTGAGCACCAGCACCGGTGCGCTGTGGTTCCACTGCGACCAGGCGACGGGCGTCAGGTACTCCCGCGCGACGGCGAACGTGTTGGCCGAGGCCGGGCCGAACTGCGCCACGGAGACGAAGTCCTGGACGATCTGCTGCGGGTCCGCGCCCGGTGACGGCCCCTGCACGTTGAAACCGACGTCGACCGGGGTGTCGACCCGGACCTCGCCCTGCATGACGTCGCCCGAGGTCGGCATCGACGCGCAGCCGACGAGGGCGAGCGCCGTCGCGACGAGGCCCGCCAGCGCGGCCGCGGCCCTTCGTGGTGTCCGGTGCACGGTCATGGGGTCTCCTCGTGGCTCGCCGAGAGGTCGGGGATCGCCGTCGGCGTCGGTCCGGTCGGCGGGTTGACCACCGGGACCTGCCCCGTCTCCAGCGGCCGCTCGCCCGAGCGGTCGGGTCCCTCGAGGGGCAGCGGCGACCCGGTCAGCCGGATGCCGGCCCGGCGCGGCAGCGTGAGGCGGAAGCTGGCCCCCGCGCCGGGGCTGCCCCAGGCCTGCAACCGGCCGGCGTGCAGCCGGGCGTCCTCCTGCGAGATGGCCAGGCCCAGCCCCGTCCCGCCCGTGGTGCGCGCGCGGGCGGGGTCCGCGCGCCAGAACCGGTCGAAGACCCGGTTGAGCTCGTCGGGGGTCAGTCCGATCCCGTGGTCGCGGACCACCACGGCGACCGCCTCGTCGTCGCCGCCCACCGTGACCTCGACGGGGTTGCCCTCGGCGTGCTCGACGGCGTTCACCACCAGGTTGCGCAGGATGCGCTCGACGCGGCGCGGGTCGATGTCGGCGCGGACCGGCTCCCCCGGCATGTCCACCGACAGGAACACACCCTTGCTCTCGGCCAGCGGGGCCGCGGTGTCGACGACGGCGGTCACGACGTCGCGCAGGTCCCGGTGCTCGACGTCCAGCACCGCCGCGCCGGCGTCGAACCGGCTGATCTCCAGCAGGTCGGTGAGGAGCTCCTCGAACCGGTCGAGCTGGGTCTGGAGCAGCTCCGCCGACCGCCGGGCGGCCGGGCCCAGGTCGTCGCGGGCGGCGTAGATGACCTCACCGGCCATCCGCACGGTGGTCAGCGGGGTCCGCAGCTCGTGCGAGACGTCGGAGACGAACCGGCGCTGGGAGGTCGACAGCTCCTCCATGCGCGCGATCTGGTCCTCGAGGCTGGCGGCCATCTCGTTGAAGGTCCGCGCCAGGGTGGCCATCTCGTCCTGCCCGCGGGAACCGGGCATGCGCACGTCCAGGTGTCCCTCCCCGAGCCGCGACGCGGCGGTCGCCGCGCGGCGCACCGGCGCCACGGTCTGGCGGGTCACGGTCCAGGTGAGCAGCCCGATCATCGCGATGATGACCGCCGCCCCGATCGCGAGGGTGCGCTGCACGAATCGCAGGGTCTCCTGCTGGGAGGCGAGCGAGTACAGCGCGTACAGCTCGTAGGTCCCCGCAGAGGCCAGCTCGACCGTGGTGCCGAACACGACACCCGGCTCGTCGGCCCCGGACTCGCTGTACGCGGCCGGGATGAGCACCGACTGCAGCACGGGACCGTCGGTCGTGAGCGTGGCCTCGCGCAGCGCGGGGCTGACGACGTCCCGCACGGAGAGGTCCTGCCGGGACGACGGGTCGACGAGCGGCAGGCTCTGGTCCGGCGCCTGGCGCAGGAAGTAGTCCTGCGCGCTCGAGCCGATCGCGCTGAGGCCGAGGATCACGTCGCGCAGCAAGGACTGCTGCTCCCCGATCGTCGTGGCCGTCGACGCGCTGAACCGCGACTGGGTCTCCTGGACCAGCGCGGCGTTCTCCGCCTCGATCTGCTCGATGCGCTGCTCGAACAGCCCGTCCCGGATGGAGTCCGACAGGAACAGCCCCAGGACCACGACCACCAGCACGCCGAGGGCGAGCGCGGTGGTGACCACGCGGACCTGCATCGAGGAGCGCCAGCGCTGCACGAGCGAGCGCACCCCGGCCACGAACGGGTTCTGCGGATCGCCGGAGGGGGCCTCCGCCGCGGTGACGTCGTCGGGCACGGCCGAGCGACCCGCCGGCTGTTCAGCGGGCGGCACCGGCCTTGTAGCCCACGCCCCGGACCGTCTGGACGACCTCGGGGTTCTCGGGGTCCTTCTCGATCTTCGACCGCAGCCGCTGGACGTGGACGTTCACCAGGCGGGTGTCGGCGCTGTGGCGGTAGCCCCAGACCTTCTCCAGGAGCACCTCACGGGTGAAGACCTGCCACGGCTTGCGGGCCAGCTCCACGAGCAGGTCGAACTCCAGCGGCGTCAGGCTGATGCGCTCGCCGTCCCGGGTCACCGCGTGCCCGGTGACGTCGATCTCGACGTCACCGATCTTCAGCCGCTCGGGACCCGGCTCGTCGGAGCGGCGCAGCCGGGCCCGGACCCGCGCGACGAGCTCCTTGGGCTTGAACGGCTTGGTCACGTAGTCGTCGGCGCCGGACTCCAGGCCGAGCACCACGTCGACCGTGTCCGTCTTGGCCGTCAGCATGATGATGGGCACGCCCGACTCGCCGCGGATCTCCCGGGCGATCTCGATGCCGTCCTTGCCGGGGAGCATCAGGTCGAGCAGGACCAGGTCGGGTTGCATGGACCGGAACTGGCCGATGGCCTCGTCACCGTCGGCGCAGAAGCTCGTCTCGAACCCCTCCGACTCCAGGACGATGCCGATCATCTCGGACAGCGCGGTGTCGTCGTCGACCACCAGGACACGGGACCTCATGGCGACAGTCTGCCAGGTGGCGCGGACAGGCACGTCGGGGCGCGCCCGTGGAACCCTGGAGGCTATAGGGTCGGTGGCGGTCCCGCACCGCCCGTGTCTCGTCCGAGGAGTCCACATGAGCTCGCCCGACCAGCCGACCCCGCCCTCGGGCTGGGGCGAGGCGCCGCGCCCGCCCGCGTACGGGCAGTACGGCCCGGGCCAGTACGGCGGCGGGTCCGGTCAGTACGGCAGCGGGACGCAGGCCACGCCGCCCTCGCCCTACGGTCCGGCGGCGAGCAAGCCGGGCGTGGTGCCGCTGCGCCCGCTGTCGCTCGGGGAGATCTTCGACGGGTCGTTCTCCTCGGTCCGGCACAACCCGGCCGTCATGCTCGGGCTGGTCAGCCTCGTCGTCGTCATCGCCACGGCGGTCGGCACGATCCTCGCCCAGGTCGCCGTCCCCTGGCTGACCGGCCAGATCGGCGCGCTGCCGGCCGAGGACCCGGAGCTCGGGATGCTGTTCCCCGACGCCGGTTCCCTGGCCCAGGTGATCGCGATCTCCGTCGGCATGTCGCTCACGCTCGTCGTGGCGCAGCCGATCGCCGAGGGCGTCGTGACCGTGTCCGTGAGCCAGTCGGTGATCGGCCGCAAGCTGTCGGTCGGGGAGGTCTGGACGCGGGTACGGCCCCGCCTCGGCGTCCTCATCGGCTGGATGGTGCTGCGCACGATCGGTCTCTTCGTCGGGTACGTCGCCGTCGTGGTGGTCGGCGTCCTCGTCGTGGTCGGCACGAACGCCGCCACCGGGTCGACGGGCGCCACGGTGCTCGTCGGCCTCGCCTGCCTCGCCGCGGTCGTCGCCGGGGCGCTGTGGCTGTGGGTCCGGCTGCTGCTGGTCGCCCCGGCCCTCGTCCTCGAGGGGCGGGGCCTGGGCCGCACGCTGGCCCGTGCCTGGCGACTCACGCGCGGCAGCTACTGGCGCATCCTCGGCACCATCCTGCTGGCCAGCATCATCGCCTTCCTGGCCGGTCAGGTCGTCGGTGTCCCGCTCGCCTTCGCCGGCCAGTCGATCGACGGCCCCCTCGTCTTCGGGTGGGGCTACCTCCTGGCCACGGTCCTCGCCTCGGTCCTGTCGACCCTCATCTACCTGATCTTCGTCTCCGGCGTGGTGGCACTGGTCTACACCGACGTGCGGATGCGCCGCGAGGGTCTCGACGTCCGCCTCGCGCAGGCGGCTGAACGCGCCGCGGCACCGGAGGGGACGGGCCCCGGCGGCCCGACGGCACCGGGCACCCCGCCTCCGGGGCCCGCCGGCCAGTGGTGACCGGCCACACCGCGGCGGTCCTTGCCGAGGTGCCCGTCGACCCCGACCGGGAGACGGCGCGTCGCTGGCTGGTCGAGGAGCTCGCGCGGCCCGAGTACGCGCAGGACCAGTCGTGGCTGATGCGCCTGCTGGAGTGGTTCCTCGGGCTGTTCGACGGCGTCGGTGCCGTCGACGCCGACCCCCTGGTGCTCGCCGCCGTGATCGTCGCCGTCGCCGGCGTGGTCGTGGGGGTCGCGTGGTGGGTCGCCGGCCCCGCCCGGCTCCGTCGCCGCTCCGCGGCCCGCTCGGTCGTCGTGCACGACGACGACACCCGCACCGCGGCCGAGATGCGCCGGGCGGCCGACGACGCAGCCGCCCGGAAGGACTGGGACACCGCCGTCCTGGAGCGTTTCCGCGCCGTCGTGCGCGTCCTCGAGGAGCGCGCCGTGCTGGACGAGCGCGCCGGCCGGACCGCCCAGGAAGCCGCACGGGACGCCGGCGACCGCGTGCCGGACCTCGCCGACCCGCTGGGCGCCGCCGCCCGGCTGTTCGACGCCGTCTGCTACGGCCACCGGCCGGCGGGCCGCGCCGACGACGACCGGCTGCGCACCCTGGACGAGCGGGCGTCCACCGCACGCCCCGCCCCGACGACGGCCGGTGCCTCGTGACCGTGCCCGCGACCGAGACCACCGGGACCTGGACGTCCACCGCCACCGGGGACGGCAGCACGCTCGGCTCCCGCACCCGGCGACGATGGCGCCGGGTCCGCTGGACGCTGCTGGTGCTGCTGAGCCTCGCGGCTCTCGTGGCCGTGCTGGCCCTGCTGCGCCCACCCACCTCGACCACGCCCTACGACGTCGAGAACACCCGGGACGACGGCTCCCGGGCGCTGGCCCAGGTGCTGCAGCAGCAGGGCGTCTCCGTCGTCCAGGTCGACCGTGTCGACGACGCGGTGGCCGCGGCCGGTCCGGGCACCACCGTGCTCGTCCCGCCGTCGCCCTTCCTGCGTCCCGAACAGGCGGAGCTGCTGGCCACGGCCGCCGGCGACGTCGTCGTCGCGGAGGCGGGGCGTGCCCTGCTGGAGGCCGTGTCCGGCGGGACCATCGCCCTGGACGAGCAGGCGTCGGCTCCCGAGGCGCCCCGACCCGCCGAGTGCGACGCACCGGCCGCCGTCGCCGCGGGGCCGTCCCGGCTGGCACCGGGACTCCTCGTCGCCGGCGACCTGGTGGCGGGCTGCTGGCCCGTCCCCGACGGACGCCAGGTGGCCCTGGCCACCACGGTCCGGGACGGCCGGTCGGTCACCGCCGTCGCCGACGCCGCCTTCCTGCGCAACGGCGACGTCCTGACCGACGGGAACGCCGCGCTCGCCCTGCACCTGCTCGGTGCCCAGGAGCGACTGGTCTGGCTGGTCCAACACCCCGCGGACGACAGCGCGCTCGGGGGCACGTCGCCGAGCGGCCCCGGCGCGCCCGGCGAGGGTGCCGGGCTGCTGGACCTCGTGCCGCCGTGGTTCGCGGCCGTGGCGTGGTGGGCCCTGCTGGTGGCGGCCGTCGCCGCGGTCTGGCGCGCGCGTCGCCTCGGCCCGCTGCTCGTCGAGGACCTGCCGGTCGTGGTGCCGGCCGCGGAGGCGACCCGTGGACGCGGGCGGCTCTACCGGCGGGCCCGGTCCCGCGGGCACGCGGCGGCGGCCCTGCGCGCGGCCACCGCCGACCGGATCGCTCGCCGCCTCGGGTTGCCCCGGTCCGCCGGGGGCGACACCGTGGTCGCCGCCGTGGAGCGTGCCACGGGCCGCGACCCGCACGACGTCTCCGCCCTGCTGTACGGATCACCCCCGGCCGACGACGTGGCGCTCACCGAGCTCGCCCGCCGGCTCGACACCCTGGAGAGCGAGGTTCACCGACCGTGACCCACCCCGACGAGAACCTGTCCGCCGGCACCCCGCGGGAGCACCCGGTCGAGACCGCCGAGCCGAGCCCGGACACCACCGGCACGGAGTCCCCGGCCCCCGGCACGGACTCCGACACCCTCGCGCCGGGCGCCGACCCCGGCGGCCGCGAGGTGACGTCCCCCGACGGGCCCGACGACGCCCCCACCCCGGACCGGGCCCCGGCCAGCGGCCCCGAGACCCCGGAGCCGTCGCTCGAGCTGCGCCGCGCCCTGGCGGCCGTGCGGACCGAGGTCGGCCGCGGCGTCGTCGGCCAGGACTCGGCGGTGACGAGCCTGCTGATCGCCCTGCTGTGCTCGGGCCACGTGCTGCTCGAGGGGGTGCCCGGGGTCGCCAAGACGCTGCTCGTGCGGTCGCTGGCCGCGGCGCTCGACCTGGACTCCAAGCGGGTCCAGTTCACCCCCGACCTCATGCCCGGCGACGTCACCGGATCGCTGGTGTACGACGCCCGCACCGCCGAGTTCTCGTTCCGCGAGGGGCCGGTGTTCACCAACCTGCTGCTCGCCGACGAGATCAACCGCACCCCGCCGAAGACCCAGGCCTCCCTGCTCGAGGCCATGGAGGAGCGGCAGGTCTCCGTCGACGGCACTCCGCGGCACCTGCCGGAGCCGTTCGTCGTCGTGGCCACGCAGAACCCCGTCGAGCACGAGGGCACGTACCCGCTGCCCGAGGCACAGCTCGACCGGTTCCTGCTGAAGGTGCTGCTCCCCCTGCCGGAGCGGGACAGCGAGATCGAGGTCCTGGCGCGGCATGCCGCCGGGTTCGACCCGCGCGACCTGGCCGCCGCGGGCGTGCACGCCGTGGCCGGCCCGGAGACCCTCGCCGCGGCGCGCGCGGAGGTCCGCCAGGTCGAGGTCGCCCCCGAGGTGCTCGGCTACGCCGTCGACGTGTGCCGCGCCACCCGGCAGTCGCCGTCCCTGCAGCTCGGGGTCTCCCCCCGCGGTGCGACCGCCCTGCTCGCCGCCTCCCGCGCCTGGGCCTGGCTGTCGGGCCGGATGTACGTCACGCCCGACGACGTCAAGGCCCTGGCCTTCCCGACGCTGCGGCACCGGGTCCAGCTGCGTCCCGAGGCCGAGCTGGAGGGTGTGACCGCCGAGTCCGTGCTCGGCACCGTGCTCGCCGCCGTCCCGGTCCCGCGCTGACATGGTGCTCACCTGGCGCGCCGTGGTGCTGGCGGCGGTGGGCGCCGTCCCGGTCGCGCTGTGGCCGGTGCCGGGGGTGGTGCTGGTCTGGCTGCTGGTCGTGGCCGCCGTGTGCGCTCTCGACGTCGCGCTGGCCGCCTCGCCCCGGCAGGTCACCGTGCAGCGCACGGTCCCGACGTCGGTCCGGCTGGGCACGCCGGTGGACTCACGCCTGGTGGTGACGAACGCCGCCGGGCGGCGGCTGCGCGCCGTCGTCCGCGACGCCTGGCCGCCCTCGCTGGCCGCGCGGGACGACAGCGGTTCGCGACAGACCCACACGGACCCGTCCCGGCCGGTCCGTGACGCCCGGCACCCGGTCGACCTCGCTCCCGGCGACTCCGTGCGGCTGCGCACGCCGCTGCTGCCCACGCGCCGCGGCGACCGGCACGCCGGACCGGTCACGGTCCGCACGCTCGGGCCGCTCCGGGTCGCCGGCCGACAGGCTGCGATCCCCGTGGGCGGCCGCGTGCGGGTGCTGCCGGAGTTCACCTCCCGCCGGCACCTGCCGAGCCGTCTGGCCCGGCTGCGGGAGATGGACGGTCGCGCCGCCGTCCAGGTGCGCGGCGAGGGCACGGAGTTCGACTCGCTGCGCGAGTACGTGGTCGGTGACGACGTCCGGTCCATCGACTGGCGCGCCACCGCGCGGGGCGGCGACGTGGTGGTGCGCACCTGGCGTCCGGAGCGGGACCGCCGTGTCGTCGTGGTGCTGGACACCGGCCGGACCTCGGCGGCGCGGATCGGCACCGTCGACGACGGGTCCGTGAACGTCGGCGGCACCCGCCTCGAGGCGAGCGTGGAGGCGGCCCTGCTGCTGGGCGCGCTGGCCGACCGGGCCGGCGACCGCGTCCAGGTGCTCGCCTACGACCGCACCGTGCGCGCCCGGGTCGCCGGGGCCTCGGGGCCGCGGCTGCTGCCCGCGATGGCCGACGCGCTGGCCGCCGTCGAGCCGGTCCTGCTCGAGACGGACTGGACCGGGCTGGTGGGCCAGGTCCGGGCTCGGGTGAGCCAGCGCTCGCTCGTGGTGCTGCTCACCTCGCTGGACCCCGCGGCGGTGGAGACCGGCCTGCTGCCCGTCGTGGACCGGCTCACCGGGACCCACCAGGTCGTGGTGGCGGCCGTCGCCGACGCCGACGTCACGACGCTGGCGGCCGGCCGGGACACCGTCGAGGAGGTGTACGACGCGGCTGCGGCCTCCCGGGGGGACCTGGACCGGTCCGCGGTGGCGGCGGTGCTGCGGCAGCACGGCGCCGAGGTGCTCGAGGCCCTGCCGGACCAGCTGGCGCCGCGCCTGGCCGACACCTACCTCGCGCTCAAGGCCGCCGGGCGGCTCTGAGCCGCCGGGTCAGCCGGCGGTGGGCAGCACCGCGCCGGCGCGGTCGGCGTCGAGGTCGCCCGTCTCCCCCGCGGCCACGGCGCGGCGCCCCAGGACGAGGAAGTACGCGAGGAAGGTCGCGAGCGCGAGCGCTCCGATCGTGATCTTCAGCCACCACGGCAGCGCGGAACCCGTCACGAAGCCCTCGACCAGTCCGGACAGGCCGAGCGCGGCGGCAAGGCCGACGACCACGGTGATCATCGAGCGCCCCTCGGCGGCGAGCGCCACGACCCGCCGCCGCGGGCCGGGGTCGACCCAGGTCCAGAACAGCTTGAGCCCGGCGGCACCGGCCACGAAGATGCTGGTCAGCTCGAGCAGGCCGTGCGGGGCGATGAGCTGCAGGAACAGCGGCAGCTCGCCGTGGGCGGCCATCATGCCGCCGGTGGCCCCGATCTGGACCGCGTTGTTGCCCAGCACGAACACCGGGAACACCCCGGTGATGCCGGTCGCGATCGTCTGGGCGGCGATCCAGGCGTTGTTGGTCCACACCATCGCCGCGAAGGAGAGCTGGGGGTCGTAGTAGGACGCGAACGCCTCGTCGACGTACTGCTGACGCTGGGAGGGCGTGCCCATCGCCGCGAGAGCGTCGGGGTCGACGGCGACCCAGACCCCGGCGGTGACGGCCACGGCGAGGAAGGCGACGGTGACGGCGAGGATCCACCACCGGATCCGGTAGAGCGCGGCCGGGACCGACACGACGGCGAACCGGACGACGTCCGACCAGGCCGGCTCGTGCGAGCCGGCGATCTTGGTGCGGGCCCGGGTGAGCAGCTCCGACAGCCGGGTGACGGTCGCGGGGTCCGGTGCCGCCGACCGCACCGTGGACAGATGGGTGGCGACGGCCTGGTAGAGGCGGACGATCTCGTCCGCCTCGGCACCGTCGAGCCGCCGGCGCTTCGACAGCTCCGCCAGGCGGTCCCACTCCGGGCGGTGCACGGCGGTGAAGGCGTCCAGGTCCACGGCCGATACCCTGCCACATGTGGCGACGCACCGAGCGGACGGAAGCACCGTGACCGACGGCATCCTCATCGGCGAGGGCGTGCTGCTCGACGCCCGGCCGGCCTCGTTCGCCTCCCGGTCGGCGGGGGCGCTCGTCGACGTGGCGGTGACGATCGGCGGGCTCGTGCTGGCGGTCTGGGTCGTCACGGGGATCCTCGTCTGGCAGTCCGACGTCGCGGCGGCGTCGCAGTGGGGACGGGCAGCCGTGATCGCGATCGTCGTGCTGCTGCTCGTCGTGCTGCCGACCACCGTGGAGACGCTCACGCGCGGACGGTCGCTGGGCAAGCTCGCCGCAGGGCTGCGCGTGGTGCGTGACGACGGCGGTCCGGTCCGGGTGCGACACGCGCTGGTGCGGTCCCTGGTGGGGGTCTTCGAGATCTGGCTGACGGCCGGCTCGGTCGCGGTGATCACGTCGCTGGCGAACCCCCGCGGCAAGCGGCTCGGCGACCTCCTGGCCGGCACCTACGCCGTCCGGGTCCGCGGTGCGCGCAGCTGGGAGCAGCCGCTGGTCATGTCTCCCGCCCTGGCCACCTGGGCCCGCACGGCCGACATCCGCCGCCTGCCCGACGGCCTGGCGCTGCGCGCCCGGCAGGTGCTCGACCGCGCGCCCCGGCTGGCCCCGGCGTCGCGCGCGCGGCTGACCGACGAGCTGGCCGCCCAGATGGAGGCCTACGTGGCCCCGGGGCCGCCGTCCGGCACCCCGGCCGAGTCGTTCCTGCACGCGGTCCTCCACGAGCGCCGCGACCGGGAGCTGGCACGGGGCCGCCAGGAGCAGGAACGGGCGACGGCGCAGGCGGCGTCCCTGCACCGGCTGCCCTACGGCGTCCCCGACCCCCGGAACTGACCCGGCCCGGCACCCGCCTCCGACCTGGGCGAGCGCGCCGCGCCGGGAGTACCGTCGCTGACAAGCGAGCAGTGACCGACAGGCGAGGAGCAGGCGTGTCCGACCCCGTGCTCGACATCTCCGGGCTCGTCAAGACGTTCGGCTCGTTCCGCGCGCTCGACGGGCTGGACCTCCGCCTCGACGCCGGGGAGGTGCGCGGGTTCCTCGGGCCCAACGGCGCCGGGAAGACCACGACCCTCCGTGTCGTGCTCGGCATGATCCGCGCCTCGGGAGGGCAGGTGCGGCTCTTCGGCCAGGACCCGTGGCGCCACGCGGTACGCCTGCACCGGCGGCTCACCTACGTGCCGGGTGACGTCGCCCTGTGGCCCGGGCTGACCGGCGGGCAGTGCATCGACGTGCTCGGCGCGTCCGGGCCGCCGCTGGACCCGGCGCGGCGTGCCGAGCTCGTCGAACGGTTCGACCTCGACCCCACCAAGCGGGTACGCGACTACTCCCGCGGGAACCGGCAGAAGGTCGCCCTCGTCGCCGCCCTCTCCGCACGGGCCGACCTCTTCGTGCTCGACGAGCCCACGGCCGGCCTGGACCCGTTGATGGACGAGGTCTTCCGCGAGTGCGTCACCGAACGGGTGTCCGACGGCGCCGCGGTGCTGCTGAGCAGCCACATCCTGTCCGAGGTCGAGGCCCTGTGCTCGACGGTGACGATCATCCGGCGCGGCCGGACCGTCAAGGCCGGGTCCGTCGCCGAGCTGCGGGGGCTCGCCCGCACCACGGTGCGCGCGGTCGTCCCGGGAACCCCGCCCGACCTCGAACGCTTCGACCTGCACGACCTCAAGGTCGCCCCCGTGTCCGACGGCGGGGCGGGTCGTGAGATCACCTTCACGGTGGAGCCCGACCAGCTGGACCGCGTGCTGCGCCCGCTCGTCGACGGGGGGCTCCGGGGGCTCACGGTCCGTCCGCCCAGCCTGGACGAGCTGTTCCTGTCCGAGTACGACGAGGCCCCGGCATGACGTCACGCACCGGCCAGGGCCTGGGCACGGTGCTGCGGCTCCAGCTGCGCACCGGCTGGAAGGCTCTGCTGGGCTGGGTCGGCGGCCTCGTCGGCACCTACGTCGCGACGATCGCCGCCATCGAGACCAGCTACGGGACCCCGGAACAGCTCGCGACCTACGACGCCACCGTGGGCTCGGACCCCACGATGGCGGCGATCAACGGCACGCCGTACGGCGCAGACACCCTCGGCGGCGTGGCCGCCAACGAGTTCGCGTTCATCGCCGGCATCGCCGTGCCGCTGATGGGCCTGCTGCTCGTCGCCCGCTCGACGCGGGCCGCCGAGGAGGACGGGCTGCTCGAGCTGCTGCGGTCGCGGGCGATCGGCTCCCGGGCACCCTGGGTGGCGGCGATGGTCGTCACGACGACGGCGCTGGTGCTGGTGGGCCTCAGCCTGGTCGCCGCGCTCCTGGCCTACGACGTCGACCTCGCCGCCGCGGCCCTCTACGGAGCCTCCGTCACCGCCCTGGGGCTCGTCTTCGCCGGGGTCGCGATGCTCGCCGGCCAGCTCCTGCGTCGGTCCGCCGGCGTCGTCGCCGTCGGTGTCGCCACGCTGCTCGTCGCCTTCGTCCTCCGTGCGGTCGGCGACGTCGAGGACAACGGCTGGAAGTGGCTGTCCCCGCTCGCCTGGCAGCAGGAGACCCGGCCCTTCACCGACGACCCGCGGGTCTGGCCCCTGCTCCTCGAGCTCGGCACCGCTGCGGTGCTGGTCGCGGCCGGGCTGGTGCTGGTCGGCCGCCGCGACCTCGGCAGCGCGGTCGTGCCCAGCCGTCCCGGCCCGGCGTCCGCCCGGTGGTTCCTGACGTCCGGGCCCGGCCTGGCGCTCCGCCAGCACGGCGCCGCGCTGCTCGCCTGGACGGCGGGCTCCGTCCTCGTCGGCGCACTGCTGGGCGTCTTCACCGACGACATCGCCGACATCGTCGCGGCCAACCCGGACCTGACGGTCACGGTGTGGCCGGGCGCCGCCGCCGACCCGACGAGCTGGTACGTGTCGTTCACGCTGGTGATGGTCATGCTCATGGCGTTCGGGGCGTCCGCGCAGGTCCTGGCTCGGACGCGGCGGGAGGAGACCCGCGGCCGGCTGGAGGCACTCCTGGCCCTGGCGGTGCGCCGCACCACCTGGCTCGGCACGCACGCCGCCGTCGCCGTGCTCGGCGGTGCCCTCGTCGCGCTGGCGGGCGGGGCCGCCCTGGCGGTGAGCACGGCACGAGCGACCGGTGACGACGCCGGCACCCTGGTCGCGACGGTCCAGTTCCTGCCGGCGGTGGTCGCCGTCGCCGCGCTGGGGGTGGCCTTGTTCGGCCTGGTCCCCCGGGCCCTGGCGCTGGTGTGGGTCGCGATCGCCTACGTCGCGGTCGTCGAGACGCTCGGCGAGACCCTGAGCATGCCGGACGCGGCGCTGCAGGTGTCCCCCCTGCACGCCATCGGGGCTCTGCCGGCCGAGGACCCGTCGGGCGGCGCGGTGGCGGTCGTCGGGGCCGTCGCGGTGGCGCTGCTCGGCGCCGGCCTGGCCGGCTTCCGCCACCGCGACGTGCCCCGCTGAGGCTCAGTACCGGTAGTGCTCCGGCTTGTACGGCCCCTCGACCGGGACGCCGATGTAGTCGGCCTGCTCCTTGCTGAGGTCGGTCAGTCGGACGCCGAGCGCGTCCAGGTGCAGCCGCGCGACCTTCTCGTCGAGCGCCTTGGGCAGCCGGTAGACCTGGCGGGCGTACTGGCGCTCGTCGGCCGGACGGGCCATGTCGGCGAACAGCTCGAGCTGTCCGATGACCTGGTTGGCGAACGAGTTCGACATGACGAACGAGGGGTGGCCGGTGGCGTTGCCCAGGTTGAGCAGCCGCCCCTCGGAGAGCACGATGACCGACCGCTCGGCACGGCCCTCGGCGGCGGGCAGCGTCCACTCGTGCACCTGGGGCTTGATCTCGGTCTTGACCACGCCCGGCACGGCCGCGAGGCCGGTCATGTCGATCTCGTTGTCGAAGTGGCCGATGTTGCCGACCACGGCCTTGTCCTTCATCGCCAGCATGTGCTCGACCCGGATGACGTCCTTGTTGCCGGTGGTGGTGACGAAGAAGTCCGCCTCGCCCACGACGTCCTCGAGCCGCGCGACCTGGAACCCGTCCATCGCGGCCTGCAGCGCGCAGATGGGGTCGACCTCGGAGACGATGACCCGGGCGCCCTGGCCGCGGAAGGCCTCGGCGGCGCCCTTGCCGACGTCACCGTAGCCGGCGACGAAGGCGACCTTGCCGCCGATGAGGATGTCCGTGGCGCGGTTGATGCCGTCCGGCAGCGAGTGGCGGATGCCGTACTTGTTGTCGAACTTGGACTTGGTCACCGAGTCGTTGACGTTGATCGCCGGGAACAGCAGCTCGCCGGAGTCCGCCAGGTGGTAGAGGCGGTGCACACCGGTCGTGGTCTCCTCGGTGACACCCCCGATCTGCTCGGCGACGCCGGTCCAGCGCAGGGGGTCGATCTCGAGGTCGCGGCGCAGGAGGTCCCGCACGACGTTCATCTCGTGCGTGTGGTCCGGCTCCCCGGGCAGCGTGTTCGGCGGCACGGCGCCGATGCGCTCGTACTGGAGGCCGAGGTGGACCAGCAGGGTCGCGTCCCCGCCGTCGTCGAGGATCAGGTTCGGGCCCTCGCCCTCGGGCCACACCAGGATCTGCTGGGTGCAGTCCCAGTACTCCTCGAGCGTCTCGCCCTTCCAGGCGAAGACGGGCACGCCCCGCGGGTCCTCCGGGGTGCCGTCGGGGCCGACGACGACGGCGGCCGCCGCCTCGTCCTGGGTGCTGAAGATGTTGCAGCTCGCCCAGCGCACCTCGGCGCCGAGCGCGGTCAGCGTCTCGATGAGCACGGCGGTCTGCACGGTCATGTGCAGAGACCCGGCGATGCGGGCGCCGGCCAGCGGCCGCGCCTCGCCGTACTCGGCGCGCAGCGCCATGAGGCCGGGCATCTCGTGCTCGGCGAGCCGGATCTGGTGCCGGCCGGACTCCGCCAGCGCGAGCGAGCGGACCTTGTAGCGGCCCGGCACCTCGTCGAAGCCGGCGGCCGGTCGGCCGGTGGTCGCAGCGGTGTCGGTCATGGGTGCCCTCCTGGGACGTCGTGGGTCTCGTGTCGCGCGCTGGGGGCTCCCGTCGGCGCTGGTCCCCAGCCTAGCGGCGACCGCTCCGGCCCTCTCGCTGGATTGTTACCCAAACGTGACCTAGAGTCCCGGGGATGGTCTCGAGCACCCACACGGCACCGCGCATGCACGTCCTGGACGTGCTGCGCTTCGGAGCGGCGCTGGCCGTGGTGCTCTACCACTTCACCGCGACACCGACGGCGGACCGGTACTGGGGCGTCGACGTCTCCGTCCTCTTCGCGGGCGTCAGCGAGGTCACCCGGTACGGCTGGCTCGCCGTCGAGACGTTCTTCGTCATCAGCGGTTTCGCGATCCTGTGGAGCGTCCAGGGACGCACGTTCGCCCAGTTCACCGGCTCCCGCGTCGGTCGCCTCTACCCGGCGTTCTGGGCCTGCGTGGCCGCCACCGCCGTGCTGCAGAGCCTCTGGGACGCCGGCCGTCACCTGAGCGCGGCCGAGACCCTCGCGAACGCGACCATGGCGCCCGACCTCTTCGGCGCCGAACCCTCCCAGGTCGTCTACTGGACACTGCTGGTCGAGCTGAAGTTCTACCTGCTCATCGGCGTCGCGCTCGCCGTCGGTCCCCTGACCCGCGGCCGGGCGATCGCGCTGGCCCTCGGCTGGCCCGCCGTCGGGATGGTGATCAGCGGTCTGGGCTACCCCTGGCTGGCCGAGCTCCTGTCCGCCCGGCACGCCGTCTACTTCGGCATCGGGATGCTGCTGTTCGTGCTCTGGCGGGACCTGACCGGCCGCAGCGAGGAGCCCTCCGTCGGACGACGTGCCCCGTCGACCCGGGCGGTCGGCGCGGCCCTCGCCGTCCTCGTCGTCGCCGGGGCGGAGCGGGTGGTGCACGCCGCCGGGCTCGCCACCGAGCTGCAGGGCGTCGAGGTGGACCCCGTGGTCTCCGTCGGCGTCCTCCTGGCCGGCATCGCCCTCGTCGCCGCCGCCACCCATCCGCGCGCCACCGTGCGCCACCGTGGCGCGGCGTCGGCGTGCGTCACCGCCGGCGCGCTGACGTACCCCCTGTACCTGGTGCACACGCAGTTCGGGTGGGCCGTCACCGAGTGGCTGAGCACGGCCGGCGTCGGCACGTGGCCGACCCTCGCCGCCGCCGTCGGCGTCTCCCTCCTGCTGGCTGCCGCGATCCATCACGGGGTAGAGCAGCCGTCCTCCCGGCCCCTGCGCCGTGCGGTCACCGAGCGCCTGCAGGACGCGGCCCCGCTCGCTCGCCCGGCCCTGCCGGACGATGGACGTCCCACGCCGCCCGGGGGCGCGGCGCACGACCACGGTCGCGTGGTCGCCGGCACGACCGCCGGGACGGCGCCGCTGCACGCGATGCTGCGCTGAGAGGTGCCCGCACGACGCAGCGCCCGCCCCGGCGGACCGGGACGGGCGCTGCGGTGCCCGACGTCGTCGGGCGGTGACGTGGAGGCGTCAGCTGTCGATCGAACCGACGGCGTCCCCGTTCTCCTCGAGCCAGGCCTCGACACCGGCGGCCGGGTCGTCCGGGTTGTCGTTGACGACGGAGTTCTCGAGCGTGCCGAACTGCTCGTCGTCCAGCGTCATGCCGCCGATCCAGTCAGCGACCTCGGGGTACTCGTCGGAGAACCCTTCGGTGGCGAGGAAGTGCAGGCCCTCGGAGTCGCCGAGCGCACCCTCCGGGTCCTCGAGGTCCTTGACCGGGTAGGCGGAGTTCGCCCAGAACGGCCGCCACAGCGTGACGACGATGTCCTCCTCGTTCTCCGTGGCCTGCTCCAGCTCCGTGAGCATCGCCGTGGTGGAGGACTCCTGCAGGGTGTAGCCGGCCTCGTCCAGACCGTAGGTCGGGATGACCGACTCCTTGGTCACGCGGGTCAGGCCGGCACCGGGCTCGATGCCCACGATGGTGCTGTCGAACATGTCCGCGTTGTCCGCGAGCTCGTCGATCGAGTCGATGTCCGTGTACTCCGGCACGGCGAAGGTCAGCTTCGCGTTGTCGTAGTACGTCGAGAGGTCCTCGATGGAGCCCTCGTACTGCTCCATGTAGTCCGCGTGGGTGACCTCGGGCCAGGCCGACGGATAGATGTCGACGTCGCCGTCGGCCAGGGCGGTGTACAGCACACCGGCCTCGCTGATCTCCTGGTGCTCGACCGTGTAGCCGGCCTCGGTCAGCTTCGCGTCGAGCAGGTAGGCGGTGCTCAGACCGTCGGTCCAGGCCGGGATGTAGCCCAGCGTGATGGTGCCCTTGTCGCCGCCCTCGGCGGAGGACTCCTCGCCGGAGCCGCTGCCGTCGTCGGAGCTGCAGGCGGCCAGGGTCAGGCCGAGCGCCGCGACGGAGGCGAAGGCGACGCCGTGGCGAAGATGCTTGCGATGGGTGCTCATGTGATGAGTTCCTTCCGTGTCGGGGGACGAGGTCCCCGGTCAGGGACGGTGTCCCGTGACGTGTGCGTCCCGGGCGGGACTGTCCTGCCCGGGCAGGACGTGCAGGGGTTCTGGGGGTGAGGGATCAGACCGTGGCGGGGGCGGCCCGGCGGTTGCGCACCATGGACACCAGCGAACGCCCCGTGGGCTGGCCGATCGCACCGGTCACCCGGTCGAGGAAGATCGCCAGGATCACGACCGACAGACCGGCCTCGAAGCCGAGGGCGACGTCGATGCGGGAGATCGAGGACACGACCTGCTGGCCGAGGCCACCGGCGCCGACCAGGCCGGCCACGACGGCCATCGACAGGGCCAGCATGATGACCTGGTTGACGCCGGCCATGATCGTGGGCAGGCCCAGCGGGAGCTGGATCCCGCGCAGGATCTGCCAGGGCGTGCCACCGAAGGCCTCGCCGGCCTCGACGGTCTCGGAGTCCACCCCGCGGATACCGAGCTCGGTGAGCCGGACCCCCGGGGGCAGGGCGAAGACGATCGTGGCGAACACGCCGGCCGCCACGCCGATGCCGAAGAAGATGACGACCGGCACGAGGTAGACGAAAGCAGGCATCGTCTGCATGAAGTCGAGGATCGGCTTGACCACCGTGCTCACGCTGTCGCTGCGGGCGGCCAGGATGCCCACCGGCACGGCGATGACCACGGCGATCGTGGTGGCCACCAGCACCAGGGCGAGCGTCTCCATGGCCGGCTCCCACATGTCCATGCTCACGATGAGCAGGGTGCCGAGCAGGGTGAAGAGCGCCAGGCCCCACGACCGCACCAGCAGCGCCAGCACGGTGAAGATCGCGACCCCCACCAGCGGCGGCCACGAGAGCAGGAGCTCGGTGATCGTGTCGACGAACGTGAACAGGAAGGTGCTGATCCCGTCCAGCACCCCGCCGAAGTTGTCGGTGATCCAGTCGATCCCGTCCTCGACGGCGTTGCCGACCGGGATGTTGGGGACGGCGGACATCGGGGTCATCACTTCGCTCCTGCCGGGTCGAGAACGGGCTCACCGTCGGCGGGGCCGTCGCCCTCGCGCTCGACGGACCCGTCGAGGTCGTCGGTGGTGGGTCCGGACAGCGCGCTGAGCAGCGTCACCCGCGGGATGATGCCCTGCAGGCGGCGGTTCTCGTCGACGACGGCCAGCGGGGCCTTGCTGGCCGCGGCGTGGTGGAACAGCTCGGCCAGCGGCGTGTCGGTGCCGACCTCGGCCACCTCCATGTCGCTGAGGGGCAGCCGGTCGCTCCCGGCCCGGACCGCCTCCGCGACGTCGTCCTCCCACACGATCCCCTGCACGCGCCGGTCGCGGCCGGTCACGAGCAGCGAGGAGGTCTGGTGCTCGCGCATCAGCTTGTGGGCAGCCTTCGGGCCGGACTCGCTGCCCACGACGGCGACGGGACGCTCCATCACCGCGCCGGCGCTGAGCACGCGGCTGCGGTCCACGTCCGCGACGAACTGGGCCACGTAGTCGTTGGCCGGCTCGTTGAGGATCTCCTCGGAGGTGCCGATCTGGACGACCCGGCCGTCGCGCATCATCGCGATGCGGTCGCCGAGACGCATCGCCTCGTTGAGGTCGTGCGTGATGAACAGGATCGTCTTGCCCAGCTCGGCCTGCAGCTCGAGGAGCTGGTCCTGCATCTCCTTGCGGATCAGCGGGTCCAGGGCGCTGAACGCCTCGTCCATCAGCATCACGTCGGTGCCGGCCGCGAGCGCACGGGCCAGGCCGACGCGCTGGCGCATGCCGCCCGAGAGCTGGCTGGGCATGGACGCGCCCCAGCCTCCGAGGCCCACCATGCCGAGGGCCTCCTCGGCCTTGGCCTCGCGCTCGGCCTTGTTCACGCCGCGCAGCGTCAGCGGGTAGGCGGCGTTCTCGCCGACGGTGCGGTGCGGCAGCAGGGCGAAGTGCTGGAACACCATCGACACCTTGCTGCGACGCACGTCGCGCAGGCCGTTCTTGGACAGGTGGGTGACGTCCTGCCCGTCGATCGTGATGACGCCGTCGGTCGGCTCGAGCAGGCCGTTGACCATGCGGATCAACGTCGACTTACCGGAACCGGACAGACCCATGACGACGAAGATCTCGCCGGGCTTCACGTCGAAGGTGGCGTCGATGACCGCGGCGGTCAGTCCCTCCTTGCGGAGCTGATCGCGGTCCGCGCCCTCTTTCAGCATCCGGACACCGCGTTGCGGTCGGCGCCCGAAGATCTTTGTCAGGCCACTTGCCTCGATGGCTGGCACAATTCTCCCTGGTCAGGGGGCATTTACTGGTCGTCGGACTCGGCCGGGGCCAGGCCCGTGCAGGCTGCGACCACCGGCTCGTCGGGCCGGTCGGTCACGAGTCGACACTCACGCACTACCCATCACACTAAGCGATATCTCGCGGGGACCGGCGGGGACCCCTGGAGCGGGCCGATGATCTTTATCACGATGTGTACCAATTTGTTATCGAGATGTGATCTGGCGCGCCTCGGGACAAGACATATCGGAAACATGGGCGCCCTTTGACCGGTGAGCGGCCTCACGATGATCCGGTCGGCCGTGTGCTCGACGTGCCCGCGTCGGGCCTAGGGTGGCGGCGTGCCTCGCGACCGCCTCCATCTCGGCCTCATGCTCGCCCTGACGTTCTCCACGGGGATCGCGGACGCCGTCGGCTTTCTCGGCCTCGACCGCGTCTTCACCGGCAACATGACGGGGAACGTGGTCATCCTCGGCATGGGCGTCGCCGGCGCCGACGACCTCCCCGTCGTCGGCCCGCTGCTGGCGTTCGTCACCTTCCTCGCGGGCGCCGGGCTCGGCGGCCTGGTGCTGCGCGCCGACGACGTCGGGTGGTCCGGACGCACGACGGCCTGCTTCGGCGCGGTCGGCGCGGTGCTCGTCGCCCTGACCGTGCTGCTCGGCGTCCACGACACCGACATGCCGCACGGCATCCAGCTCACGGTCACCGGGATGCTGGCGGGCGCAATGGGTCTCCAGGCCGCCGCGGCCCGACACCTCGCGGTCAAGGAGATCACCACCGTCGTGGTCACGAGTGCCATCACCGGGCTGGCCATGGACTCGCGACTCGTCGGGGGCCACGGACGTCACGTCGGCCGCCGGGTCGCGGCGATCGTCCTGCTCGGGGCCGGCGCCGGTGTCGGCGCCGCGCTGCTGCAGATCCACCTCGCCCTCGGCGTCGCCGTCAGTGCAGTGATCGCGCTGGCCGTGACCGTCGTCGGACACCTTCGCGGACAGGAGACCGCATGACCTTCACCCCACCACCCGCCTCGACCACCCGGCCCGACCTGCAGGGCACGTTCGGGATGGCCGCCTCCACGCACTGGCTGGCCACCGCGAGCGCCCAGTCGGTGCTGGAGCGGGACGGCAACGCCTTCGACGCCGCCTGCGCGGCGGCGTTCGTCCTGCACGTCGTCGAGCCGCACCTCAACGGACCCGGCGGCGACCTCGTCGGCCTGTTCAGCACCGCCGACGAACCCGACGACCCCCGCGTCCTCATGGGGCAGGGCCCGGCACCGGCGGGCGCCACGATCGACCACTACCGCGACACCGAGGGACTCGACCTCGTCCCCGGCTCCGGCGCCCTGGCCGCCGCCGTCCCGGCCGCGGTCGACGCCTGGCTCGTGCTGCTGCGCGACCACGGCACCTGGACCGTGCGCGACGTGCTGGCCTACGCCGTCGGCTACGCCCGCGACGGCCACCCCGTGCTGCCGGCCGTGGCCGCGACCGTCGAACGGGTCAGCGGGCTCTTCGCCGAGCACTGGCCGACGTCGGCGGCGCGGTGGATGCCGGACAGCCGGCCCCCACGCGCCGGCGAGACGGTCACGAACCCCGCCTACGCCGCGCTGCTGGAGCAGCTCGGTGACGCCGCCGACGGCGCACCCTCCCGGGGCGCCGGGGTCGAGGCCGCCCGAACCGCCTGGCGCGAGCTGGTCGGACCCGCCGTGGAGGAGTTCGTCGCGACGCCGCACCGGCACGCCGACGGGCGCGACCACGCCGGCGTGATGACGGCGGCCGACGTCGCGGGGTCGTGGGCGGGCTACGAGCAGCCCACGACGACGGAGTTCCGGGGCCGCACGATCGTCAAGACGGGCGCCTGGGGCCAGGGGCCCGTACTGCTGCAGGCACTGCGCCTGCTGGACGGCTTCGAGGACGACCGGCTGGACGTGGCCACCGAGCTCGGCGCGCACACGGTGCTCGAGACGCTCAAGCTGGCCCTCGCCGACCGGGACGCCTGGTACGGCGACACGGACGTGCCGCTGGACCACCTGCTGTCCGCCGCCTACGCGGCGGACCGTCGTGCACTCGTCGGCGACCGGGCCTCGCACGAGCTGCGGCCGGGCAGCGTCCCGGGGCGCACCGCTCCCCCGCTCCCGCCGCTGCGCACGGCCGGGGCCGCCGCCTCGGGCACCGGCGAACCGACCGTCCAGGTGAACGGCACCACCCGCGGCGACACCTGCCACCTCGACGTCGTCGACCGGTGGGGCAACATGATCAGCGCCACTCCCTCCGGGGGCTGGCTGCAGTCCTCCCCCACCATCCCGGCGCTCGGCTTCTGCCTCGGCACCCGGCTGCAGATGACCTGGCTGGACGAGTCCTCGCCGTCCCGGCTCGCCCCCGGCGTGCGGCCGCGCACGACGCTGTCGCCCACCCTCGTGCTCGACGGCGGCCTGCCGGTCATGGCCTGCGGCACGCCGGGCGGCGACCAGCAGGACCAGTGGCAGCTGCCGTTCCTGCTGCGCGTGCTGGTGGGCGGGTACACCCCGCAGGAGGCGATCGACGCCCCGACGCTGCACACCACCTCGATGGCCGACTCGTTCTGGCCCCGCGCCTGGACACCGGGCGGTGCCGTCGTCGAGTCGCGGCTCGGCGCCGACGTGATCGACGGGCTCGCACGGCGCGGCCACGTGCTCACCGAGGCGGGGCCGTGGTCGCTGGGCCGGCTGTCCGCGGTGACCCGGGACGCCGCCGGTGGCCTGCTCGGTGCCGCCGCGAACCCTCGCGGGGCGCAGGGATACGCCGCCGGGCGCTGAGCGCTGCCGACGCGTCGCGGTCCCCCGGTCTTCATCGACGTGCCCGACCGGAGGCTCTCGCGAGGATTCGTCGTCCGCGGCGCAGGACCGCGCGAGCGAAGCCCCGGACCGTGCGGCGCTCCAGCGCAGCCTCGAGCTCGACGACGCGCCGTCGAAGGTCATGCTGACGAGCCGTCGCGCGATCGAGACGACGCTCGAGCCGCGCGAACTCGGCACGATGGGAGGCGGCCTGACGACGCGCCGTCGCCGTCGCCTTCTCGAGCCGTCGGGCACGGCTCTCGGCACGACCCCTCTCGGCGCGCAGCTCGCGACTTGCGAGCGACAGGTCCGCGACGCGACGCCCCGCAGCCACCCGAGCCGCGACATCGCGGAAGGCGTCCTTGCTCCATGCCGTCCGGCGCTGCACCGTGCGATCGAAGTCCCACCACTCGCCGAAGCGTTCGAGATCGGCGGCGTAGAACTCCTCGAGCCGGGCCCGCACGGGCGGTTCGAAGACTCGCCCGGCGATCGCGAGGGGGGTGCCGTTCTCCCGCGCCAGCGACGGCCGGACCTCGACGCCGATCGTCCCGAGGTGGCGCCCGAGATCCTCGAGCATCTGCTCGAGCTCTGAGATGTCGTAGATCCGGCTGTACGGCACCGTCGCCTCGTGGAGCAGGTCGACTTGGGGAGCGAAGTGGGAGTCCGTGACCAAATCGAGGTCGGTCCGCGCCCCCAGTGCGTCGACGAAGCGGGCGAAGTCCTCCTTCACCTCGTCGCTCGTGGTGGGCACGCGCGGCAACCATGGCCGGTCGGGGAACTTGACGGTCGTGTGCAGCGGGTTGCCGACGAGGAACTTCGACTGCCATGCCGACCAGGCCCGGACGCGCGGGTCACGCACGACGGCGAAGACGAACCATCCGTCCGGGGAGATGCGAGCGCGCTCGGAAGCGGTGAGTTCGCTCAGCGAGCGCACGCCGCGCCACGCGGACCGCCGGTGGACCGTCTGCCACGGCGTAGGCGCCATACCAGTGCCCCGGTAGAACACCTCGGGATCCTGCCCGCTCAGGTCGGCGAGCATCCATTTGATACTCGTGCTGGCGTTCTTCGCCACGTCGACGAAGACGATCCGATGCTCGGTCAGCACCAGCGAGTTCTCCACGTCGGCCGCATCCGCGGCAGTTCGCGGCCCGCCCGGTACCGTGGGTCCGGCGTCTGGGGGATCCATCATCTGGTGCGCCGTCCTTCCAGGTGGCGAGGCCGCCTCGGGCTCCGCATCCTGTCCGGCAGTTCAGCTCTCAGGGCCGACGCCCGGCGGCGCCACGCACCCGTCGGCGGACGCGCCGGCCGAGCTCACCCACGAGCTCCTTCGCCGGGACGCTGTCCACACCGGCCGCCACCGGAGCCGGCCCCGCCTCCGCCGCGCGACGCTTCGCCCGCTCTCGACGGCCGATCGCGAACAGATCGGCGATCCGCTCGTTGTGGGCGACGCGCTGGGCGATGTCGGTCATGGTGGTCCGGTCCCACGAGATCGACCGGTCCAGGGTCGGTGTCAGGTCCCACAGATCCCCGAACCGCTCGAAGTCCCGGGCGTATATCTTCTCCAGCTGCTCGAGCACGCCGTGGTCGAACACTTCGCGCCCCGCGGGGAGCGGTGTGTCATTCTCCCGCGGCATGGCGAGCTCCTGGGCGATCCCCCGACGCTCGAGGTGGCCGCCGAGATCCTGGAGCATCTGCGGCAGCTCACGCATCTCGTAGATCCGGTCGTACGGGATGCTGTCCTCGCTGAGGCGGTTCGCCTGCGACCGGAAGTGACCGTCCCGCACTGGACCGTCACCCTGCTCCAGCGCGTCGACGAAGCGACGCCAGTCGTCCAGGACGTCGTCCGCGTCCTTCGGCACGCGCGGCAACCACTCAGCGCCCGCGAACTTGCGGTGCACGTAGACGGGGTCACCGACGAGGAACTTGGACTGCCACGCCGACCAGGCCCGCAGTCGCGGGTCACGGACGACCGCGAAGACGAACCAGCCGTTCTCCTGCGAGATCTCGGCACGGCTCTCCGGGGACATCTCGGAGAGCCGCCCCACCCCCTTCCACAGACGCCGGTTGTGCACGAGCATCCGACGGCTCTGCTCGTCGCTCAGCGCACGGCGGAAACCTTGCGGGTTCTGCCCGCTGACCTCCGCCAGCATCCACTTGATGCTGGTGCAGGCGTTCTTGGGCAACTGCGTGTAGAGGATCTTCTGGTCGGGGAAGACCCACGTATTGCGCAACGTGGCCGTCTCAGCGGTGGCTGGGCCCTGACGTCGGGTCATTCTCATCTCCAGGGGTGAACGATGCGGCCGGCCCCTCACTGGGGCCGGCCCCGGCCGATCAGGACGAGTGCGGCAGCCCGCCGATCATGCCCGCCGCCACCGTCCGGTTGGTCGACTCGTCCACGAGGATGAACGACCCCGTCTGGGGGTTCTGCTGGTACGGGTCGACGAACAGGGGCTGCGTCACCCGGAGCTGGATGCGGCCGATCTCGTTCAGCTTGATCTCGGTCGCCTCCTCGTCACGGTGCAGCGTGTTGACGTCGACGCGGTAGTTGATGTCCTTGACCATCGCCCGCGCCCACCGCGTGGTGTGCTTGATCGCGTACTTCTTGCCCTTGACCAGCGACGACTCGGAGTCCATCCAGCAGATCTGCGCGTCGATGTTCTGCAGGGCCGCCGGCGTGTTGTTCGGTCGCGCGATCATGTCCCCACGGGAGATGTCGATCTCGTCCGCCAGGCGGACGGTCACGGCCATCGGGGGGTAGGCCTCCTCGACCGGACCATCGGCGGTGTCGATCGCCTCGATGGTCGTCTCGAGGCCGGCCGGCAGCGCGACGACCTTGTCACCGGGCTTCATGACGCCGGACGCGACCGTGCCCGCGTACCCGCGGTAGTCACGGGCGTCGTGCGACTGCGGCCGGATCACGTACTGGACGGGGAAACGGACGTCCATGAGGTTGCGGTCCGAGGCCACGTGCAGCCGTTCGAGGTGGCTGAGCAGGGCCGGTCCGTCGTACCAGGGAGTGTTCTCCGACCGGTTGACGACGTTGTCGCCTTCCAGCGCGGAGATCGGGATGAACGTCAGGTCCGGGACACGCAGGCGGGACGCAAACTCCGTGAAGTCCCGGCGGATGTTCTCGAACACCTCCTCGTCGTAGTCGACGAGGTCCATCTTGTTCACGCAGACCACGATGTGCGGCACGCCGAGCAGCGTCGCCAGGAACGTGTGTCGGCGCGACTGCTCGATGACGCCCTTGCGCGCGTCGACGAGGATCAGCGCGACGTCGGCTGTCGAGGCGCCCGTGACCATGTTCCGGGTGTACTGGATGTGCCCCGGGGTGTCAGCGATGATGAACTTGCGCTTCGGCGTCGCGAAGTAGCGGTACGCGACGTCGATCGTGATGCCCTGCTCCCGCTCGGCGCGCAGGCCGTCGGTGAGGAGGGCGAGGTCGGTGTAGTCGTTACCGCGGTCCTTCGAGACCTGCTCCACCGAGTCCAGCTGGTCCTCGAAGATCGTCTTCGAGTCGAACAGCAGGCGGCCGATGAGGGTCGACTTGCCGTCGTCGACGGACCCGGCCGTCGCGAACCGCAGCAGGTCGATGGAGCCGTCGGTCAGAGCCTCGGCGGTGGTGTTCTCGGTCGTGGTCATGGCTTAGAAGTAGCCCTCTCGCTTGCGGTCCTCCATCGCGGCCTCGCTCACCTTGTCGTCGCCACGCGTGGCGCCGCGCTCGGTGATCCGGACGGCCGCGACCTCCTCGACGATGGCCTCGAGGGTGGTCGCCTTCGACTCGACGGCGGCCGTCAGGTTGGCGTCACCGACCGTGCGGTAGCGCACGGACCGGACCTCGGAGGTCTCCCCCTCCTTGAGGGGCGTGAACTCGTTGACGACGAACAGCATGCCGTCGCGCTCCACGACCTCGCGCTCCTGGGCGAGGTAGAGGTCCGGGATGTCGATCTGCTCGGCCGCGATGTAGGACCAGATGTCCAGCTCGGTCCAGTTGGACAGCGGGAAGACCCGGATCGACTCGCCCTGGTGGACCCGGCCGTTGTACAGGCTCCAGATCTCGGGGCGCTGGTTCTTCGGGTCCCACTGACCGAAGTCGTCGCGGAACGAGAAGACGCGCTCCTTGGCCCGCGCCTTCTCCTCGTCGCGACGGCCACCGCCGAACGCGGCGTCGAAACCGTGCTTCTCGACGGCCTCCAGCAGCACCGGCGTCTGGATGCGGTTGCGCGAGCCGTTCGGCTCCTCCTGGACCAGGCCGCGGTCGATCGCGTCCTGCACGGAGGCGACGACGAGCTGGATCCCGAGGTTCTCCACCCAGCGGTCACGGCAGTCGAGCACGGTCTGGAAGTTCAGACCGGTGTCGACGTGCATGATCGGGAACGGGATGCGCGCCGGGGCGAAGGCCTTCGCCGCCATGTGCAGCATCACGATGGAGTCCTTGCCGCCGGAGAACAGCAGGACGGGACGCTGCATCTCCGCCGCCACCTCCCGGAAGACGTGGATGCTCTCCGCTTCGAGGCTGCGGAGCTGGCTCAGGACGTGGGACGTCACGACTGGGCACCTTCCTTGATCGCCACGCCGACCTCCTGCAGCGCCGCGCGCAGGTGCGCGGTCAGGGCCGGGTGGCAGACGAACAGATCGGGGAGCCAGGGGTCCTGGCGGTTGTACTCGAGCGGGGAGCCGTCGAGCCGGGTCGCCGTGTGGCCGGCGGCCAGCGCGACACCGACGGGCGCCGCCGAGTCCCACTCGTATTGTCCACCACCGTGGACGTAGGCATCGACCGTGCCGTCGACGGCAGAGACCACCTTGACGCCGGCCGAGCCCATCGGCACCAGCTCGACGTCGTCGCGCCGGGCGAGGTCGGCGACGAACTGCGGGGGCCGGGAGCGGCTGGCGGCGATGCGGAGCGTGCGATCGCCCGCCAGGACCGCCTCGGCGGCCTCGTCCAGGTCCTTGGCCGACGAAGGCGTCACCGTCGTGTGCACGACCTGACGGGCCGGCAGCGCGACGGCGGCTGCCGCGAGACCTCCGGGACCGGCGGTGGCGTCCTCCTGGCCGCGCACCCAGAGGGCGACGTGCACGGCGAAGTCGTCGCGCCACGAGCCGTCCTCGGTGCGCTCGGCGAACTCGCGGGTGCCGTCCAGCGGGTCGATGATCCAGACCCGGTCGGCGTCGAGCCGAGCCGCGCCGTCCTTCGCCTCCTCGGACAGGACCGCATCCTCCGGGCGGGCGTGCGTCAGGGCGGCGGCCAGCCAGCTCTGGGCGGCCGCGTCGCCGGCGTTCTTCAGCTCCCGGGGGTCGAAATCGCCCCCGGCGGCGTCGACGTCGGCGCGCAGCGCGCGGAGCACATGACCGGCTCCGTCGGCGAGGGCGGCAGCGAGCTCAGCGTCGTCCAGGGAAGGATCGGGATGCGCCGGAGAGGGCGTGGTCATCGAACTCCTCGTGTCTCGGGGCTTGACGCACGACGGGTCAAGAACTCGGCTGAGGCTACCATTGCGGCCATGTCTTCCCCCGTTCCGGTCCACCGTGCGGGCCCACTGCTGCCACGGCTCCACCGGGGACCTTCGGAGCCGTCTCCGGTCGTGGCGCCGAGGATCCGGGCGGGATCACCTCCATGATCGACGTCGATCCCGCCCTCGCGCTCGGCGGCCTCGTCGTCGGCTTCGTGGTCGGTCTGACGGGCATGGGTGGCGGGGCGCTCATGACCCCCATGCTGATCTTCGTGTTCCGGGTCGACCCCCTGGTCGCCGTCTCGAGCGACATCGTCGCGAGCCTTTTCATGAAGCCGGCGGGCGCCGTCGTCCACCTCCGGCGTCGGACGGCGAACCTGCAGCTCGTCGGCTGGCTCTGCGTCGGGTCGGTCCCGGCGGCCTTCGGCGGCGTCTTCCTGATCCGGGCGCTCCCCTTCGGCGACTCCCTGGACGAGGCCCTGCGCCTCGTGCTCGGCGTCGCCCTCCTGCTCGCGGCGACGATGCTCGTCGTGCGCGCGACGATCGGCATGGTGCAGCACCAGCGCGCCCTCGGGGAGGGGCCCGTCCGTCCGACCAACGCCGGGGTGGTGGTCCGCCCGGTCCCCACGGTCGCCCTGGGGGCGGTCGCGGGTCTGCTCGTGGGCATGACGTCGGTCGGGTCGGGGTCGATCGTCATCGTGGCGCTGCTGATGCTCTACCCCGCGCTCAAGGCCTCCAACCTGGTCGGCACCGATCTCGTGCAGGCCGTGCCGCTGGTCGCCGCGGCCGCGCTCGGCCACCTGATGTACGGGGACTTCTCGCTGGACCTGACCACCTCGCTGCTGATCGGCGCCGTCCCCGGCGCGTGGGCCGGCGCCCACGTCTCCAGCCGGGCCCCGGGCGGCCTCATCCGACGCGCGCTCGCCGTCCTCCTGCTCGCCTCCGGGCTGAAGCTGCTGGGCGCACCGCTCGCCGTCGTGCTGGGTGCCGCCGCGGTCGCGCTGGTCGGGGGGAACATCGCCTGGGTCGTGATCAGGGACCGGCTGGCCCACCACCCACCACGCACCCCGCCGACGCCGGACCGGGCGTCGGTCTCGACGACGAAGGACGACACCGAACGCCCATGAACACACCGGAGACGACCTACGTCCTGAGCCCGGTCGAGCTCGACCTGCTCGAGCTCCACCTCGGTGGCGGGACGGACACGCTGACCCTGCTCGACCGCCCGGTGCAGGGACCCGTGACGCTCACCGACGCGGAGAACACGCCGCTGGCCGTCCTCGGGGAGGACGGCACCGCGACCGCGCTCAAGCCGATCGCCCGCGCCGCGGGACCGCACTGGGACCCGGCGGTGCGCCGCGGCGCGCACGACGTCGCGCACGAGATCCGCCGCGAGGTCGGGCCCGTCGGTGACGTGCTGGCCCTCCTGGTCGACGCCGCCCCGACACGGGACGAGCTGGACGCCCTCGACGGTCTCGTCGCCGGAGCCGCCGCCGTGCTGGTGCTGGTGCCCGCGTCCCGGCGGCACCCGGAGCCCGGTCACCTCGGCGCGCCCGGCCTCGCGCGCGTCGGCACCGTGGTGGGCGACGCCGTCGCCGCCGCGTTCGACGGGCCGGTCCGGACCGTCGTCGTGCCCTGGGCCGACGGCGCCGGACTGCGCTGGGACGACGTCGCCGCCCACCACGGCGCGGACCGCGTGGAGCGCCTGGCCGACCACCGCACTCCCCCGACGGCGGAGCGGGTGGCAGGTCTGAGCACGCTGTGGTCGAGGGAGGTCGGGACCCTGTACCCCGACGCCGTCGCCCGGGAGGTGGAGCACGCCGCGCGCGGTGCCCGGTCCGAGGGCACGGTCGTGTTCTTCACCGGCCTGTCCGGTTCCGGCAAGTCCACCGTCGCCCAGGCGCTGGCGGCCGAGCTCGACGACGAGGGGCGCCACACGACCCTCCTCGACGGCGACGCCGTGCGACAGCACCTGTCCAAGGGCCTCGGGTTCGACAAGGCGTCGCGCGAGCTGAACGTCGAGCGCATCGGCTACGTGGCCTCGCTGGTCGCGTACCACGGGGGTGTCGCGATCGCGGCACCGATCGCCCCGTTCGCGTCCGGGCGTGCCCGGGTGCGGGAGATGGCCCAGGCCGCCGGCAGGTTCGTCCTCGTGCACGTCTCCACACCGCTGGAGGTCTGCGAGGCGCGGGACCGCAAGGGCCTCTACGCCAAGGCCCGTGCCGGCGAGATCCCCGAGTTCACCGGGATCTCGTCACCGTACGAGGAGCCGACCGACGCCGACCTCGTCGTCGACACGTCGGTGACCTCGGTGGAGGATGCCGTCGCGCGCGTCAAGGACCTGCTCTGAGCCCGGGCGACGGTCAGGCGTCGGGCGCCGGCGCCTTGTCCTGGCGCCGGGCCCTGCCGCCCGAGACCTGACCGCCGCCCCCGCCGTTGCGCTTGCGGCGTCGGCCCCCCGCCTGGCCGCTGGACCGGGCCTGCCGGTGCGCCCGGACGAACTCGCGATAGGCCGCCGTGACCTCCTCGACAGGTCCGTCCATCACGAGCTGGCCCTGGTGCATCCACAGCACCCGGGTGCACATCGCCTCGATCGTGGAGATCGAGTGGCTCACCAGGAAGACCGTTCCTGCCTGCTGCCGGACCTCGGCGATGCGTGCCTTGGAACGCGCCTTGAACGCGGCGTCACCGGTGGCCAGTGCTTCGTCGACCATGAGGATGTCGGGGATGGCCGCCGAGCTGATCGCGAAGCGGAGGCGTGCCGCCATCCCGGAGGAGTAGGTCTTCATGGGCATGTCCACGAAGTCGCCGATGTCCGCGAACTCGACGACCTCGTCGAACCTCTCGTCCACCTGCTTGGGTGTCATGCCGAGGGCCAGGCCACCGATCTCGATGTTCTTCGCCCCGGTCATCTGCGGCATGAGCGCGGCGTTGACCCCCAGGAGCGCCGGTTCGCCGTCCACGTACACCGACCCGGAGTGCGGGGGGATGAGGCCGGTGATCGCCCGCAACAGCGTCGACTTGCCCGAGCCGTTGATGCCGACGATCCCGATCGACTCCCCGTGCCGGGCCATGAAGGACACGCCGCGGACCGCATGGACCTCGGAGACGGCCCCGACGTGCTGGCGTCCGGCGCCGAGCAACCGCTTGACGAGGCTGCGCCGGGGCGGCTCGGCGTCCTGGACGTGGATCCCCTGCGCGCGGGCGCTCTCGGCCGTCTTGCCGCCGAACACCCGGAAGACGATGTGCAGGTCGTCGACGACCAGGCACGGATCACCGAGCGGGATCGCCTCCGCGTGCTCACCGGCGTCGTCGGCCTCGTCCTCCATGTCGAAGTCGAGGTGGGCGTCCGCCTCGGACACGTCGTCAGTCACGTCCGTACCTCTCCTCACCGCGCCAGAAGATGATGAATCCGGCGACGAAGAACACCACGGCCCAGATGATGCCGAGCCACCACTTGAACGGGTCCTGCTGGAACGCGTCCTCGTTCATCAGCGACGCGCGGGCCAGGTAGAGATACACCGCGACCGGCTGGTACTCGAGGATCGTGGCCGTCCAGCCCTGCATCCACTGGGGCAGCTCGTTGACGTACCGCACCACGGGGAAGATGACACCGGAGGCGTACATCGTGAGACGCAGGACGAAGCTGATGACGTTGTCCAGGTCGGGCGTGATCGCGACCAGCCGCGCCATGATGAACGCGATCCCCATGTTGAAGACCCAGAGCAGGCCCACGGCCGGGATCAGCAGCAGCCACTCCCACGTGAGGGGCACAGGGTCGTAGTCGGGCAGCAGTCCGGACCCCAGGACGATCAGGCACATGACCACCAGCGACGGCACGAGCGTCGTCAGGTGCGACATGACGTTCGACAGCGGCAGCACCGCACGCGGGAAGTGCAGGGAGCGGATCAGGTTGGACCGCTTGGCGATCGACTGCGCCCCGCCGTTGACCGACTGCTCCACGAACCGGAAGAGGAACACGCCGATGACGATGAAGGCGATGGTGTTGTCGACACCACGGCTCACGTTGAGCAGCATGCCGAAGATCAGCACGTAGACCGAAGCGTTGAGGATCGGGTTGAGGACCGCCCACAGCTGGCCGAGGTAGGTGTTCTGGTTGCGGGCGTACGCGGTGGACGTGCCGAGCACCCGGATGAACGGTCCGCGCCGGGCCACGTCCTTGATGTAGGTCCACAACGGCGGGCGGACGCCCATCTTCGTCAGGCCGTACTTCTCCGCCTCTGCCCGCCGCTCGGCGGACGAGGTCGCCGGCACGACGGGAGCGGGTGCTTCCGGCGATGATGGACGTTGTGCGCCCTGCGTACCCGAGGTCGCGGTCTTCACGGGGGTCACGATACGGTGCGAACCTGTCTCTCAGGGAATCCGACGGTCCGATCGTACCTACAGGGCGTGAGGCGTTCCGAACCAGGTCGGACATGCTGTCCGATGTCGAGCACCGTTCATCCGGGCGCCATCCCCACGCCGTCTCGAGGTCGTCCGGCGCTGCGACGCTGACCGCGTGAGCGCACTGGTCGAGTCCCCGCTGCAACTGCTCTGCGCCGTCGAGGCGCACGCCGCCGGCCACACCGAGGGGCGCCTGCGCATCACGGCTCGCCAGGGGGTGCCCACGATGCCCGACACCGTGGCGGCGCTTCGCGAGCTCGGCCTGCCCGACGGGGTGGACGTGCAGGTCGGGCCCGCGCGCCGGGCACTGGCTCCGGAGGAGCCCTGGGTGTGCGGCGACCCCTTCTCCGGCGCGTACCAGGCGGCGCTGTCGACAGGCACTCCCTCGCGCCAGGTGGTGGTCGACGACGGCCTGGGCACCCTCGACGTCGTCGACCGGCTCGTGTCGGGCCGGCCACTCGTCCGGCTCTCCGCCCCGCGCCACCCCGTCCGGCGAGTCCTGGGCGCGATGACCACCCGACGGCTGCGACGACAGGCCGCTCGGGGTGGGCTCACCCTCTGCACGATGCTGCCGCTGGGCGACGCCCGCCGTGCGGCGCTGTCCCGGCTCGGCGTGGAGGTGGTCGAGCACTCCTTCGAGTGGTTGGCGTCCCACACCCCCACCGGTCCGGGCGCCGCCGGCGCCGAACCGACGGTCGTGGTCGGGTCCGCGCTCGTGGCAGACCGACTGGTGCACCCCGACCACTACCTCACCTGGCTCCGCGGGCTCGCCGCCGACGGTCCGGTGCGGTACGTGCCGCACCGGCGTCATCACCCGCTCGTGACCGCCGCTGTCGAGACGCTTCCCGGCGTCCGGGTCGACGCGCCCGGCGCCCCGGTGGAGCTGCGTCTGCGCGGCCTGGACCCCGACCAGCAGGTCGTCTCGCTGCCGTCGACGTCGGCGGTGACGCTGACGCGGCTGCTCGGCCCCCGCGGTGTCCGGGTCACCACGCACGACGTCCCCGACTCCTGGTGGACACCGCACGCGACCCCGGCGCTGCGCGACCACCTCCGCCGCGCGGCCCTGCTCGCCCGGGCAGCCACCCCGTCGCGGCGCCCGTCACCGGCCCGCGTCCGGGTGTCATGAGCGTCCCCCGCGTGCTGGCGGTGGCCGACTCGGACTCCTACCTGAAGTGGGCGGCGTGGACCCTGGCCGGTCTCCGGCTCGCGGATCCGGCGAATGCGCCGGGCGCCGAGATGGTCGTCGTGCGCTCTCCTCTGGCACCCAGCGCAGCTCAGCGGCACGCCGCGACCGTCGGCACGGCGATCCCGGACCCCCGCGTCCTCGGGCCCTGGGGGGTCGGCCGTCTCGTGGCCGACACGCGACCGGACGTCGTGCTCGTAGCGGCCACGGGTCCCGTCGCCGAGCTCGTCGCACGCCAGGTCGTGCGCGCCACCCGGCGCGGCGGTCGACCCGCGCTGGTGACGGGGCTGCCCGGGATGGCCCTGCCGGCCACCCCGCACGGCACCGGGTGGCGCCGGTGGGCCGACGCCTTCGTCGTGCACGGCCCGCAGGAAGTGGCCCCCTACGCCGAGGCCTTCGCCGCTCACGGTGTCGGTCCTCGCCTCGTGCTGTCCCGCCTGCCGTTCATGCCGCGGGCCGGGACCGACCGGCCGGACCCGCCCGTCGCACCGCGTCGCGTGGTGTTCGCCGCGCAGGCGAAGGTTCCCACGACCCGTGCGGAGCGGTTGCGCCTGCTCGACGGTCTGGCGACGCTGACGGACGACGGGTACCGGGTGATCGTGAAGCTGCGAGGGCGGGGCGGGGAGCGACAGACGCACAACGAGCCGTTCCCGCTCGACGTGCTGTGGGACGCCGAGCACGGCCGGCTCGGACGCTCGCGCGGCGACCTGGACTTCGCCGTCGGCGCGCTCTCCGACCATCTCGGGCCGGGGACCGCCCTCGTGACCGTGAGCTCGACCGCGGCGCTGGAGTCACTCGCCCGCGGTCTGCCCACCGTGCTGGTCCAGGACTTCGGCGTGGGTCCCGACCAGCTCAACGAGGCGTTCGCCGGCTCCGGGTGCCTGCGACGCCTGGACGAGATCGCGGACACGCTGCGCGGTGGCGGTCCCGTCCCGGACCCGGCCTGGTGCGCGGACGGCTACCTCCACACGCGTGACGACCTGCCCGCCGCGGTCGCGGTGCTCGGCGACCTGTCCCGCCGGGGCGCGCTGCCGCCGGCCACGACCGCGCCGTGGTCGTGGCCACGGCACGTCTGGGCAGCAGCGCGCAGCGCCCTGCCGACCGCCGTCTCGGCACGCCTTCGTCGCCGGCCGTGACCCGGATCAGGCCCGGTGGTCGACCGCCGCCCGGGCGGTCAGACCCCGGACGAACCCCGCGCCCCAGCACAGGTGCATCGTCATGAGCACCACGGGCAGGACCAGGGCGGAACGCGCTGCGAGCCGGGGCCGACGGGTCGCCGCGTGGACGGTGGCCGCCAGGACGCCGAGGAGGTACCCCGCCGGCGCCACGGCCCCGACCGCGGTCAGCACCGGTGCCGCCGTCAGCAGCCCTGCCGCCCCGACCAGCACCGACATCCCGAGGACCGTCACCAGCACGGGCGGTGCCAGGTAGCGCAGACCCGCCGTGGACGGGTCCCGGCGGACCACCTCGCGCCGCCACATCCCGGTGCGCCAGAACTGCTTGGCGACGGCCCGTACGGTCCGTCGCGGGCGGTACTCGACCACGAGCGCCGGGTCGAACCACAGCAGACCGCCGGCCCGGCGGAGCCGGAGGCACAGGTCCCAGTCCTCGGCCCGGAAGAGCGTCGGGTCGTACCCGCCGACGCGGCGCACGGCCTCCCGCCGGAACGCACCCAGGTACACGGTCTGCGCCGGCCCGGGGTCGCCCCCGACGTGGAACGAGGCCGCGCCGATACCCGCCGGGTGGCTCATCGCCCGCGCCGTCGCCTCCTGGACGGTCCCGGTGCCGACCGGGCTCATCACCCCGCCGACCCCGACCGCACCGGTCTGGCGCAGCAGGTCGACGCACCGGCGCACGTAGCCGGGCGGCAGCTCGGTGTGCCCGTCCACCCGCAGGACGACGGGGTGCCCGTCCGCGCCGTCGGCGTGCTCGATCGCGAGATTCAGCCCGATCGAGCGGGATCCCGTCGGGTTGTCGACGAGCACGACCCGGTCGTCCGCGGCCGCGAGCCCGGCCGCGATCCGCTCGGTCGCGTCGCGGGACGGGCCGACGGCGACGACGAGCCTCAGCTCCCCGTCGTGGTCCTGCGCGAGCACGGAGCGCATCGCGGCCTCGAGGTAGGCCTCCTCGTCGCGCACGCAGGCCACGACCGTGACCCCGCAGCGGTCGGGCAGGGCCTCCGTGTGCCGGAGCACCTCGGCGAGGTCCGCGTCACCCACGGGAGGCCACCTTCGCCCGTGCGACGCCGACGGCGGCCCGCAGGTCGTCACCGCCGCCGGAGACCCCGGAGGCGACGAGCCGTCGCAGGCGTCCGCCGAGCAGCCGCCGGTCCGCACCGTCGAGCGCGGCGACCAGCCGCGTGGACCGCCACCACGGCACGGGGAACCCGCCGGGCAGGCCCAGCGCCGTGAGCCGACGGCGTCGGAACCACCGGCGCAGCTCCGCGTCGTCCAGGCCGCGCAGCAGCGCGGCGGTCTCGTCACGGAACGCGGCCAGGCGCTCGGGCTGCTGGCAGTACGAGACGGCACGCACGAGCTGCTGCATCCGCGCGGGGTCCTCGCCCCAGGCCTCGTCGGTCCGGTCGAGCGCGTCGACGACGACCGCCGGCACCCGGTTCGAGTTCGGGTACGGCTCCAGCCGGTCGAGCAGCGTCTCGGTGCCGACGCCGACCGTGGGGATCCGGTAGAGGGCGCGGGCGGTGGCCAGGCCCGTCGAGAAGCAGGTCACGACCAGTCCGGGTGCCGACACGTCGAACACCGACTCGGCGAGCACGGCCGAGGGCGCCACGTCCAGCTCGACACCGCGCGAGGCCGCGTGGGCGGCGAGGTCACGCGTCCCCTGGCTCGGCGCCGACGGGTGCGGCTTGAGGAGCACGCGCGTGAACCCCCGGTCCGCCGCCGCGTCCACCATCCGCCGGTGCAGCGCCTGCTCCTCCTGCGGGGTCAGGAGGCCGATCGCGGCCAGGTACTGCCCGAGGACCAGCGCGTACGACCCGGCCGGCGGCAGCACGCCCGCGAGCGCCGCGCCATCCCGCTCGACGGCGTCCGTCACCGCGGCGACGACCTTGCGGAACGACTCGGCGGGGACGAGCGTGCCGGGCACGTCCCACTCGGCCAGCAGCGTCGGGCGGACGCCGGGCAGCAGGTCGGGGTGCAGCACGCGCTCGACCCGTCCGCCGACCTCGTGGCCGACGTCGAACCGGGTCGGCCCGTAGACCATCAGCCCGTCGGCGTACACGGTCAGGGCCGCGCTCGCGAAGATGGCCACCAGCGCCCCGGTCGGCGGGGTCGCCACGGACTCCCCGACGAGCTCGAGCGGGCCGTCGCCGAGCCGCCACCGCTCGCGCAGCAGCCGCTCCCAGACCGGTGCGTCGGCCGCACGCGGCGTCCACGACTTGGGGTGGTGCGGCGCGACGACGTCGTTCCAGGCGACGACGTGGTCGAACCGGTCGGCCAGCGCGGCGAAGCCGGGGCCGCGGGTGAAGTCCTCCGACGCCTCCGGCGCCGGGACGTTGTGCTGGACCACCAGCACCGTCCGGTCGCGGCGTGGCAGCACACCGGCGTCCCACGCCGCGACGACCGTGGCCGTGCCGAACAGCGTCGAGGCGGTCACGACCTGCGTCCCGATGGTCACAGCCGTACTCCTTGCCTGCGGATCGCCCGGGCACGTTCGGGGCCGATGCCCGCGACCTGCCGGACGAGGACAGCGTCGTCGAGACGGGCCAGGACCTGCGCGGCCCGTCCCGTCATCTGCGTCCAGACGGCGTCCGGGTAGGACGTCCGTCGCTTCACGTGGTGGTGCAGCACCGCCAGGAGGTCGCGGGCGACCTTCGGCTCGTACCGCGTCAGGTCCTGGTCGCGCAGCTGGTCGAGCACCGCGTCGTAGGCCTCGAGGAACCCGAGCTGGCGCGCGTCACCGATGTCGGTCAAGGAGCCGTCCACGGCCCGCCGGTAGACGTAGCCGGGGGCGTCGACGACGGCGTAGGACCGGGTGCCGAGCAGCAGGCGCCACGCCCACTCGCGGTCCTCCGCCGTCGGGAGGCTCTCGTCGAAGACGGCGAGCCCCGCGTCGACGACCCGGCGCGCGAGCAGCCGGGAGGAGACCTGCACGTAGTTCACCATCGTCGACCGGTTCGTCGGCATGATGCCGGTCCGCGGGTCGAGGGCGACGTGCCGACGCGGTTCCGGCGCCCGGACCAGCCGGCGACCCGTGCCGTGCGCCTGCACCTGGTCGCAGACGAGGAAGTCGACGTCGTGCTGCTCGGCCGCCCGCACCATCGCGGCCAGGTGACCGGGGAAGTACCAGTCGTCCGGGTCGAGGAACGTGATCCACCGCCCGGTGGACGCGGCGATCCCCCGGTTGCGGGCCGCCGAGACCCCGCGAGGCGTCGGATGGTGGAGCCGGCGCAGCGCGGGGAACGTCGCGGCGGCGGCGTCGAGCACGTCGCCGGTGTCGTCCGTGGACCCGTCGTCGACGACCACGACCTCCACCTGGTCCAGGTCGAGGCCCTGGCGCCGCAGGGAGCCCAGGGCGTCGGGCAGGTGCCCGCCGGCGTCCCGCGCGGGGACGACGACGGACACCTGGGGTCGAGCGTGGATCATCGGGTCCGCGACCTCCCCGTCCGTCACGCGGTCAGCCGGCGACGCGGCGCAGCCGCGACATGGGGGCATGCTCGCCGGGCATCACGCGCTTCTCGCCGTCGCCGAGCGCGTCCTGGAGGATGCGGATGTCCCGGACCAGGTTGTTCAGACCCTTCGGCTCGACGGACGCGGCATGGTCGGAACCCCACATGGCCCGGTCCAGGGTGATGTGTCGCTCGACCGCGACGGCACCGAGGGCGACGGCACCGAGGGAGATCTGCAGGCCGGTCTCGTGGCCGGAGTACCCCACGGGCACGCCGTAGCGCTCGCGCAGCGTGGCGATGGTGCGCAGGTTCGCCTCCTCCGGCGGGAGGGGGTAGGTCGACGTGGCGTGCAGCATCACCAGACCGTCGGTCCCGAGGATCTCCACGGCGGCGTCGATCTGCTCCAGCGTCGACATCCCGGTCGACAGGATGAGCGGCTTGCCCGTGTCGGCGAGCGCCCGCAGCAGGTCGTGGTCCGTGACCGACGCCGAGGCGATCTTGTGGGTCGGCACCCCGAACTCCTCGAGGAACGCCACCGAGGGGACGTCCCACGGCGACGCGAACCACTGGATGCCCTGCGCCTTGGCGTACTGGTCGATCTCGGTGTACTCGTCGTGCTCGAACTCGACCTTGTACTTGTAGTCGAGGTAGGTCATCTCGCCCCAGGGCGTCTGCCGGATCTTGTCGCGCTGGTCCGGGGGCGTCGAGATCTCCGGGGTCCGCTTCTGGAACTTCACGGCCTGGCAGCCGGCGGCGACCGCGACGTCGACGAGCTGCTTGGCGATCTCGACGTCGCCGTTGTGGTTGATCCCGATCTCGCCGATCACGTACACGGGGTGGCCGGCACCGACCTGGTGCTCGCCGATCTGGACGGGCTGCAGCGCCGCGGTGGTCGTGGTGGTGGTCATGACGGGGTCCTTCCGATGGGTGATGACGATGCGGTCGCAGATCTCGCGCACGGCGCCGTGGCCGCCGCGGGCTGCGGTGACGACCCGCGCGGCGGCGAGCACGTCGGGACGGGCGTCGGCGACGGCCACCGGCCAGCCGACGACACCCAGGGCGGGGAGGTCGTTGAGGTCGTTGCCGACGTAGGCGACTCGTCGGGGGTCGAGGTCGCGTGCCGCGCACCAGGCGCGCAGGGCCGCGGCCTTGTCGTCGACGCCCTGGAGGACCTCGACGCCGAGCTTGCGGGCCCGGGCGGTGACGACGGGGTCGGTCTCCTTGGACAGGATGAGGACCGGGAGTCCTGCGTCGCGCAGCCGGCCGATGCCGAGACCGTCGCCGCGGTGGACGCGCACCGTCTCGACACCTCCGGAGTCGACGAGGACGCGGTCGTCGGTGTGCACGCCGTCGAAGTCGGTGACGAGGGCGTCGACGTCGAGCGCCGCGGCGTCCTGCGGCACGGGGGCGGGCCCGGCGACGCCGTCCGCGGGGCGGTCGAGCAGGGCACGGGCGAGCCAGAGGTCGCGCGGCTCGTCGATCTCGAGCGCGTGCTCCGGCGCCACGGGCTGCAGGCCGACCGACCCGAAGAAGCGGCTCCCGGCCGCCCGGAGCCCGGCCGTGCGCATGACGTAGAAGGCTCCGGTCTCGCGGAAGTGCGGTGCACGGTCCTGGCGCCGCGGACGGTGGTCCGTCGTGTGCCCGACGGGGACGGGGCCGCCGGCGTCCAGGCGCCACTGGAAGTCGTGGGTGGGGGTGACGGCGACGACGACGTCGTGCTCCTCGTCGAGCACCCGGCCGATCGCCAGGTCGAGGTCGGCGGGGTCGACGAACGGGCTGGTCGCCTGCAGCAGGACGGTGACGGCGGGGTCGGGCCGTCCCTGCGCCGCGAGCGTGTCCAGCGCGTGCAGCACGGCGGACTCCGAGCTGGCGGTCGCGCCGGACAGGTTCGCCGGGCGCTCGACGACCAGGGCGCCGTGCCGCCGGGCCTCTGCGGCGATCCCGTCGTGGTCGGTGGACACGACGACGTCGGTCACCGCGGGCGCCGCGGTCGCCGCCCGCACGGAGCGGGCGACCAGCGAGCTCCCGCCGACGTGCTGCAGATTCTTCAGCGGGACGCCGACCGACCCGCCACGGGCGGGGATCACGACGAGGACGGAATGGTGCATGTCGGCGACTCTAGGTCGCCCGGACGACGCCTTCGGCCCATTCCCGGTAACGCGGACGGAACAGTCGGTGGCCGATCGGTGAACATTCTTCAGAATGGCACCACGGACCCTGTGCCCGGCCACGAGAATGTCATGTCAGGGCCCTCCCGGTGCCACCATTCCTCTGACCGACCTCTCGAGAACAGGAGCAACGACGATGCTGGACGCGACGTCGCGGCCCCCCGCCACCGCACCGGCGGTGGCCGTCCATCTCGGTGCCCACCCGCCGACCGCCCGCGCGGTCCAGGACTGGTGCGGGACCCACCGGCGGCCGCTCCGGCGCCGCGGTCTGGCGGCGCGGACCACCTGGTCGGAGCTCCGCCAGGCGGCGCCGGCCCTCGACTGGCGCAGCGACCGCAGCCGACGCCAGATCCGGGAATACCTCACCGCCGAGGGGCCGGCCCTGTTCTCCTCGCACGCACCGCTGGGACCGGCTTTCCACCACACCGGTGGACCGCTGCACCCCACCGCCGCCGCGGGCGTGGACGGTCTCGCCGCCGCGCTGGAGGACGTGCCCTGGACGCTCCATCTGTCCATCGGCCGCCAGGCGGAGACGGTCGTGGGCGCCTGGGTCACGGCGGTCCGCCACGGCCACGTGGTCACGTTCGAGGACTTCCTGACCACGACCGAGGACGCCTCCTGGGTCCCGCTCGTGGAGCACGTGGTCGCGACGGTCGGCGCCGACCGGGTGACGGTCCACGACGTGGCGACCGACCCTGACCGCCGCGACGCGGCCGCCTCGGTGCTCACCACCGCCCTGGGCGAGCTGCTCGGCGGGCCGACCGAGCTCGGCGACGACGCGACCGCCGAGCCGGTGCACCCGTCCTGGTCGCGCCGGCAGACCGAGGTCGCCCTGGCCGCGCTGCCGCACCTGCGCTCCTGGGACGAACGGCGCATGCTGCGCAGCTTCGTCGACGGCATCGACGTCGGCGGCGCACCGGCCTGGCCGCTGACGGCCCGCCAGGAGGAGCTCCTGGCCGCCCGCGACCTCGCCGACCGCACCCGCATCCGCACCCTGGTGGAGGTCCGATGAACCTGATCGACCGCACGACCGCGGCCCTGCGTCGCCGGCGCCGAGCCCCCGCCGACCGCCGCGTCGTGCTCCACCTGGGGTCCCAGAAGACCGGCACCACGGCCGTGCAGGCCTGGTGCCGCGACCACACCGAGACCTTGGCGCGCGAGGGGGTCGCGGTCCGCACGACCCAGCCGGAGATCCGGGCCGCGCTCGGCGGCTGGTACGACACCTCCCGGCCCGGGGCCGACACCCGGCTGAGGACCTTCCTCGAGTCCGCCTGGAGCACGAGCGGCGCCGACGGACTGTTCTACTCGTGCGAGTCCAACGTCGGACCGGCGTTCGTCCGGGACTCGCCGGTGCTGTACCCGCGGCTGTCCGAGGCGGTCGCCGGCATCGACCGCGCCACCGCCGGGGTCCACCGCCACGTGCAGTTCACCGTGCGCAGCTACGGCGACTTCCTCGAGTCCGCGTACCAGCAGCAGCTCAAGCACGGCCGCCCGGTCCGGTTCGACGAGCTGGCCGACCGCGTCCTGGACGGGCTCTCGTGGCGCGCACCGGTCGAACGGCTGGTCGAGGCCTTCGGCGCCGGGAACGTGACCGTCTACGACTACGACCGGGTCCGCCCGGCACCCGAGCGGCCGCTGGTGGGACAGATCCTCACCGACGCCCTGCAGCTCCTGGACGCGGCGGGAGCGGCCGTCGGGGACGAGGTCTCCCGCCGCACCAACACGCGGTACACGCAGCGGATGGCGGACCTGTCCGTCGCGGTGCTGCCGCTGCTGGACGGCGTCGACGAGCGAGCGGCCCTGCACCGCTTCGTGACGGACGCCCTCGGACGCCGTCCGGCCGCCGACGACGTCCCGGCGTCGTTCCTCGACCCGGGCACCGCCGCCGAGCTCCGGGACCGCTACGCCCGCGACCTGGCCTGGATCGACTCGCTGGTCGGTGTGCGATGACGGTGGTCGTAGCCGAAGACCTCCCCCAGCAGACGTTCCCGCGCGGCCACCCGGCCACGGAGGTCCGCGGGGACGGCGAACCCGCGGACGGAGTCCAGGCGTGCGCTGGTGTTGAGCCGCTGCTGGGCCCGGACGGCGGTCAGCGCCGCCTGCCGGGACGGCCGCCACGAGAGGTCGTCGCGCAGCACCAGCGCCTCGAGGTCCTGCGGGAGTCTCTCGTTGCGCAGGACGACGTCCACGACGTGGTGCCGGCGGTACGCCGCCACGAACTCCTCCGGCGACCCGACGTCGCGCATCCACCGGTCGGGCCGCGGTGCGGCGAGGCGTGCCACCCGGTAGGAGAGCAGGCCGGTGTGCTCGGCCACCCCGCGGCGGTGGTAGCTCGGCGGATCCAGCACCGCTGCGGAGGCCGGGTCCAGCACCACGTCGAGCCACCGGTCGAACCCGGCCGCCGTGCCGTCGTACAGCGCGCCGTGGCCGGCGTCGCGCAGCCGGCCGAAGAGCCCGCCCCTGCCCTGGCTCCCGTAGGAGAACAGCGACAGGTAGGTGTCCACGGGGTCCCGGACCGACAGGACGTGCAGCCGCCCCGCGGGCGGACGGTCCTCCAGCTCGTGGTGCTTGCGGCACCACACCTCGTCGTCGTCGAGGAAGTCGCGCAGGAACTGCGAGACATAGGTGGATCCCGACTTCTCGACGTCGAGATAGGCCAGAGTGTGAAAAGCGTGCACGACAGCTCCGCAAGGTCGATGGAGAATCGAGACGATACCCGATCGCCGAGGAATATACCTCGCCGCCGGAAAGGACGATGACATGCTGATGAACACGGCGCGAACGGCAGATGTCGATGCGCATTCCATTCATCTTCTGGACAATTCCGTGCGGCCGTACGACTGGGGGTCCTTCGAGCACATCCAGGACCTGCTCGGCCTGCCCGTCGACGGCCGACCCGCCGCCGAGCTGTGGCTCGGCGCCCATCCGGCCGCGCCCTCGCGGCTCGCCGACGGCACGAGCCTCGGTGACCTCGTCGCGCGGGCACCCGACGAGATCCTCGGCCGACGCACCAGCGACCGCTTCGGCCCGCGCCTCCCCTACCTGCTCAAGGTGCTCGCCGCGCGCCGCGCCCTGTCCCTGCAGGTGCACCCGCGGCCGCACGACGCCCGCGCCGGGTACCGCCGCGAGCGTGCCCTGCCCGCCGACGCCCCGGACCGCTCCTTCCACGACGAGCAGCACAAGCCGGAGATGATCGTGGCGCTCAGCCGGTTCGAGGGTCTGGCGGGGTTCCGCAGCCCGCGCACGGTGCTCGGGCTGCTGGAGGGCCTCGAGGGACGCCTGGTCGAGCAGGTGCGCACCGCCGTGCGCGGGACCCGGTCGGGACCCGGGATGCGTGCCGCGCTCGCGGCCCTCGTCGGCGCCCGCGACGAACCCGCGTGCGCGGACGACGTCGCCGCCACGGTCGCGTCCGTCGCCGAACGGCTGGCCACGGGTTCGCCCGACCCCCGGGCCGACGCCACCGTCCTGCAGCTGGCCCAGGAGCACCCCGGGGATCCCGGTGCGGTGGCGTCGCTGCTGCTGAACCGGGTCTCCCTGGAACCCGGGGAGGCGATCTTCATCCCGGCCGGAGAGGTGCACGCCTACCTGTCCGGCCTGGGGATCGAGGTCATGGCGGCGTCCGACAACGTGCTGCGCGCCGGGCTGACGGGGAAGCACGTCGATGCCGACGCGCTGCTGGGGTGTGCCGCATTCGCACCGCGGCCCCCGGTACGGCCGGACACCGTCGTGGCGGGGACGTCCTCGCTGGTGACCAGCTACCGGACGCCCGTCAGCGAGTTCGCGCTGCTCACCGCAGACCTGCACCCGGCCGAGCCGGTGGTGCTGCCGGCGGACGGGCCGCGCGTCGTGCTCGTGCTGGACGGTGACGTCCGGCTACTGACGCAGGCCGGGACCACCCCGCTGCGCCGGGGTCAGTCCTGCCTCGTCCCCGACGCCGCCGGGGCGGTCACCGCCGACGGCGACGGACGGCTGGCGTGCGCCTGGGTGCCGTGACGGCGCCCGCTAGGAGAGCTTGTTGTCCACCATCGACAGCGCCGACCCGATGGCCATGTGCATGTCGAGGTACTGGTAGGTGCCGAGGCGGCCGCCGAAGTGCACGTCCTGCTCGCCGTCCATCAGCTCGCGGTAGCGCCGGAGCCGCTCACGGTCCTCGGGCGTGTTCACCGGGTAGTACGGCTCGTCCTGGCGCTCGGCGAACCGGGAGTACTCCCGCATGATGACGGTGCGGTCGCTCGGGTAGTCCCGCTCCGGGTGGAAGTGCCGGAACTCGTGGATGCGGGTGTACGGGACCTCGGCATCGGCGTAGTTCATCACCGAGGTGCCCTGGAAGTCGCCGACGTCCAGCACCTCGGTGTCGAAGTCCAGCGTGCGCCACGACAGCTCGCCCTCGGCGTAGTCGAAGTACCGGTCGACGGGCCCGGTGTACACCACGGGCACCTGCCCCACGACGGCCCGCTGGTGGACCGGCTGGGACGTGTCGAAGAAGTCCGTGCCCAGGCGCACCTCGATGTTCGGGTGGTCCGCCATGCGTTCCAGCCAGGCGGTGTACCCGTCCACGGGCAGACCCTGGTGCGGGTCGTTGAAGTACCGGTTGTCGTACGTGTAGCGCACGGGCAGGCGCGAGATGACCGACGCCGGCAGGTCCCGCGGGTCCGTCTGCCACTGCTTGGCGGTGTACTCGCGGATGAACGCCTCGTACAGGGGGCGGCCGATGAGGCGGACCCCCTGCTCGTCCAGGTTCTCCGGGTTCTTGTCCCCCAGCTCCGCCGCCTGCTCACGGATGAGGGCGCGGGCGGCTTCCGGCCCGTACGCGGACCGGAAGAACTGGTTGATGGTCCCCAGGTTGATCGGCATCGGGAACACCTCGCCCCGGTGCGTGGTGTACACGCGGTGGGTGTACGAGGTGAAGTCCGTGAACCGGTTGGCGTACTCCCAGACCCGCTCGTTCGCGGTGTGGAACAGGTGCGCGCCGTACCGGTGCACCTCGATGCCCGTGGTCGGCTCGTCCTCGGAGTAGGCGTTGCCGCCGAGGTGCTCGCGGCGATCGATCATCAGCACCCGGCGGCCGGCGGACGCCATCCGCTCGGCCACCGTGAGGCCGAAGAACCCGGTCCCGACGACGACGAGGTCGGCGTTCATCCGTTCAGCTCCTGCAGGTCGTTGGAGAGATAACCGCCACGCCGGCGGGTGTAGGCCCGGTAGCCGGCCGCCCGGATCCGCTCGGGCACCAGTCGGTAGCCGGCCCGGACGAGCACGTTCCGCACCAGCTGCGGCGTGGACACGAAACCCTCGTCGTGCAGCGTCCGCTGCAGTGCCAGCTCGGACGCCAGCAGACGGCGGCCACCCCGCCGGGCGTAGGCGCCGGCACCCACGCGGTACAGCACCAACGGGTCCGTGATGTTCTCGGCGTGGGCACCCGCGGCCAGCATCCGGGCGAACAGCAGGTAGTCCTCCATGAGGTCGAGGTGCTGGTAACCGCCGACCGCGGCGACCGCGGACCTCCGGTACACGACCGAGGGGTGGTTGAAGGGGTCGCGGAACCGGGCCGCCACCGCGATGCCGGCCCCGGTGGGCGGCACCCGGACCAGACCGCGGTCGTGCTCGTCCTCGTCGAACTCCCAGATGGCCGAGCCGACGATGTCGAAGCCCGAGGCCACCAGCGGCACCTGCTCCGCAAAGCGAGCCGGCAGCGAGATGTCGTCGGCGTCGGCCCGCGCCACGATCTCGTGCCTGCACACCGCCAGACCCTCTTCGAGGGCGCTGGCCAGCCCGAGATTGCGCGGCAGCGGCACGACGCTGACCGGGACGTCCGTGAGGCCGGGCAGCCGGTCGAGCACCTTCGCCAGCTCCTCGCCGACCGGGCCGTCGCGCACGACGACGACCTCGTCGGGACGCAAGGTCTGGTCGGTCGTGACCGACCGGAACGCGCGCTCCAGGTGCGCGGCGTCGTCACCGCGGTACACCGGCAGCAGCACGGAGAACCTGCGGTCCTCCAGCGGCTCCCCCGCGACGAACGGCCCGGCGGCCTGGGCGATGCGGCCGACGGGTACAGGAGCGGGCGCCGAGGCCCCGGCCTCCAGCCGCGCCACGGTCAGTGCGGCAGCGCCCACGCCCGACAACACCTCGGTGTCCGGCCGGGGGCCGCGGATCAGTCCGTGCCGGAGCCCGCGCAGACCCGCCCGGGCCAGCGTGGCGCGGTCCTGGGAACGCCGGACCGTGCGCACCCAGCGCCGCAGCGTCGATCCCCCGTACAGGACGCGCTCCCCGATGCTCAGCGCGTCGGAGCGCGTGAACATCCAGACCTTGTTCCGGACCTCGTAGTAGAACCGCGGCCCGGGGTCCGCGTCGGTGGCGCCGAGCTTCTTCGTCCGGTGCTCGACCACGCTCCCCGGGACGTACAGACCGACGCGGTCGCGGAGCAGGCGGGTCGCGTACTCGAAGTCGTCGTTCCAGATGAAGTAGTCCGTCACCGGCAGGCCGACGCGGCGCACGTCCGCCGCGTCGATCATCATCGAGACGAAGGACATCGAACGGACCGGCATCGCGCCGGCCGCCCTCGCCCGCTCGACGTCGGCCGACGAGGCCCCCGGACGCGACCGGGGCGTGTTCATCGGGTGGTCGGACCCGTCGGTCCAGACCACCTTGCTGCAGAGCGCGGCGACGTCCCCGTCGTACGCCTCGCGCGCGGCGAGCAGCTCGGACAGCGCGCTGGGGGTGGGGATCGTGTCGTCGTCCATGACCCAGACCAGGTCGGCGGCGTGGTCGGTCACCGCCGTCGCGATGCCGACCGCGAACCCGCCGGCGCCGCCCGTGTTGCGGGCGAGCGCCACGACCTCCGGTGCGGCGGGGTGCTCGCGCGCCACGCGCGGGGCGTCGTCCGTCGAAGCGTTGTCGACGACGACGACCCGGTCGACGGGACGGGTCTGTGCGGCCAGGGCGTCGAGCGCGCAGCGGAGCAGCTCTGCTCGGTTGTACGACACGACGACGGCGACGACGGTGGGTGCGGACATCTCGCACATCCTAGAGGCACGGACGGGGAGGCTCGGGCGGGTCAGCGACCGAAGGTCCGGCGCCACGCCTCCACGGAGGCCAGCTCGGGCGCCGCGGCCCGCCACCGGTCGGCCGTCGAGCGCCACCGCAAGGCGAGGCGCAGGTGAGCGACGCTCGTCGCGACCAGCAACCGCCAGAAGGTGCGCACGTCGCGGCGCAACCACGTCCCGGACCCGCCGTCGCCCGACAGCACGAGCACCGAGTCGTGCCGCGGCACCTCCCACCAGGCCGCCTCCGACCGCTGCAGCACGGCCGACGGCCGACGGCGGTCCGCCGCCGACACCGGACGCAGCGTCCGCGAGATGCTACGCAACGCGAACCATGCCTGCCGCACCCTCCCTTCCGGCTTGGGCGCCACCGGCTGCCCGCCGACGGCCCGGTCGGGCGCGTCGAACACCTCGTCACCGGGTCCGTGGCGCACCGTCTCGACGTACTCCGCGCCGATCGCGCGGGCGTCGGCGACGGTCCGCTCGAGCTCCTGGTGGAGCTGCTGCGGGCCGTCGAGCACCTCGTGCAGGGCGCGCACGTGCAGGTCGACCGGGTAGTAGCGCATCCCCAGCAGCAGCTTGAGGTCGGTGGCCAGCAGGTCGAGCAGCATCGTGCCGCCGCGGGGCCGTCGCGCGTGGAGCAGCGCCGTGACGACGCGGTTGCGGGTGTGCAGGCGGGCCTGCCACTCGACCGTGTCGTCCTTGTCGACCCAGGCGACGTGCCACAGCGCCGCGCCGGGCAGCGAGACGGTCGGGAACCCCGCCTCACCCGCCCGCAGGCAGTACTCGGCGTCGTCCCACTTGATGAAGAAGGGCAGCGACAGCCCAACCTCCCGCAGCACGGTCGTCGGCACCAGGCACATCCACCAGCCGTTGAAGTCGCCGTCCGCGCGGGCGTGCAACCAGGGCGTGTCGCGCAGGGGCGCCGTGGCGAGGTCGTGCCGTTCCTGCTCCCGCACGACCGAGCCCCACATGAAGTGCCGCTGGTCGACGTGCTCGCTGAAGGCGTGCAGCACCGTCGGGGCGTAGTAGTCGAGCATGTGCCCGCCGACGATCACGGGGTCCACGGCGCACCGGTGGAACCGCACGGCGCGGAGCAGCGCCTCCGGGTCGACGGTGACGTCGTCGTCCATGAGCATCACGGCGTCCGCGCCGGACTCGAGCGTCTCGAGCATGCCGCGCGAGAAGCCGCCGGACCCGCCGAAGTTGCCCTGGTCGATGACCGTCAGCTGGTCGCCGAGCGCCCGGGCGACCTCCGCGTGGCGCGGGTGGTCGACGACCTTGTCGGAGCCCTGGTCGATCACGTAGACGGTGTCCACGACCTCGCGCAGCGCCGGCGAGCCGGCGATCGCCGACAACGTGGCGTGGCAGAAGTCCGGCTTGTTGACGGTGGTGATCGCCAGGCTGACGCGGCCCTCGCGCCGCGGAGCCACGTCGACGAGCCACCGCCCGGAACGCACGCGGACCTCGTCGGTCGCCTCGACCTCGAACCAGAGCCATCCGCCGTCCGCGGCGTCACGGACGTCCACGTCGATCGCCAGCTCGGCCGCCACGGGTTCGGTCGCGACGACGGCGGACGACCCGTCCGGTGCGCTCCGGGAGACCCGGACCGTCCCCGCACCCTCGAGCGAGAGCTCCAGCCGCGCGACCGTCGTCCCCGTCCAGCGCACCCAGTACGAGGCGGGGAACGCCCCGAAGTAGGTCGCGAAGCCCTGGGAGGTGCCCGCAGGGACGACGACGGTTCCGTCGGGGGCGACGAGGGCACGGTCCTCGTCGTCCCCGGTGCGTCCCTCCAGATACATCGAGCGGCGATCCGGCATGTCGAGCACGGACAGCACGTGGGCGACGTGCATGGGCACCTTTCGTCAGGCGGTTCGCTGGGCGCGCCCACAGTAGCGGGCGCACGCAGGTCGTGGAATCAACCCTGTCGAACACCGTCGACAACGTCCCGTAGACTCGCGACCTGCCACTGTCGCCGATGAAGGGCCCCTCCTGCGATGAGCTCCGTGACCGCTTCCCGCCTGGGCATGCGTGTTCGCGTTCCCGCCGACCAGCCCGCCGAGACGGTCGACGTGCTCTTCGACGGACAGCGGGTGTGGTCCACGAAGCTTCCGGGTCACACGCGCCATCCGCTCGGCCGACGACTCGCCTGGCCGGATGCCCTGCGCCCCTACCTCCGTGGTCGGACGACGCTGACGGTGCGCCGCTCGGCCGACGACACGATCCTCGGTTCCGGGGAGGTCTCCTTCGGCCGCAGCTCGGACACGCCTCGGGTCACGGTGCAGGACGCGCAGGGTCGTCGGCTCGCGATGAACAAGTGGAACCGGCTGGGCCCCGTGCTCGAGGGTTCCGACGGCGTCCGGGACCGTCTCCTGGTCAACGCCCGCAAGCTGGCCGACGACATGGAGGCCTGGGGCTACCCCATCTACATGGTCGGCGGAAGCCTGCTCGGCGCGATGCGCAACGGGGGCATGCTCCCCCACGACGACGACATCGACTTCGCTTTTCTGTCCGAGGCACGGACCGACTGGGACGCGGGCCGCATCAGCTACGACCTCCAACGGAGGCTCGCGGACGCCGGGTACACCGCGATCGTCCTGAGCCTGGCGCAACTGCAGGTCACGTTCTTCACCGAGAACGGCGAGACCGACCACTACGTCGACATCTTCACTGGTTACCACACCGAGGACGGCCTCTACAACCAGCCCTTCGCGCTCCGAGGCGACCTCCCGCGCGAGACGCTCGTTCCCGTCTCGACCATGCGGATCGACGGCGTCGACCTCCCCGCCCCGGCGAAGCCCGAGGCCTGGCTCGAGTTCGCCTACGGGCCGTCATGGCGTATCCCGGACCCCTCGTTCGTGTTCGTCTCGCCCCGATCGACCCGGAGACGTTTCGACAACCACTTCGGTGTCTTCAACCGACAAAGGGTCTACTGGGAGAAGCACTACGAGAAGTACGCCACCCGCCCACAGGAAGCGGTCGAGGGCGAGCTGCAGGTCGACCAGTTCTTGGCGCTGATCCCGGACGACGCGTTCGTGATCGACCTCGGGTGCGGCGACGGGCGGCTCACCGAACGCATCGCGGCGGGTGGTCACGAGGTGCTCGGTCTGGACTACAGCTACGAGGCGCTGCGCCTGGCCAACCAGACACGCCCGGACAACGTCGAGTACCGATTCTGCAACTTCAACGACCGGCACATGCTGCTCGAGCTGACGCTCGACCTCATCGAGCACGGGCGACAGCCGTACTTCTTCGCGCACCATCTGCTGCACGAGATGCCCGAGCTGGGCAGGTCGGACCTCTTCCAGACGCTGTTCGTCGGAGGGCTCGACGAGCAGACCTTCTGCTTCGCCACAATCTGTAACGACCTTCCCCTGCGCGACCCGCAGAACCCGGAGACCTGGGGTTTGCGGGGCAGCGTGCTCCGTGCGCAGCTGCGGCGCTTCAACCTCACCATGCACACGCTCAGCAGCGGTCACCAGCGCACGTCAGTCGGGCGACGCGAGTCCCTGACCACGCTGATCATGCGGTGACCGCGGACCCACCGAAGGCAGGAATCAGAACCATGTCGCTGAAGAGCTACGTCGCCAAGACCGCACGCCGCATCGCCCCACGCACCGTGCGGAACCTCGAGGCCCTGAGTGACCTCAACGCGGACCACGCCGAGGGGCCGCTCCGTTTCGTCGCCTACGAGCGCGAGCTCCAGGCGCTCCGCCGGGAGGTGGACGGGCTCCGCCGCGACAACCGACGCGTGGCCGAGCTCTACGACGTCGTCTTCGAGCGTGCCCGCCGCGACGCCGTCGATCGCGGTGTTGCCCCGACGGTGGACCCCTCCGTGACAGACCACGCCATCGCGGCGTTCGAGGAGGGCCGCTCGCGGCGTTCCGACGCGAAGAAGGCCTGACGGTACCCGGACACCTATGATCCACCTGTGAGCGAAGTGCCCCGGGTCGACCCGTCGTTCGATGTCCGCGAGCTCCCGCGCCTGTGGGAGAGCTCCTACTGGGACGCGCTGGAGTCCCGTCTCGGTGCGGCCGGCGCCCCGGAGGAAGGGATCGCCCGTGACCACCACCTCCGGGTCGTCGCGCCGGTCGCTGAGTACATGTGCTCCGGTCAGCACCCGGGGCGCAGGGAGCACGTCGTCGCCCGGGCTCACGAGGTGGTGACGGCTCACGTCTCACCTGATCAGGACGCCAGCCTGCCCGGACCGCTGAGGCTGTGGGCCTGGCTGCTGCGCGAGCACCGCACTCCCCTGCTGCAGGAGCTCGCGCGGCTGGACGCGGGCAGGACAGCGTCCACGACCGTCGACGCTGCCTGGTGGGACGGGGCGGCGCTCCGCCTCCGCGCCACCACTCGATGGTCCGGACCGGACGGCGCTCCGCTCGCGTTGCACTCGACGGCCGGTCGGCTGTACCGCGTCCTGCCGTCGTCCTTCGAGGACGTTCCCGGGGAGATGCTCGACGTCACCGATGCTGTCGACGCCGCCACCACGAAGCTCGCGGTGCGCCACCTCGGCAAGCGCCTTGAGTGGCCGGTCGTGTCTCGGAGCGTCGTCGTCCACGAACCCATGGTCCCGCCGGTCGCCGGGGCAGCCCCCGCCGACCCCACGGACATCGGCGTCGCCATCTCGACGACGGCCGACCTGGCCCCTCTTCGCCTCGCGGACGGTCGGCCGCTGCCTCGGGGCCGGTGGGGCCTCGTCGCCGAGAGCATGGGGTTCGGTTTCACGACGCGTGGTCCGGTGCTCGCGGCTCTGCCCGCGCGGCCGGCACTCGTCGGCGGCCGCACCATGGTCGCCCGATCCTCGCCGCCCGAGGGACAGCTGCAGCTGGTGGTGGAGCAGGCCGACCGGTCGCTGCTCGACGATATCGAGCCCGACTGGTCGCGATCGAGCATCGTCTCGGCCCGCGACGGGGTACGGCAGGACCACACGATCCGTGTCCCGCTCTCCGGACTCCACGTCGACGCGGCGACCCGTCTGACGGGGACCGTCAGCATCGAGCCGGTGCGTGGATCACGCCGGTCGGTCCGCAGCGCTGTCCTGCGCCGGTACGGCCGGGTCGTGACCCGACCCGGAACCGTCACGCTCGAGGGAACACACAGCGGGACGGAGCTGCAACTCCAGGTCCCGACCCCGGTCCGAGGACGCTGGACCGTCCGGCCGCGGCTCTCGAACGGACCGACGGCACAAGGGTGGGAGATCCCGCCACCGGTGGGACCGGCGTCGGCCCCCGAGACGGCTCCTGACAACGCGGCCACGCCGGCGGACGTCACCGTGATCATCCCTGCCTACAACGTCGAGGACTACATCGAGGAGTGCATCCGCTCGGTCTTCGCGCAGACGCTCCCGTCCGAGCGCGTCGAGATCCTGGTGGTCGACGACGGCTCCACCGACGACACGCTCCTGCGCCTTGAGAAGCTGGCACCGGAACACCCCCGGATGCGTGTCGTCTCGCAGCCGAACTCAGGATCTGCGTCCCGACCGCGCAACGTGGCGCTGGACCGGGCCACCGGACGGTACATTTTCTGTCTCGACGCGGACGACATGCTGACTCCCTGGGCGCTGGAGCGTCTCGTCGACACGGCCGACTCAACGGGCAGCGACGTCGTGCTGGGCAAGATCCAGGGCATCAACGGGCACGGACAGCCGTCCAAGACGTTCCAGCGCACCGTCCTGGACGCCGACCTCGCCCGGGACCACCTGTTCCACGCGATGACGCCCCACAAGCTCTTCCGCCGCGAGCACCTCGAGACTATCCAGCTGCGGTTCCACGAGGACATGTCGGTGGGTGAGGACGTGATCTTCGTCGCCGAGGCGGAACTGACCGCTCGGAAGATCTCCATCCTGGCCGACGACGCCTATTACCAGTGGCGACAGCGCACCGACACCACCGAGCACATGTCGAAGTCAGGGGCGGGCTTCGAGGGGATCTACGTCAAGGCATCGCGACTGGCCGCACTGATCGAGAAGCACGTCGAACCGGGCCCGCGCCGTGAAGCCCTCATGCGGCGGGTGTACCGGTACGTCTACCACGGGATGCTCCGGAACCTCGCCCTCGAGACCGACGACGAGCGCAGGGCGGAGAACGCCGCACGTGTCCGCGAGACCTTCGGCCCGCTGTGGAGCGACGGCTCGCGCGCGCATCTCCCGACGCACCTGAGCCTGCCGCTCGAGCTGCTGTTCGCCGGCCACGTCGACGACGCGATCGCCGTGGCGCGCCAGGTCCGCGGCGACGTCCGCCGACTCCGCTACGTCATCGAGGAGGACCGGGTCGTGGTCGGCCTCGGGGACGGGCTGGCGGAACGAATCCCGCTCGAGTGGCGTCTCGCCCCGCGCGCCACCTCGACGGCCGTCCTGAACGGCATCGAGACCTCGCACGGGGCGGTGGTCGTCCGGGCGGACGTCGCAGGTTGGAAGATCCGGACGACGCCGGACCGGGTCGTCGCCACGCTGGAGCGCGCAGCCAGGGCACTGGGGGAAGCGATCGTGCTGCCGGTGGAGGTGCTCGGTAGCAGCACCCCTGGCACGTTGAGCATCGCGGTCACCGTGAACTCCGAGGCACTGACGGACCATCGGGGCACATGGCACCTGGTGGTGCGTCCCGTCTGGGGAGCACTCGAGGGCGAGCCGGTGCGGGTCGGCCGGGAGATCGCGGATTCCGTGCCCGAGGATTCCGTCACCGTGCTCGACGCGTCCACGCAGGTCCGACGCAACGCCAAGGGGGCGCTCGTCGTCCGCCGGACCGCCTGAGCTCGGGTCCGCGCCGCCGGACGGGCGGCGCGGACCCGCGCCGACGGTCTAGCGGTGGCGGATCGCCCGGTCCGCCCTGGCACGCACGCGACGAGCCAGCTCGCGCGCCAGCAGCGAGGCGGGCATCCCGTCGATCGTGCCCCTGACGAGATCGTCGCGGGACGCCTCCGCGGCCGCCAACGCCTTCTTCGCCTTCTCGAGCTGTCGCTGCGACTTGATGCTCGCGTCGATCGCGCCGAGCATCCCCTCCCGTGCCGCGTCCAGCGGGACGCTGTCCACCGTGAAGGTCGGTGCGTCGGTACCCGCGGCAGGGGCGCGCAGCGCATCGGTGTCGCCGACGATCCGGACGCCGGTCGCCTCGATCTCGTCGACGTAGCGATTGCCCCGTTCGGTCGCGACCTTCGCGGCCCACGTGGGCAGCTCGAAGCTCGTGTCGTGGTCACCGGGAGTGCGCTCGCGCATCATGCGTTCGGCGGCACCGTTGCGGATCCACCGTTCGTAGGAGGTCCAGCCCAGCTTGCGTCGACGGAACTCGGCGTTCACCGCGCGCAGCAGCTCCGCCTCCTCGACGGACATGCCGCGGTTGCTGGAGAACGAGTCGAGCTCGGCGGACTGCAGGAAGGCCTGGGGCAGGCCCAGGAGCTCCTCGAAAGCGTCCGTCAACAAGTTGGGGGTCTTCTTGTCGATGACCACCGCCGTGACGTTCTCCGGGCCGAAGACCTCGGCCCACCGGGAGACGACCAGGCCTTGGTCGTTCCGGGTGTGGAAGGTCTTCGTCACCTTGCGGTTCGGCGGATCGGCCAGGACGGCCTCGAGCCAGGACTCGAAGTCGACCACGTCGCCCATCTTCATGTACTGCTGCCAGGAGGAGGCAAGGATGGAACCGTAGTGCCGCAGCGTCACCACGACGTGCGTGCGCTCCCCCAGCACCTCCCGGAACCGGCGGACGGTCTCCTCGGAACCCTCGGAGGCGAACTCGTGGCCGAGCCAGATCTTGTTGGTCGTGTCGGCCTCGACCTCGGCCATGAGCCGCGTCCAGTTCTCGAGCGTCGGCTTGGCACCCCAGCCCCAGCCCCGCCCCATGAAGGACGAGACCTCACGCCGATGGTTGAAGGTCGTCCCGGGGTAGCGGACACCGTGCTCGAGCAGCTGCGGGCGCAGCGCCGCGGCGGCGTTCTGGAGCCCGGTGGTCCCTGTCTTCGGCAGACCGATGTGGAGCAGCCTCGCCCGCTCGGGCAGCTGCAACGGGGGGACGTGCTTGTCGTTCACGGAAGCCTCGGGTCTCTTCGCGGATGGAGCAGTCATGATCGTCCTTCTCGACGTGACGGGTACCGGCCTACTCCCAGTCGGCCTGAGCCATGATCTGGTCGGCGATGGTCAGATCGGTCCGCGTCGTGATCTTGATGTTGTAGTCCTCGCCGCGGACGATCTTGACCGACTGACCGGTGAACTCGGCGACCAGGTCCGCGTCGTCGCTGACACGCGCGTAGTTGCTCTCGATCGCCGTCGTGTAGGCCTTGTCGAGCAGCTCCCGCCGGAAGACCTGCGGCGTCTGACCGAGCCAGGAGTGCGACCGGTCGAGGGAACCCGTGATGAACTCATCGTCGTCGACGAGCTTGAGCTGGACGGTCGTCGGCGTGCCCAGCATGGCCGCACCATGCTGCACGCCGGCATCCAGCGCACGCTCGATGAGCTCGGCGTTCACGAACGGCCGGACGCCGTCGTGGACCACGATCATCGAACCGCTGGTCGCGTCGAGACCGAGCTTGGCGGAGATGAACCGTTCCTCGCCGCCGTCGACCAACGTGACGGGAAGGCCCGCGGAGTCGATCAGGATCTCACGGTAGACCTCGCGGTTCTCGGGGCTCACGGTGACGATGATCTCGTCGATCGCGGGGTGGACGAACTCCCGGACGGTCTTCTCCAGGATCGTGATGCCGTTGATCTTCACGAGCAGCTTGTTGCCGCCGAAACGCACCCCCCGACCGGCGCAGTTCACGATCGCGGAGACGTTGTGGGACTTGTACATGGTGGGACGTTCCTCAGCTTTCCTCTTCTTCAGGCGTCGTTGCCCGCGCGAGCCTCGACGACGAAGCTGCGGACCGCGTCGAGAGACTCCTGCCTGCTCATCAGATATCCGTCGGGCCCCCCGTAGAGGGACGCGTGCTCCGTGCGCATGTCACGCGTGTACATGCGCGAGAGCGGGTTCTCGGGCGTGTCGAACTCCTGTCCGGAGATGTCACGGCCGAAGACCTCCTGAGCGATGTCCGCACTGGTGATCGCGGGTGTCGCGATGTTGAGCGAGTCGATCCCGGCATCGAGAGCCCGCTGCGTGTCGGACCACAGCCGCCGGAGGTCGTAGTACTGGAAGAGACCTTCCGGGCGGATGAACTCGACGCGGTAGTCGTTCATCAGGTCGTAGACGATGCCCTTCTTGATCCCCCGGCCGTAGAGCTGGGGGAGCCGGACGGGCAGGAGGTCGAACGCATCGCTCAACCGCCGCTCCATGTGCAGGCGGTTCGCGCCGTACGGGGTGAGCCCCTCCTCGGACAGCGGGGTCGACTCGTCGGGGGTCGTGCCACCCGGGTAGATGCACACGGTGGAGGCCAGCACGAGCCGACCGATCTTCACCGTCTCGAGGAGGTCGACGTAGTCGTCGATCTCAGCCCGGTCGCGCGCTCCGTCGGCGTTGATCCGGTGCGAGTCGGCTCGAGCGGCGGCCGAGACCACCAGGTCGAACTCCTGCCCCCTGATCTCGTCGATGTTCGAGGTGTTGTACAACGCGTCAAACGAGCGAGCAGCTGCGATGTTGGATCCGACGAAGCCGGACCAGCCGATCAGCGCAGTCCTCACGCGGTCCTCCGTACGAGGTCGGTGATAGGTCTGGACCATCGTATGCGATGGCCACGACGCCTCCGACCACGCCGGGCCAGCGTCACGCGAGCCGTCGCAGCCGCGCACCGCCCGACGCCGGCCCCTGCCGTCCGGGGTGACATTCCCGCTCCCGGAGGCCCACGAGATGCTCACGCCCGACCGGTGGGGCACAGTGGAAAGTGGGGGTGAGGAGCATGGTCAAGGACGTGCAACCACGGGCGCTCTCCGTCGCGGATCAGCGGACTCGCTGGAGAGCCCGCACCCTGGCAGCCGTGACGGCAGCCCTGCTGGCTCTCGGCGGAGGCGTCGTGGCCGCCGCCCCTGCTCAGGCGTCGCACTATCCCGACCGGTTCACGATCGAAGGGTCGGGGTACGGGCACGGTGTCGGCATGCCGCAGTACGGCGCCTACGAGATGGCTCGGGAGGGCGCGACGGGTGTCGCGATCCTCAAGCACTACTACGCCGGCGCGCGTGCCCCGTACACCACCACCCCAGCACGGATCAGCGTCCAGGTCTTCGGGCCGGATCCGAACGGCAACCCCCGCTACGGGGACGACGCGTCGTCCACCAAGGTCACCGTCACCGGCGGGGCGTGGCGGCTGCGCGGCCCCGGCGGCGTGACCCTGGCCAAGGGTGCCGGCCCCGAGACGTTCACGGCGTCGACGGTCGACAACAAGATCCGGGTGGCGGTCGACGGCAAGCGCTACACCGGAGGGCCGCTTCGGATCCACTGGTCGGGCACGACCTACTGGAGGCAGGACGGCGCTCCGGCGATCGCAGACGTCGCCGGTGCACACGGGACCTATCGTCACGGCCGACTCACCCTGACGGCGAAACGGGGCGTTCCGAACATCGTGAACGACCTCCTGCTGAACACGGAGTACCTGTACGGAGTGGCCGAGATGCCCTCCTCCTGGGGTCTGTCCGGAGGCAAGCGTGCCCTGCGCGCCCAGGCCATGACGGCTCGTTCCTACGCGATGGCCCATGACACCCGCCGGAAGATCTGCCGGTGCCACGTCGTCGACGACGTCCGCGACCAGAACTTCACCGGGTGGAAGAAGGAGAACGAGGGCAACAACGGCTACTACGGGAAGGTCTGGGTCCGTGCCGTCGACAAGACGACCCGGGGAGTCCGAGAGGCCCGTGTGCTGCGGTACCAGGGCGCCCCGGTGGTGGCGCACTACTTCTCGTCGAGCGGTGGCCGGACGGCGAACTCCGAGGAGGTCTGGTCAGCCGTCATCCCGTACGAACGCAGCCGGAAGGACCCCTACAGCCTCCGCGCCCCCGGCAACTCGTACTCCTCGTGGACGCGCACGCTGACCCAGCAGGCGGCACGCGACCTCTTCGGGCTGTACAACGTCGCGACGATCGAGGTCACGCGCACATGGGCCAGCGGTCAGGTGCGCACGCTGAGGGCGACCCAGCCGAACGGCAAGACCGCGACGCTCACCGGCAAGTCCGACCAGATGCGCGCCTGGTTGGGACGAGCCACGACGCACGGCAGCCTGCCGGCGGCGTGGATCAGGTCGATCGACCCGTCCTGAGATCGGGCGGGCTCAACCCTGGGTCAGGGGCCGCGCCTCGCTCTCCAGCAGGACCGGGATGCCGGCGCGGACGGGGTAGGCCAGCGGGCGGTCCGGGTCGGTCGAGCGCAGCTCCGGGGCGCCGTCCGGACCGACGGCGTCGACGAGCTCGGCCCCGGTCACGGGACAGCGCAGCACGCTGCGCACCCACGGGTCCATCCACGGGGTCTGGTCGTTCACAGGGCCTCCTCGTGCACGAGGGACAGGACGTCGTCCCGAAGCTTGGTCATGATGTCGTGGTCGGCGGCCTCGACGTTGAGGCGCAGCAGGGGTTCGGTGTTGGACGCGCGCAGGTTGAACCACCACTTGGGGTGCTGGTCGTCCCAGTGGGTGACGGTCAGGCCGTCGAGGGTGTCCACGACGGCCTCGGGGTAGGCGCGCTCGTAGGCGTCGCGCACCCGCTCGGTGGTCGCACCCGGATCGGTGACCCGCGAGTTGATCTCCCCCGACGCGCTGTAGGGGGTGTACATGTCGGCCAGCGCGCTGGCGGGGTGGGGCTGCGAGCCGAGCGCGGCCAGCACGTGCAGCGCGGCCAGCATGCCGGTGTCGGCGAACCAGAAGTCGCGGAAGTAGTAGTGGGCGGAGTGCTCGCCGCCGAAGATCGCCGAGTGCTCGGCCATCGTCTCCTTGATGAAGGAGTGCCCCACCCGGGTGCGCACCACGGTGGCGCTCTCGCCGAGCAGGTCGGTCACCGCCCGGGAGGTGATGAGGTTGGCGATGACCGTCGCGGGCCGTCCGGCGGCCTGCTCGCGGGCGATCTCGCGCATCCCGACCAGGGCGGTGATCGCGCTCGGGGAGACGGCCGCGCCGGTCTCGTCGACGACGAAGCAGCGGTCGGCGTCCCCGTCGAAGGCCAGGCCCAGGTCGGCGCCGTGAGCCACCACGGCGCGCTGCAGGTCGGCCAGGTTCGCCGGCTCCAGGGGGTTGGCCTCGTGGTGCGGGAACGTGCCGTCCAGCTCGAAGTACAGCGGCACCACCTCCAGCGGCAGGCCGGGGAGCCCGGCGGCGTCGCCCAGGACGGCGGGCACCGTCAGCCCGGCCATGCCGTTGCCGGCGTCGACCACGACCTTCAGCGGCCGGATCCCGGACAGGTCGACCAGCGAGCGCAGGAAGGCGGCGTAGTCGCCCAGGACGTCCTGCTCGACGACCTCGCCCGGCGTGCCGGCGGCCTCCGGCTCGGCGCCGTCGAGGATCTGCTGGGCCCGGTCGCGGATCTGCGCGAGGCCGGTGTCCTGCCCCACGGGCCGCGCCCCGGCCCGGCACATCTTGATTCCGTTGTACGCGGCCGGGTTGTGCGAGGCGGTGAACATCACCCCCGGCGCCTGCAGACTGCCCGAGGCGAAGTACAGCCCGTCGGTCGAGCACAGACCCACGTCGACCACGTCCACGCCGCGAGACGTCACGCCCGCGGCGAACTCCCGGGCCAGCGCGGGGCCGGTGTCCCGCATGTCCCGGCCGACCACCACCCGCGCCGCCCCGTCGGGCACCGCCACGACCTCGGCGAAGGCCACCCCCAGGGCCCACGCCACCCGCGGCGACAGCTCGGCAGGCACCAGCCCCCGCACGTCGTAGGCCTTCACGATCTTCGTCAGGTCCGTCGTCACCCGCCCAGCCTACGGCGCGGAGGACGGGCGTCCGGCACGACGACGAGTGTGGTTGGGTGGGTCCGTGACCGTGCTGCACCCGCTCGCGAACCCCGTGCAGCGCTACGACTGGGGATCCCCGACGCGCATCCCCACGTTGCTCGACCTCCCGGTCGACGGCCTCCCCGTCGCCGAGCTCTGGCTGGGCGCCCACCGCAGCGCACCCAGCACGTCGGCAGGGGTCCCGCTGCACGAGATCGTGCGCGCCGACCCCGCGGCCGTCCTGGGCGACCGGGTCGCCGACCGCTTCGGCCCGCGCCTGCCCTACCTGCTCAAGGTGCTCGCCGCCGACAGGTCGCTCTCCCTGCAGGTCCACCCGCGGCCGCACCTGGCCCGGGCCGGGTTCCACCGGGAGAACCGTCTCGGGATCCCGGTCGACGCCCCCGAACGCTCCTTCCACGACGACCAGCACAAGCCGGAGATGGTCGTGGCGCTCACGGAGTTCGACGGCCTCGCAGGGTTCCGTACCCCACGCAGCACCCTGGCGCTCCTGGAGGGTCTCCCGGGCCCGCTCGTGGCGGAGGTCCGGTCGGCGCTCCGTGCCGACCGGTCGGCGACCGGTGTGCGGGCGGCCTTCTCGGCCCTGCTCTCGAGCCGCGGCGCGGCGTCCTGCCGTCAGGCCGTGGACGAGACCGTCGCGGCGGTCCGCGCCCGCCTGGAGGCCGGGTCACCGTCGGAGCGTGCCGACGCGACCGTGGTGGCGCTCTCCGCGGAGCACCCGGGCGATCCCGGGGTGATCGCCTCCCTGCTGCTCAACCGGGTGACGCTCGACCCCGGTGAGGCGCTCTACCTGCCTCCGGGCGAGGTGCACGCCTACCTGTCCGGCGTGGCGGTGGAGGTGATGGCGTCCAGCGACAACGTGCTCCGCGCCGGGCTGACCAGCAAGCACGTGGACGTCGAGGCGTTGCTGGAGTGCGCGTCGTTCGCGCCGCGCCGCCCCGCGACCCCGGAGATCACCACGTCGGGCGGCCGGGGACAGGTGGTGACCTATCGCGCACCGGTGCCGGAGTTCGCCCTGACGACGGCGGACGTCGACCCCTCCGAGGCGGTCGACCTCCCGGCCTCGGGCCCGCGGATCGTGCTCTGCCTGGACGGTTCGGTGGAGCTCACCGCCGGCGGTTCCGGAGCGGAGCCGCTCCGGCTGTCCCACGGGGCGTCGGTCTTCGTCCCCCACGACGCCGGGACCCTCTCGGTGGCCGGGGCGGGGCACGTCGTCTGCGCCTGGGTGCCCTGACCGGCTCAGACGCCCGCGGCCGGCCCGCCGTCGGACTCCGCCCGGAGCACCCGGAGGTGGCCACGGCGCGCCGTCTCGGTCACGGTCGCCGGCTCCGCGGACACCGGCGTCCGGGTGGCCCGGCCGCCCCGTCCGGCCTCCCGCACGGCCTCGGCCAGCGCCGAGAGGTCGTCCTTGGAGGGGGCCGGCGTGTGGAACTCGGGCTGCAGCCGTACGACCTCCCACCCGCGCGGCGCGGTGAGGCGCTCCGCGTGCTGGGCGCACAGGTCGTAGCTGTGCGGTTCGGCACGCTGCGCGAGCGGCCCCAGCACCGCGGTCGAGTCCGCGTACACGTAGGTGAGGGTCGCCACCGCCGCCTGCGTGCATGCTGTCCGCGAGCACTGCCTCACCGATCTCACCCACGGAGAATACGTGCCGCGCACGGACCTGCGCTCCAGGCGCGCCGTCGGTCGATAGTCTCGGAGCGTGAACCTCACCGCACCGGGGTCAGGACCGCGTCGCCGGGACCGGCGAGGGCGGGGACCACGGGGTCCTCTGATACCCGCCGACCTGCCCGCCCACCGCTCCCGCGCCGAGCGGTTCGACGACGCCGTCCTCGCGTCGCTCGAGTCCATCGAGCGCCGGTGGCCGGCCGTGGCCGGTGCGGAGCTCGGCGTCGAGGACGTGCCGCCCTCCGACCCCGCTCCCTGGGAGTCGTCCGGCGTGCCGCTCGGGCGGGTCTTCCCCGCGACGTCGGGCCGGCCGGCACGGATCGTGATCTACCGCCGGCCGGTGGAGACCCGCTCGACGGACCCCGAGGACCTCGCCGAGCTGGTGCACGACGTCGTCGTGGAGCAGGTGGCGCACCTGCTGGCGCGGACGCCGGAGGAGATCGACCCGCGGTTCGGCGAGCGCTGACCCGCACCGGTCGTCACGGCACGTCGACGCGGCGGACCTCCTCCAGGCCGTCCGTCTCGGCGGACGGCGTCGGGTCGAGGGTGGCCACCAGCGAGCCGTCCGTGCCGGTCCCGTCGGACGCCGTGAGGCGCACGGACCAGACCACCCGCGCGGCGGGGGCCGCGCCGTCGTCGGACGACGCGGGGTCGACGACGACCGCGACCTCGGCGGCCACGTCGTCCGCGGCGACCTCGACGGTCCCCCCGACCGGGACCTCGACCTGTTCCTCGCCGGTCAGGCTCCCGTCGGCCGCCACACCCCGCAGGCGCACGGGCACGACTCCCGAGGGATCCACGTCCGGGGAACGGTCCGCCGGGACGGCGGACAGCACCACCGTCGCACCCTGTGCCACGGCCGGGAGGCCGACCTGCCCCGCGTCGACGGGTCCCGCCGGCAACGACCGCCCCGCGTTCCACGCCACGTCGTAAGGGGTGCCGTCCACGACCGAGTCCTCCGGCTGCTCCCCGGGCAGCGCGAAGCGGGCCGCCCCGACCACCGGGACGTCGGCGTCGACGACGACCGTGTACGTCCCGGGCTCGAGGCCTCCCAACGGCACCGACGTCACCGCGCCCACGGCCAGGTCGACGACCTCGGCGCCGCGCAGCGTCACCCGGCCCTCCGGCCCGTACACGCTGACCCGGGCGACACCGGGCCGGCCGTCGGGGGCCAGGAGCCACAGCGCAGCCGCCTGCGGCGCGTCAGGAGCCTCGCCCCGGCCGACCACCCCGCTGGCCACCATCACCCGGGCCGGCGGGTCGCCCGGCTCCAGCAGGTCGACACCGGTCGGCACGAGCCCGTCGATGCCCTGGGTCTGCCACGAGGCCGTCACCCGGGCGCCGGTGGCACGGACGTGGACCGCGAGGCGGCGCTGCTCGGGGGCGAGCGAGTCGAGCCGGAGCACCTCCTGCTCCCCCGGCGCCACCGTGAACGCACCCTGACCGCCGATCGACACCGGGCCGTTCGGCCCGTACACCTCCAGGCTCACGGCGGCCGGCTCCACACTCGGGTTCTGCACCGTGAGCAGTGCGGTCCGGCCGACCTCGCTGCCGCCGCCGACCAGCCAGTGGTCCGTCGCCGGAGCGCGGCACGACGCGGCCGCAAGCCCCCGCAGGTCGCCCGCGGCGGTGCTCCCCGCGAGGGCTGCCGCGACGCGCAGCGGGGCACCGGCCCGCGGCTCGGCCCGGAGCACCCGGACGCCCCGGACCTGCTCGGACAGCACGTCCACCGCCGGACCCGCCGTGATCCCCCGTGCCCGCGTGCCGTCGAGACGCGCGAGGAGCGGCGTCCCGGCCGCACCCTCGACGGCGGCCGCCACGGCCGAGCGGCTCTCGACCGGGGCGGCCCCGAACTGGTCGTCCCCCACGTCGGAGCCGGCGGGCAGGCGCACCGGGCGCGGACACACGGCCACGGACGTCGGCGGCCGCACCTCGACCTGCCGCGTGGCCGCGGCGACCGCGACCTCGTCCGCGGCCGTCCACCGCTGCGTCCACTGCTCGCCGACCGCCGCGGTCGCGACGAGCGCTGCGGCGACGAGCGTGCCGGAGACGACCAGGCCCGCGCGGCGCAGGGTCGGGGCGGCCCTCATCGGTTCCTCCGCCGGGACAGCGGCAGGGCCAGCAGCACGTAGACCACCAGCACCAGGCCGCACAGCGCGAACCAGGGCGGCCGTGACGGCGCGGCGTACCCGACGTGGACCTCACCGGCGTCCGCCCCGAGCACGAAGGCCTGCCGACCGTCGACCTCGGTCGCCGGCAGCCGCCGCCCGTCGACGTCCGCGCGCCATCCGGCACCGGCGGACTCCGCGAGGACCAGGACGCGGTCCGGGTCGCCGGTCCCCACGACGTCGTCCACGGTGCGGCCGTCGCTGTCGAGGGTGCGCACGGGGGCAGAGGCCCGTCCGTCCTCCGGGGCCGTGCGCAGCACGGTGGCCCAGGCGGGGCGCGGCCCCGCGGGGTCGACGCGCCACAGGAGCACGGAGCTCTCCGTCACCCGGCTCAGACCGGGCACGAGGTCGAGGGTCGTGACGAGCTCGGGGTCGCCGTCGGGAGGCACCTGGACGGCGCCCACACCGAGAGCGGACAACCGGTCCGCCAGCTCGGGGCTCCGGCCCGCGGCCACCTGGGCGGTGAGCGTGTCGAGCGCGGCGACGTCCGGCCGCTCCCGACCCGGCACGAGACCGGCCTCACGGGCCCGCACGACGACCGAGGAGTCGAGCATGCTCGAGCCGTCGCGACGGAGCAGCGTGGACTCCACCACCCCGTCGACCCGGTCGACCTGCAGGACGCGTGCCGACCGGGGGGCGGCCTGGAGCTCCTGCCCGACCGCCGGGACCACCCCGGCGGCGGCCCGCAGCTCGCCGACGGCGGCGCCCCGGGCGTCGTCGTACCACCAGGCGCCGAGCCCGAGGACCGGGACGAGCAGGGCGACGACCGCCAGCGTGCCCGTGAGCAGTCGCACCGGACGACGGGTCCCGGGCTCCGGGACGGCGGTCAGCGCGGCGACCCCGAGCCCGAGCAGCACCACGGAGAGTCCGGGCGCCGCCCAGCCGTGCACCGCGCCGCCCGCGTCGTCGGCGGCCACGACCGTCCCGCTCGCGACGAGGGCCAGCAGGAGTCCGAGGACGGCGACACCGACGGCGAGCTGCGCCGCGCGGCGGTGGCGACCCCGGAGGAGTCCGGCGGCCGCGAGCGCCAGGAGCCCGGTCCCGAGCACCCACGGCCCGGCCTCCTGGAGGGGCTGCCACGGCAGGTCGAGCCCGGCCGCCCACGGCTGCGGCGGGGTCGGGTGGCCCAGCAGCAGGGTGAGACCGTCGACGGCCCCGGCAGGCGTCGGCGTCCCGACGGAGGCCAGCAGCGGACGCCATCCGCCGGTGGTCCAGGTGGCGACGGCGTGCCACCAGAAGGGCAGCGCGAGGACGACCGTGGGGAGCAGCACGACCAGGACGCGACGCCAGTGCGTCCGGGCGACGACCAGTCCCACCACGCCGGTGAGCAGGGCGACCGCGGCGAGCGCCGGGGCACCGGCGACGACGACGCCCAGCAGCAGGCCGGCCGCCGCGGCCGCACCGAGCGACCCCCGGGGCGCCGCCGGGGGGCCGACGTCGTCGCGGGCCTGGCGGCCGAGCGCACGCAGCACCGCCAGGAGCAGCCACGGCAGGGCCAGGTGGGCGAGCACCGCGCCGAGACGACCCGTGGTGAGGGACTCGAGGAAACCGGGCCATGCCGTCCACACGAGCGCCGCCGCGACCCGCGCCCACACAGACCGGCTGACCGCTCCGGACCCGAACCAGGCGCCGAGCGCGGCCAACGGCAGCGCCGCCAGGACGAGCGCGTTGACCGCCGTCTGTGCGGCACCGCCGACCAGGGCGGTGAGGATCACCAGCACCGCCAGCCACGGGTCCGCCGGGGCCCCGGTGCCGAGACCGTCCTGCACCCATCCGGAGGTCGCCGCGTCGGCCACCTCGCCCAGGGCGGCGGGGGCGGGGAGCAGCGCACCCCCGACGACGCGCCCGCCGTCGGCGAGCACGCCCTGCCAGGACCCGAACGCGGCCAGGGCCAGCAGTGCCGTGCTCACCAGCACGACCGACAGGCCCGTCCGGCGGCGTCGGGCCAGGGCCGTCAGCTCGGCACGTTCGAGGTCGGTGACCGCCCGCCGGGTCCGGTGCGCCTCGGCCCGGGTGAGACGGGCGTCCCGACGGCGGGCGACGACGTCGCGCCAGCCCGCCTGCAGCGGGCGCAGGACCCGCCGCGGCATCCGGCGCGTGCGGGCGGCACGCCGCCTGCCCCTGATCAGCGGGACCAGCCGCAGCACCGTCGCCACCGGGGCGACGAGCTCGTCGCGCGCCTGCGCCGGACGGGTGAGGGCCAGCCGGTAGGCCGCGGCGACGGGCGCCCACACGATCATGGCGACCATGGCCAGCGGGAGCACCGGCAGGGGGACACCGACGAGCCGGGTGTACAGCTGGCTGCGCCGCCGCGCGTAGGCGGAGGCGGACCGGCGTCCGCGGTGCCGGTGACCGCGGGACCCCCGCAGGCCGCGCAGCGACGCCTGTGCGTGATGGACGACGGCGTCCGGGACCACGACGACACGGTGCCCGGCGAGTCGCGCGCGGCGGCACAGATCGAGGCTGTCGCCGAACCGGCCGAGCTCCGGGTCGGTGCCACCGAGGTCGGTCCACACCGTCCGCCGCACGAGCGCCCCGGCCAGGCCGACGGCGAGGACGTCCTCGCGGGCGTCGTGCTGGCCCTGGTCGATCTCCGAGTCGTCGATCCCGGTCATCCGACGGCCGAGCGGCGAGACGGTGTAGCCGACCTCGACCAGGACACCGGGCCGGTCGGGGTCCGGGGGCAGCGGCTGGCCGTCGTCGTCCAGGGGCCACCGCCGTTGCTTGCAGCCCGCGACCGCGACCGCCGACGAGTGCTCGACGGCGCGCAGCAGGGCCGCCAGGGCGTCGGGGGCCGGCGCCGAGTCGTCGTGGAGGATCCACAACCAGGTCGTGCTCTCCAGACCCAGCGCGGTCAGGGCCCGGTCGACGGCCTCGCCGAGGGTGCGCGAGCCGGACGCCCCGACGTACTGCCGGTCCCCGAGGCGCAGGTCGGGATGCTGTCCGGTGGAGGGGGCGGCGTCGACGTCGACGACGACGACGTCCTGGGGTTCCCGGACCTGCGCGGCCACCGCGTCGAGGGTGGCCGGGAGGAAGGGGGTGCGTCCACGGGTGACGACGACGGCCGCCACCGTCACGGACTGCCGGGCCGGCACGCCCGTCACCGACCCGGGGGCCACGTCGTCGCGCGCGGCCCCGTCAGGTGTCCGGGTCAGGTGCGGTGCAGTCATCCTGAGCGCCATGATGCGGCGCCCCGACCCCGGCGTGTGGGATATCGGTCAGACGGCGCGCCGCTTGAGCTTTCGCCGTTCGCGCTCCGAGAGCCCGCCCCAGATGCCGAAGCGCTCGTCGTTCTCGAGCGCGTAGTCCAGGCATTCCGACCGGACCTCGCACGAGGCGCAGACCTTCTTCGCCTCGCGGGTGGACCCGCCCTTCTCCGGGAAGAAGGCCTCCGGGTCCGTCTGGGCGCACAGGGCTCGTTCCTGCCACCCGAGCAGGGTTTCCTCCTCGACGACGTCGTCGCTGCCGAAGAGCGGGAGGACCGGGGCGACCCGATCCGTCTCCTGACCGATGTCAGACGGGAAGGCCCCCTGGTCCCCGTCGAGCAAATTCCACATGGCGTGCCCCTCCATGCCGTCCTCGAAGAAACTGCATACCTGGAATTACACGCGTGTCATCTCGGGTCGTCAAGCCGAAATGTGCTAGGTGGCGCATTTCCATGACGTGTTCACACGGCACTGAGGTCCCGTTGAGGTACCTCTGAGGTTCCTGGACACCTCGTAGGGTGGTCCGGTGACCACCCCAGACACCACCGCGACCGGCCTCCTCGCCCGACTCACCGCCCTCGGCGGACGGCCCGCCCTGACCTGGTACGGCGACGACGGCGAACGGATCGAGCTGTCCGGCGCCGTGGTGGACAACTGGGTCGCCAAGACCGTCAACCTGCTCGTCGAGGAGTTCGACACCGAGCCGGGCAGCGACGTCGTCGTCGACCTGCCCGTCGGCTGGCGGCAGGTCGTCTGGGCGCTGGCCGCCGCCCGGTGCGGGGCCGACGTGGCGCTGCTCGACCCGGCCGCGGACTCTCCGGACCGCGCGGACGCGGACGTGGTCGTCACCTCCCGCCCCGACGCGTGGACCGGGACCGACCAGCTCGTCGCCGTCGCGCTGCCGGCCCTCGCCCGTCGCTTCGAGGGTGAGCTCCCGCCGGGCGCCGTCGACGCCGCGGGAGCGGTCATGACCTACGGCGACGCCATCGTCGTCGACCCGGCGGCCGGTGCGGGCACCCCGCTGACCGCGCTGGCCGGCGGCGAGCCCGTACCGACCACCGACGACGATGCCGGGCGCGTCCTGGTGCGCGGGACCGGGGCGGTTGCCGAGGTCCTCGCCCAGGTCCTCACCGTGTGGGCAGCAGGGGGTTCGGTCGTCCTGACCTCGGCCGCGACGGCGCAGGCCCTGGACGGCGACCCCGAACGGCTCGAGCGGCTCGTGGCCACCGAGCAGATCACGCGGGCCTGACTCAGGGACGGCCGAGGGCGCGGTAGGTCCAGCCGGCGGCCTGCCAGGCGTCGCGGTCCAGGGCGCCGCGTCCGTCCAGGACCTGGGGACGGGCCACGAGGCCGGCGGCGCGGGCGGGGTCCAGGTCGCGGTAGTGGCGCCACTCGGTCAGCACCAGCACCACGTCCGCGCCCGTGAGCGCGGCCTCGAGGTCGCGCTCGTAGGCCAGGGAGGGTTCCTTGCGGCGGGCGTTGTCGATCGCCTGGGGGTCGTGGACCACCACGTGCGCGCCGAGCCCGTCCAGGCGTGCGGCCACGTCCAGGGCCGGCGAGTCGCGCACGTCGTCGCTGTCGGGCTTGAACGCCGCCCCCAGCACCGCCACCCGCGCCCCGGCCACGTCCCCGCCGAGGACCTCGACGGCCAGCTCGACCATCCGTGCCCGCCGCCGGGTGTTGATCGCGTCGACCTCGCCCAGGAACGCCACCGCCTCTCCGGCCCCGAGCTCGTCCGCGCGGGCCATGAACGCCCGGATGTCCTTGGGCAGGCACCCCCCGCCGAACCCGAGCCCGGCATTGAGGAACCTGCGCCCGATGCGCTGGTCGTGCCCGATCGCGTCCGCCAGCCGGGTCACGTCGCCGCCGGCGACCTCGCACAGCTCGGCCATCGCGTTGATGAACGAGATCTTCGTGGCCAGGAACGAGTTCGCCGCGACCTTGACCAGCTCGGCGGTGGCGTAGTCGGTGACCACCTGCGGAGTCCCCTCGGCCAGCGGGGTCGCGTACACCTCGTCCAGCAGCGCCGCGGCCCGCCGGCCGACCTCCCCCTCCGGGACGCCGTACACGATCCGGTCCGGGTGCAACGTGTCGGCCACCGCGAACCCCTCGCGCAGGAACTCCGGGTTCCACACCAACGTGGCGCCCACCGCCTCGACCCGGGCGGCCAGCCCGGTCGCGGTACCCACCGGCACCGTCGACTTGCCCACCACCACGTCACCCACGGCCAGGTGCGGCACCAACGAGGACACCGCCGCCTCGACGAACGACAGGTCCGCCGCCCCCGAGCCCGCCGCCTGCGGCGTGCCCACACAGACGAAGTGCACCCGCGCACCGGCCACCGCCGCCACGTCCGCCGACACCGACAGCCGCCCGGCACCCACCGCCCGCGCCAACAGCTCGTCGAACCCCGGCTCGAAGAACGGCGACTTGCCCAGCGCCAACGACTCCACCCGCGCGGCGTCGACGTCGACCCCCACGACCTCGTGGCCCAGCGACGCCATGGACGCCGCGTGCACGGCACCCAGATACCCCAGACCCACCACGGAGACCCGCATGCCTGCGAGTCTAGGTCGCGGACCTGCGCACCCCCAGGCGTCAGGGATGGCCGCTGCGTGAACACTCGGCGGCCGGCGGGTGCGGGTGAAACTTGCTGGTCGAGGCGCCGGACGGCCGCGTCGGGCGTGCGGGTGCCCAGGGGCGCTCGTAGCGTTCGTCGGGTGACCCACGCCGCACGCGCCGGGTGGAGGTCGTTGACGACCGCCCTCGTCGGCCTGCTGACGTTCTCACTGGTCGCCGTCCCCGGCGCTCAGGCGGTGCCCTCCGCCCCCGCCAGCGGGACGCCGACGGCGTCCGGGGCGGCAGGACCGCTCGGGGCGGCACCCGACAGCCGACCGGAACCGGTCCGGGCGACGACCGACCGGACGGCGTTCGTGCCGGATCCCCGCGGCGGAGAGCGCCGGGGCGGCGGGGCGCACGACACCTCGGGAGACACCGGAGCCGCCGGCGACGCGCTCCTGGCCACCGCGGACGTCAGCGGGTTCGGGGTCGTGGGCGTGACCTGGACCGGCGGTGTCGCCGCCCAGGCGCTCGACGTCGAGGTCCGCACCTCCCGGACGGCCGGTGCCACGTCCGACGGCGACACCGGCTGGGGACCCTGGGAGCACGTCGCCGTCGAGCCGTCGCCGCAGGGCACGCTGGACGGGACGGAACCGGTCGTCGTCGGTGACGTCGCGCAGGTGCAGGCCCGCGTGACCGGCCCGGCGGCCGGGTCCGTGCGCGACCTGGAGCTCTCCGTCGTCGATCCGGGGACGTCGCCGGCCGACGACGATGTGCCCGTACCGCCGACGGCGGCCTCGCCGCACGGTGCCGCCGTCGCCGCGGTACCGGTCCCGGACCGCCCCACGATCGCGTCACGCGCCGCCTGGGGTGCCGACGAGTCGATCATGAGCTGGACACCGCGGCAGGGCGACGTCCGCGCGGCCGCCGTCCACCACACCGCCGGTACGAACTCGTACTCCGAGGGTCAGGTCCCCGGGATCATCCGCGGGATCTACGCCTACCACGCCCAGACCCGTGGCTGGGGAGACATCGGCTACAACTTCGTCGTCGACAAGTTCGGCCGGCTGTGGGAAGGACGGGCCGGCGGGATCACCGCGCAGACGATCGGCGCCCACGCCCAGGGGTACAACAGCGTCTCCACCGGTGTCAGCGTCCTCGGCAACTACGAGACGGCGACCGTGTCGAACGCCGCCGTCGGCGCCGTCGTGGACCTCCTGGCCTGGAAGCTCGCGCTGCACGGCGTGCCTGCCGACGGTTCGACCACGGTCGACGGCACGCCCCTCGCCCACGTCTTCGGCCATCGGGACGTCGGCTACACGGCCTGTCCGGGCAGGACCCTGTACGAGAAGCTGGGCGAGATCCGGCGCCGCGCGGCCGCCATCCAGGAAGCGGCCGCAGCCCTCGACGTGCCCGACGGAACCTTCGTCGAGCGTCCGAACGGGACCTTCGCCCTGGTCGAGCAAGGCCGGAAGCACGTCGGCGGCTGCTCGATCGTGCGTGAGTACGGAGCCTCCTGCAGGAAGGCGATACCCATCACCTGGGCTCAGTCGAACGCCCTCGAGCCGGGTGGCCGGCTGCAGCAGACGGTCCGCACCACGGACGGTCGGCTCTACCGCATCGTGGACGGCACGAAGCGTGAGGCCCTCGACATGGAGTCCCTGCGTCGCATCAACAAGGAGACACCGGTCGTGCGGATGGCGTTCAGTGCGATCGACCGGCTGTCCTACGGGTCGCCCGTGGTGCGGTCGGCCGTGGTGGTCGTGAACCGGGACACCGGGCGGAAACGCCTCGTGGTGGGTGGCCGCAAGCACGGCTACCTCAACAACCCGCTGTACCGGCGAACCCCGCTGGGCGAGCTCGACACGGCACGACTTGACGGGCCGAGCGTGTCGTTGATGCCCCGGGTCCCGCCCACCACCGGAGTGGTGGTCCGCAGGAACGGACGCGAGTTCCTCGTGTCACGACAAGGGCTCGTGCGCATCGACGGCACCGGCAACGTCCGCGCCTCGGCCGTGACCCAGCACTGGAGCAAGGCACTGATGCTCTCCGTCCCCCGGCTCCCCGGCCGGCCCGAGCTCGTCGTGGTGCGCGTCCGGAACCAGAGCCAGCTCTACGTCCTCCGGGACGGCGTGCTGCGTCCCGTCTCCCGGGCCCGCGCCGAGAACCTCAACGACGGCGTGAGGCCACCGGTCCACGTGATCCTCAAGGTCACGAAACGGCAGCTGCCGGAGGGCCCACCGCTCTAACCCTCACAGGATTTCTACGGGAACGGCGGTCCGCTGACGCAGAGATGTGGCCCGTGGCATCTATGCTCGCCTTTCGTGACCTACCCGCCTGCCCGCCACATCGCACCGCGAGACGGCTCCGCGACCGGGCCGGCGCACGCCCGCACGCAGCAGGGCACGTCCATCCTGCGCCTCGGCGCGCTGGTCATGACGGCCGTGCTCGCCTTCGTGGGTGTCGGCGCCGCGACGGCCGCCGTCACGCTCAGCGGGAACATCGCCGCCATCGACGCCGACGCCGCGCTGGGCGAGGACCGTCCGGAGAAGGTCGTCCCCGACGACCCCAACGCCGGCGCGCCGCTCAACATCCTCCTGCTCGGCTCCGACTCGCGCGAGGGGAACAACGGCAACGACGACGGCACCGAGGGTGCTCGGGCCGACACGACGATGATCATGCACCTGGCGGCGGACCGGTCCCGGGTGGAGCTGATGTCGATCCCGCGGGACACCACGACCGACATCCCCTCGTGCCCGACGTCGTCGGGTGGCGAGACACCCCCGCTGTACGGGGTGAAGTTCAACGCGGCGTTCTCCCAGGGGTACGACTACGGCCATGACGTCGAGTCCGGCGCGCTGTGCACGATGAAGACCGTCGAGACGATCTCCGACGTCCGCATGGACGGATTCGTGGTGGTCGACTTCTCCGGCTTCCGGAACATGATCGACGCGCTGGGTGGTGTCGAGATGTGCATCCCGAACGACATCGACGCCCCCAAGGCGGACAACCTGGTCCTGTCGGCGGGCGTGCAGAACCTGGACGGCAAGACGGCGCTGCAGTACGCCCGGGCACGCACGGGCCAGGGCCTGGGCGACGGCTCCGACATCGGACGCATCGCCCGCCAGCAGGAGATGATGGCTGCGCTGGCGCGCACGGTGCTGGAGCAGAACATGCTGACCGACTCGGCGCGACTCCTGCAGTTCCTCGGCGCGACCACGGGTTCCCTGACGATGAGCAGCAACTTCGCCTCGGTCCAAGGACTCGCCGGGCTGGCGTACAGCGCGCGGGGGGTGCGGCCTGGGAACATCGCCTTCATGACCGTCCCGTGGCACTACGACCCGGACAACCCGGCCAACGTGGTGCTCGACGCGGAGGCTGCCTCCGTGTGGGACGACCTGCGGCACGACCGTCCGCTGAGCGAGGTCGTCGCCGGTGCCGACGAGTCGGGCTCCACCGCGGGGGACGGGGACGGCGGGTCGTCGGAGGGCGGGTCGTCGGACGGCGGGTCCGGGACGCCCGAGGGCGACGCGGCCGCCGGGTCCGACGTCACGACGACGTCGGCCACGGACTCCGGCGCCGACGGGTCCGGCGGATCGACGGCGACGCCGAGCGACGAACCATCCCCCGGCCAGACCCGCGACCCCCGCGAGGAAGCCTTCACCGGGGCCGACGTGACCGCGGTCTGCGAGGGTTGACATGACCGACGAACGACGTATCCCGCCGAGCTTCACCCCCGCCGGGGGACGCAGCTCGCGACCGGCGTCGACCAACGACGCGATCTCGGTCGGCGGTTCCGAGCGACCGTCCCGCCCCACCGGGCGGGTCGGTCGGCGCGACGACGCCGTCCCGATGGAGCCCCGGGAACCCCGCGTCCGCCGCCAGTCGTCGCGCGAGGTCCCCGTGGCGCCCGACCGACGCTCCGCCACGCCGGACCGCGCACCGCGCTCCTACCCTCCGGGCGGCGGCCGCACGGCGCGACCGGCGTCCCACGCGCCGGCCGCGCGCTCGAGCCAGCCCTCCGCGGCACGCGCGGGCGCCGCCCCGCAGCGCCGCACGCCGCCGCCCGCCGGCCCGCCCGCCGGGCCGCGCACGGGTTCCGGCGACGACGGCTTCCGCGTGCGCAAGGGGCGCGTCGCGATCCTCGTCCTGGCCGGGGTGCTCGTGCTGCTCCTGGCCTGGCCGGTCGGCCTGCTCGTGTGGGCCAACGGCAAGATCCAGCACACCGAGGCGCTCTCCGACGCGTCCGGGACCCCGGGGACCACGTATCTGCTCGCCGGGTCCGACGCCCGCGGGTCCGGGGGCGTCGACGACGGGACGTCCGGCGCCCGCACCGACACGATCATGGTGCTGCACTCCCCCCGCAGCGGGCCCGCCTCCCTCATCTCGATCCCCCGGGACACCTACGCGGAGATCCCGGGCGAGGGAGCCAACAAGATCAACGCCGCCTACGCGTGGGGCGGCCCGCCGCTGCTGGTGGAGACGGTCGAGGGCCTGACCGGCCTCACCGTCGACCACTACGCCGAGGTCGGGTTCGGCAGCCTCGAGGAGATCGTCGACGCCGTCGGCGGCGTCGAGCTGTGCTACGACGAGACCGTCAAGGACAAGCGCAGCGAGCTCGACTGGGAGGCCGGCTGCCACGTGGCCGACGGCGCCACCGCGCTGGCGTTCTCCCGGATGCGCTACTCGGACCCGAAGGGCGACATCGGCCGGGCCGAACGGCAGCGCCAGGTCATCGGTGCCGTCGCCGACACCGCCGTCCAGCCCGGCGTGCTGCTCAACCCGCTCGACCAGGTCCAGCTCGTCGACGCGGGCACCGGCGCGCTGGTCGTCGACGAGGACACGGGGATCGTGGACCTCGGGCGGCTGGCCCTGGCCTTCCGGGCGGCGACGGGACCGGAGGGCGTCACCGGCACCCCGCCGATCGAGAGCCCGAACTACCAGCCCGGAGGCGTCGGCTCCACCGTGCTGCTGTCCGACGACGCCGACCAGTTCTGGCTCGACGTCCGCGACGGCGACCTCGAACCCGGCAGCACGGTCGGCGGGCTCTAGCCGCGGGCGGCCCGCAGCCGGTCGCCCTTGGCCCGCGCCGCCTCGCGCAGCTCGTCCTGGAAGGCCACCATCCGCTGCCGCAGGGCCAACGACTCCGCGTCGGTCCCGGCCCCGAGGATCTGCGCGGCGAGCAGACCCGCGTTGCGGGCGCCGCCGATCGAGACCGTGGCCACCGGCACGCCCGCGGGCATCTGCACGATCGACAGCAGCGAGTCCATGCCGTCGAGGTGCTTGAGCGGCACCGGCACGCCGATGACGGGCAGTGGCGTCACCGCGGCGAGCATGCCCGGCAGGTGGGCCGCACCGCCGGCCCCGGCGACGATCACGCGCAGACCCCGGTCCGCGGCCGTGCGGCCGTAGTCGATCATCTCGGTCGGCATGCGGTGGGCGGAGACGACGTCGACCTCGCAGTCCACGCCGAGCTCGGCCAGGGCGTCGGCGGCTGCCTCCATGACGGGCCAGTCGGAGTCCGACCCCATGACGATGCCGACGGCGGGAGCGGTGCTCATCAGTCCTCCTGCGAGGTCTCGGGTGACTCGCCGCGCAGCAGGGCGGCGGCGGTGGTGGCACGACGGCGGACCTCGGCGAGGTCCTCGCCGCAGACGTTGACGTGGCCCAGCTTGCGGCCCGGGCGGACGCCCTTGCCGTACAGGTTGACGTGGGCGTCGGGGACCCGCTCGCCCACGGCGGGCAGGGCGTCGGTGAGCCGCTCGAGCGAGGATCCCAGCACGTTCGCCATGACGGTCCAGCGCGCGACCGGTGCGGTCGACCCCAGGGGCAGGTCCAGGACGGCGCGCAGGTGCTGGGCGAACTGGCTGGTGACGGATCCGTCGATGGTCCAGTGCCCGGAGTTGTGGGGCCGCATCGCCAGCTCGTTGACCAGGACGTGCCGGGCACCGTCCGGCCCGGTCGTCTCGAACATCTCCACCGCGAAGACACCGGTGACGTCCAGGCCCTCCGCGATCCGCACCGCGACCTCACGGGCCTCCTCGGCCTCCCCGGCCGACAGGTCGGGTGCCGGGGCGATCACCTCGGCGCAGACGCCGTCGCGTTGGATCGACTCCACGACGGGCCAGGTCCGGACCTCGCCCGAGGGGCGCCGGGCGACGAGCACGGCGAGCTCGCGGGTGAAGGGGACCTTGTCCTCGACGAGCAGCTCGGGGCCGCCGTCCAGGTGCGCCGCGATCCAGTCGTCGGCCTCCTCGGCGCCGCGGACCACGCGCACGCCCTTCCCGTCGTAGCCGCCCCGGGCGGTCTTGACCACGGCCTCGCCGTCGGCCGTCCCGGCGAGGAAGCCCGCCAGCGCCTCGCGCGCCGCGGCGGGGTCGCTCGGCAGGGCCGTCCACCGCGGGCAGGGCACGCCGAGCGCGGTGAGCCGACGGCGCATGACGATCTTGTCCTGCGCGTGCACGAGGGCCTCCGGACCCGGCCGCACCGGGGTCCCGTGGTCGATGAGGTCGGCGAGGAGCGCGTTCGGGACGTGCTCGTGCTCGAAGGTCAGCACGTCCGCGGCGGGGCGCCCGTCGGCCGGTGCGATCAGGTCCCGGATCGCCGCGTCGTCGGACGCCGCGCCCACCGGGGCGTCGACGACCACCTGGGCGGCGGAGGTCGAGGGGTCCTCGACGAGCACGCGCAGCCGCACGCCGAGCGCGGCGGCGGCGGGCGCCATCATGCGGGCCAGCTGGCCACCGCCGACGACGGCGACGACCGGGGATGCGGGATGCGGGGTGGCGGCAGTCACGGACGACGAGAATACCGTCCCCGCCCGGGCGATAGGCTGGCGGCCATGTCCCCGTCGGCCCCCGCACCCGCGCCCCCCGGGCCGTCGATCTGGCCGGTCCGGTTCGTGACGCTGATGTGGCGGCGTCGCGTGGAGCTGCTGCGCTTCGGGACCGTGGGCGGCCTGGCGTTCGTGGTCGACCTCGCGCTGTTCAACCTCATGCTGCACGGTCCGGTCGACGTCCTGGCCGACAAGCCCGTCACGGTCCGCGTCATCGCCGCGGCGGTCGCGACCCTGGTGTCGTGGATCGGCAACCGGTACTGGACGTTCGCCGCCCGACGCACCCGGCGCCGGGTCCGCGAGCTGGTCGAGTACGCCGCGGTCAACGTCGGCGGGGTCGCCATCTCGGCCGGCTGCCTGGCCTTCTCGCGCTACGTGCTGGGGCTGGACTCGGCGCTGGCGGACAACGTCGCCGCCAATGGCGTCGGCCTCGTGCTCAGCATGATCTTCCGCTACGTCATGTACCGCACGGTGGTGTTCCGCGGCGAGGGCTGACGTCAGCCCTCCTCGTGGTGCAGCCACCCGCGCCGGCGCCCGCGCGACGAGATCGTCGTGCCCGGTGGCAGGACGACCCGCGGGTCGAGGGTGCGCGGGACGCCCGCGAGGAAGATCCGGAAGACGGGCGGGCGGCGCTGCGCGAGCTCCAGGCGCCCGCCGTCGGCGGCCACGAGGTCGCGCGCCAGCGCGAGGCCGAGACCGGTGCTGCCCCCGGTGGAGGCCCCGCGCTCGAAGATCCGCGGGGCGATCTCGTCGTCGACCCCGGGCCCCTGGTCCGAGACCTCGAGGGCCACGGCGTTCTTCGGTCCGGAGGGCTTGGAACGGATCGTCGTGGTGCCGTCGCCGTACTTCAGGGAGTTCTCCAGCAGGGTGGCGATCACCTGGGCGAGAGCCCCGGGCGTGGCGAGCACGCGGTGGTCCTCGGCGACGTCGATCACCAGCTCACGGCCCGCCCCGGCGAACGTGTCCGCCCACTCCTCGTGCTGCTGGCGCACGACGTCGAGGAGCACGACGGCCTCAGTGGTCCCGCCCTGGGAGCGGCGTGACGTGGCGAGCAGGTCGTCGACGACCGTGACGAGCCGTTCGACCTGTTCGAGCGAGACCCGGGCCTCGTCGACGACCTCCTCGTCACGAGAGGTCAGCATGATCTCCTCCAGCCGCATCGACAGCGCGGTCAGCGGGGTGCGCAGCTGGTGGGAGGCGTCCTGCGTGAACTGCCGCTCGGCCGCCAGGCGCCCGGCCAGCCGGTCCCCGGACCGGGCCAGCTCGGCCGCGACGAGGTCGATCTCCTCGACCCCGGACGGTTCCAGGCTCGGCCGGACCTGGCCGGACCCGAGCTGCTCGGCCGAGGCCGCCAGGTAGACCAGCGGGGCCGACAACCGGTTGGCCTGCCAGACGGCCATCGCCACCCCGGCCGCGATCGCCACCACTCCGGCGACGACGACGAGCGCGACCATCTGGGCGGCCTGGATGTAGGCCCCGCTGGCGGACACCTCGAACGAGACCCAGGCGCGTCCGCTCTCGGTCTGGCGAGCCTTGACGATCACCGGGTCGGAGGCCTCGTCGCCGTAGGTGAGCTGTTCGCCCCCGGGCAGGCTGACGGTCACCCGGGCGGGCAGGTCACCCTCACGCCCCTCGGCAGCACGCTGCAGCTGGTCGTCCGTGGGCCGCTCGTCCCGTTCGACGGCGCGCGAGACGGTCAGCGTGAACGCGTCGACGCGGTCGGAGATCCGCTGCTCGGCACCGGCGACGACGTACCGCGCCCCGAAGATGCCCAGCGGGACACCCAGCAGGAGGACGGCGACGGCGAGCGCCGAGATCGTCGCCTGGAGGACGCGACGACGCACGGCGCCTCAGACCTGCTGACCGAGCTCGAACCGGAACCCCAGCCCCCGGACGGTCGAGATGTACCGCGGCGCGTTCGCGTCGTCGCCGAGCTTGCGCCGCAGCCAGGACACGTGCATGTCGAGGGTCTTGGTCGATCCGACGGGGTCGGACCCCCACACGTCCCGCATGAGCGTGTCCCGCACGACCACGGAGCCGGCGTTGGCCACCAGCACCTTGAGCAGGTCGAACTCCTTGGTGGTCAGGTGCAGCTCCCGGTCGCCCTGGAACGCGCGGTGCGCGGACACGTCGACGCGCACGTCCTGCGCACGCATCTCCTCGTCCTCGGCGGCCTCGCCGTGGGTCCGCCGCAGCAGCGCCCGCACCCGCGCGAGCAGCTCGGCCAGCCGGAACGGCTTGGTCACGTAGTCGTCGGCGCCGGCGTCGAGCCCGACCACGAGGTCGACCTCGTCGGCGCGTGCGGTGAGCACGAGGATCGGCGTCGACAGGCCCCGACCACGGATCTCGCGGGCGACGTCGAGCCCGTCGACGTCCGGCAGGCCGAGGTCGAGGACGACGATGTCCGCGTCTCCGGCGTGGTCGATCGCTCCTTGACCTGTTCCTTGCACGACGACGTCGTAACCCTCACGAGAAAGGGCCCGCGCCAAAGGCTCGGCAATCGCCGGGTCGTCCTCGGCCAGCAGTACGTGGGTCATTCCCTCATGCTAGCGGCATTACCCCTGGGCACGGCACGTCGGACACGACGGTGAGATCACCCGACGTGCGGCATGTCACGAACCGTCACGGATCAGACCCTGGGGGGACGTCCCCGGCCTTCCGCCTGCCTAGGCTAGCGGCCATGGGCTGGTCAGGACGGGTCAACCGGTGGTTCGAGGGGCACCGGTTCGGGGTCGACGCCGTCGGGGCCGGGACGCTCGCCCTGGCGGTGCTGGTCAGCGCCACCGATCTGTCGGGCGCCGGCCGGGGCCCCGCGGTGCTGGCCTGGTCCCTCGCCCTCGTCGTCCCCCTCGCCTGGCGACGTACCCACCCCGTCGCCTCCGTCGTCGCCGTGTACGCCGTGGGCCTCGCCCACCTGCTCTCCGGCCTGCCCCTGCTGCTGCCCGGGGACGTCGCGGTGCTCTCCGCCCTGTGGGCCGTCACCGTCTACGGACCACGCTGGGCCCACGTCACCGCGATCCTCTCCGCCGTCGCGGGATGCTTCCTCCTCGGTCCGGTGCTGGTTCTGCAGGACGCCTGGTTCGGAGGGCTCGCGGACACGCTCGGGATCAGCCTGTTCTGCTCGACCGTCGCGCTGGCCGTGTGGGCGCTGGCCCTGGTGCGCCGCTACCGGCGCGTCACCGTCGAGGCGCTGCGGGACCGCGCCGAGCGGCTCGAGGTCGAGCGCGACCAGCAGGCCCGGATCGCCACCGCCGCGGAGCGTGCGCGCATCGCCCGCGAGATGCACGACATCGTCGCCCACTCGCTCTCGATCGTGGTCGCCCAGGCCGACGGCGGCCGCTACGCGGCCTCGGCCGACCCGCAGGCGGCCGTCCGTGCCCTCGGCGTCGTGTCCGAGACGGGGCGCGCGGCACTGGCCGACATGCGCCGACTGCTCGGCGTCCTGCGCGACGACGACGCGGCGACGTCGCGCGCACCGGTCCCGGCCGGCGCCGGGCGGGCGGCCGACGAGACCCTGCCGGTCGGCCCCGACGGTCCGACCGGGCCGACCGAGGCTTCACCGCAGGCCCCCGCGCCCCTGCGCCCGCAACCGGACGACGCCGAGCTCGACGGGCTCGTGCAGCAGTCACGCAGTGCCGGGATGCGCGTCTCGCTCGTCCGGGTCGGGACCGCACGCCGGCTCCCCCCGGGGGCCGGGCTCACCCTGCACCGCGTGACCCAGGAGGCCTTGAGCAACGTGCGCAAGCACGCCGGTCCGCGACCGCAGGTGACCGTGGTGCTCCGGTGGACCGCCGACGCGGTGACCGTCGACGTGACCGACGACGGGCGAGGTGCCGCCGCGGTGTCGCACGGCCGCCCCGGCTTCGGGCTGCTGGGCATGCGGGAGCGAGCAGCCGTCTTCGGCGGGAACGTCACCGCCGGCCCCCGTCCCGGCGGAGGCTGGCGGGTACGGTTCGTCCTGCCGGTCCCCGCCTCGGCACCCGCCGCCACAGGACCGTCCGAGGACATCGAGGAGCCCGTATGACCGCGCCGATCCGGGTCGCGCTCGTCGACGACCAGCAGCTCGTGCGCGCCGGGCTGCGGATGGTCATCGACTCCCAGGAGGATCTGACCGTGGTCGTCGAGGCCTCCGAGGGCGCGCAGGCGCTGCGGCTGCTGGCCGACCACCGGGTCGACGTGGTGCTCATGGACGTGCGCATGCCGACCATGGACGGTCTGACGGCCACGGCCCGGCTCACGGCCTCCTCCGACGCGCCGACGGTCGTCGTGCTGACGACCTTCGACCTCGACGAGTACGTCCTCGAGGCGATCCGCGCCGGGGCGTCCGGCTTCCTGCTCAAGGACACCCCGCCGGAGGAGCTGCTCGCCGCGGTCCGGACGGTGCACCACGGCGACGCGGTCATCGCGCCGTCCTCGACCCGCCGCCTGCTGGAGCATCTCGTCACGGCGCTGCCGGCGTCGTCCGCCCCGGCCCAGCACGCGGCGCTGGCCGCGCTGACCGACCGCGAGCGCGAGGTGCTGGTCCTCATGGCGCGCGGGCGGTCCAACACCGAGATAGCGGCCGACCTGTTCGTCGCCGAGACGACCGTGAAGACGCACGTCGGCCGCGTGCTCGCCAAGCTGGGAGCCCGCGACCGGGTCCAGGCCGTGGTGACCGCCTACGAGACCGGGCTCGTCCGGCCCGGGGCCTGAACCGGCCGCCGGGCCCCCGGCGGCTGCCCCTACCCTGGGTGTCGTGTCCCGCGAGTCCTCCCTCGAGCCCAGGTCCTCCGCCGTGGAGGACCCGGCGCCCGAGCCGACCGAGGACCGCTGGGAGCGGCGGTTCGCGTGGCCGGTGATCGTCGCGGCGCTGGCCTCCGTCCCGGCCGTCTGGCTGACGCTGCTCTCCGAGCCCTACTCGACGATCGGCACCGTGGGCAGCCTGCTCACCGGCGCCGTGCTGCTGTCGGAGACCGTGGTGCTGTTCGCGGTCTCCGGCGACAAACGGCAGTGGGTGCGGGAGCACCGCTGGCTGGTCGGGGTCACGCTGGCCATCGTCGTCTCCGCCGCGTTGGCGATCGGACCGGCCCAGCTCCTGCGGCTGATCCGTGCCGTCGGCGCGCTCCGGCTGCTGCGGGCCCGGCACATCGTGCGGGCCGGCAAACGCGTGATGGACCACTCCCGGATGGACAGGAGATGGGAGCGGGCCCTGACCGGGGTGGTCGTGGTCGTCGTGGCGGCCTTCGTGGCCGTGGTGCTCGCCGACCCCACCTCGCAGAGCCGCGTCCTGCTGGAGAGCCTCGTCGGCGGGCCGGTCTACGTCTGGATCGTCCTCACCGCCGGTCTGCTGCTGTCGGCGGCGGTCTTCGTCCTCGTGCGGGCCCGCCTCCGCGACGACGGGTGACGCCCACCAGAATGGGCGGATGACGACCACTCCCCTGACGTCCGCCACCCTCGAGCTGCTCCGCCGTCCGAACCCGGCCGTGATGGCCACGGTGACGCCCTCCGGGGCTCCCGTGTCGGTGGCCACCTGGTACCTCTGGGACGACGAATCCCAGCGCGTCCTGCTCAACCTCGACGCCGGCCGCGCCCGCCTGCGGCACCTCCAGCACGACCCGCGCGTCTCGCTCACCGTGCTGGACACGAACTGGTACCACCACGTGAGCCTGCGCGGCGAGGTCGAGCTCGTCGACGACCCGGACCTGGCCGACATCGACCGCCTCGCCCGCCACTACACCGACAAGCCGTACGTGGTCCGCGACAACCCCCGGGTGAGCGCCTGGATGACCGTGACCTCGTCCCACGTCTGGCCGCCGCGCTGAGCCGACGCTCTCCGGGTTCCCCTTCCCCGGCGTCCGGGGGAACCCGGAGGTCACCCGGGGTGGACGTCCTCCCTGAGGATGACCTGGACGCCCGTCGGGACCAGCCTGCAGACCGACGACGGCGCGTCCAGCGCTCCGTAGCGTCGGTGCCGTCATCGCGCTCCCCGACGGGAGCCGCCAGCACCAGACATGCGGAGAGCATCCCGTGGACACCACCGTGTACGTCCCGATCGACGACGGCGCCCGTCAGGCCGCGGACCCCACCGACCACGTCCCGGCCGTGCGGGCCCGGGCCCTGACGAAGACCTACGGCACCGGCCAGGCGCAGGTCCGCGCCCTGGACGGTGTGGACGTGGACTTCGCGGCCGGCCGGTTCACCGCGATCATGGGCCCGTCGGGCTCGGGCAAGTCCACGCTCATGCACCTGCTGGCCGGCCTCGACAGCGCCACGAGCGGCCAGGCGTTCCTCGGGACGACGGACGTGACCGCCCTGGCAGACAAGGCCCTGACGAGGCTGCGACGGGACCGCGTCGGGTTCGTCTTCCAGCAGTTCAACCTGCTGCCGATGTTCACCGCCGAGCAGAACATCACCCTCCCGGTCGAGCTCGCCGGCGGCACCGTCGACCGCGCCTGGTTCGACACGCTGGTGACCACGCTCGGGCTGTCCGAGCGGCTCACCCACCGCCCGAGCGAGCTCTCCGGAGGCCAGCAGCAGCGCGTCGCCATCGCCCGGGCGCTCATCGCCCAGCCGGAGGTCGTGTTCGCCGACGAGCCCACCGGCAACCTGGACTCCCGCAGCGGCGTGGAGGTCCTGAGCTTCCTGCGCCGCAGCGTCCGCGAGCTGGGCCGCACGATCATCATGGTCACCCACGACCCGACGGCCGCGGCGTACGCGGACAGGGTGGTCCTCATCGCCGACGGCCGGATCGCCGGGGAGATCTCCGACCCCACGCCGGAGGCCGTGCTGGCCGGGTTGGACGCGTTGCGCTCCCTCGAGACCCCCGTGTCCGACGACGTCACGCCGGCAGGTGCCTGATGCTGCGGATCACCCTGGCCCAGATGCGCCGCAGCGCCGGCCGGCTCGCCGCCGCGGGCGTCGCGATCGTCATCGGGACGGCCTTCGTCGCGGCCACGCTGCTGGCCTCCGGCGTCATCACCCGCATGACGTACGACTCCGTCGCCGCGCAGTACGGCGACGCCGACCTCGTGGTCGGCGCCACGCAGGACGCCCCGCTCGACGTCGACGCGCTGGCCGCGACCGACGGCGTCGCGGCCGTCGCTCCGGTGACGGCCATCTACGCCGAGCTGACCGACGGGGCCCGCTCGGTCTACCAGAGCGTCGTCCCCACGGCGGACGACCGGCTCATGCCCCTCGAGGTGACCGCGGGCGCGATGCCGTCCGCCGCCGGCGAGATCGCGCTGCCGGCCGACGTCGCCGACCGGCTCGGCGTCACGCTCGGGGACACCGTCGACGTCGGGCGCGACGTCGTCGGCGACGACGGCTCGTGGCAACAGGTCACCGAGACGCCGGCCGTCGTCGGGCTGCTGGACGACCCGTTCGGGGCGTACGCGCAGACCGGTGGTGCCGCCGTCGTCGACGCCGCGACCTACACGACGTGGCAGACCGAGGCCCGGGGCGAGCCGGTCGCCGTCACCGAGGCCGCCGTCGTCGTGGCGGACGGCACGGACGTCACCGCGGCGCAGTCCGCGCTCGCCGGGACGGTCGGTGGAGCCACGAGCACGGACAGCGCACCGTGGGTGGTCACCACCGACGAGCGCGCGGCCGAGTCCGCCGCCGAGCTCACCGGCGGTCAGGACCTGATGTTCCTCGTGTTCGTGCTCACCTTCGCCGCGATCGCGCTGGTGGTGGCCGGGCTGGTCATCACCAACACCTTCCAGGTGCTCGTGGCCCAGCGGGCCCGCACGCTGGCGCTGCTGCGCTGCGTCGGGGCGGACAAGGCCCAGGTGGGTCGCAGCGTGCTCACCGAGGCGGCGATCCTCGGCCTGGTCGCCTCGGTGGCCGGCGTGCTGCTCGGCACGGCGCTCGGGCAGGCGGCTCTGTGGGTCGCCCACGCCATGGACGTCCCCTTGCCGCTGCCGGGCGCCGTCGCGCTCACCTGGCAGGTCATCGTGGTCCCGGTACTGGTCGGCACCGTCGTCACGGTCGGCGCCGCTCTGGTCCCCGCCCGGGTGGCGACCCGGGTGGCACCGCTGGCCGCGCTGCGTCCGGCCGACTCCCCCACGACCTCGCGTCGCGCCGGGAAGGTCCGCCTGGTGCTGTCGCTGCTGACCGCGGCGGTCGGCTTCGGGCTGCTCGCGGCGGGCGCCGCGCTGGGCACGGTCTGGCAGGAGCCGACGCTCGGCCTGCTGGCCGGGATCGCCGGCGGTGCGCTGTCGTTCGTCGGGGTGGCCGTCGGGGCCGTCTTCTGGCTGCCGAGGGTCGCCGCGGCGGCGGGACGGCTCGTCGCCGCCTCGGGCCCGACGGCGCGGCTCGCGGCCGCGAACACGCTGCGCAACCCGCGGCGCACGGCGACCACCAGCACCGCGCTGCTCATCGGCGTCACCCTGGTGGCGATGATGACCACCGGGGCCGCGAGCGCCCGGACGTCGCTGACGGCGGCGCTGGACGAGCAGTTCCCGGTGGACGTGATGGTGACCTCGACCGCCTCCGACGCCGACGGCGAGCAGGAAGCCCTGTCGGGCGAGCTGCGGGCCGACGTGGCCGCCGTGGACGGCGTGCGTGCGACCACCGACGTCTCGGAGATCCTCGTACGGGCGACGTCCGGCGCCGGGTCGGCGGCGACCTGGCTGCCACTCACCGCCATCGACCCGGCAGGCGGCGCGGAGGTGTTGAACGCCCCGGACGTCCTGGCGGACCTCGAGCCGGGCACGGTGCTCCTCGGTGAGGTCCAGGCGCAGGACCTGGCGCTGGGCACCGGGGACTCCGTCGAGCTGACGGACACCGACGGCGCGGTGACCGTCACCGTGGCGGTCGGTGCCTCCGGCTACACGAGCTACCTGACGACCGACGACCTGGCGGCACTGTCCACGGACGCGCCCGTGACGGGGATGTACCTGGCGCTGGGCGACGACGTGGACGCCGCGTCCGCCGTCGGCGCGATCCAGGACGTCGTGGCGGACTCGGGCGAGTCGGCCCAGGTCACCGGCGTCGCGTCCCAACGCGCCCTGTTCGACCGAGTGATCGACACGATGCTGGGCATCGTCGTCGGACTGCTCGCGGTCGCCGTGGTCATCGCCCTGATCGGGGTGGCGAACACGCTGTCGCTGTCGGTCATCGAACGGCGCCGCGAGTCGGCGACGCTGCGGGCGATCGGGCTGTCGAAGGCGCAGCTGCGCGGCATGCTCGCGATCGAGGGCCTGCTCATCGCGGGTGTCGGCGCGGTGCTCGGCGTCGTGCTGGGCCTGGTGTACGGCTGGGCGGGTGCCGGGGCCGCGCTCGGGATCATGGGTGACGTGACCCTGAGCGTCCCGTGGCTCGAGATCGCCCTGGTGCTGGTCGTCGCGCTCGTGGCCGGCCTGGTCGCCTCGGTGGCGCCCGCCCGCACGGCGCTGAAGGCCTCACCGGTGGAGGCGCTCGCCACGGAGTGACGTCCGCCGGAGCCGCGGTCGTCCACAGGGTGTGGACGACCGCGGCGTGGGTGGTGGCGGGGATGACACCGTCGTGCACATGCCCGTCCGCCTCACGCTGCACCCCGACGAGGACGTCGAGCTGCCCGAGGGCGCGCGGCTCGGTGACCTGCGCGCCCCGCTCGCCGACCTCGTCCGGAGACCCGAGCTGCTGCGCGCCGAGCTGATCGCCGACGACCGGCCCGTCGGTGACGACGCCCGCGTGGGCCGCCGTCCGCTGCTGCCGGGGGCGGTGCTCTCCGTGGCCGGCCCGTGCGGCGGGAGGCTGCCGGCGGCCGACGTCGCCGCGCTGCGCAGCCGGTGGTTCCTGACCGCGGCGTCGGGTCTGAGCGCCGGGGAGCCGCGGGTGCTCGCCGTCGGGGCACCGCTGACGCTCGGTCAGCGCGATGCGCGGGTCCGCGTGACCGTGGACACCCGGGACCGGGTGCGGGTGCGCCGGCTGCCGCGACGGGCCGCCCCGCACCGTGTCCCCCGCCCGGTGACCCGGGGGCCCTGGTGGCGGCAGCCCGTCGCCCTGGCCCCGCCCGCCGGGCGCACCCGGCGGCTCGGGCCCTGGCCGCGCCGCTGGCGACCGGGCACGGAGCTCCACCTGGACGGATCACGCTACGCGCTGCACGCCTCGGGTGACGTCGACGTCTGGCTCGGTCCCGCCGCGGCCGCGACCGACCGTCCGGCCGGTGCCGGGCCGGCGATGCTGATCACCGGGCTGGTGCCCGTGCTGGGCTCCGTGGTTCTCGCCGTCACCCTGCGCCAGCCGCTGTACGCCCTGTTCTCCCTGGTGGCGGTGATCGCCCTGGCACCCCAGGTCGTCGCGGCCGTGCGCCGACGGCGACGGGGCGCTGCGGACCCGGTCCCGCTCACGCCGCCCCCGGTGGGCGCGGACCCGGGCCGCACCGGCGCACGGACGGCCGCGGCCCACCAGGCGTCCGACGGTGCATGGCTGCGCGTCCGGCGTGCGCACGCCGCCGCCCGGTCGGCCGCCGGCACGGCCCCGACCGCGCCGACCCTGCAGACGCTGCTGCCCGACGGCGCCCTCAGCGTGCGCGGTCCGGCAGCGCCCGTGCGCAGCGTCAGCCGGGCGGTGGTGGTCGATCTGGCCGCCGCCGGGGCCGCCGTGCAGGTCCTCGGGGACGGACGGGACGCCTGGCGCTGGTGCCGGTGGATCTCGCCCGGCGACGACGGACCGGACTCGAGCGGGCCGTCCCGTGTCCTGGTCCTCGACTCCCCCCGGCCGGAGGACCTCGCCGCGGCGGACCGCGCGGTGCGCCGCGGTGACGTCGTCGTCCTCTGCCTGCCCGACGACGGGAGGGATCCGGCACCGCGGGAGCCCGCCTGGTGCCGCACCAGATGGGACGTCACCCCCGACGGCCGCGTGCTGCGCACCGCTCCGGACGGTACGGACACCGTCGTGGCCGCCACGGGAGTCACCGTCGCGTGGGCCGAGCGGACGGCCCGCCGCCTGGCCGGGCTGCGTGCGCTGGGTCGCGACCCGGCACGGCTCGGTGAGGACACCACCCCCGACCGGAGCGACGGCCGCTCCGATCCCACCGACCCACGCATCCCGGCGACCGTCGCGCTGCGCGACCTGCTGGACGGATCCGACCCCGCCGCGCGCTGGGCCCGCGCGCGAGGGTGGACGATCCCGCTCGGACGCGGCGCCGACGGGACCCCGGTCGTCCTGGACCTCGTGGCGGACGGTCCGCACCTGCTCGTGGCCGGCACCACCGGCGCCGGCAAGTCGGAGCTGCTGCAGTCGCTGGTGCTCGCCCTGGCCGCGACCCGCTCCCCCGCCGACCTGTCCCTCGCGCTCGTCGACTTCAAGGGCGGCGCCTCCTTCGGTCGCTGCGCCGACCTGCCGCACGTGGTCGGGCAGGTGACCGACCTCGAACCGGGGCTGGCCGGTCGGGCCCTGACGGGACTGCGCGCCGAGCTGCGTCGCCGTGAACGCCTGCTCGCCGACCACGGCGTCGCGACGTCGGATGACCTGCCCGCCGGGACCTTGCCCCGGCTGGTCGTCGTCATCGACGAGTTCCGCGCCCTGGCCGACGACCTGCCGGAGTTCCTGCCCGGCCTGCTGCGGATCGCCGCGCAGGGGCGTTCGCTCGGTGTCCACCTCGTGCTGGCCACCCAGCGCCCGGCCGGTGCCGTCAGCGCCGACCTGCGGGCCAACGTCACCACCCGGATCGCCCTGCGCGTCGTGGACGTCGCGGACTCCCGCGACGTCGTCGAGCACCCGGCGGCTGCGGCCATCCGGGTCGGCGACCCCGGCCGGGCCGTCCTGCGCATCGGCTCCGCGCCGCCGCTCGCGGTGCAGTGCGCCCACGCCGGGGCGCGGGGCAACGGCACCGCCGGGTCCGTGCGACGGGTTCCGTCCGGGTGGACGGCGGGGAGCCACGACAGCCCGTCCGTCCGGGCGGACCGGCCCGCCGACGACGGTGACCCCGTGGCGGACCTCGTGGCGGCCCTGCGCCGCGCCGCCCACGGGCTCGGGCACCGGCCGGGCCCCGCCCCGTGGCTGCCGCCGCTGCCGGACCAGGTGGGTGCCGACGACGTCGGGCCCGGTGACGAGGACCCGCCGCCCGGCCCGGACCGGCTGCCACTGGCGCTCGCCGACGACCCGGACGGGCAACGTCGTCGGCTCGCGTGCTGGCGGCCGCACGACGGCCACCTCGCCGTGCTGGGTGCGGCACGCTCGGGACGGACCACCGTCCTGGCCACCCTGGCGCGCGCGGCACTGGCAGGCGGGTGGTCCGTGCACGTCCTCGCGCCGGACGCGGCCCACCGGGCCTTCACGCCGTTCGCCGACCATCCGGGCTTCGGCACCCTGGCCGGCGCCGACGACCCGCGCCGGGCGCGCCGGCTCCTGCGGCTGCTCGCGGCCGCTCCCGACCGGGCCGACGGGTCGCGCACGCTGGTCCTCGTCGACGACGCCCCCGGGCTGCGCGCCGCGCTGGCGACCTCCGACCCCTGGGACCCGCTGGTGACGGCGCTGGCCGCGGGACGGGCGGCCTTCGCGGTGACGGCGGACTCCGCGACGGTGGGCGGCCTCGCGGCGCGTGTCGGCCCGCGGGTGGTGATGCTGGGGAACGACCCGCACACGGCGGTGATGCTCGGGGTGCCGCAGCCGTTCGCCGGTGCGGGCGGGCCGCCCGGCCGCGCCGTCCTGCTGGGGAACCACGAACCACAGCTGTGCCAGGTGCTGCTCCCGGGCCACTCCCCGGCGGCGGCACTCCCCGCACCGTCGGGAGGGGAGCGGACGCCCCGGGTGCTGCCGCTGCCCACGGAGGTCGCCGCGGCGGAGCTCGACCTGGCACGGCGGGACCGCCGAGCGACCGGTACGGCCGTCCTGGTCGGGCTGGGCGGCGACGCCGCGGAACCCGTCGCCCTGGACGTGGGCGCGGGCGCGCTGGTGGTCGGACCGCGCGGCGCCGGCCGCAGCACGGTGCTGTGCACGGTCGCCCGCGCGCTCGCCGCCTCGGGGCGGCTCGCCGGCGTCGTCTCCCGGGACCCGGCGGTGCGCGCGGCGGCGGGCGAGGCGCCCACGGCGGGCCGCACCTCGGTGGGTGTGCGAGAGCTGGTGGGGTCCCTCACCGCGCCAGGGGGAACCCTCGTCGTCGACGACCTCGACGTCGTGACCCAGTCCTGCCCGGTCGAGGTCGACCGCCTGGCCGCGCTCGTCGACGACGGACTGACGGTCGTCGCCTCGGCGACGACACAGGGCGCGGTGATGGCCCACCGCGGCGTGCTGGCCGAGCTGCGTGGCCGGCGGACCGGGGTGGTCCTGGCACCGGGCGAACGCGGTGCGGACGAGGTGCTGGGCACCGTGGTGTCGGAGGTCGCCGACCCCGGTCCGCCGCGCCCCGGACGGGGTGCCCTGGTGCAGGCCGGGCACGCGGTCTGCGTCCAGGTGGTGAGGATCGACGCGCAGCCCGACGGCTCAGCCGAGCGTGTGCTCGACGACCCCCCGCGTCATGAGACAGACCAGGACGACCGCAGCCAGCAGGAGCATCATCGCCCCGCCGAGCGTCGCGGCGACGGACCCGCTGGTGAGCAGCGCGATGCCGAGCAGGCCCTGGAAGATCTGCCAGCCGGCGACGGGCGAGCGGCCGGCACGGCGTCCCTGCCAGAGCGCACGCGAGGCCCAGGCCAGGAACCAGGCCAGCGCGAGGAAGAACGCCACCGCGAAGAGGCTGATCCCGAGGCTGACGGACCGACCTCGCACGAGGTCGACGACCATCGCGCCGGCGAAGACCACCATGGCCAGGACCTCGAGGCCGACCACGCCGACGACGGCGACCAGGGCCCGCGGAGGACGTGAGGAGGGACCGGCGTCAGCCGGGTCGGAGGGGGCGTCGGAGGCGGGCATCGTGGCGATGATAAGGCTGACCAGGCCCGTTGTGCAGTGTGATGAAACCCTCAGGGTTCACGCCGGAGAAATCTTTGCGTAACCCCTTGTGCGGCGGTTCACGAGGTGTGAGTCTTGTTGGCAGATTCCGAACCCCCCTGGACGACACCGGACCCGGACGGGCAGCCGTCGGCATGCGCCGGGACGGGCGCCCGCGGCAGGGGACGAGCACTGAGGAGATGACATGGACTGGCGCCACCAGGCGGCCTGCCTCGACGAGGACCCCGAACTCTTCTTCCCGATCGGCAACACCGGCCCCGCGCTCATGCAGATCGAGGAGGCCAAGGCGGTCTGCCGTCGTTGCGACGTCGTGGACACCTGCCTGAAGTGGGCCATGGAGTCCGGTCAGGACGCCGGTGTCTGGGGCGGCATGAGCGAGGACGAGCGCCGTGCCCTGAAGCGCCGCACGGCGCGCGCCCGCCGCGCCGGCTGAGCACGTCGCACCGCCAGGAGGGCCCCCTCACCACGGGTGAGGGGGCCTTCGTGCATGTCCGCCACCGCGGCGGCGTCCCGCCGACGGCGGACCCGATGGGTCAGCGGTGGGACTCCTCCCGCAGCACGATGTCGAGCACGACCTCGGTCCCGCCGTCGTCCCGCGGCCGCCAGTCGATCGTGCCCCGCAGCTCGTTGGTGACCAGGGTCCTGACGATCTGGGAACCCAGCCCGCTGCGCGAGGAGCGGCCGAGCTGGTCGATCCCGCCCTGCATCCCCACCCCGTCGTCGGCGACGACCACGCTCAGCGTGGCACCGTCGCGCCGGACGTCGATCCACACCGTGCCGGACTCGCGGTCGGGGAAGGCGTGCTCGACCGCGTTCGTCACGAGCTCGGTGAGCACCAGCGCCAGCGGCGTGGCGTCCTGGGCCGGGATCATGCCGAAGGACCCCTGCTGGGCGGTGTGCACGGAGGTGTGGGTCGAGGCGACGTCCGCCGCCATGCGCAGCGCGCGCTTGAGCATGTCGTCCAGACCGACCTGCTCGTCGAGGTTCTGCGACAACGACTCGTGCACCAGGGAGATCGTCGCGACACGTCGCATCGCCTCCTCCAGGGCCGCCCGCGCCTCGGGGACGTCCATCCGGCGGGCCTGCAGCCGCAGCAACGCCGCCACGGTGGCGAGGTTGTTCTTCACCCGGTGGTGGATCTCGCGGATCGTGGCGTCCTTGGTCATGAGCTCGCGCTCACGGCGCCGCAGCTCGGAGACGTCGCGGCAGAGCAGGACCGCCCCGATGCGCTGGCCGTGGTCGGTCAGCGGCAACGCCCGCAAGGACAGGGCGACGCGTCCCGCCTCGATGTCGGTCCGCCAGGGGGCGCGGCCCATCACCACCAGGGGCAGGGACTCGTCGACGGTGTTCTGCTGCTCGACGATCCCGGCGGTGACCTCGATGAGCGACTGGCCCACGAGGGGCCCGATGACGCCGAGGCGGTGGAAGCAGGAGAGCGCGTTGGGGCTGGCGTACAGCACCTCGCCCTCGGAGTTGAGCCGGATCAGGCCGTCCCCGACGCGCGGCGCACCGCGGCGCGGGCCGGTGGCGGCGTTGCGCGAGGGGTACTCGCCACGCCCGATCATGGCCAGCAGGTCGTCGGCCGACTCGACGTAGTTGAGCTCCAGCCGGCTCGGGGTGCGCCCCGAGCCGAGGTTGGTCTGGCGGGCGACGACCGCGACGGCCCGGCCGTCGTGGACGACGGGGACCGCCTCCTCCCGCACGGCGTAGGCACCGAACCAGCGCGGCTCGCGCGACCGTTGCGCCCGAGCCTCCGTCATCGCGGCGACGAGCTGCGCCGTCTGGCCGTCCGGGGCGAAGGAACCCACGACGTCGTCGTAGTGGACGGTGGCGCCGGTGCTCGGGCGGCACTGCGCCACGGCGACGAAACGCCCGTCGCGGGTGGGCAGCCACAGGACCAGGTCCGCGAAGGCCAGGTCGGAGACGATCTGCCAGTCCCCCACGAGCAGGTGGAGCCACTCGCCGTCACCCTCGTGGAGGTCGGCGTGCTCGGCGATCAGGTCACTCATGGCGGACACGCCCACCACCCTACGGGCACGCACCGGCCCGGGCGGCGCCGGTAGGGTGTGGACGTGCACCTGACGGTGGAGCTGACCTACGCGGCGGACACGCCTGCCGTGGCCGCCGCGCTGAGCGACCCGGAGTTCCTGCGCTGGCGGTCCCAGGACCGTGGCGCCGCGGCCGCGACGGTGGTCGACCTGTCCGGTTCGCACCATGCCGGGTTCACCCTCTCCCTGCGTCGCACGGTGCCCACCGACGTGATCCCCTCCCAGCTCCGTCACGTCGTCGGCGACCAGCTGGAGATCCGGCAGGCCGAGGCGTGGGAGGCCCCCGTGGACGGCCGGTACGTCGGGACGGTGGTGGTCGAGATCACGGGCGCACCGGTCCGGCTGACCGGCACGCTGCTGCTCGCCCCGACCGAGGACGGCGGGACCCGGCACGTCGTCGAAGGCGAGGTGCACGCCTCGGTCCCGCTGTTCGCCGCGGCCGTCGAGGAGGCTGCCGCGAGTGCCGTGCGGCGGGCCCTGGAGGCCGAGGCCCAGGCCGCTCGGGACTGGCTGGCCCGGGGCTGACCGCCCCCGGGGTCGCCCGACCGCCACCACTGCACCGCCCACGGCGTGGGATGACGCGTCACACTTTCATAACGGGAGCGCTCCCACACCATCTCTGACCTGCAGAGACGCGTGGACGACACGTCACCGTCCGACAACGTCCGCCCTGGCGGCTTGACGCGGAGGCGCTTGTGACGGAAGCATCACTCTTGGTCGTGGAAGCGCTACCATCCTCAGCAAGGTGGTCGCGCTCCCAAAGCGTCCGACACCGATCGAACCAGACAAGGGAGTCACCGTGCTCAGCAGCACCCGCCCCCGCCGGACTCGCCGCCTCGCTGCGGCCACCGCCGGCATCGCGTCCCTCGGCCTCCTCCTCGGCGCCTGCTCGGGCGACACCGAGGAGAGCACCTCCGAGGAGGGCAGCGGCGAGACCGACGAGGAGATCACCCTCACCGTCGCCACCTTCAACAACTTCGGGTACACCGACGAGCTGCTCGCGCAGTACACGGAGGAGCACCCGAACGTCACCGTCCAGCACACGACGGCGGCGGAGGCCGCGGACGCGCGCACCAACCTGTCGACCAAGCTCGCCGCCGGTGGCGAGGGTCTGGCCGACATCGAGGCCGTCGAGGTCGACTGGCTCTCGGAGTTCATGCAGTACCCGGACCTCTTCGCCGAGATGCCGGCCATCGACGGTCGCTGGGTGGACTGGAAGGTCGAGCAGGCCACCACGCCCGACGGCAAGCTCATCGGCTACGGCACCGACATCGGCCCGGAGGCCATCTGCTACCGCTCCGACCTGATGGAGGCCGCCGGCCTCCCCTCGGACCGCGAGGAGTTCGCCGAGTGGCTCGGCGGCGACAGCGCGACCTGGGAGAGCTACTTCGACGCCGGCAAGGAGTACCAGGAGGCCACGGGCAACGCGTGGTTCGACGGTGCCGTCGCCACCTACCAGGGCATGATCAACCAGGTCGAGGCCGCCTACGAGGACCCGGAGACCGGGGAGCCCAAGGACATCGCCTCCAACACCGAGGTGAAGGACCTGTACGACCAGGTCCTCGCGGCCTCGGTCGACGACAAGCTGTCCGCCGGTCTGGAGCAGTGGGGCGACGACTGGTCGGCCGGCTTCCAGAACGACGCCTTCGCCACCATGCTCTGCCCGTCCTGGATGACCGGTCCGATCGAGCAGAACGCCGGCAACGTCGAGGGCTGGGACATCGCTGACGTCTTCCCGGGCGGCGGCGGCAACTGGGGCGGCTCGTTCCTGACCGTGCCCGCCTCCGGCGAGAACGTCGAGGCCGCTCAGGAGCTCGCCGCGTGGCTGACCTCGCCCGAGGTCCAGACGCAGGCCTTCACCGAGGCCGGCACCTTCCCCTCGCAGGTCGAGGCGCAGGAGTCCGAGGAGGTCCAGACCTTCGTCAACGACTTCATGAGCGAGGCCCCGGCCGGCGAGATCTTCACCTCGCGGGCGCAGGCCATCGACGGTGCCGTGTACAAGGGGCCGAACTACTTCTCCATCCACCAGGAGGTCCAGAACGGTCTCAGCCGTGTCGACCTGAACGGTGAGGACCCGGAGAAGTCGTGGGAGACCACGGTCGCCTCCGTGAACGAGCTGGGTCTCTGATCCGACCCGCCGGAGGGTGACGGGCCCGCCCGTCACCCTCCCTCACCACCCTGTCGGGCCGGTCGCCGACCCCGGCGACCGGCCCGACACGTGTCCGCACCCACCGGAGAGACGTACAGGAATCACCTCATGGCCCTCATGTCCCCCACCAGGCCAGCGCACTCGCGCGGCAACCCCGACCGCCCGTCGCGGCGCATCGGGTTCTCCCAGCGGCTCGGCCGACTGGACGTCAAGGTCTCCCCCTACCTGTACATCTCGCCGTTCTTCCTGCTCTTCGCCGTCGTCGGGCTGTTCCCGCTGGGCTACACCGCCGTGGTGTCGGTCTACGAGTGGAACCTCCTCGGCGGCCAGGGCGACTTCGTCGGCATGCAGAACTACGTCGACGTGCTGCAGCAGCCGACCTTCTGGAAGTCCGTCGGGAACACCTTCTCGATCTTCCTGCTCTCCTCGGTCCCGCAGGTCATCATGGCGATCACCATCGCCGCCCTGCTCGACCAGAACCTGCGCGCGGCGACCTTCTGGCGCATGGGCGTGCTCGTGCCGTTCATCGTCGCCCCCGTCGCGATCTCGATGATCTTCGGCCGCCTCTTCGCCGACCAGTACGGCTTCATCAACGAGCTGATCGGGCTCGTCGGACTCGAGCCGATCGCCTGGCACGGTGACCGGCTGGCCAGCCACGTCGCGATCGCGACGATGGTCAACTACCGCTGGACCGGCTACAACACCCTCATCTTCCTGGCCGCGATGCAGGCCGTGCCCCGCGACCTGTACGAGGCGGCCGTCATCGACGGCGCCGGCCGCGTCCGCCAGTTCTTCTCGGTCACGGTCCCGCAGATCCGCGCCACCATCATCTTCGTGGTCATCACCTCGACCGTCGGCGGCATGCAGATCTTCGACGAGGTCCGCATGTACGACGCCGGTGGTCTCGGCGGCCCCAACCGTGACTGGATGACCACGGTCGTGTACCTCTACGACGTCGCGTGGGGCAACCAGAAGAACTTCGGCCGCGCCGCCGCGGTCGCCTGGCTGCTGTTCCTCCTCATCGTCATGATCGGCATGGTCAACTTCCTGGTGACGCAGCGGATCTCCACCGCCGGGCCGAAGCAGTCGAAGGTGAGCCGCAAGCACACCAAGCGCCTGCTCGCCGAGGCACGGGCCGCCGGTGCACCGGGCGGCGTCCGGATGCCGCCCACCCCGCCGGGGGCACCGGCCGGGTCCGGTATCCCCTCGCCACCGCCGACCCCACCCGCACGACCGTCCACCGGCTCGCCCACCACGAACTCCGGGGAGGACCTCCGATGAGCTCCGTCGCCGTCACCGCACAGACCGCCGGTCCGGGCGCCGCGCGCGCCGCCGCCAAGCGCCGCCGCCGGGTGCCGCTCGGAGGGTCCACCCGGCGCGCAGGTCGCCTGACCTACTTCCTGCTGGGCGCGGTCCTGCTGATCTCGATCTTCCCGCTGTACTACACGCTCCTGCTGGGCTCGTCCGACTCGGTCTCGATCGCGCAGAACCCGATCCCGCAGTGGCTGCCGGACTCCAGCCTCTTCGCGCAGTTCCAGACGGTCATCGCCTCCGACAGCATCAACTTCTGGAAGGCGCTGTGGAACTCCACGCTGATCGGCGTCTTCTCGTCGCTGTCGGTGGTGTTCTTCTCGACCCTCGCCGGCTACTCGTTCGCGAAGCTCAACTTCCGCGGTCGGGGTCCGCTGCTCGTCTTCGTCATCGCCACCATGGCGGTGCCGGTCCAGCTCGGCATCATCCCGCTGTACATCCTCATGAGCGAGATCGGCTGGTACGGCAAGGTGCAGGCGGTCATCGTCCCGGGTCTGGTCACGGCGTTCGGCGTCTTCTGGATGACCCAGTACCTCTCGGAGGCGCTGCCGTACGAGCTCATCGAGGCCGCCCGCGTGGACGGCGCGTCGATGTTCCGGACCTTCTGGTCGGTGGCGATGCCGGCGGCCCTGCCCGCGGCGGCGATGCTCGGGCTCTTCCAGTTCGTCCAGCAGTGGACCAACTACTTCTGGCCGTCGATCATCCTCACCTCGCAGAACCCGACGCTGCCGCTCGTGGTCCAGTCGCTGCGGGACAACTACTTCGTCGACTACTCGCTGGTGATGGGTGGCGTGTTCCTCGTGACCCTGCCGCTGCTGGTGATGTTCTTCTTCGTCGGGCGCCAGCTCGTCGCCGGGATCATGGCCGGCGCGGTGAAGGGCTGACGCGGGACCTGCCGTTCCACATCTGGGGTGCCCGGACGGACCACCGTCCGGGCACCTCACCACTCCACACGGAAGCACTGCTGACATGACTCTCACCGCACCGGGCACTGGCGCCCGGCTCGCCGCCCCCGGGACGACCGTCCCCTTCGTCCCGTCGACGCCACTGACCGGGACGACGCCCCACAGCAGCGGACGCGTGACGTTCCCCGAGGGCTTCCTGTGGGGCACGGCCACCGCCGCCTACCAGATCGAGGGCGCCGGCGCCGAGGACGGGCGCGGCGAGTCCATCTGGGACGTCTTCTGCCGCATCCCGGGCGCCGTGGTCCACGGTGACGACGGCATGGTGGCCTGCGACCACTACCACCGCTACCGCGAGGACGTCGCGCTGATGTCCCGCCTCCACCTCGGCGCCTACCGGTTCTCCACCTCGTGGGCCCGCGTGATGCCCGACGGCCGGACGGTCAACCCGAAGGGTCTGGACTTCTACTCCCGCCTCGTCGACGAGCTGCTCGAGGCCGACATCCTGCCGTGGCTGACGCTGTACCACTGGGACCTGCCGCAGGCGTTGGAGGAGGCCGGCGGCTGGCCCGCCCGTGACACCGCCTACCGGTTCGCGGACTACGCCGTCACCATGCACGAGGCCCTGGGCGACCGCGTGACCACGTGGGCGACCCTCAACGAGCCGTACTGCTCGGCGTTCCTCGGCTACACCGCCGGTGTGCACGCCCCGGGCCGGACCTCGCCGGAGCTCGGCCTCGCGGCGGCCCACCACCTCATGCTGGGTCACGGCCTGGCCGTCGACGCGCTCCGGGCGCGCGACCCCGAGGCCACGCTGGGACTGACGCTGAACTGCACGGTCTCGGACCCCGTCGACCCGACGAACCCGGCGGACGTCGACGCGGCACGGCGTGACGACGCCATGTTCAACCGGGTCTTCCTCGACCCGATCTTCCGCGGCGCCTACCCGCAGGACCTCCTGGACGACGTCGCGCACCTGAACTTCGCCGACCACGTCCGTCCCGGGGACCTCGAGGTGATCTCGACACCGATCGACGCGCTCGGGGTGAACTACTACCACGGCGGCGCGATCGCCGCGACGCCGCAGTCCGGGGAGCGCCCCGACGGGACCGCCGGCCCCGAGGGAGAGCGACCGGCCGACCCGTCGGCACCGGCCCGCGATCTCCGCTCGCCGAACCCGGTCCCGGAGGGCGTCCACGCGCACAGCCGCGGCCTGGCCCTGACCGACATGGGCTGGGAGGTGCAGCCGGAGGGCCTCACGCGCCTGCTCACCCGCCTGCAGCAGGACTACACGGGCCCGCGCGGCACGTCGCTGGTCATCACCGAGAACGGCGCGGCCTTCCCCGACGTCGTCGAGGCGGACGGCAGCATCGACGACCAGGACCGGCTGGACTACATCGACCGGCACCTGCGCGCCGTCAGGGACGCCATGGACGCCGGCGCCGACGTCCGGGGCTACTTCGCCTGGTCGCTCATGGACAACTTCGAGTGGGCGCTCGGGTACACCAAGCGGTTCGGCATCACGCGGGTGGACTACGCGACGCAGGAGCGTACCGTGAAGGCCTCGGGTCACTGGTACGCGGGGGTCGCCCGCGACAACGCCGTCCCGGCACGGGACTGAGCGGAAGGTAATCTCCGACCGTGGTCACGAAGCACATCGCACCGACGCTCGACGACGTCGCGCGCACCGCAGGGGTCTCCCGCTCGACCGCGTCGCGGGCGATCAACGGCGGCGACCGGGTGTCGCCGGAGGCGCAGCAGGCCGTGGACGCCGCGATCGTCCGGCTGGGCTACGCGCCCAACCGCGCCGCCCGGTCGCTCGTGACCCGGCGGACCGACTCGATCGCCCTGGTGGTCCCGGAGCCCGACGCCCGGATCCTCACCGACCCCTTCCTCGCGGGCGTCGTCCGCGGTGTGAGCGAGGGGCTCGGCGGGACGGACCTGCAGCTCGTGCTGCTCCTGGCCCGCCAGGGCGAACGGCCCGGCCACATCGCCCGCTACCTGACCAGCGGGCACGTGGACGGCGTCATCGTCGCCTCGCACCACAAGGACGACCGGATCGAGCAGGAGCTGCGCGGCGGCGCGCTGCCGGCCGTCTTCGTCGGCCGCCCCTTCGACTCCGCGGGCCTGCACTACGTCGACGTCGACAACCGGGCGGGAGCCCGCGTGGCGACGCAGCGGCTCGTCGACCGCGGCTGCCGCCGGATCGCGACCTTGACGGGTCCGCAGGACATGACCGCCACGCTCGACCGGTTCGACGGGTGGCGGCAGACGATGACGCGCGCCGGGCTGTCCACGGATGCCGTCGCCGAGGGCGACTTCACGGTCGAGGGCGGGACCGCCGCGATGGAGCGGGTCCTGGCCGAGCACCCGGACGTCGACGGCGTCTTCGCGGCGTCGGACCTGATGGCCACCGGTGCGCTCCACGTGCTGCACGCCCACGGCAAGCGGGTGCCCGAGGACGTGGCGGTGGTCGGTTTCGACGCGCTGGGGGCCGAGCGCACGACCCCGCGGCTGACCACGGTGCTCCAGCCGGTGGTCGAGATGGTCGCGGCGGCCACGTCGTCGCTGCTCGACATGCTGGGCGGGGAGGACGTCCACCCCGAACCGCGGATCTTCATCCCGCGGCTCATCGAGGGCGAGTCCGCGTAGCCCTCCGCCGCGGTGCACGCCCCGGCTCAGTCGGCCGGGGCGTGCGCCGCGATCCAGTCGTCCAGGACCTGCCACTGGTCGAACAGCCAGGCCTCGCGGGCGGCGACGTCCCGCGGCACGGCACCGGGCGGGTGCAGCCACGCCCGCATCGTGACCGTCTTGTCCATCGGCAGCTCGCGCCACACGTCCCGCACGTCGACCAGCCGGTCCAGACCGGTGTGCGCCACCACCAGCACGGCAGCCTCGGGTGCGCCCTCCAGCGCCGCGTCGAATCCCCCGACGTGCGGCGCCATCACCTCGTGCATCGCCTCCGCCCGGCGGGCGAGGTCCTCGTGCCCCGACCGGCGCAGCGCCTCGATCCGTGCCGCGCGGCGCCGCGGCGTGACGTTCCCGCCCTCCGGGAACAGCACGAGGGCGTCGGCGGCCGTCAGCCCGGCGGCGATGCGGTGCACGGTCTCGCGGGCGCCGGGGCGACCCGCGGGACGCCGCGAGGCGGGCGTCACGAACGCGGCGGGCAGCCGGTTCATGAGGACGTCGATCGCCGGGTCCCACTGCATCGTGTCCTTGAGCACGATGGCGGGGGCGCGTCCGGACAGCCCGAGCAGCCGGTCGACGATGATGAACGAGTCCCCCGGGCCGGCGTGCCTGCTCAGCACCACGAGAGGCGCCTCCGGCAACGACAGCGCGTCCGGCACGTCCAGCTCGATGCGCAGACGCAGGGTCCAGCGCACCTGCCAGAAGAACAGGGCCAGCATCCCGCGGGCCAGCCGGACGTGCGCACGCCGGTACCACGGCCGGTCGGCGAACAGGCCGCACCCCGCGGCGAGCCACAGCCCGAACATCGCCAGCAGGGCCGTCGCGTCCCACACGATGTAGAACGCGGTCATCCACAGCAGCCGCAGCACCCGCAGTCCGCCGGGCACGACCCAGGTGAGCACGCCGCCGACCAGCACGGCGAACATCAGGGTGGTCGGGACCATGACGACGGCGAGGGCCACGACCAGCGGCGCGAGGACGACCCGGCGGACCCACCGCGGCGGCAGCATGCTCAGACCTGTTCCGCGAGGTAGGTCCGGGTCCGCTCGTAGGAGCGCTCGATCCGGTGACGGGTCGCGTCGAGCCGCTTGTACGCCCGGACCTTCTCGTCACCGGGCAGCGAGCCGCCGGAGGGCAGGACGTGCACGGTGACGTCCGCGGGGACGTCGGCGAGCTCGCGGTGGAACCGGTGCCGGCGCGAGATCTCGAAGGCGACCTTCGCCACGTCGGACGGGCTGCGCGGGGCCGACAACGGCTCCTCGATGCGCCCGACCTGGAGCACGTACACGGTGGTGGCCCCCCGGCGCACGGCCTCGCCGAGAGGGATCGAGTTGACCAGGCCGCCGTCGACGAAGTGCTCCCCGTCGATGACGGTGGGCGGCATCGCCCCGGGCACCGAGGCCGAGGCCAGCACGGCCTCGACCAGCGGGCCGGTGTCGAACCAGTGCTCCGACGCCCGTTCGATGCTGGCCGCGGCGACGACGAGGGGCACCTCCAGGTCGGCGAACGTCCGGCGCTCCCCCACGGCCTCCTCGATGAGCGCGCGAAGCTTGGCCGGGTCGTACACGTGGACCCGGGAGCGGGCCAGGTGCCGGACCTGGCGGTACCAGGGCTCGGCGTAGACCGAGGCGGCCGTGGGCGACGCCCAGGCCTGCAGCAGGCGGTCGACGACCCCGAGGGTCGGGTCGGCGGCGACCGCGGCGCCGTTGATGGCCCCGACGGACGTCCCCACGATCAGGTCCGGGTGGACGTCCGCCTCGAAGAGCGCCTGCAGCATCCCGACCTGCACGGCACCGCGGACGCCTCCGCCGCCCAGCACGAACGCAGTCGTCACGTCCGCCATGCTGCCACGGCGGACGAGGACCGGCCGGGAGATCGGTCCGGTCACGGTCGTCCGTCCCCGACGTGGAGGGCGCGCAGCGCCCGGGAACGGGACCGTGGCCGGATCGATCTCCCGGCCGGGCGGGCCTCAGGCGCGCAGGTGCCCGTACCGGTGCTTCGTCCGGCTGACGGCCTGCTCGCGCAGGAACGGCAGGAGCTCGCGCCGCCCGGCGGCGAGCACCGGCTGGTCGAGCACGGTGACCTCGCCGACGCGCTCGACGGCGGCAGCACGCAGCCCCGGCGCCTCACCGACGACGCGGATCCGACCGGTGACCCGGCCCTCGGCGACGGCGGCGGCGAAGTCCTCGTGCGAGACCGGGGTCTCGTGCGGCACGCCCCAGCCCGCGTCGGACGCGGGGACGACGACGGCCCGCACCCCGGCCCGGCGGGCACCGGCGAGCACGCGACGCACCTCGACCGGCAGGGCGCCGTCACCGACGCGCACCGTGACCTCGGGGACCGGGCGGTAGCGGAAGCTGTTCTCCTCCACCGACAGACCGGTCGGGTCGTGCGCGACCCCGAACTCGGCGTCCCACGCGGCGGCGTCGGAGGCCTCGGCCCAGGCGAGCCAGGCCTCCGGGTCCGACGCGCGCGAGGGCACGTCGGCGCCGTCGCTCCAGCGGCCGAGCTGGGCGACGTAGTTCGGACCGCCCGCCTTGGCCCCCGGGCCCACGACGGAGCCCTTCCAGCCGCCGAACGACTGCCGCTGCACGATCGCGCCGGTGATGTGCCGGTTGACGTAGGCGTTGCCGACCTCGACGCGGTCCAGCCACGTCGCGATCTCGTCGGAGTCGAGGGAGTGGATGCCGCCGGTCAGGCCGAACGACACGGCGTTCTGCAGCTCGACGGCCTCCTCGAGCGTGGCGGCACGCATGATGCCGAGCACCGGGCCGAAGACCTCGGTGAGGTGGAAGAACGACCCGGGGGCCACGCCGTCGCGCAGCCCGGGCGACCACAGCCGGTCCGGGTCGATCCCCGCGGCGTCGGCGACGTCGTCGAGCCGCCGGGGCTCGACCAGCCAGGACTCACCGGGCTCCAGCGATGTCAGCGCCCGGTGCAGCTTGCCGGCGGCCGGCTCGGTCAGCGGGCCCATCACCGTCGACAGCGATGTGGCGGGTCCGACGGCGAGCGACCGCACGGCGTCGACGAGCTGTCGCCGGAACCTCTCCCCCGTCACGGTGGACTCGTCGCCGACGGACCCCACGAGGATCACCAGCGACGACGCCGAGCACTTCTGGCCGGCGTGGCCGAACGCGCTGCGCACGACGTCGGCCACCGCGAGGTCGAGGTCGGCGGAGGGCGTGACGATCAGCGCGTTCTTGCCCGAGGTCTCCGCGAGCACGGGACGGTCCGGGTTCCACCGGGCGAACATCTGGGCCGTCTCCAGCGCGCCCGTCAGCACCACCCGGGACACGTCGGGGTGGGTCACCAGGTGCTTGCCGGCCTCGCCGTCGGGCACCCGCAGGAACTGCACGGCGTCGCGGGCGACGTCGGCCTGCAGCCCGAGCTCGGGTGCGAGGGCCTCCAGGGCGTCCTGGACCGCCTCGACGGCGAGCTCGTAGCAGCGCGGTGTCGGGGGCGCCGGCTTGGCGAGCACGGTCGACCCCGCCGCGAGCGCCGCCAGCACGCCGCCGATGGGGATCGCCACCGGGAAGTTCCACGGCGGCGTGACGAGCGTGACGCCGTCCGGGGCGAAGTCCGCGCCGTCGACGGTGTCGAGCGCCTCGGCGGCCGCCGCGTAGTAGGCGGCGAAGTCGATGCCCTCGGTGACCTCGGGGTCGGTCTCGGCGACGGTCTTGCCGGCCTCGTGCACGGCGGCGGCCACGAGGTCTCCGCGCCGCGCCTCCAGCCGGCGGGCGGCCTCGCGCAGCACGCGGGCGCGGCCGCCGGGCGGGACGGCCGCCCACTGCTCGCGGACCTCGACGGCGCGGGCGACGGCCTCGTCGATCCGGCCGGTGTCGGTCGTCTCGGGGGTCCGCACGGGCACGAAACCGCTGTCGGGGCCGACCAGGCGGGCGGCCCACTCGCGGTGCGCCGCCACGGCAGGGTCGGTGTCGACGGCGTTGTGGAAACCGGTCGGCGATCCCGGTCGGTCGGGCGACCCGCTCCGCGGCCGGGTCCGCGGCCCGTTCTCCGACCCCGCGGTCGTACCGTCCGCGTCGCCGTCGTACCCGGCGGGTCCGTCCGCGGCACCGGAGGTACGACCGCGCGGCGGCGTGGCGGGCGTGTCGAAGCGGGAGGTGCGACGCGGGACGACGGCGTCCGGGTCCGGACGCAGCCCGTCGGTCACCGACGCGCGGAACGCGATCTCCTGCCGCTCCATCGGGGTGCCGCGCACGCCGGGCTCGTCGGACGCCGGGGCGAAGGCCGCGTGCACGAAGTTCTGCTCGGCGGCGTTCTCCTCGAGGCGGCGCACGAGGTAGGAGATGGCCACGTCGAAGTCCTCGTCGCGCACCGCGGGGGTGTACAGCACGACCTGGCCGCCGTCCCGGGCGACCTCGGCCCGCACCAGACGCGCCTCGATCGGGGCCATCCCCTGCAGCATCTCGATGTCGAGCCCGGCGCTGACGTCGCGCGCACGGCCGAGGAGGATCGCCAGGGCGACGTGGAACAGGTTGTGGGAGGCGACGCCGAGGCGGACGGCGGCGGTCCGCTCCGGGGTCAGGTGCGCGTCCAGGATGCGCACGTAGTTGGCGTCGACCTCGGCCTTGGTGTCGTACGTCGCCGGCGCCCAGTCGTGCAGCTCGGCCTCGACGTGCTCCATCGCGAGGTTCGCGCCCTTGACCAGACGCACCTTGACCGGGGCGCCGCCCGCGTCGACCCGCTGCTGGGCCCACGCGGTGAGCTCGTCCAGCGCCCCGAGGGCGTCGGGGAGGTACGCCTGCAGCACGATGCCGGCCGACAGGCCACGCAGCTCGGGGTGGTCCAGGACGTCCCGGAACACGGCCGTGGTCAGCGCGAGGTCCTTGTACTCCTCCATGTCGAGGTTGATGAAGACCCCGTGGTCGCGGGCCGCGCGGTACAGCGGCAGCAGGTGCTCGACCACGCGCTCGCGCGAGCCGTCGAGGTCCCAGGTGACGAGCTGGGCGGCCACGGAGGAGACCTTGACCGACACGTAGTCGACGTCGGGGCGCTGCACGAGCGCGACGGTGCGCTCGAGCCGGGCCGCTGCCTCCTCGTCGCCGAGCACGGCCTCGCCGAGCAGGTTGACGTTGAGGGTGTAGCCCTCGGACCGGGTCCGGGCGAGGTGCTTGCCCAGCCCGCGGCCCGCGTCGGCGACGAGGTGGCCCACGAGCTGGCGCAGCCGCACGCGGGCGGCCGGGACGACGACGGACGGCAGGACGGGGGCGACGGCGGCCCCGACCCGGAAGAGGGTGCGGTCGACGGGCGACAGGAACGACGCGGCGCCGGCGTCCCGACCGAGGCGGGAGAGCGCCTTGGCGGCGACCCGGACATCCTGGGGCCGGGCGACGTCGTCGACGAACCCGACGGCGAGGTCGAGGCCCGCGGGGTTGGCGACCAGGGCGCCGAGGCGCTCGGCGGTCGCGCGCGTGCGGCGGTCCGCGCGGGTGACGACACCGTCGGTCCGCGTGGCCGCGTCGATCCAGGTGTGGGCGAGGGCGACGGCGTCCTCGACCAGGTCGGCCGGGCTCACGGTCGCCTCGGGGCGGGCGCCGGGGTGGCCGGTTCCGCGATCGGTGGCATGGGTGCTCATGGCACCAGGGTGCGCCCGATCACAGCGTCCCGTCTTGTACAGAACGGGTCGCACGGAGCGCACTTTGCGACAACCCGACAGCACGCAGGCCGTCACCAGGACCGCCCGTGGCCTGCGGGGTACGGTACCGGGACGGCCCACGACCCGGGCCGGTGACCATCCCGGGGCACCGCCGGGAGGCCCCTCCGACGCCTCCGAGGAGGAACCGCGTGACGACGACGTCGACCCGTCCGGAATCCGTGGGCGAGGCATCGCCCCTGGCGACGGCCCGGTCCCAGCTCGCGACCGCCGTCGCGCACCTGGACTACGACGACGGGCTGCACCAGATGCTGGCCACGCCGCGCCGCGAGATCCAGGTCGCGGTCCCGCTGCACCGGGACGACGGCTCGCGGGTGCTCCTGGAGGGCTACCGGGTCCAGCACAACGTCTCGCGCGGGCCGGGCAAGGGCGGGCTGCGGTTCCACCCGAGCGTGCACATCGACGAGGTGCGCGCCCTGGCGATGTGGATGACGTGGAAGTGCGGCATCGTCGACCTGCCGTTCGGAGGTGCCAAGGGGGGCGTGGGCATGGACCCCGCCGACTTCACCCCCGGCGAGCTGGAGCGTGTCACCCGCCGGTACACCTCGGAGATCATGCCGCTGATCGGCCCCGACACGGACATCATGGCCCCCGACATGGGCACCGACGAACGCACCATGGCATGGGTCATGGACACCTACTCCGTCAACCGGGGGTACACGATCCCGGCGGTGGTCACCGGCAAGCCGCTGGCCATCGGCGGTTCGCTGGGCCGTGGCACGGCGACCAGCGCCGGCATCGTGCACGTCACGGCGGCCGCGCTCAAGGAGGCCGAGGCCCGGATGGACGACGTGCGCGTCGCGATCCAGGGCTTCGGCAAGGTGGGCGGGAACGCCGCGCAGATCTTCGCCGAGCGCGGGGCACGGGTGGTCGCCGTCAGCGACCGGTACGGCGGGGTGCGGGCCGACGACGGGCTGGACGTGGCCCGGCTGGCCGAGCACGTCACCGAGACCGGCAGCGTCGTCGGGTTCGACGACGCCGAGGCGATCTCCAACGCCGAGCTCATCGGCCTCGACGTGGACGTCCTCGTGCCCGCCGCCGTCGAGGGCGTGCTGACCGCCGAGTCGGCGCGCACGGTGCGTGCCCGCTGGGTGGTCGAGGGCGCGAACGGGCCGACCACGACGGCCGGTGACGCCGTGCTCGCCGAGCGCGGGGTGACCGTCGTCCCGGACGTGCTCGCCAACGCCGGCGGTGTCGTCGTCTCCTACTTCGAGTGGGTGCAGGCGAACCAGACGTACTGGTGGTCGGCGCACGAGATCGCCGAGAAGCTGGCGCGGCGCATGGCCTCGGCCTACGGCGACGTCTCGGCCCTGGCCCGGCGCGACGGCATCTCCCTGCGGGACGCGGCGACGGTGATCGGCGTGCGGCGCACCGCCGAGGCGCACGAGATCCGGGGGCTCTACCCCTGAGACCCGCGGGGGACCCGACGGCGGCGCTCGCCGACCGGCTGCGGGACGCCGGGTGCGTCTTCGCCGAGGACGAGGCCGCGGTGCTGCTGCGCGCCGCCCCCGCCGGGTCGGCGCGGCTGGAGCAGCTCGTGGCGCGCCGCACCGCCGGTGAGCCCCTGGAGCACGTGCTCGGCGAGGTGGAGCTCGCCGGCAGGACGTGGACGGTGGGACCAGGCGTCTTCGTGCCCCGCCGTCGCAGCGAGGCGCTGGTCGAGGCAGCGCTGGACCGCCGGCCCGGGTCGGTGGACCCGACGGTCGTCGACCTGTGCTGCGGCTGCGGCGCGCTCGGCGGCGCCGTGCTCGAGGGGTTGACCGCGGCCGGTGCGCGCCCCGCGCTGCACGCCGTCGACGTCGACCCCGTGGCGGTCGGCTACGCCCGCCGCAACCTCGAGCCGCTCGGCGCCGCCGTGGCGACCGGCGACCTGTTCGACCCGCTCCCGCGCAGCCTGCGGGGCCGCGTCGACCTGCTCCTGTGCCACGCCCCGTACGTGCCCACCGCCGCCCTCGCCACCATGCCGCCGGAGGCGCGGGACCACGAGCCACCGACGGCGCTCGACGGCGGCGCCGACGGCCTCGACGTGCTGCGGCGGGTGCTGGGGCAGGCCCCGCGGTGGCTGGCACCGCGCGGCGTGCTGCTGTTCGAGATCGCGGCGCGGCAGTGGCCGGCAGCGCGGGGGACCGTCGTCGCCGCGGGGCTGAGGGCCGAGCGGGTATGGGACGAGGACCGGGACGCTACCGTGGTGGTCGCTAGGCGCGAGCGCGGCGACGGCGGACCAGGGTGACCACGACCGGGCCGACCACGGCCACGGCGGCGGCGACGCCGGCCGCGACCGCCACCGTCTGGTCGGTCAGCGGCCCCGTCGTCCGCCCGACGGCGATCCAGGCGAGACCCCAGCCGATCGCGAGGCCGACGGGGACGACCACGGCCGGACGGACGGCGCCGTACCGGGCGACCGCGAGCGCCAGCACGGCGCCCACCGCCACGAGCGCGACACCCCACCCGGTGGCGCCCAGGCCCAGCTCGCCGACGTCCGCCGCCTTCAGGGCCGCGGCGGTGTTGGCCAGCGTCGCCACGGAGACCCAGCCGAGGTAGAGGCCGACGGTGACGTCGGTGACGACGGCGTCGAGCACGCGGGGGGCGGGGGTCCGCACGAGACGCACGAGCACCAGGGACAGCACGGCGACGAGACCGGCGATGACGGCGACGCTGGCCCACAGCCAGCCGGCCTGCACGACGCCGATCCAGGCGGCGTTGAGCAGCATGGAGACGAGGATCCACCACGCCACGGACCGCAGACGGGGGTCGGCCGCGCGACCGGGCAGCGCCTGGACGACGGCGAACAGCACCAGACCGGTGTAGATCACCGACCAGATCGAGAACGCCGGGGTGTCGGGCGCCAGGACCGTCGCGTCGGCGGACAGCGCACCGTCCGCCGCCTCCTGGATCGGCTGGCCGCCGAACGCGCCGGAGCCGACGGCGGCACCGAGGATGGCGAGGAGCGCGCCGACGGCGACCACGACCTGCCGGACGCGGTCCCGGGCGGTGGCGGGGCGCTGGGGTGTGTCCTGAAGCGTCGTCATGCCCTCAGCATGCCAAACCTCAGCATGCTGAGCATCTCGACCGGCCTGCCGGCGCTACGCCCGGGTGCGGGGCTGCCGGTCGACCCACGCGGCCAGCGGCACCCGCGGCCCGGTGTAGAACGGGACCTCCTCGCGCACGTGGAGCCGCGCCTCGGTGGCCCGCAGGTCCCGCATCAGGTCGACGATGCGGTCCAGGGCGTCCGCCTCGAACGGCAGCAGCCACTCGTAGTCGCTCAGCGCGAACGTGCTCATCGTGTTGGCCCGCACGTCCTTGTACCCCGCGGCGGCGATGCCGTGGTCGCGCAGCATCGTGCGGCGCTCGGCCTCCGGGAGCAGGTACCACTCGTAGGACCGCACGAACGGGTACACGCACAGGTAGTCGCGCGGGGCCTCACCGGCCAGGAAGGCCGGGACGTGCCCCTTGTTGAACTCCGCGGCCCGGTGCAGGGCCACCACGGACCACACCGGCGTCAGCACGGCACCCAGGCGCGAGGCGCGCAGCCGCTGGTAGGCGCCCTGGACCGACTCGACCGTGGGGCCGTGCACCCAGACCATGAGGTCCGCGTCCGCACGCAGCCCGGCGACGTCGTAGACGCCGCGCACGACGACGTCACCGTCGGCGCGGGAGGGGTCACGGTCGGCCTCGCCAGCGCCGCCCCACAGGGCGTCCTCGGCCTCGGCGGCGAGCGCGGCACGCTCGGCGTCGTCCGCCGGCACCGGCCCCGCGAGCGAGAACACCGAGATCATCGCGTAGCGGATGGACTCGTTGATCGCGGCGGTGTCGACGGCCTCGCCCGTGTCGGCGTGGATGTGCTGGTCGCTCACGGATGCTCCTCCAGGATCGCTCGGTCGCTCAGCGGTTGACGTCGCGCGAGCACAGCGCCGGGACGCCGCTGGGCTCACCGTCGCGGCGCAGGCAGCAGTCGACCTCGCAGACGGACCGGAACGGGGGCAGCGTCCCGACGGTCGCCTCGTCGACGTCCTCGCCGCGGGCCTTGGCCGCCCGCTCGAGCAGCAGGTCCACCAGCCCGGCCACGAAGGCGGGCCGCGTCCCCACGGTGCCGGCGCGCACGGCCGTCATCCCGAGCTCGGTGGCGGTCTCCATCGCCTCGGTGTCGAGGTCGTAGGCGACCTCCATGTGGTCCGAGATGAAGCCGATCGGCGCCATGACGACGTCGCGCAGGCCCTCGCCGGCACGCTCGGTCAGCAGGTCGTTGACGTCCGGCTCGAGCCACGGCTGGGTCGGCGGGCCGGACCGCGAGCAGTAGGCCAGCTCCCACGAGACCTCGTGGCCGCGCGCCTCGGCGACCCGGGCGGCGATGACGGCGGCGACGTCCAGGTGCTGGGTGGAGTAGGTGGCCTGCGAGATGCGGGACGCCGCCTCCATCGTGTCCGGGATGGAGTGCGTGACGAACACGAGCTTCGCGTCCGCGGGCGAGCCGCCCTTCTCCTCCAGCGCGGCGTAGCCGTCGAGGACGGCCTCGACGTTGGCCTGCACGAAGCCGGGGTGGTTGAAGTACGACCGGATCTTGTCGAACTGGACGCCCGTCGACCCGTTCTCGTCGAGCTGACCGCGCTGCTGCAGCGTCACGGCCAGGTCCTCGCGGTACTGCCGGCAGCCGGAGTAGCTCGAGTAGGCCGAGGTGACGAGCGCGACCGCGCGCTCGGCACCGAGCGCCTCGAGCTCGGTGACGGCGTCGTCGGTGTACGGCTCCCAGTTGCGGTTGCCCCAGACGACCGGCAGCTCGATCCCGCGCGCGGCCAGCTCGGCCTCGATCGCGGCCTTGAGCGCGAGGTTCTGGTCGTTGATCGGGCTCTTGCCGCCGAACGCGTAGTAGTGCTCGCCGACCTCCTCCAGCCGGGAGTCGGGGATCCCCTTGCCCGCGGTGACGTTGCGGAGGAACGGGACGACGTCCTCCGGCTTGTTCGGGCCGCCGAAGGAGAACAGCAGCAGCGCGTCGTACGGGGTGGGATCGGCCGTCGGCCGGGGGGTCGTCGACATGGTCCCATCATCCACCGAGCCCAGGGGTGCTCCGGACCGGCTCGCCGCCGCCCCGCCGTGACATTGAACGGACAGGACGTCATCTTCGACCCCGCGCCGACCCGGACGTGCGCGGGTACTCTCGACGGACCCGGTCCGGACCGTGAGCGAGGAGGCCCCGTGACGAGCACCCGCACCGCCTCCGCGCCGGGCCGGACGGGACCCGCGCGACCCCCCGCCACGGTGGGCCAGGTGCGCACCACCGTGCAGGCGGAGGAGCTCGCCGCCCGCCTCCAGCACCCCGACCGCACCTGGCCCGTCGTGGTCGTCTCCACCCCGCAGGACCGGGGCCGCCCCTTCGTCGACGCGGACCGCGTGCTCGACGACGTCCAGGGCCTGGCCGAGGTCGTCGTGATCCACGCGGGCGACCCGTCGTGGGCCTTCTCGCACGGCATGCCGGACGCCACCCAGGTCTACGGCGGCGCCTCCCGGGTCTACCCGGTGGGCGTCGGCTGGGTGCACGACGTCGCCCGCTCGCCGCTGTGGATCGCGTACGACGCCGCCGAGGGCACGCGGGTGCACGACCGGCTCGTGCAGGACGCCCTGACGGCGGCCACGCGCGCCGGCCTCGTCACCGTGAGCCTGCTGCCGACCGCTCCCGCCGCGACCAGCGGCACGGTGCTCGGTCTCGTCGGCACGCGCGCCCTGGTGCAGACCGCCGACGGCGCGACGGCGCAGGTGGCCCAGGAGCTGACGCTGCCCGTCGTGCCGATCGACCGCCTCCTGGCGCCGGGCATGGCGGTGCACGGCGTGCTGGACGCCGGGACGCGGCGTCTGGACGTGCGCGGCATGCTGCCCGACCCCGTCGCCCAGACCTCGCGCGTGCTGGCCGCCTACCCGGCCGGCGCCGTCGTGCCGGCGCAGGTGCACCGCGTGGAGGCCGACGAGGTCACCCTCGCCCTCGCACCGGCGGTGGCCGTGCGCGTGCACCGCGAGCACGCCAGCCGGGGCGACGACGACCTGCGCGACCTCTTCACCGTGGGCGAGGTGGTCGCGGCCCGCATGCAGCCACCCCGCCCCGTACCCGGTCCTGCCGGCGGCCACCGGCAGCCGGCGCTGCGTCTCGACGACGTCGACGACACCGCCGGCGTGCTGCCCGCGATCAGCCTGCTCGACGGCGGACCGCCCTGGCTCCCGGCGCCGACCGTGCCCCCGGACGAGGATCTCGGCCCGGAGCCGACGACGGTCCCCGAGCCGCCCCCTGCTGCCCGCCCGACGCCCGGCCCCGGCCCGCGCCGCGCCGTGCCGCCACCGGGGCGGTCCTCCGCGCCGGTGCCCGCCGCCTCGACGTCCTGCCCGGACGACAGCACCGAGGTGGACGCCTCCCCGCCCGGCGAGCGCAAGGCCCTGGTCCGGCAGCTCGAGCGGTCCGTGCACGAGTACCGTGCCCGGGCGCACCTCGCCGAGCGGGAGAACGTCGAGCTGCGCGCCGCGGTCAGGACGCTCGAGGTCGAGGTCGCGGGCCTGCGCGACCTGGCGCGCGAGCAGCGGGACCACCTCGACCGGATGCACCGCGACGCCGAGCGGTACAAGGCGCGGATCCGGTCCGCGCGCAAGCAACGTGCCGGGGAACCGGCCACCGCGGCGGTACCCGACCGGCTCTTCACGGACCCGGAGGACCAGCTCCGCCACGACGTCTACCGCGCCTGGGCCGAGCTGATCGGGCCCGACGAGAAGGTCGACCACCCGTTGCCCGACTACGACGTCGGTCCCCGGTTCTGCGACTCGCTCGCGGGACCGGGGCGTGGCTTCGAGGACCGTGTGCACCGGGCGATCGTCATGGTGCTGACCGGCCGGGCCCACGACGTCGCGGGCTACGAGCTGCACCGCCTGCGACGCGGGGACGGTGGCAGCGACCCGTACCGGGTCCGCGAGTCGGACGGCGCCCAGGCGATGCGCCTGTCGTTGCAGGTCAGCGCACCCCAGGCGCGCCGGCTGCACTACTGGCAGCTGCCCGGCGGCGGGGTCGAGCTGTCCCGGGTCGTGCTGCACGACGACGTCGCGCCCTGATCCCGGATCGTTCGCTCACGGCGAACATCCGACGCTGGCACTCTCGGGTCGAGAGTGCTAATTCTGAGGGTGTAGCCAGGTGACGCCGGACGGACCGGCGCACCCGTCGCGGATCGAGGTCGCGGGTGCGGCCTCGCCGAGGAGGTGATGCGCGATGGCTACGTACTGGGACCCGTTCCAGGAGATGGACCGGCTCTTCGGCTCCTTCCCCCTCACGGCGCGGAACGTCTCGGCCATGCCGATGGACCTGTTCCGCGAGGACGACCACTTCGTCCTGGCCGCCGACCTGCCCGGGATCGACCCCGGCAGCATCGACGTCTCGGTCGAGGACCGCACGCTGACCGTCCGGGCCGAGCGGACCGGACGCTCCGGCGAGGGCCAGTGGCTGCTCCGCGAGCGCCCGGCCGGCACCGTGGCACGTCAGATCACGCTCGGGCGCGGGCTGGCGCTCGACCACATCTCGGCCTCCTACGCCGACGGCGTGCTGACGCTGACCATCCCGGTCGCCGAGGAGGCCAAGCCGCGGCGCATCGAGGTGTCGCACCGCTCCGAACCCCACACCATCGAGGCCGGCGGCTGATCGTCGCGCCAGGCCGCGGGCGGCGGTCGCCGGGACGCGGCGTCCCGGCGACCGCCGCCGTCACGTCCGGACCGACGACCCGCCGGAGCGCCACGCGGTCACCTGCAGCAGGTTCGTGACGGAGGCCGCGACCTCGGACAGCCTCGTCGCCGTCCGCGGGATCAGGTGCTCCAGGTCGACGGGACCGGGAGCGACCGAGAAGGCCGCCGCGATCCCGGCGGCCCGGGTCTGCTCGGCCGGCAGCAGCACCTGACCCGCGACGACGACCACGGGCGGGCGGGCCGGGGACACGGCGGCCAGGCGCGCCACGCCGTCGGCCACCTTGCCGCGCACGGACTGGGAGTCGAACGAGCCCTCCCCGGTGATCACGAGCGCGGCGTCGGACAGCGCGGCCGGCAGGCCCACCGCCTCGGCGACGAGCAGCGCCCCCGGCTCCAGCGCGGCGCCCAGGACGGCGGCCAGCCCCGCCGGGACGCCCCCGGCGGCCCCGGCCCCGGGCAGCTCGTGGACGCGGACGGCGGTCTCCCGCTCGAGGAGGTTCGCCCACCGGGTCAGCGCCTCGTCGAGGAAGGCCACCTCACCCGGGCCCGCCCCCTTCTGCGGGGCGAAGACCGCCGCGGCACCGTGCTCGCCCAGCAGCGGGTTCGTGACGTCCACGGCCAGCCGCCAGCGCACCTCGCGGGCGCGCGGGTGCAGCCCGGACAGGTCGATCGCGGCCGCCCGGGCCAGGCCCTCGCCGCCGTCGGGGACCACCCGCCCCTCGCCGTCGAGCAGCCGGGCGCCCAGCCCGGTCAGGATCCCGGCGCCGCCGTCGGTCGAGGCGGAACCACCCAGGCACACGAGCACCTCGTGCACCCCGGCGTCCAGGACGGCCGCGGCGACGTCACCCGTCCCGCGCGTGCTCGCGTGCAGGGGCTGGAGCGGCTCGTCGCTCACCCGGGGCAGCCCGCTGGCCTCGGCCAGCTCGACCACCCCGATCAGCCCGTCCGGGGAGACGGTCCACCGCGCCACGGTGGGGCGACCGATCGCGTCGACGGTCTCCACCGTGCGCACGGCCGACTGCCAGGAGGCCACGAGGGCGTCCAGCGTGCCCTCCCCGCCGTCGGCCATGGCGAGCGAGGTCACCCTGGCTTCCGGAGCGGCGGCCAGCACGCCGTCTCGCAGGGCGACGGCGACCTCGGTGGCGTCCAGCGTCCCCTTGAACGCGTCGGGCGCCAGCACCACGTGCGGTCGCTCGGCGGGAGGGAGCGGGTCGGCGGGTGTCGACGGTGTCACCCGGCGAGAATATCGACCCTGGTCAACCGTGAGGGGTCCAGTCGGGGATGTCGGCCTGCGCGGTCCGCAGCTTCGTCAGCAACCGCACGAGCTCGGCCTGCTCCTCGGCGTCCAGGGCACCTCCGACGTACTGGTCCATCGCCCGCACGTGCCGCGCACCCACCCGGCGCTGCAGCCGGCGGCCCGCGTCCGTGAGCCCGACCAGCGTCCCGCGCGCGTCGTCCTCGGGCACCGACCGGCACAGCAGCCCCCGGGCCTCGAGCCGCTCGACCATCCGCGACAGGGACGACTGGGCCAGCAGCACGTTCTCGTTGAGCTGCCGCAGGCGCATCGTGCCGTCGTCCGAGCGGGACAGGGTGAACAGGACGTCGTACTCGCGCAGCGAGAGCTCGACCCAGACCTCGTCGGCCTGGAACCGCCGCATCAGGGTGACCTGGGCGCGGAACAGCGCCTCCCAGGTCTCCGCCGCCCGCCGGGCCGACCCGGGCACCGCGTGCGTCGTCATCGTGTCCGACCTCCAGTCCCGGCGCCGGGGCCGGTTCGCGTCCTCACCGCCCCAGTCTGCGCTCACGGCGGGAGAAGTCGCGCAGCGCACGCAGGAAATCCACCCGGCGGAAGTCGGGCCAGTAGGCCTCGCAGAACGACAGCTCGCTGTGCGCGCTCTGCCACATGAGGAAACCGCCGACGCGCAGCTCGCCCGAGGTGCGGATGACGAGCTCGGGGTCGGGCTGGCCCTTGGTGTACAGGTGGGCGGCGATGTCCTCGACGTCGAGCCGCTCGGCCAGCTCGGCCAGGGTCGTGCCGCGTTCCTGCTCGAGCCGCAGGTAGGACCGGACGGCGTCGGCGATCTCGTGGCGGCCCCCGTACCCGACGGCGACGTTGACGTGCAGCCCCTCGACGTCGGCGGTCGCCGCGGCGGCCGCGCGCAGGGTGCGCACGAGACGTTCGGGCAGCAGGTCGAGCCGGCCCACGATGCGCAGCCGCCACCGCCCGGTCTCGGCCAGGTCGCGCACGGCGTCGGAGATGATGTCCAGCAGGTCGGCCAGCTCGCCCTCGGACCGGGCCAGGTTGTCGGTGGACAGCATCCAGAGGGTGACGACCTCGATGCCGAGCTCCTCGGCCCAGCCCAGGAACTCGGCGATCTTGTCGGCGCCGCGCCGGTGCCCGGTGGCCGCGGTCTCCCCGAAGGACTTCGCCCACCGGCGGTTGCCGTCGAGGATGACGCCGACGTGCCGCGGCATCTGCGCGGGCGGCAGCGACGCCGAGAGCCGACGCTCGTACAGCCGGTACAGCGGATGGGGCAGACGCACGCAGATCCTCACGGGTGCTCGGGGGTGGACGAACCGGGACAACGGTACCGCCGCCGGACGTCGCCGGAAGCAACGGATCGAGGCGGGCGGGAAGCACGCGCGGAGTCGTCGCACGATCTTCACAGACTCCCGGTCGGGATCATGGCGGAGCACCCCTACGCTGGCGTAACCTACGGAACCGTAGGTTGTCGTCCCAGCAAGGAGGACTCGTGACCGGATCCGCCCCGCACGAGCGGCGCATCACCGTCCCGGACCCCGCCGACGTCGGGTCAGCGGCCAAGGGCGCCGCGCACGACGCGCGTCAGACCGTCTCCGACGTCGTGCAGACCGTCGCGACCGGTGCCACCACCCAGGCGCGCCGTCTCAAGCCGAAGCTGCGGGGCTGGATCCATGCCGTCACCGCCCCGTTCGCGCTGGCCGCCAGCATCGTGCTGGTCGTGCTGGCCGAGCCCGTGGCGGGCAAGGTCGCCGCGGCGGTCTTCGGCCTGAGCGCCCTGCTGCTGTTCGGCACCAGCGCGGTCTACCACCGGGGCAACTGGTCACCGCCGGTCGAGGCGGCGCTGCGCCGGATGGACCACGCGAACATCTTCCTCATCATCGCGGGCACCTACACCCCGCTCGCGGTCGCCCTCCTGGACCCGCGCGACGCCACCGTCCTGCTCACCATCGTGTGGAGCGGCGCCATCGCCGGCCTCCTGACCCGGGTGCTGTGGATGAACTCGCCCCGCTGGCTCTACGTGCCGGTCTACGTCGCGCTGGGCTGGGTGGCGGTCGCCTACCTCGGCCAGTTCGGCGCCGCGGGCGGGCCGGCCGTCGTCTGGCTGGTCGCCGGCGGGGGTCTGGCCTACACGCTCGGGGCGGTCGTCTACGGCACGAAGTTCCCCGACCCGTCGCCGCGCTGGTTCGGGTTCCACGAGATCTTCCACGTGCTGACGGTGGTCGGGTTCACCTGCCACACCGTGGCGATCTTCCTCGCCTCGCTCGCCGTCTGAGACGACTCACCCCTCCCGCGAGGACCCGCGGTCCTCGCGGGGGACGACGGTGTAGCGCCGGTTCGCCAGCGAGGGGTTGGCCGCACGGGCCTTCGCCAGCTCGTCGGCGTCGAGGTCCACGGTGCGCAGCTGCGGCGTCTCGTCCAGCTCGAGCCCGACGACGCCGTCCGGGCCGACGAGGACCGACCGCCCCGTGACCCCCTTGCCCGCCATGCCGACCCCGATCGCGACGACCGTGTTCTCGATCGCGCGGGCGGTGAGCAGCGTGCGCCAGTGCTCGGCCTTCAGCGGTCCGGCCACCCAGGCGGCGGGCACCACGAGCACGTCGGCACCGGCGTCGACCACCCGGCGCGCGGACTCGGGGAACCGCAGGTCGTAGCAGGTGATGGCGCCGAAGGTCAGGTCGCCGAGGCGGATCGTCAACGGCTCGGCGTCCACGGGCCCCGGCTGCAGCCGGTCCGACTCGCGGGTGCCGAACGCGTCGTACAGGTGCACCTTGCGGTACACCCCCACCAGCTCGCCGGCACCGTCGACGGCGACGAGTGCGTTGACACCCTTGCGGGGTCCGCCGTCCGGCGCGGGGTCGTCACCCGGCAGCGTCGTCCCGGCGATCACGGCCACCCCGGTCTCCGCAGCCCGCCGGCGCAGGAGCGTCACGTACGGACCGTCCAGCTCCTCGGCGTGCTCGATGCCCACCCCGGACCGGTGGTAGCCGGAGGAGTACTCGGGCAGCAGGAGCAGGTCGGCGTCGACCTTCGCGGCCTGCGCGAAGGCGTCGGCCACGAGGTAGCGGTTGGCCTCGTGGTCGTCGGCGACCGTGACCTGCGCGACCGTGACGCGGACCGTCATCGCGGCTCCCGGCCGCCGTCCGGCGACCCGCTCGTCCCCGGCTCGCCGGGGTCGTCGTCCCGCTGCCCGGGCGCGGGTCCGACGTCGGGCGAGGTGGGGGTGACCGCGGACGACCCGCCGTCGTCCACCGCGCCACGACGGATGCCGATGCTGCGTCGCTCCGGGACCTCGATGCCGTGGTCGCGCGCGTACGTGTCCGCCTTGCGCAGGTGCCGGCTCAACGAGAGGAAGAGCAGGACGGCGGCGACGGCGACCGCGAAGGTCGCCAGGAACCCCTCCAGCCCGGGGGTCACCTCCCAGTCCTCCAGCACCCGGGCCGTCGGGCTCGGGGACGGGCCCGGGGTGACGTCGGCCAGGACGATGGTCATCAGGCTCGTCGTCATGCGGACTCCTCGCGCAGGCCGGCGAACAGGTCGGTCTCCGGCAGCTCGGTGGGCACCCGGGAGTCGGCGAGCTCGAACTCCTCGGTGGGCCACACGTCCGCCTCGATGTCCCGCGGCACCGCGAAGAAGAAGCCGTCGGGGTCGATCTGCGAGGCGTGCGCGGTGAGCGCGGCGTCACGCCGGGCGAAGTACGGGGCGACCTCGATGCGCGTGGTCACCTCCCGCTCCGGGATCTCGCGGGCGGCCCGGGACTCGATCCAGTCGCCGAACGGCGACTCCAGCCCGGCGCCCTCCATCGCCTCGTGCACGGCACGCAGACGGTCCAGGGAGAACCCGTGGTTGTAGTAGAGCTTGGCGGGCGCCCAGGCCTCGGCACCGCCCTCGACCGCGTACCGGTCGGCGTCACCGGCGGCGCGGTAGGCCTCGACCGACACCTCGTGGCACTTGATGTGGTCCGGGTGCGGGTAGCCACCCGAGGGGTCGTAGGTCGTCATCACGTGCGGCCGGAACTCGCGCACGAGCTCCACCAGCGGTGCCGCCGCCTCCTCGAGCGGGACCAGGGCGAAGCAGCCCTCGGGCAGCGGGGGCCTCGGGTCGCCCTCGGGCAGGCCGGAGTCGACGAACCCCAGCCAGTGCTGCCGGACGCCGAGCGCCTCGGCGGCGGCCGCCATCTCCAGCCGGCGCACGGCGAGGCGACCCTCGACGGAATCGAACTCGTGCCCCTCGGGAGCCTCGAAGGAGGGGTTCAGCACGTCGCCGCGCTCACCGCCGGTGCAGGTGACGATCAGCACCTCGACACCCTCGGCGGCGTAGCGGGCCGTGGTCGCGGCCCCCTTGCTCGACTCGTCGTCAGGGTGCGCGTGCACCGCCATCAGGCGCAGTGGCTCGCCGGTCAAGAGTCCTCCCAGGGTGGTGCGGGGCGTCCGCGGTCGTCAGGGACAATGGTGGCATGAGCGAGCCGCAGCAACCTGCCGTCCCCACCGACCGGTACGGGTCGGCGCGCCCGGCCGGCGTCCCGGCACCCCGTGGCGGCGCCCTCGGTCGTGGCGCCCGGGTCGCGATCGCGGTGGCCCTCGCGGCGGCGGTGGCCCTGACGGCCTGGTTCGCGATGCTGCAGCAGCGCAGCGACCCGGTCGCCCACGACGTCGTCGGGTTCGACGTGCTCGGACCCGAGGAGGTCGCCGTCACCTTCCAGGTGCACATGCCCGTCGGGACCACCGCGACCTGCACCGTGGAGGCCCTGGCACCCAGCTACGCCCAGGTCGGCACGCTCGACGTCCCGGTCGGCCCGGCGGAGACCCGGACCAGCGCGTACGAGGTCACCGTGGGCACCTTCCAGGAGGCGACGTCCGCCGTGGTCGCGGGGTGCACGGCGACCGGCGGCTGAACCCTCCGGGGCCGCGTCGCGCCACCCGCCGGACGCCGACGTCCGGTATCCTGGACGTTTCACACGAAGTCCAGCACGAGCCGACGCGCGTGCCGACGTCCGTCGGCCGGACGAACGCGCGGCGCGCGCCGGGCACCGACGAGCACCAGAAAGGAGAGTCCACGTGACCGAGACCAACGTCACCTGGCTCACCCAGGAAGCTCACGACCGGTTGACGGCGGAGCTGGAACACCTCTCCGGCCCGGCGCGCACCGCCATCGCCGAGCGGATCGCCGCGGCCCGTGACGAGGGTGACCTCAAGGAGAACGGCGGCTACCACGCCGCCCGCGAGGAGCAGGCGAAGAACGAGGCGCGCATCCGCGAGCTCACCGAGAAGCTGCGCCACGTCGCCGTGAGCCGGCCCGCCGACGACGGCACCGTCGAGGCCGGCATGGTCGTGACCGCCGAGGTCGCCGGGGACGAGATGACGTTCCTGCTCGGCTCCCGCGAGATCGCGGACACCACCGACCTCGACGTGTACTCCCCCACCTCGCCGCTGGGTGCCGCCATCGACGGCAAGAAGGTCGGCGACGACGCGACGTACACCGCGCCGAACGGCCGCGACATCCCCGTGCGGATCGTCTCCGCCACGCCGTTCTCGGGCTGACGCCACCCGGCGGGACGGTGGCGACGGCGTCGATCGACGTCGTCGCCACCGTCCGGCCGACCTCTCACCGTATCCACACATGTGCGCCCGGTGCAGCCCCGACCAGCGCCGTCGCGCCCTGACCTCGGGTTCCGGACTCATCGTCCGGTGGGACGGGCGTGAGATTTTGCCGATGATCTGTCTATGGTTGAGTACGGTATGACGATCCCAGAGACAGGACCGAACGCACCCGCGACCGCCGACACGGCCTCGCGGGCTGACGAGCCCACCCTGACGATCCGACGCCCCGACGTCTCCGACGGCGGCGCCATGTGGCGCGTCGCGCGGGACTCCGGGGAGCTCGATCTCAACTCCTCCTACGCCTACCTGCTGCTGGCCGACCACTTCGGCGACACCTGTCGCATCGCCCTCATGGGTGACGACGTCGTCGGCTTCGTCAGCGGGTACCGGCTGCCGGCCGACCCGACCCGCTACTTCCTGTGGCAGGTCGCGGTCGACGAGCGGGCCCGAGGCCACCGCCTGGCCGGCCGCCTCATCGACGCCGTGATCGACGCCCACCCCGAGGTGACCTCCCTGACGACCACCGTGACCGAGGACAACCAGTCCTCCCGCCGCGTCTTCCAGCGGTGGGCCGAGCAGCGGGGCGGGACCCTGCGCGAGGTCACCGGGTTCGAGGCGCACCACTTCCCGGACGGCCACGAGGCCGAGCCCCTGCTGGTGATCGACGGCTTCCGCTGACCCACCACTTCGGACTGCGCCGGTTCGGCGCGCAGGTGACGACGCAGTCCTGTCCCTTCTTTCACCGCACCGGCGCGCATCATCGAAGGAGTGTCCTCCGTGACAACCCTGTCCGCACCGACCCCCGACGCGTCCTCCCACGACGACCCCACGGGTTTCTCGGCCCTCGAGTCCGAGGTCCGCAGCTACTCCCGTGCCTGGCCCGTGGTGTTCGACCGCGCGACCGGCGCGACGGTCTTTGCCGAAGACGGCACGGCCTACCTGGACTTCTTCGCGGGCGCCGGCTCGCTGAACTACGGGCACAACAACCCGGTGCTGAAGAAGGTCCTGATCGACTACCTCGCCGACGACCGCATGGTCCACTCGCTGGACATGTTCACCACGGCGCGTCGTGAGTTCCTGGAGACCTTCAACTCCCACGTCCTCGAGCCGCGCGGTCTGGACCACAAGGTCATCTTCCCCGGCCCGGGTGGCGCCAACGCCGTCGAGGCGGCGCTCAAGCTCGCCCGCAAGGTGACCGGCCGCGAGTCCGTCATCAACTTCACCAACGCCTTCCACGGCATGACGCTGGGCGCCCTCTCGGTGACCGGTAACTCGATGAAGCGCGGCGGCGCCGGCATCCCCCTGGTGCACGCGACCCCGATGCCGTACGACGACTACCTCAGCGGCGCCGAGGACGACTTCGCCTACCTGGAGCGCCTGCTCGGCGACTCCGGCAGCGGTCTCAACGAGCCGGCGGCGATCATCGTCGAGTCGGTGCAGGGCGAGGGCGGCATCAACGCGGCTCGCGCCGAGTGGCTGCGCGCCCTGTCCGAGCTCTGCAAGCGTCACGGCATCCTGCTCATCCTGGACGACATCCAGATGGGCTGCGGGCGCACCGGCGGCTTCTTCTCCTTCGAGGAGGCCGGCATCGTCCCCGACATCATCACGCTGTCGAAGTCGATCTCCGGCTACGGCCTGCCGCTGGCGATCACGCTCGTGCGTCCCGAGCTCGACATCTTCGAGCCGGGTGAGCACAACGGCACGTTCCGTGGTTTCGCCCCGGCGTTCGCCACGGCCTCCGAGGCCCTGCGCACCTACTGGTCGGACGACGCCCTGGAGAAGGACGTGCTGGCCAAGGGCAAGATCATCGAGGGCTTCTTCGACGAGATCGTCGCCCGCTACCCGAAGCTGGACCTGGTCAGCAAGGGTCGCGGCCTGGCCCGCGGTCTGCAGTTCCCCGACGGCGAGACGGCCGACAAGGTGACCACCGGCGCGTTCGAGCGCCACATGCTCGTCGAGACCTCCGGTCCCGACGACGAGGTGGTCAAGCTCCTGCCGCCGCTGACCATCACCGAGGACGAGCTGCGCAAGGGTCTGACGATCCTGGACGAGGCCATCACGGAGGCCCTGGGCGCCTGAGCCGCCCGGCCCCGTCGTCCGACCACCGACCACATCTTCGAGGAGGCTCCATGCTCGTTCGCACGCTCGACGAGATCACCGACACCGACGCCGACATCAAGACCGAGAACTGGCGTTCCAAGCGCATCATCCTGGCCAAGGAGGGTGTCGGGTTCTCCGTCCACGAGACCACGCTGTACGCGGGGACGGACAACTACTTCTGGTACGCCAACCACTACGAGGCGGTCTTCATCACCTCGGGTGAGGGCGAGATCGAGGACCTCGCCACCGGTGAGATCCACGAGCTCAAGCCGGGCACGCTGTACCTGCTCAACGACCACGACAAGCACAAGGTGCGGCCGAAGACCGACATCACGTGCGTGTGCGTGTTCAACCCGCCGGTCACCGGCCGCGAGGTGCACGACGCGGACGGCGTGTACCCGCTGATCACCGAGCCGGAGTCCGCCGCCGGCTGACCCCCGCTCCACGTGGACGACCCCCGTGGTCCGCGACCGACTCCGGTGAGTCGGCCCGGACCGCGGGGGTCGTTCTCGTGCGACGGCGGGCCGCCCGGTGCCCGGGCGGCCGGCGTCGTCAGGTGAGCTGGTAGCCGTCCCGGCGCAGCCGGTCGAGCACCGCGGCACAGTGCTCGGGGCCGGTGGTCTCCAGCTGCAGGGTCACGAGCACCTCGGACACCTCGAGCGTGGTGTCGGTGCGCCGGTGGTCGACCCGCACGATGTTGCCCTCGGCGGCCGCCACGGTCTCCAGCAGGGACGCCAGCGCGCCCGGCTCGTCGTCGAGCCGCACCGAGATCTGCAGGTAGCGACCGGCCGCCACGAGCCCGTGCTGGACGACGCGCTGCAGCAGCAGGGGGTCGATGTTCCCGCCGGAGAGCACCGGCACCACCGTCCCGGTGAAGGCGCCCGGCGAGGCCGCGACCGCGGCGACGGCGGCAGCGGCCGCCGGCTCGACGACGAGCTTGCCGCGCTCGGCCACCAGCAGCAGCGCGCGGGACATCTCGGCCTCGGTGACCGTGCGCACCTCGACGCCGAGCCGGTGCAGCACCTCGAACGGCACCTCGCCGGGCATCCCGACGGCGATCCCGTCCGCCATCGTCGACTCCAGGTGGCCGGCGATCGGCCGGCCGGCCGCCAGGGACGCGGGGTAGGCGGCCGCCGTGGCCGCCTGCACGCCGACGACCCGCACGTGCGGGGCCACCTCGGCCAGCACCGTGGCGATACCGGCGACGAGCCCGCCGCCCCCGAGCGGCACGACGACCGTGCCGACGTCGGGCACCTGCTCGAGGATCTCCAGGGCGACGGTGCCCTGCCCGGCGACGACGTCGGCGTGGTCGAAGGGGTGGATGAGGACCTTGCCGGTGCGGGCGGACTCCTCGCGGGCCGCCTCGAGCGCCTCGTCGACGGACTCGCCGAGCTGGCGCACCTCGGCGCCGTAGCCGCGCGTCGCCTCCAGCTTCGGGACGGACGCGCCGACGGGCATGTACACGACCGCCGGGATGCCCAGCATCTGCGCGGCGAGCGCGACGCCCTGGGCGTGGTTGCCGGCGGAGGCCGCGACGACACCGGCGCGCTGCTCCTCGGGGGTCAGCCGGCTGAGCCGGGTGTAGGCGCCGCGGATCTTGAACGATCCGGCGCGTTGCAGGTTCTCGCACTTGAGGACGACGTCGGCGCCCGCGAGCTGGGTCAGCGCCCGGAAGGGGTGTACCGGGGTTCGCGTCACCACCCCGTCGAGCAGCTCGGCGGCTGCCTTGACGTCGGCGAGGGTCACTCGGTCCAGGGGGGTCGGTGAATTCACGTGCCCCAGTATGCGACGACCACGGGGTGATCCACGACGTCGCAGGTCACGTCAGGGGCCGGCGGCACCCGGTCCGGGGCCCGCGTCGTCGCGATCCTCGGAGGTGTCCCGGTTGCCCCGGTTGGACCACAGCAGCGTGCCGGGCAGCTCGGCGAGGGCCTCCCGTCTCAGCAGGGGCACGTGGTCCTCGGTGCCGAGCTCGGGGAACTTGTCGTGGCCGTGCAGGTACTGCACGACGGTGTTGAGCACGGCGGCCAGGGGGACCGCGAAGAGCGCACCGATGAGCCCGGCGACGAGGGTCCCCGACGCCACGACGATGATCACGGCCACGGGGTGGAGCGAGACGGCGTGGCCCATGAGCAGCGGCAGCAGGATGTGGCTCTCGAGCTGCTGCACGAGCAGCACGATGCCGAGCATGATGAGGGCGGCCACCCATCCCTGCGCGACGAGCACCACGGCGGTCGCGATCGCACCCGTGACGATGGCGCCGAGGATCGGGATGAACGAGCCGACGAACACCAGGGTGCCGATCGGCAGCGCGAGCGAGGGCACGAAGAAGGCGGCGCCGATGCCGATGCCGATGCCGTCGACGAGGGCGACGAGGATCTGGGTGCGCACGTAGGACGACAGCGTCACCAGGCCGCGCCGGCCGGCCTGGTGGACGTTCTCCCGGGCGGGCAGGGGCAGCAGGTTGACGATCCAGGCCCAGATGGACCGCCCGTCCTGCAGGAAGAAGATCGTGCAGAAGATCGCGATGATGAAGCCGACCAGCACGTGGCCCACGGTGCTCGCGGCCCCCAGCGCCCCGGAGATGAGGTTGGAGCTCTGGCTCGCGAAGAGGTCCTGCACCTGGTTGGTGTAGTCGGACAGCTGCTGGGAGTCGATGCCGAGCGGCCCGGTGGACAGCCAGTCGAGGAACTCCTGGAAGCCCTGCGTCGCCTGGTCCCACAGGTCCTGGAACCCGGTGACGATCTGGGAGCCGGCGAGCACGACCAGGCCGACGACGAAGGCGATGAACGACAGGATCGACAGCGCGGTGGCCGCTCCGCGCGGGACCCCGATGTTCTCGAGCATCCGACGCATGGGCCGCAGCAGGATCGTCACGAGCAGAGCCACGGCCACGGGCACGGCGATGGTCTTGAGCTGCGCCAGCAGCCAGACGAGCCCGGCGACGGCGGCCGCGATCAGCAGCAGCCGCCAGGACCAGGCCGCCGCGACCCGCACGCTGGCGGGGACGGCGTCGCCGTCCCTGCTCTCGATTCCGCCCGGGCTCGTCACGGCCTCAACCCTAGGCCGCTCCCGGCGCGACCGCCCGGCGATCGCCCCGGCGTCCCCCTGCAGGTCGGGGTGGCCGTCGTCACTCCGCGGGGAGCGTCCCTCGCCGCTGCGGGTGGGGCGTCTCGCCCCGCTCCAGCATGGCCACGAACCGAGCGGCGTGGCGTTCCCGGGTCTCGTCCCGGACCACCGTGGCCAGCCGGTGCAGGATCGCGGAGCGGTTCTGCGCCGTGAGGAGCTCCCAGGCGGCCGTCGCCCGGGGGCTCGCCGCCAGCGCCCGGCTCCACACCGGCGGGACCTCCAGGGTGGCGGCACCACCGTACGCCGCCTCCCACCGACCGTCCTCACGCGCCCGGTCGACCTCCGCCTGACCCCGGGGACGCATCCGCCCCTGGGCGACCAGCCGGTCGACGATCTCCCGGTTGCGCGCGGACCAGCTGCTGCGCCGACGGCGGGGACAGTAGCGCTGCAGGGACGTGTCGGTGTCGCGCGAGCGGGCCTGGGCGTCGATCCAACCGCTGCACAGCGCCTCCTCGAGCGCCTCGTCACGCGTCAGCGAGGTGGGGGCCGGACGGGCCTTGCGGGCGAGCACGACCCAGACGCCCTCGGGGGTGTCGTCCTCGTGGGCGTCGAGCCAGGCCCGCCACGCGGCGGCGTCCGGCAGGAGCAGCGGGTCGCTGGGCTCGGTGGCCATGGATGCCACGGTACCGACGCGTCGGCGTTCGCGGGCGGCGGGCCCTCGCGCGCCGGAGTCCCGCGACGGGCAGACTGTCCACGTCCGTCGTCGCCGACCCGGGAGACACCAGATGTCGTCGGTCGCCCTGTGGGGAGTCATCGTGGCCGGGGTCGTCGTGCTGACCCCGCTCGCCGACCGGGTCCGCGTCCCGCTGCCCGTGCTGCTCACGCTGTTCGGCCTCGCGCTGCCCCTGTTCCCGGCCGTGCCGGCCCTGCGGCTCTCCCCCGACCTCATCCTGCCGGTGGTGCTGCCGCCGCTGCTGTTCGCTGCCACGCAGCGTTCGACGGTGCGGGAGTTCCGCAGTCAGTCCCGGCCGATCCTCCTGACCGCGGTGGGGCTGACCATCGCCTCGGCGGGCGTCGTCGCCGTGGTCGCCCACGCCGCCGGTGTCCCCTGGCCGGTCGCGTGGGTGCTGGGGGCGATCGTCGCGCCGCCTGACCCGGTGGCGGCGACCGCCGTGGCCCGGCGGCTGCGCCTGCCCGGCCGGGTCGTGACCGTGCTCGAGGGCGAGGGCATGTTCAACGACGCCACCGCCCTGGTGATGTACCACGTCGCCGTGGCCGCCGTCGTGGCCGGTTCCGTGACGGCCGGGGAGGTCGGGCTCGACCTGCTCCTCGCCGTCGTCGTGGGGGTCGCGGTGGGACTGGCCGGCGGCTGGCTGGGGCACCTGGTGCTCGGCCGCCTGCACGTGCCCGCCGCCGAGACGACCGTGACCATCGCCCTGCCGTTCGCCGCCTACCTGGTGGCCGAGGAGCTGCTGGGGTCGGGTGTGCTGGCGGTCCTCACGCTCGGGCTCGTGCTGCGGTCCGTGTCCCACGCGTCGGTGACCTCAGGGGGCTGGCTGCTCGGTCGGGCCGTGTGGGACTACGCCGACTACCTGATCACCGGGGTCGTGTTCGTGCTCATCGGCTTCGAGCTGACGTCCGTGCTGGACGGCGACCCGGTCTGGTCGACCGCGCTGCCGCTGGCGCTCGCGGTGGTGGCCGTCCTGGTCGTGGTGCGGTTCGCCTGGATGTTCCCCGCCCTGCTGTGGCTGGAGCGCGGGATGGAGGCCAGGGCCCGGGCCCAGGGGTCGCCCGCGCAGGTCGCGGGCATCGGCGCCTTCACGCGACGGGAGACGGCGGTCGTCTCCTGGGCGGGGATGCGCGGTGTCGTCACGGTGGCCACCGCCCTCGCCCTGCCGCACGTCGTGGACTCCGGAGAGGACTTCCCGATGCGGGACACGGTGGTGTTCGTCGGACTGGTCGTGGTGCTCGCGACCCTGGTGCTGCAGGGGCTGACGCTGGCGCCGGTGGTCCGGCGCCTCGGCGTGGGCCGGGCCGGCGACGGCACCGCCGAGGTCGTCCGGCTCCGGGAGCAGGCCACGGTGGCGGCGCTGGAGGCCGTGCGCGTCCGGTCCGACGTGCCCCCGCCGGTCCGCGAGGCGGTCGCGCAGCAGTACGAGGGGTACCTGACCGCGCAGCGGGCGCTGTCCCGCGCCCGGGACAAGGGCGACGGCACCGAGCGGTACGACGAGCAGGTCGACGCGCTGCTGCGCGACGCCGTGGAGGTCGAGCGCGACGTCTGCGTCCGCGCTCGCAACGAGGGGCTGGTCAGCCCCGAGGTGGCGGACGAGGTCCTGGCCGACGTCGAGGCGCGTGCGGTGCGCGACCTCGACTGAACCTCGACCGAGCGGGGCACGGCGGACGGAACACGCACCGCCGGTGCGGCGTTGTCGCCATCGGGCGGAGAGACCCGCCCGAGTCAGGAGGAACGATGATCTTCGAGTACCTGTTCGGCGCCGGCAAGACGACGATGGTCGCCCCGGAGGACGCGCTGCCGGGGCGTGAGGCGCCCGTGCTGGCCGCGCCGCGTCCGCACACCGTGCTCGGCACGTCGATCGTCGGCCCGTGGGAGCCCGGCACCCGCGTGCTGTACGTCGCGATGGGCTGCTTCTGGGGTTCCGAGGAGATCTACTGGCAGGTCCCCGGGGTGGTGAGCACCGCCGTGGGCTACATGGGCGGCACCACGCCGAACCCCGTCTACGAGGAGGTCTGCACCGCGCGGACCGGCCACACCGAGACCACGATGGTCGCCTACGACCCGTCGCAGGTCTCCGAGGAGGAGCTGCTGCGGATCTTCTGGGAGCGCCACGACCCGACCCAGGGCTACCGCCAGGGCAACGACGTGGGCACCGAGTACCGGTCGGCGATCTACTGGACGACACCGGAGCAGGCCGAGGCGGTGCGCTCCACGGCCGAGCGCTATGCCGAGGTGCTGGCCTCGCGGGGCTACGACCCGATCACGACCGAGATGCGACCGGCTGCCGAGGCGGGGCCGTTCTACTACGCCGAGGACTACCACCAGCAGTACCTGTCCCCGGCGAAGAACCCGCACGGCTACCGCTGCCACGCGACGACCGGGGTGCCGTTCCCCGACGCCGCCTGAGCGCCGCGGACCCGCGACGACGGCCCGCCCTCTCCGGTGATCCACCGGTGGAGGGCGGGCCATCGTGCTGCGGGCGTCAGGACGCGACGGTGAACCGCCGACGGCGGTGCGTCGGGTTCTCGAGCTCGTCGACCAGGGCCGTGGCGAAGTCGGCGCCGGAGATGGCGGAGCCGCCCTCGGCGTCGGCGAGCAGCACGTCGCCGCCGATGCGGTACGTGCCGGTCTTCTCCCCCGGCGCGTAGGCGCCGAAGACGGCCGGCGGGCTGAGGTAGAACCAGTCGAGCCCCTCGGGCGCGTCCTGCAGGTCGGCCAGGATCTCGGTGAACTCGAGGGCCTCGGCCTTGAAGGCGTCCGGGAAGTCCGGGGTGTCCACGACCCGCGGCCCGTCCTCGCTGACCTTCAGCGACCCCGCGCCCCCGACGACGGCGAGGCGGGCGTCGTGCGCGGCGGCCCGGTCGGCGAGCCGGGCGTAGGCGGGACGGACGTGCCCGGCCATGTCCCCGCGCGGGGAGACGGTCGCCACGACGACGTCGGCCCCCTCGACGGCGCTGTCCACGGACTCCGCGTCCAGGACGGAGCCGGTCGTGTAGGTGACGCCGTCCACGGGCTCGGCCGGCTCGGACCGGCTCATCGACGTGACGTCGTGACCGCGCCGGGCGGCCTCGCGGACGATGTGCTCCCCGGCGTAGCCGGTCCCTCCGATGACGGTGATGCGCGCCATGGCTGTCTCGCTCTCTGCTCGGCATTACTCTCCAATGGAGAGTAGGTTTCCATCGGTGACTGTAGGACGTAGGATCGAGTTCCGCAAGGAGGTGCCGCCGTGACCACGATCCCGTTCGACCCGTACCTGAAGGCCTGCCCGAGCCGCACGGTCCTCGACCGCGTCGCCGACCGCTGGACGGTTCTCGTCGTGGGTGCGCTCGCCGACGGCCCGCAGCGGTTCTCGGCGCTCGCGCAGCGCGTCGACGGCGTCTCGCAGAAGATGCTGACCCGGACGCTGCGCGGGCTGGAGCGGGACGGGCTCGTGCGACGCACGGTGCACGCGGAGGTGCCGCCCCGCGTCGAGTACGAGCTCACCCCCGCCGGACGCGACCTCCTCGGCCCGATGCAGGCGATCGAACGCTGGACGCTGGACCACTCCGCCGACGTCCTCGCCGCCCGCGAGGCCTACGACGCCGCGCACGGCTGAGCCCCGTCCCCCACCGGTCGACCGGGTTCTCGCGCGCCGGTCGGTGCCGGCTGCGACGATCGACCTGTGCTGCTCGACGAGCTCGTCCGCATCCACGCCGCGGTCGCCGCGACGCGCTCCCGTCTGCGCAAGCGCGAGCTGCTGGCCGCAGCCCTGCGCGACGCCGCTCCCCCGCCCGCGACGGCGCCGGAGGGCGACGACGCCGACGAGATCGAGATCGTCGCGTCCTACCTGTCCGGCCGCCCACGACAGCGCCGTACCGGCATCGGTTGGCGGACCCTCGCCGACCTGCCGCCTGCGACGGACGTCGCCACGCTGACGCCGGTCGAGGTCGACGCCGCCCTGTCCGCGATGCAGGCCCTCGAGGGCGCGGGCTCCCACACGGCACGCTCGCAGGCCTTCACCGAGCTGTTCTCCCGCGCCACCGCCGACGAGCAGCGGTTCCTGTCCGGCCTGCTGCGCGGCGAGCTGCGCCAGGGCGCCCTGGACTCGCTCCTCCTCGACGCCCTCGCCGCGGCGGCCGACGTACCCGTGAAGGCCGTCCGCCGCGCGGCGATGTTCTCCGCGGTGTCCGGACCGATCGCCCGCGCCGCGCTGACCGGGGGCGCGTCGGCCCTGGAGAGCTTCCGGCTGCAGGTCGGGCGGCCGGTCCGCCCGATGCTGGCGTCGTCAGCGCCCGACGTCGGCGCGGCCGCCGAGCGCTTCGCCGACACCGCCGTGGCCGCGGACGTGAAGCTCGACGGCATCCGCGTCCAGGTCCACGTCACCGGCGACGACGTCGCCGTGTTCACCCGCTCGCTCGACGACATCACCGACCGGCTGCCCGAGGTCGTCACGCTGGCCCGCTCCCTGGACGTGGAGGCCGCCGTGCTCGACGGCGAGGCCCTCGCCCTCGACGACGCCGGACGTCCCCGCCCGTTCCAGGAGACGGCGTCCCGCACGGGGACCCACGAGGCCGACCCGACGTCGAGCCTGCCGCTGACCGTCCGGTTCTTCGACCTGCTGCACCTGGACGGCACCGACCTGGTCGACGCCCCCGCCCGCGAGCGCCTGGCCGCCCTCGACCGCGCCGTCCCGGCCGACGCGGTCGTCCCCCGGCTCGTCGACACCGACACCGGCGCGCTCCAGGAGTTCTTCGACGAGGTCGTGGGCGCCGGCCACGAAGGGGTCGTCGTCAAGGACCTCGAGGCCCCGTACGCCGCCGGCAAGCGCGGGGCCGCCTGGGTCAAGGTCAAGCCCCGGCACACCCTCGACCTCGTGGTGCTCGCCGTCGAGCAGGGATCGGGGCGCCGCCAGGGCTGGCTGTCGAACATCCATCTCGGGGCGCGCGACCCGGAGAGCGGCGGGTTCGTCATGCTCGGCAAGACGTTCAAGGGGATGACCGACGAGATGCTCGCCTGGCAGACCGAACGGTTCACCGAGCTCGCCGAGGGGCCGACCGACGGGTACGTGGTGCGGGTGCGCCCCGAGCAGGTCGTGGAGATCGCGTTCGACGGGGTCCAGCGCTCCACCCGCTACCCCGGCGGCGTCGCCCTGCGCTTCGCTCGGGTGATCCGGTACCGCGACGACAAGACCGCCGCCGAGGCCGACACGATCGACGCGGTGCGCGCGCTGGGAACCGGAGCGCACTAGTCGCCGGCGCGGGGCAGGATGTGGGGGCTTGACCCTCGAGCAGGTCGAGGCCGGAGGGTGCAGGGGTGGAGAACGAACTGCTGGGTATCGGTCGGGTGGCCTCCCTGAGCGGGTTGCCGGTCAGTGCGCTGCGCTTCTACGACGGTGCCGGGGTGCTGCCGCCCGCGGCGGTCGACCCGTGGTCGGGTTACCGCTTCTACGGGGCGGACCAGGTGGCTCAGGCGCGGCTCGTGGCGCACCTCCGACGTGTCGGCCTGCCGTTGGCCGACATCAAGGCCGTGCTGGAGGACCCGGCCCGTGCGGTCCCGGTCCTCGACGCTCACCTCGCCCGGCTCGAAGCGGGCCTGGCCGACGCCCGGCGGGAGATCTCCATCGTCCATCACCTGCTCGAGAACCCGGAGATCGCCATGAACCGCTGCACGCTGCCCACCCACGACCTGGTCCGAGCACTCCACGAGGTCCGCTATGCCGTCTCCGACGACCCGGACGAGCCCCGCCTGAACGGTGTCTACCTCGACAGCGAGGACGGCCGGCTGCGGGTCGTCGCGACGGACCGGTACCGGCTCGCCACCAGCACTCTCACGACGCCGGAACCCACCGATCTCCACCTGCTCCTTCCGACAGCGGCCGTGGACCAGCTGCTCGCCGGTCCGGCCACCGGGAACCTGGAGGTGGAGGTGGCCGACGGCACCATCACTCTCTCCGGTCTCGGCGGTGCCGTCCGGGCAGACGTCCCGGACGTCGACTTCCCGTCCTACCGGACGCTGCTCGAGGGCAGGCGACGCGAGATCCCGGTCGATGCCGCGGCGTTGCGCGCCGAGCTCGACGCGGGCACGACCGAGACCCTCGTCCGGGAGGGAGACGGCGTCGCCTACGACGTCAGCCGGCTCAGCGTCACCGCGGACGGAATCCACGTGGGCCCCACCGACGAACCCGACGCGCTGGTGATCGCCGTCAACCGGGAGTTCCTGCTCCAGGCACTGCAGGCGGGAGACCAGCTCACCCTCGGCCTCGACGACCCCATCGCACCACTGGCCGTCCGCCACCCCGACCGTGACGGCACGCTGTCGATCCTGATGCCGGTCCGCCTCGACCAAGTCGCCTGAGACCGCGCGCTCGGGTCGACGGCCCTGGCTGGAACGCGGCGGAGACGCACGCCGCCGCGTTCCACGAGCATCCCGTTCCGGTCATTGGACGCTCCGGGTGGGGCATGCGACGACCTCGCCTCCGGGACGAGCGCCACGGAACCTCGCGAAGGGGGGTTCGCGGGTGGCGTCTCGGATCACCCAGCGGCACCCGTCGATCACGTCGGCGTACGGCTCGAACCACGACGCATCGCCGTCCCGTGTGAGGAGGGCGTCGAGCGTCCGTCGCGCTACCGAGGCACATCCAGAGGGTCTGGACGGCCGACACGATCGAGGGCGTCCGAACGCTCCTCCACCTCAGAAGTCGTCCAGGGTGATGCCGAGCTCGGCCCACCGGGCCTCGCCCTGGGCCCGCGGCAGCCACGTGGCCGCGTAGGTGCCGCGATGCGGACCGTCCTCCCAGGCGAACGTCCCGGCCCTGATCTCCTCGACCGCCGTCCACGGCGCGTAGTCCTCGAACGGCGGCTCCTTCACGCCGTCCGCCCACACGACGAGAAACCACACGCACTGCTGGATCGTCAGGGGGCGCGCCGGTGACCAGAACGTCCCCAGCGTCGTGGCGACGTGACCGGCGACCTCGCCGTCGCGTCGCAGCACGACCGTCCCGTGGTCGAAGGGTTCGAGCGCCGGATCGCGGCGAGGCCTGGTCACGGCCGCATCGTGCCACGACGAGCCTCACGGTGCCGCTTCACGCACTGAGGCCCGGCGGCCCCCGGGAAGGGCCGCCCCGGCACCGGGGGCCTCAGCGCCGCTTCCCGCGCCCCTTGCCACCGCCGGGGCGGCCTCGACGGCCGGGGGGCGCACCACGGCGAGCGCCCGGAGCTCCACCACGTCCGCCGGGCTGCCCGGACTTCTTGGCGGCGCCGCCCGAAGCCTTCTTGCCGCTAGCGGCCTTCGTCGACGCCCGCGCGGACTCGCCCGCCCGGCCGCGGGAGCTGTTCGCGGTGCGGCCCCGCACGATGCCCACCATCTCCTCGACGAGCTCGCCCCTCTCCTCGGACAGCCCGTCGCGGAGCCAGACCAGCCCGACGGGCGCCTCGGGCCCGTCGTCGAGCACGCGGTGCACCACGTCCTTCCGCCGGTGCAGCCGCGCCAGGGACATGGGGACGACGACGACCCCGCTGCCCGTGGCGGCCCAGGCGATCGCCTCCGCCGTGGTGGCCGGTGCCGGCGTGACCAGATTCCCGGTGCCGTCGTCGTACGCCTCCGGTGCCGTGCCGGGGCGGGGCTCGTCACCCGTGAAGAGCACGTCGTCGTCCGGCACCCAGAGCACGTCCTCGGCGAGGTCCGCGGGCGTGACGTGCTCGGACTCCTCGGTGGCGGCCAGCAGGTGGTCCCGGGCGACCACCACCATCGGCACCTCGTCGTACAGCGCGATGGCGTGGAACTCGTCCTTGTCGACAGGCAGCCGGGCGATCGCGGCCTCCACCGTCCGTTCGCGCAGCGCCGTCGTGGCGTCGGCCGACTCCACCGGGACGAGATCCAACGGCACGCGCGGCAGACGCTGCTCCCACGTGCGGGCCCACTTGCCCGGGGTCGCACCCGGGACGAACCCCAGGCGGAACCGCGGGCCCGGGTCCACGCTGGGGTCGGCGTCGTCGGGCCGTTCGGGCCGGGTGTCCTCGCTCACGTGGCCAGGTTACGGTGCGGCGGCACGCGGCCCGCCCGACTACCCTGGGCGCATGGCCGGAACACCCTTCTCCCAGCAGGTCCTCAAGCCGACGAACGCCGCGAAGCGCCTCGGCGTCTACCTGCCCGCCACGCCGGCGGAGTTCCAGGAGAAGGGCATCACCCGCGCCGAGCTGGAACAGCTCGAGCAGAACCCGCCGGAGTGGCTCGAGGAGCTGCGCCGCAACGGTCCGCACCCGCGCCCGGTCGTGGCCGGCCGCCTCGGCATCTCCATCGGCGGGCTGGCGCGCGGCGGCATCACCGAGCCGCTGACCACCGAGCAGATCGACGAGCTGCGCGAGGACCCGCCGGCGTGGCTGGTCCAGGAGCGCGAGACCGCCGCGAAGGTCCGCGCCGAGGAGGAGCGGGTCGCCGCGGAGCGCAAGCGCGAGTCCTGATCAGTCGCGGGAGGTGACCCGGTCGGTGTGCCCCAGCGCCATGTCCGGCGCGACGGCGTCCCGCACCGCCTTCTTCAGCGGCGGGATCTCCGGGAAACCGCCCTCGGCCTTGCGGTCCCACAGCAGCATCGGCTCCTCGCCCGGTGACCGGACCAGCTCCACGCGGAACACGCCGTCCGTGCCCGGCACCAGCGCGACCTCCCCGAGCCCGGTGCGGAACGTCTGCAGCAGCTCCTGGGCGACCCACGCCGCGCGCATCAACCACCGGCACTGCGTGCAGTAGGTGATGGTCACGCGGGCGTCCGACGACGTGGCTTCGGTCATGCGCCCAGACTACGGTCGGTGCCGTGACATCCCCCGCCGACCTGCCCCCGACCGTGACCGCCGTGCTCGACCGCCTCGTGCCCTGGCCCGACGACGGCACCCGCGCCGACGGCCCGGTCGCGGTGGACGCCACCGACCGGCTGCTGCTCGCCGAGGCCGCGGAGTCGATCGGCCGGGCCGGGCCGGGGGACGTGGTCGTCGTCGGGGACCGGTTCGGCGCCCTCACCCTGGGGGCCCTGGCCCTGGGAGCCCCGGACGTCCGGGTGCACACCGACGCCCTCGACGCCGAGCAGGCGGTGCGGCACCACCTCGACCTGGAGCCGGCCGAGGTCCGAGACCGGGTCACGATCCACGACACCCTGGGCACCGCGCTGCTGGCCGGCGCCCGGATCGTGCTGCTGCAGCTGCCGAAGGGCCTGGCCGAGCTCACCGAGACCGTCGAGGCCGTCGCACGCCACGGTGCCGACGACGCCACGCTGCTGGCCGGCGGGCGGCTGAAGCACATGACCCGCGCGATGAACGACGTGCTCGGCGACCGGTTCACCGAGGTCCGCGCCACCCTGGCGCGCAGCAAGTCCCGCGCCCTGGTGGCGTCCCGCCCGCGCCCGGAGGCCCGGACGGCCGACCCGCTGTACCCGGTCCACGAGAGCCTGACCGACCCCGAGCTGCTCGCGGCGGCGTCCCCGACCGACGGCGGCGCGGCCCCCGACCGGATCGAGGTCGTGGCGCACGGCGGCACCTTCGCGGGGGCGGCCCTGGACCACGGCAGCCGGTTCCTGCTGAGCACCGCCGGGTACTGGCCCGCCGCCGCGCGCGTGCACGACGCGGTCGACCTCGGGTGCGGTACCGGGCTGCTGTCGGTGGTGCTCGCCCACCGCTACCCGCAGGCGCGGGTCGTGGCGACCGACCGGTCGGCCGCCGCGGTGTCGTCGGCGCGCGAGACCCTGGCGGCCAACGGCGTGACGGGCGTGGTCACCCGGGACGACGCCGGGGCCGGCCTGCCGGACGAGAGCGCCGACGTCGTGCTGCTCAACCCGCCCTTCCACGACCGTGCCGCGATGAGCACGGAGGCGGCGTACCGCATGTTCGCCACGGCGGGCCGGATCCTGCGTCCGGGCGGGGAGCTGTGGTGCGTGTACAACACGCGGCTGCGCTACCGCGGGTCCATCGGGCGCGCGGTCGGCCCCACGGACCACGTCGCCCAGGACCCGCGCTTCACGGTCACCCGCTCCCGCAAGCCCTGAGGCGCGACCCCGCGCTCTGTCGTCGCACGGTGGTGCGGGGAGGCCCGTGCCCGGTCGTCACACCCGAAGTGGAGGTCGCGCAGCGACCGTGAACGCGACCGGGCACGGGCCTCCCCGCACCGCAGGAATCAGCTCACTTGACGTCGACGACGTCCACGACGAACACCAGGGTCGCGCCGCCGGGGATGCCGGCCTGCGGCACGCCGCGCTGGCCGTAGCCGTGCTCGGACGGGATGGACAGCAGGACGCGGTCGCCGACGTTGCGGCCGACGAGGCCCTTGTCCCAGCCGCCGATGACGGCGCCGACGCCGATCGGGAAGTCGATGGTCTGCCCGCGGTCCCAGGAGTTGTCGAACATCTCCCCGCCCCAGGTCTGGCCGTAGTAGTTGACGACGATGGTGCGGCCGCCGTCGACGACGGGGCCGGAGCCCTCCTCGAGCACCTGGACCTGCAGGCCGGCGGGGGCGTCGCCCTCGGGGAAGGTGATCTGCGGCTTGTCGCCGAAGGAACCGGTGGCGGTGGGCAGCGTGGTCATGGTGGTACCTCACGGTCGGGTGCAGGGGAGCCGACGGCGGTGCGCCGGTCGGCGAGTCACGGTTCAGCCTACGACGGCCCGTCCAACGCCGCGGCCTTGGCCTCCAGCACTCCCCGTTCGCGATCGTTGCCGCACAGCCGGGCGGCCAGCTCCAGCTCGGCCCGCGCCTCCGCCCGCCGGCCGAGGCGCGTCAGCAGCTCGCCGCGGACGCTGGGCAGCAGGTAGGTCCCGGTGAGCACCTCGCGGGCGGCGAGGTCGTCCACGATCTCCAGCGCGGCGGCCGGCCCGGACGCCATCGACACCGCCACGGCCCGGTTGAGCTCGACGACCGGGGAGGGCGCCACGCGGCCCAGGGCCTCGTAGAGGACGACGATGCGGTCCCAGTCGGTGGCGTCGACGGACGGCGCCGTGTCGTGCTGCTCCGCGATCGCGGCCTGCAGACCGTAGGGACCCAGACCCCGCCCGGCTCCGGCCGCCCGGACCAGTGCGGCCCGGCCGCGCCGGATCGCCCCGGCGTCCCAGCGACGACGGTCCTGGTCGGCCAGCAGCACCGGCTCCCCGCCCGGGCCGGTGCGGGCCGGGAACCGCGCGGCCGTCAGCTCGAGCAGGGCCAGCAGCCCGGACGCCTCGGGCTCGTCGGGGACCAGACGTTCCAGGACCCGGGCGAGCCGGATCGCCTCGCGGGCGAGGTCGGTGCGGATCCAGTCCTCCCCGGCCGACGCCGTGGAGCCTTCGGTGAAGATCAGGTACACCACGCTGAGCACGGAGCCCAGGCGCTCGGTGCGGTCCGCGGCGGGCGGCACCTCGAAGGGCACCCGGGCCGCCGCCAGCGTCTTCTTGGCCCGGGTGATGCGCGCCTGGACCGTCGCCCGGGGCAGCAGGAACGCCCGGGCGATCTCGTCGCTGGACAGTCCGCCGACGACGCGCAGGGTCAGCGCCACGCGCGCCTCCGTGGACAGCACCGGGTGGCAGGCCGTGAAGATCAGCGCGAGCCGGTCGTCCTCGATCCGGTCCGGGTCCCACAGCAGGTCCGGCTCCTCGTCGCCCGACGGCGCGGCCCCGGCGTGCGCCTCCCCCTCGCCGAGCTCGTGCCCGAGCACGGCGTACCGCTCGTCACGCCCGGCACGACGGCGGAACGCGTCGATCGCACGGCGACGAGCGGTGGTGAGCAGCCACGCCGTGGGGTCGCGGGGGCGGCCGTCGCGCGGCCAGGCGACCAGGGCCTCGGCGAGCGCCTCCTGGGCGACGTCCTCGGCGAGCGCGAAGTCACCCGTGTACCGGGCCAGGGCACCGACGATCCGTGGCGCGTCGATGCGCCACGTCGCCTCGACGGCGCGCCGCGCGGTGTCGGGACCCCCGTCGGCCCCGACACCGCGGCGCGCGTCCGGAGGACCGTCGTCGGGCACCGGAGCACCGCCCTCGTCCCCGAGCGGACGGCTCACTTCGTCCCGAGCCGGCGACGCCACTCCTTCTCCTTCTGGATCCACTCGTCGTCGGCCGGGAAGTCCTCCTCGCCGGTCACCCGACGGACCTCGAGCTTCGTGCCCGGGCCGCTCAGCGGGGCCCGCTTGGCCCACTCGACCGCCTCGGCGACGTCCGCGACGTCGAGGATCCAGAAGCCGTTGAACAGCTCCTTGGTCTCCCCGTACGGGCCGTCGGTGACGACGGGGGTCTCGGTGGAGAAGTCGACGACGGCACCCTCGGAGGCGTCGGCGAGCCCCTCGCCGGCGACGAGCACACCGGCGTCCATCATCGACTCGTTGTAGCGCCCCATGGCGGCGATGACCTCCGAGAAGTCCATCTCCTCGAAGTCCGCCCGACCTTCGTCGGTGCCGCGCATGATCAGCATGTACTTGGTCATGTCCCTCATCTCCTCCGATGTCCGGGCCTCTTGTCCGAGACCTTCTCACCCCCCAGGTCGAACGGGACACCCCAGGATCGACACGGCACGGCAGATCGGCGACGATTCTTCCGATCGCGCCGCATCGCCGCAGTTCACGGGCCTGGTTCCGCAGACTCCGGGCTCCGGGAGCCCGCCGGAAACGTCTTTCCGACACGTCACAACTGTGTGAATCTTCTCGCTCCAGCACAGGGGGAAGTGGCGCACCGCCCCCGGGGCGACGCACTCTGGGTCCATGACGCTCGATGCCCAGGCACCACCGCCGACAGACGGACGCAGCACGTTCCCCGCGATCGCGGAGTACGCCTTCCTGTCCGACTGCGAGACGAACGCCCTCGTGGCGCCGAGCGGAGCGGTCGAGTGGATGTGTGTTCCACGCCCCGACTCCCCCAGCGTCTTCACCTCCCTGCTCGACCGCGGGGCCGGCCACTTCCGGGTCGGGCCGCACGGGGTGCGCGTCCCCGTGGCGCGCCGCTACATCCCCGGCACCCTGATCCTCGAGACCACGTGGCAGACGAGCACCGGCTGGCTGGTCGTGCGCGACGCGATGGTCATGGGACCGTGGCACAACCTGCACGAGCGGTCGCAGACGCACCGGCGCACGCCGACCGACCACGACGCCGAGCACGTGCTGCTGCGCACCGTGAAGTGCGTCTCCGGCAAGGTCGACCTCGAGGTCGTGTGCTCGCCGATGTCCGACTACGCGCGCTACGAGCCGGACTGGGAGTACGTCGACGAGGGCTACTCCTCCGTCACCGCCCGGACCGGCGACGCGAACCCGGACCTGCGCCTCAGCTCCAGCCTGCGGTTCGGGCTCGAGGGCCGTCGTGCCCAGGCACGCACCCGGATGGAGGAGGGCGACACCCACTTCGTCGCCCTGGCCTGGTCACCGCTGCCGGCGCCCACGTCGTTCGACGAGGCCGCCGAGAAGATGTGGCGGACCGAGCAGTTCTGGCGCGACTGGATCACCCAGGGCTTCTTCCCCGACCATCCCTGGCGCATCTACCTGCAGCGCTCGGCACTCACTCTCAAGGGTCTGACCTACGCCCCCTCCGGCGCGCTGCTGGCCGCCGCGACGACGTCCCTGCCGGAGACCCCCGGCGGCGAGCGCAACTGGGACTACCGGTACGCCTGGATCCGCGACTCGACGTTCGCCCTGTGGGGCCTGTACACGCTCGGGCTCGACCGGGAGGCGAACGACTTCTTCGCCTTCATCCAGGACGCCTGTCAGGACAACAAGCAGCTCCAGATCATGTACGGCGTCGACGGCGAGGAGGAGCTCAAGGAGACCGAGCTCACCCACCTGACGGGATACGAGGGGGCGCAACCCGTCCGGGTGGGCAACGCCGCGTACGACCAGAGCCAGCACGACGTCTGGGGCGCCGTGCTGGACTCGGTCTACCTGCACACCCGCAACCGGGAGCAGCTGCCGGAGGCCTTGTGGCCGGTGCTCAAGCGGCAGGTCGAGGAGGCCGCCAAGCACTGGCACCTGCCCGACCGAGGGATCTGGGAGGTGCGCGGCCAGCCGCAGCACTTCACCTCCTCCAAGCTGATGTGCTGGGTGGCCCTCGACCGCGGGGCCCGCCTGGCCCGGCTGTACGACGAGCCGGACTTCGCCGAGCAGTGGCAGAAGCTGGCCGACGAGATCCACGCCGACATCTGCTCCAAGGGGGTGGACGAGCGCGGCGTGTTCACCCAGCGCTACGGCGACGACTCGCTGGACGCCTCGCTGCTGCTGGTGCCGCTGCTGCGCTTCCTGCCCCCGGACGACGAGCGTGTCCGCGCCACCGTGCGCGCGATCGCCGAGGAGCTCACCGAGGACGGACTGGTCCTGCGCTACCGCACCGACGACACCGATGACGGCATGGACGGCGACGAGGGCACCTTCACGATCTGCTCGTTCTGGCTGGTCTCGGCGCTGTGCGAGATCGGCGAGATCGACGAGGCCCGCACGCTGTGCGAACGGCTGCTGTCCTTCGGGTCGTCGCTGAACCTGTACGCGGAGGAGCTCGACCCGCGCACGGGACGGCACCTGGGTAACTTCCCGCAGGCGTTCACGCACCTGGCCCTGATCAACGCTGTCATGCACGTGATCCGCGCGGAGGACGACCCGGGCGACCACCGGGCGTTCCGCACCCCCAGCCGCGCCTGACGCGGGTCAGGACGATCCCCCGCGAGTCAGGCCGATCCCCCGCGGGTCAGGACGATCTCCCGCGGGTCAGGGCGGTCTGCGGCGAGTCAACCCGCCGAGCGACGGGTTCGCGCCCGGACCCGCGTCCTGACTCGGCCCGATCCGTACTGACTCGGCCCGATCCGTACTGACCCGGCCCGATCCGTACTGACTCGCGGAGGTGGGACGACGACGGCCGGGCACCCTGTGCAGGGTGCCCGGCCGTCGGACGTTCAGCGCGCCGGTGCGGGCCGGCGAGGGGTCGTCAGTCGCCGCTGTTGAAGATCGCCAGCAGGCGCAGCAGCTCCAGGTACAGCCAGACGAGCGTGACGATGAGGCCGAAGGCCGCCGACCAGGCGAACTTCGCCGGGACGCCCTGCTCGACACCGCGCTTGATGAAGTCGAAGTCCATGATCAGCGACATCGAGGCCAGGACCACGGCGATGATGCCGACGACGATGCCCATCGTGCCGCCCCGCATGCCCCAGCCCTCGAGGACGCCGGTCCAGACCAGGACCACGTTGACCAGGGAGAACACGAGGTAGCCCACCATGCCGATGAGCAGGAACCGCGTGAACTTCGGGGTGACGCGCACCTTGCCGGAGCTGTACAGGAACAGCGCCACGGCGAACACCGACAGCGTCGCCAGCACCGCCTGGAGGACCACGCCGTCCTGCCACGACTCGTAGAACTTCGAGATCCCGCCCAGGAACACACCCTGCGCGGCGGCGTACAGCGTGATGAGCACGGGGCTCGGGTTCTTCTTGAAGGCGTTGACCAGGCCGAGCACGAGACCGACGATCATGCCGCCGATCCACAGTTCGGGCGCGATCGACCAGGTCGCCGCCGCCACGACGACCAGCAGCGCGAGCAGCCCGCCGGTCTTCATGATGACGTCGGTGTAGGTCAGGCGCTGCGTGTCCACGGGGGTCGCGGACGGCGCCTCGTACATGTTCTGCAGGGACGCGGCGTCGGCGGCCTGTGCGCCGTAGGCGCCGTACTGCGCCGGGCGCGCGGCCGTGGCGGCTCCGCCACGCCCGGTGCGGCGCGGCTCGCCGAAGACGTCGCTGTTCGAGAAGACGGGGTTGCTCATGAACTCCTCCTGGTCGCGGCTGCCGGATGCGCACGACGGGTTGTCGCGCGCAGTGCCGGGTCGCTGGCCGTGACACTCATCCTAGGCAACGCGCGGACCCTGTCACACGTTCCCGCCCTCGGCGGCGTCCCGGCGCTAGGCTCGGGACCAGCGGCGTGCAGCGTCCGACGAAGGAGTGGCGCCCATGATCGAGGCACGAGGCCTCTCGAAGAGGTACGGCGACAAGCTCGCCGTCGACGACATCTCCTTCACCGTGCGCCCCGGCGTCGTCACCGGGTTCCTCGGCCCGAACGGTGCCGGCAAGTCGACGACGATGCGGCTGGTCATGGGCCTGGACCGACCGACCGCGGGCACGGTGACCGTCAACGGACGCCCCTACGCCGACCACGCACGCCCCCTGGCGGAGGTCGGCGCCCTGCTGGAGGCCAAGGCCGTGCACCCGGGACGCACCGCACGGCGTCACCTGCAGGCGCTGGCCGCGACGCACGCCATCCCGGACTCCCGCGTCGACGAGGTGATCGACCTCACCGGCCTGACGGACGTCGCGCGCAAGCGGGTCGGCGGGTTCTCGCTCGGGATGGGGCAGCGGCTCGGCATCGCGGCGGCGCTGCTCGGCGACCCCCGCACGCTCATCCTCGACGAGCCCGTCAACGGGCTGGACCCGGAGGGCGTGCTGTGGGTGCGCCACCTCGCGCGCCGGCTCGCCGCGGAGGGACGCACGGTCTTCCTGTCCAGCCACCTGATGAGCGAGGTCGCCCAGACGGCCGACCACGTCCTGGTCATCGGACGGGGCCGGATCCTCGCCGACACGTCCGTCGCCGAGCTGCTGGACGACGCCGCCCGTCGCCGCGTCCGGGTCCGCACCCCGGAGCCCACGGCCCTGGCGGAGGCGTTGCGCCGGGCGGGCGCCCAGGTCACGGCGTCCGAGGACGGCGGACTGGACGTCGCCGGGACGGAGGCCGCACGCATCGGCGAGCTCGCCGCCGCCGAAGGATTCGTGCTGCACGAGCTGACGCCGGTCTCCTCCACGCTGGAGGACGCCTACCTGTCGCTGACCTCGGACGCCGTCGAGTACCACGCCGAGGAGGTCTCCTGATGACCGCGACCGCCGCCTCCCCCGCCGCACCGACCTCGCAGGTGCCCGTGCGGCCCGTCTCGTTCGTCGGTGCGCTGCGCTCGGAATGGATCAAGTTCAGGTCGCTGCGCTCGACGGTCTGGACGGTGCTCATCACGGCCCTGCTCATGGTGGGGTTCGCCCTGATGATGGCATCCCTGCTGAACACCGCCTCGACCGAACCCGAGATGCAGGAGGGCATGTCCTCCGACCCGGGGCTGCAGGCCCTGGGCCTGACGGGGACGACGGCGGTCACGCTCGGCTACTCGTTCGCCCAGCTCGCCGTGGCGGTGCTGGCCGCGCTGACCGTCACGAACGAGTACTCGACCGGGATGATCCGCGCGACGTTCTCCGCCGTGCCGCACCGGTTGCCCGCGCTGTGGGCCAAGCTCGTGGTGGTCGTGGCGGCGACCGTCGTCGTGATCTCGCTCGCCCTGGGCGTGGCCGTGCTGGTCACGATGCCGATCCTGGACTCCGCGGGGCTGCCGGTCGACCTGTCCGATGCGGACCAGGTCCGTGCGCTGGTGGGCTGCGTCCTCTACCTCGCCACGGTGGCGGCGTTCTCCCTGGCCGTCGGCGCGCTGCTGCGGCACACGGCCGGAGCGATCTTCACTCTCGTGGCGCTGTTCTTCGTGCTGCCGATCATCTTCCAGATCGTGGTCTCGGCGTCGGACGCCGTCTGGGCCGAATGGGTCAACAAGCTGCTGCCCTCGGTCGCCGGGGAGCGGATCATCTCGACCGGTGTCACCCCGCCCACGCTGCTGGAGCCGTGGGTCGGGTACGGCGTCCTGGCGGGGTACACGGTCGCGCTGCTGGTCGCGGCAGGCGTCGCGTGGCGGCGCCGCGACGCCTGACCGGGGAACCCCCGGCCGACGTCGCGGCCACCGCCCGGCTCAGCCGGCCGCCCCCGCGGCGGTCGTCTCGCGGTCCGTGGGCTCGACGACCGGGCCCTCCTTCTTCTCGGCCCGCCGACGCCGGCGTGCGGCACGGCGCTCCGTGCGGCCCTCCACCAGCGTGTACAGCACCGGGACGATGAGCAGCGTCAGCAGCGTCGAGGAGATCAGACCACCGATCACGACCAGGGCCAGCGGCTGGGAGATGAACGCCCCGCCACCGGTCAGCCCGAAGGCCATGGGGGTCAGCGCGAAGATCGTCGCCAGCGCCGTCATGACGATCGGCCGCAGTCGCTTGCGGGCGCCCTCGCGCACCGCGTCCTCCAGGGTGCGGCCGCGTCGGCGGTACTGGTTGATGAGGTCGATGAGCACGATGGCGTTGGACACCACGATGCCGACCAGCATCAGCACGCCGATGAGCGCCGCGACCCCGAGCGGGGTGTCGGTGACCAGCAGCGCGACCAGCGCACCGGTGGCGGACAGCGGCACCGAGACCAGCAGGATGAGCGGCTGGATCAGCGACTTGAAGGTCGCGACCATGATCACGTAGACCAGCGCGATCGCCGCCAGCAGGGCCAGGCCGAGGTCGGCGAACGCCTCCTCCTGGTCCGCGGTCACACCCCCGACCTCGACGGTCGCCCCGGCCGGCAGGTCGAGCCCCTCGATGGCGGCGGACACCTCGGCGCTCAAGGTGCCGAGGTCCTGGGCGCCCGGGGTCACGGAGACCGTGGCGGACCGCTGCCCGTCGGCGCGGCTGATCGAGGCGGGCGTCTCCACCTCCTCCACGACGGCCACGTCGTTCAGGCGCACCGTCCCGGAGGCGGTCGGGATCTTGATCCTCTCGATCTTGCCGACCGTCTCGGGCGCCTCACCGGTCACGACCAGGGTCTCCAGGGGCCCGTCGCCCAGGTCGACCTCGCCCACGGTCTGCTCCGGGGTCATCTCGCCGGAGACGACGGCGGCGACCTGCGTCTCGCTGAGCCCGGCCTCGGCCGCGGCCTCCCGGTCGACGTCCACCTGGAGGACCGTCTGGGCGGACGCGAGGTTGTTGGTCACCTCGGCGACGCCGTCGAGGTCGGCGACGGCGTCCTGCACCGTCCGGGACGCCGTCCCGAGGTCGTCGAGGTCCGTCGCCCGGACGACCAGGTCGATCGTGTCGGCTCCCCCGAACCCGGAGTCCCCGGTGGAGACGCTGATCTCCGTCGTGGGGCCGTCGTCGGCGAGACCCTCGACCGCGGTGCGGACCTCGTCCTGCACCGCGACGCCGTCGGCGTCCTCGTCGAGGGTCACGGAGAAGCTCGCGCTGGGCGCGGCGCCCCCGCCGAAGAACGCCGCCTCGGGCGAGTCGCCGGCTCCGACGGAGGTCTGCACCGTCTCGACGCCGTCGACGCCGGCGATCGCCTGCTCCATCTCGCGCGCGGCGTCGTCCTGCGCCTCGAGGGAGGCGGTGTTCTCGAACGTCTGGGTCACCGCGAGCGTGTCCTGACCGGAGTCGCCGATGAAGTTCGTCTCCAGGCGGGGCACCAGGGCGAGCGTCCCGCCGAGGATGCCGACGGCCAGCAGCAGCGAGATCCACGGGTGGCGCAGCGAGGCGGCCAGGCTGGGCACGTACGCCCGCTGCCACAGGCCCCGGCGCTCCTTGGCCTCGGCCGCCTCGCGGATCGCCCGGCCGCCGTCGGTGGCCTCCTCGGAACCCTTCGGCGCCTTGACGAACCAGTACGCCAGGACCGGCACGATCGTCAGGGCCACGAGCAGCGAGGCGAGCATCGCGATGGCCACGGTGAACGCGAACGGGCGGAACAGCTCCCCGGTCATGCCGGAGACGAGGCCGAGGGGCAGGAAGACGGCGACGGTGCAGATGGTCGAGGCCGCGATGGCGCCGGCGACCTCACCGGTCGCGGTGAGGATGGCGCTCTTCTTGTCCTCGCCGTACGACAGGTGTCGCTTGATGTTCTCGATGACGACGATCGCGTCGTCGACCACGCGGCCGATGGAGATCGTGAGGGCGGCCAGCGTGAGGATGTTCAGGGTGTAGCCGGTGACGTCCATGACGAGGAACGCCGTGGCCAGCGACAGCGGGATGGACACCGCCGAGACGAGCGTGGCGCGCATCGACAGCAGGAAGACGAGGATGATCAGGACCGCGAAGACGAGACCGAGCCCGCCCTCGGTCGCGAGCCCCTCGATGGACTCCTCGATGAAGGGCGCCTGGTCGAACACGACGGCCGTGGTGATGCCGGCCTCGTCGAGCTCGGCGGCGTTGGCGTCGATGGCCTCCTGCACGGCGTGCGAGACGTCGACGGTGTTGCCCTGCGGCGTCTTGATGATGGCGATGCCCAGTGAGGGCTCGCCGTCGAGGCGCGAGAAGGAGGTCTGCTCGGACGGGGCGACGGAGATGTCGGCGACGTCGCCGAGCAGGACGGGCTCGGGCGGGGCGGGGGGTGCGTTGGCGTCGGGCAGCCCCTCGGGCTCCGTGCCGGCGCTGCCGTCGGCCGGTGCCCCGGCGGTGCCGTCGGTCCCGGACGGCGGCACGGCACCCTGCGCACCTGCCGCGGCGGCCGCGGGGTCGTCCGCCGCTCCCGCGGCGCCCCCGTCGGTAGGCGCGGCGGCGGACACCGTCGGCACGAGGGGGATCTCCCTCAGCTCCTCGAGGCTGCCGAGGCGGGTACCGGCCTGCAGGGAGTAGGTGTCGCCCTCCTCGGTGACCGTCCCGGCCGGGACGACGGTGCCGTAGTCGGTGAGCACCCGGGTGACCTGCGCGACGTCGAGTCCCTCGTCGGCGAGGTCGCCGGGGTCGACGTCGATGAGGATCTGGTCGTCGACCGCGCCGCTGACCGTCACGGAGCGGACGTCCTCGATGTCCTCCAGGTCCGGCACCAGCACGGCGTCGATCTGGTCGGCCAGCTCGGCGAGGTCGTCGCCCGCACCGGCCGCGGCGAGCTGGATGACGGGCAGGTCGTCGAGGGACCCGGTGATGACCTGGGGCTCGACGTCCTCCGGCAGGGCGGACTGGATCTGCGTCATGGCGGTGGTCAGCCGCTGCGTGGCGGCGTCCATGTCGGTGCCGTAGGCGAACTCGACAGTCGTGGTCGACGTCCCCGTGGAGGCGGTCGAGCTGATGGACTCGATGCCGTCGACGGCCTGCACCGCGGCCTCGACCTGCTCGGTGACGTTCTCCTCGACGACCTGCGGCGAGGCGCCGGGGTACGTCGCCAGGACGACGCCGGCGGGGAACTGGAGGGAGGGGATGAGCTCCTGCTTCAGCGAGGTCAGGCTCAGGGTGCCGAAGACGAAGATCGCGACGGTCACCAGGGCGACCACGGCGCGGTTCGCCAGGGACAGGCGGGCAAGGCGGAACACACTCACTCCAGGGCGTGGACGATCAGCGACGGTCGTACGGGAGCACAACGGATCCTCAGCATACGAAGTTCCCGGGGGTGGTCCACCGCACCGTGGCGCACGTCACGCCGACGGCCCGTCCGGGACCGGTCGCCGATCGGGCCAGCACGCTCGTGCCGTGAGCCTGGACACACCTTCCAAACATCTGTTGGCAAAGATATCTTTGCAGCGCTATGTTTGGACCATCCGCCAGACCTCACCGCAGGAGACGCCATGATGCTCACCGCCACCGCACCGCGCCCGACCGTCGTCGACCGCGTCGGCGACCACGTCGCACGGCTGCTGGTCGACGCCGGCACCCACCTGAGCGACACCCTCACCGCCCGCGCGGAGCACCGCGCCAGCCGTGCGAAGCACCGTGACGCGCACGCCCGGGACCGCCGCGCCCGGGGCCTCCACCAGCACCTCGCCGTCGAGCGGACGCGCGACAACACCGCGCAGGTCAATCCCCTGGGACTGCGTTGAGGTGCCAGCACAGTACGGTCGTGACATGACGGACCCCTCCACGCCGGCACCGGACGCCCCCCGGCCGCCCGCCCCGGTCGACGCGGCCCGGCTGCGGGGACTGTCGCACCCGCTCCGCGTCCGGATCCTCGACCTGCTCCAGGTGCACGGGTCCCTCACCGCCAGCCGCCTGGCCGAGCTCGTCGGCGAGTCCAGCGGATCCACCAGCTACCACCTGCGCCAGCTCGCCAAGCACCAGTTCGTCCGGGAGGTCGAGGGCAAGGGCACCGCCCGCGAACGCTGGTGGGAAGCGACGCCGGGGGGTCTCGTCATCGGGCCGGCGGCGGCCGACGACGCGGGCGTCCGCACCACCCGCTCGCTCGTCCGCGCCGGCTTCGAGCAGGCCCGCCAGGAGAAGATCTGGCGACTCCTCGACCTGATGAACGAAGACCCCGCGCAGATCCCGGACTCCGCCGGCTGGGAGGAGGCGATCACCCTCATGACCGCCAATGCGCACGCGACACCCGAACAGCTCCTCGGACTGGTCGAGGCCGTCCAGGCGACGATCACCGCCGAGATCAGCCGGCTCACGAGCCAGGAACCCGACCCGCGGTCCCGGCCCGTGCAGATCCACTTCAACGCCTTCCCGGTCGTCCCTGACGACGGGCCGTCACGACCCGTCGGCACCGACGCCGCGGGTCACGGCGACCCGCTCGGCTGACCCCCGGGCGCCCTCAGCGCCTGCTCACCGCCGAGGCCCACAGCCAGGCGAACCCCTCGCGGCCGACAGGGTCGACGTACCGCACGTACACGGCACGCGGGGTCCAGGCGAGCGCCTCGCCGTCCGCCTGGAAGGTCCTCCCCCGGCCGTCCGTCACCCACGCGGTCACCGGCAACGGCTCCGGAGGGCGGGTCGGCGGCTCCCGGCGCGCCTCGGGCGGGACCTCGGTGGCGACGTCACGCAGCGGCACACGCTCGATGCCGCGGTCGCCCTCCCCACGCCGTGTCGAACTCATGTTCGAATGCTAGCGCGCCAAGCGCCCCGTCGTCCTGGAGGTAGCCGAAAGGCCGCCGGAGACGCAAGGATGCGCCCATGACGCTGTTCGAGTTCCTGGCAGAGCGACTCGGCGAGGACGAGATCTCGGCCCGGGAGGTTCCGTCCGGCCGCTGGTCCGTCGTGGCCGACGACGGACTGCTGACCGACTACCTCACCCGCCTCGACCCCTCTCGTGTGCTGGCGGAGGTCGAGGCGAAACGCCGGATCGTGGAGCTGCACGAACCCTTCATCATCGGCGATCTCGGTGAGACGCTCTGCTACCGCTGCGGCCACGGGAACGAGTCCGACCCCGGTGCGCGATGGCCCTGCCTCACGGTCGCCGCCCTCGGGACCGTCTACGCGGACCACCCGGACTACGAGGAGAGCTGGCGGCCGTAGGACGCTGCGGGGCTCGCGGCACGCTGCTCCGACGTGCCCCGCGGCCCCGCACGCCTCCCCGACGCCGGTCGGCTCCCGGGTCGCGGCAGCCGACTACCCAGGAGAACGCCGAGGATCACGAGCACACCGCCGGCGAGCTCCCCCGGGGTCGCCGTCTCCCCCAGCACGAGCCACGCCGCGGTCATGCCCACGACGGGCACCAGCATCGAGAACGGCGCGACCACGCCCGCCGGGTGGCGCGACATCAGCCAGGTCCACAGACCCGACCCCGCCACGGTGCCGAGCAGCACCGTGTACGCGAGGCCGACGACGGCACCGACGGCGCCCGGGTCGTCGTAGGAGACCAGCGAGGTCCGGATGCGGTCCGGCCCCTCGACGAGGAGCGAGACCGCCAGCATCGGCAGGGGCGGCACCACCGACATCCACAGGGCCAGGTGCAGCGGGTTGCGCGGCCTGGCCTGCCGGTTGCACACGTTCCCGATGGCCCAGCCGAAGGCACCGGCCAGCGTCAGCAGGAAGGGCAGCACGGCGGCGTGCTCGGCCCGTTGCCACCCGACGACCGCGAGTCCCGCCACCGCGACGAGGATGCCCACGAGCTGGCGGCCGCTGAAGCGCTCGCGCAGGAACGTCGCACCCAGCACGACGGTGAAGGGCCCCGACGCCTGCAGGACGAGGGAGGCGAGCCCGGCCGGCATCCCCGCCGCCATCCCCCAGTACAGGAACGTGAACTGCAGCACGCCGAAGCCGAGGCCGTAGCCGATCAGCCAGCGCACCGGCACCCCGGGCCACGGCACGAGCAGGACGGTCGGCACCGCCAGGACGGCGAACCGCAGCGCCACCAGGAACAGCGGCGGGTAGTGCTGCAACGAGGCGTCGATGGCCAGGAAGTTCAGGCCCCACAGCAACGCCACGAGGGCGGCGAGGAGACGATGACGGGTCGGCACGTCCTCATGCTCGACCTGTCCGAGGATGAAGCACAAGCGACACTTTCTTCATCGACGACGTAGGCTGACTTCATGGAAGTCCGGCACCTCGAGCTGCTGCGCGAGCTGGCGGACCGGGGCAGCATCTCTGCCGTCGCCGCAGCCACGCATCGCACGCCCTCCGCCGTGTCCCAGCAGCTGCGCACGGCCCAGCGCGAGCTCGGTGCCGCGTTGGTGGAGCCGCACGGGCGCGGGGTCCGGCTGACCGACGCGGGCCGGCTGCTCGCGGACGGTGCGGTGGAGGTCGCCGTCGCGCTGTCCGCCGTCCAGGCGCGCTGGGACGCGTTCCGCGACGCGCCCGCGGGCACGGTCTCCGTGGCCGCCCTGCCGAGCGCCGCCACCTACCTCTTCCCCGCGCTGGAGCGGGACCTGGCCGCGAGCGGCGTCGAGCTGCGACTGACCGAGCTCGATCTCGCCGAGGCGGAGTACGGGGCCATGACCGCCGACCACGACGTCGTCGTCGCGCACAGCATGACCAGCGTGCGGCCGCCCGGGACCGACGGTCTCGTCGTCGTGCCCGTCGTCGACGAACCGATCGACGTCGCGATGGCCACGCACCACCGTCTCGCGGCCCACGGCACCGTGTCGCCGGCCGACGTCGTCGACGAGGTCTGGGTGGGTGTGCCCCGGGGGTTCCCGTTCGACACCGTGCTGCGCACCATCGAGCAGGCCACGGGGGCGCAGCTGGACGTGCGCCAGCGCCTGCTCGACAACCGGCTGGTGGAGGCCCTGGTCGCGACCAGCTCACGGCTGGCGGCGCTGCCCCGGTTCACCACGCCGGTCGATGACGGGCTCACGCTCCGTCCGCTGACCGGCGTACCGGCCGTGCGTCACCTCTCCGCGGTGATGCGACCCGACCGCGCCCGACGCCGGGCCGTCCGACACGTGCTGGACAGCCTCACCGCCGCCGCCGCGGACACGGCCCGGCGTCACGGCGTCGAGGGCCGCCGGCCCCGCGACGGTTCGACGTCGGCGTGACCACGCCGGGCCCGTGGCCCACGCGGGCTGACGCCGCGGTCCGTGCCCCCGCCCGGGTTCGAACCGGGACTGGACCGGGTTTAAGCCGGCTGCCTCTGCCAGTTGGGCTACGGGGGCGTGCGGGACGACGATCGGGCGGCCTCGATCGACAGCTCCGGTCGCGATCGGCAGCTCAAGATACCGAACGGGACGGGAGCGTCGACCGGGACCGCCCGATGCGTGCTCGCCGGGACGTCAGCCGCCGTGCTCCGCCTTGGCCGCGGAGGCCTCCGCCTTCTGCTCGACCTTCTCACCCTGCTGCTTCGGCGGCACCGAGGCCTTGCGGAACTCGTCGCGCGGGTCGTGCAGCGAACCGAGGGAGACGATCTCGCGGCCCATGAGGAACTGGCCGATCCAGCCGATGAGGATGCGGAACTTCCGGTTGCCCGTCGGCATCGCCATGACGTGGTAGCTGCGGTGGGCGAGCCAGGCGAGGGGGCCCTTGAGCTTGACGAAGCCGAACAGCTCCGCCACGCCCTTGTACAGGCCGAGGGAGGCGACCACGCCGATGTTCTTGTGCTTGTACTCCACCAGCGACTCGCCCTTGAGCTGGGCGATCAGGTTGTCCGCGAGCTGGGTGGCCTCGCGGATCGCGTGCTGCGCGTTCGGCGGGCAGAACGAGCCGGGGTTGAGCAGGTCCGGCACCGCGGCGCAGTCACCGGCGGCCCAGGCGTCCGGGACGACCTCGCCCTCGGTGCCGTCCTCGTTCGTCCGCGCGACCTGCAGCGTCGGCAGGACCGTGACGCGACCCATCTTGTCGCTGGGCAGGTCGGAGCTGTCCTTGATGACCGGGTTCGCCTTGACCCCGGCCGTCCACACGATCGTCTCGGTGTCGAACTCGACACCCGTGGAGGTCACGACGTGGCCGTCCTCGCAGGAGGACAGGAACGTGTTGAGGTGGAACTCGATGCCGCGCTTCTTCATCTCCTCGAGCGCCCACTCGCCCATGGGCTCGGAGACCTCCGGCAGGATGCGGCCGGCGCCCTCGATCATGACGAACCGCAGGTCCGACTCCTCGATGGTCGGGTAGTTGCGGGTCGCGTAGCGCGCCATGTCCTCGATCTCGGCGAGCGCCTCGATCCCCGCGAAGCCGCCGCCGACGAAGGTGAAGGTCAGCATCCGCTCGCGCAGGTCGGCGTCCCACGTGGACGAGGCGACGTCCATGCGGTTGAGCACGTGGTTGCGCACCGCGATGGCTTCCTCGACGTTCTTGAAGCCGATGGCGTTCTCCGCCAGGCCCGGGATGGGCAGCGTGCGCGAGACCGAGCCGAGGCCGACGACGAGGTGGTCGTAGGAGACCTCGTAGTCCATGCCCTCCTCGGGCGAGATCGTGACCTTCTTGTCGCCGTGGGCGATGTTGGTGACCTTGCCCTGCAGCACGTCGATGCCCTTGAGGGCGATCCGGTGCGGGGCGACCACGTCGCGCGCGTCGATCGAACCGGCGCCGGCCTCCGGCAGGAAGGGCGCGTACGTCATGTAGGGGCGCGGGTCCACGACGACGATCGCCGCCTCGCGCTTGCCGAGCTTCTTGCGCAGCCGGCGCGCCACGTACAGCCCGACGGAGCCACCGCCGAGCACGACGATGCGAGGCACCTTGCGGGGGCGCGGTGCGGGCGCGGGCGCGTCCTGGGCAGGGTTGTCCGTCGACAGAACGTTCTGAGGCATGACCACCAGTCTACGACTGCCTCACCTCGGATCGCACGGGAGGTGACGGCCTGTGCTCACGGTCACCGCCCCGGACCGCTGTGACCAGGCGTTTGCGCCGACATCACGGCACAGGATCGACAGAACGGACACCCCGAAGGTGTCCACGATGTGATCGATCGGTCAGACGAGGGACAGCGCGATGCCGTCGAGGATGTCGCTCTCGCTCGTGACGACCTCGGTGAGACCACCACCCGCCGCGGCGACGTCGTCGCGCACCCGGGCCACGATCTGCGACCAGATCAGCGCACCCGCACCGATCACGTCGGCCCGGCCCGGGTGCATGAACCCCAGCGCGAGCCGCTCCTCGCGAGTACGCCGCAGCAGGTCGTCGCAGGCCGTCAGCACGTCGTCGACGCCGAGCACGGTGCCGTTGATGGCGTCCCGCTGGTAGCTCGGCAGCCGCAGGGCGTGCGCCGTCACCGACGTCACGGAGCCCGCGAGCCCCACGAGGGTGGCGGTGCGCCCCAGCGGCACGACCCGGGCGGCCTCGTCGAGGGCCGCGTCGACGTCGGCCCGTGCCGCGGCGACCTCGTCGGCCGTCGGCGGGTCGGACGGCAGGTGACGCTCGGTGAGGCGCACCGAGCCGACGTCCATCGACACGGCCGCGTCCGGCGTCGTCGTACCCAGCACCAGCTCGGTGGAGCCGCCGCCGAGGTCGACCACGAGGTAGGGGCCCGGGTGGCCCGCGGCCTCGCCGCTCGTCGCACCGCGGAAGGACAGCTCGGCCTCCTCCTGGCCGGTGATCACCTCCGGGTCCACGCCGAGCGCGGCGCGCACGCCCGCGGCGAACTCGTCCCGGTTCCGGGCGTCGCGGGTGGCGGACGTCGCCACGAACCGGACCCGCGTCGCCCCCAGCTCGGCGGCGACCTTCGCGTACTCCCGCGAGGCGGCGAGCGTGCGCTCGAGCGCCTCGGGCGCCAGCTCACCGGTGCGGTCGACGCCCTGGCCGAGCCGCACGATCTGCATCCTCCGGTCCAGCTCGGTCAGGGTGCCGTCGGCGGCGACGTCGGCCACCAGGAGGCGGATGGAGTTCGTGCCGCAGTCCACGGCGGCCACACGGGTGCTGCTCATCACGGACGCACCCTCTCACCCCGGACCGACACGTGCGACGTCAGCACGAGCACCGGTCCGGGCGCCACTGGTCCCGGACCATCGCCAGCGCCTCGTCACCCAGCGGGTTGACCCCGGGGCCGGCGGCGAGGCTGTGCGCGACGAGCACGTGCAGGCACTTGACCCGGGTCGGCATCCCGCCGGCCGAGATGCCCTCGATCTCCTCCACCTGGCCGAGCTCCGCCCGACGCGCCAGGTAGTGCTCGTGGGCGGCCCGGTAGGCGGCGGCGAGCTCGTCGTCGACGGCGAGCCGGTCGGTCATCTCCTTCATCACGCCCTCGGCCTCGAGGCGGGAGGCCGCGGCGACGGCGCCGGGGTGGGTCAGGTAGTACGTCGTCGGGAAGGGCGTGCCGTCCGGCAACCGCGGCGCGGTGCGCGCCACCAGCGGGCGCCCGCACACGCACCGTGCGGCGACGCCGACGACGCCCCGGGGCGTCCGGCCGAGCTGCTCGGCCATCACCTCGAGGTCGTGGGGGGTCGCGACGGTCGGGTCGTCGCCGGGTGCCGGCGCGGTGGACGGGGACGAGGGTTCGGGACTCACCCGGTCATTGTCCCTCGCCGGGGCCGGGGGTCTCCACGTCGGCCGGGTCCACGCCCGACCCGGGGTCCACCACCGCGCGGTCCGCGGCCTGCACGGACTCCCACATCGCCTGGTACCAGGGGGCGCCCGTGGTGCCCGCCCCGACGTCCGGTGTCGGGTCGGTCCCCGTGACCGGCTCGTCGTCCTGCTCGATCTCCTCGGCGTCGACGACACGCCAGGCGGTGTCCCCGGGCAGCACGTAGTTCAGCCGGCTCCGGGCCTGCTGGATGACGTAGGTCCGGTCGTCCCAGCGCGCCAGCTCGTTCTCGAGCTGGTCCCGCTCGGCCTGGTTGGCGGTCAGCTCCGCCCGCAGGCGATCGATCTCGGCCTGCTGCTGCACCGCGCCGCGCACCGTCGGCAGGAGCAGGACGAACGCGAGGAGCACCACGACCGAGAGCACGATGAGCCGGACGGTGAGCACCTCGGGCAGGACCAGCCCGAACCGGCTGCGGCGCCGTTCGTCCCGCGACGGGCCGGCCGGGCGGCGCGAGGCGCCGGCCGTGGCGGACGCCGACGACGACGTCGTGCGGGTCCGACCGCCGGTGGAGCGCGAGGACGGCCGCGGCCCGGGGTGGCCGGTCGGGCGCGTCGGACCCCGGCGGGGTCGGGGCGTGGTCGGTCGACGGGAGGACACGTCCCGATTCTGCCGGTCCACGGGACGCGAGCGGCTCACCCCGCCCGGCGTGCCCGCGTCCGGGCCGACTGCGCGGGTCAGGACGACCGGGCGCGACTCAGGACGGCCCTGCGCGAGTCAGGTTCACAGACCGCGAGTCAGAAGGATCGAGCGCGAGTCAGAACGGCCTGGCGCGAGTCAGGAAGATCGAGCGCGATTCAGGACGATGGGGCCCGTCCCAGGAACGACGACGGCCGGTCGCCCCTCGCGGAGGGGCGACCGGCCGTCGGTCGTACGGGCTCGTCATCCTGACCCGTGCGGATCAGTCCTGACTCGCGCGAATCGGTCCTGACCCGTGGCCCGGTCGGGCGTCGACGTCAGCCCTGGTAGCGCGGGAAGGCCGACTTGCCGGCGTAGCGCCCGGCGTCGTCCAGCGCGTCCTCGATGCGCAGCAGCTGGTTGTACTTGTTGACGCGCTCGCCGCGAGCCGGCGCACCGGTCTTGATCTGACCGGCGTTCGTGGCCACGGACAGGTCCGCGATGATGGTGTCCTCGGTCTCGCCGGAACGGTGCGAGGTCATCGTGGTGAAGCCGTTGCGCTGCGCGAGCGTCACGGCGTCGAGCGTCTCGGTGAGGGTGCCGATCTGGTTGAGCTTGACCAGCAGGGAGTTCGCCGCCTTGAGCTCGATGCCCTTGGTCAGACGCTCCGGGTTGGTGACGAAGAGGTCGTCGCCCACGATCTGGACCTTGTCGCCGATGCGCGCGACCAGGGTGCTCCAGCCCTCCCAGTCGTCCTCGGCCAGCGGGTCCTCGATGGAGACCAGCGGGTAGTCCTCCACGAGCTGCTCGTAGTACTCGGTCATCTCGGCGGCCTGCAGGCTCTTGCCCTCGAAGGAGTACTTGTCGTCCGAGAAGAACTCGGTCGAGGCCACGTCCAGCGCGAGCGCGACGTCGTCGCCGGGCTTGTACCCGGCCTTCTCGATCGCGGTGATGATCAGGTCGAGCGCGGCACGGTTGCTCGACAGGTTCGGGGCGAAACCGCCCTCGTCGCCGAGACCGGTCGCCAGGCCCTCGGCCTTCAGCACGCCCTTGAGGGCGTGGTAGACCTCGGCGCCCATGCGCAGGGCTTCCTTGAAGGACTCCGCACCGACCGGCGCGATCATGAACTCCTGGATGTCGACGTTGGAGTCCGCGTGGGACCCGCCGTTGAGGATGTTCATCATCGGCACGGGCAGGACGTGCGCGTTCGGGCCGCCGACGTAGCGGAACAGGTCCAGGCCCGCGCTCTTGGCCGCGGCCTTCGCCACGGCGAGCGAGACGCCGAGGATCGCGTTCGCGCCCAGCTTGCCCTTGTTCGCGGTGCCGTCCAGCTCGATCAGCGTCTGGTCGATCAGGCGCTGCTCCTCGGCGTCGTAGCCGATGAGCTCGGGAGCGATGTCGTCGATGACGGCGTTGACCGCGCCCTCGACGCCCTTGCCCAGGTAGCGGTTCTTGTCGGCGTCCCGGCGCTCGACGGCCTCGAAGGCGCCCGTGGAGGCGCCCGACGGGACCGCGGCACGGGCGAACGTGCCGTCGTCGAGGGCGATCTCGACCTCGACGGTGGGGTTGCCACGAGAGTCCAGGATCTCGCGTGCGCCAACGGCTTCGATGCTTGCCACGGATGCTCCTTCTGCAGGGCTCGTGGGCGGTCGGGGCCAGGCCCGGACGCTCTGACGTCCCGTGGCAGCCGACGCCCACGACGTTGGAGGGTTGACGCCCCCAGGGTAGCCCTCACGTGGCGGGCCCGCCGTCCTGCCCGGCAGGCGAGCACCCGCCGTCCGGAACTCACCCGCGCACCGCGGGGCGGCCGCACTATCGTGACGAGGGTGGAGGGCTTCTGGGACTTCGTCGGCTCCTACTGGTGGCTGGTGTTCCCGCTGAGCGGCATCATCGGCGGGTGGGCCGGCGGCGTCCGCCGGTGGGACGAACGCCGACGCCGGGACAAGATCGAGCTCTACCGGCTCCAGCACGCGGACCGCGTCGCCGCCGCGGAGGCGGAGGAGTCGCTGACCGACGAGATCGAGCGCACGATCGCGACGCACGAGGAGACCGAGCGTCGCTGGCTCGAGTACGAGCTGGACGCCGTCAAGACCCTCGACTTCCCGGTCATGACCGACATGCGCGAGCAGGTCACCGTCGACTACCACCGCGCACGCCGGGAGGCCGAGGCGCTGCGGCCGGAGGACCCGGCCGACCTGCGCGACCGTCGGCGGCTGGACCGCTACGGCGCGGCGGTGCGCGAGTACCAGCTCACGTTCGACGTCGCCGAGCGCGAGGCGAAGCGGCGTCGGGCCTCCGACTTCTCGGCGGAGGAGCGGCGGGCGCTGGACCGGGCGAAGAAGCTGCTGGCCCTGGCCGACGACGACGGCGCCTCCCCGGCCGAGCGGCAGTCCGCCTACCGCCGGGCCATGAAGGAGCTCGAGGGTATCGTCGTGCTGCCCGACGCCGCCACCGCCGCCATCGAGCAGCGGATCGCGGGCGAGCTGGGCGCCACCGCCCCCGACTCGTCGGACCGCGGGGACACGACGCCCTGACGGCCCGTCCCGGGACCGGGACGGGCCGTCAGGGCGTGCTCGTCAGGGCGCTCAGCTCGTGCCGAGGGACACCTGCGCCGCCGCGAGCCGCGCGATCGGGACGCGGTACGGCGAGCACGAGACGTAGTCCAGACCGATCTCGTCGAACAGGGCGATCGACGCCGGGTCGCCGCCGTGCTCCCCGCAGACGCCCGTCTTGAGGTCCGGGACCGTGTCGCGACCCTTCCGGACGCCGGTGCGGACCAGCTCGCCCACGCCGTCGACGTCGATGCTCGCGAACGGGTTGCCCGGCAGGATGCCGGCCTCGACGTAGGCGTTGAGGAAGGAGCCCTCCGCGTCGTCGCGCGAGATACCGACCGTGGTCTGGGTCAGGTCGTTGGTGCCGAACGAGAAGAAGTCGGCGTGCGCGGCGATCGCGTCGGCCACGAGCGCGGCCCGCGGCAGCTCGATCATCGTGCCGACCGAGTGCGGCACGTCGTCCCCGGGCACCTCCTCGGCCCAGGTCTCCTCGACGACCTCGCGCATGCGGCGCAGCTCCTCGTCGAACCCGACCAGCGGCACCATGATCTCGACGTGCGGGTCCTGGCCCCGCTCGCGGACGGCGCGGGCCGCGCGGGCGATCGCCCGCACCTGCATCCGCGCGATCTCCGGGTAGAGCAGCGCGAGCCGCACGCCCCGGGTGCCGAGCATCGGGTTCATCTCGCTGAGCCGCTTGACGTGGGCCAGCAGCTCGCGGGCGTCGTCCAGCTCGGGGCCGGTGGTGCCCGCGTCCTCGAGCCGCTGGACGTGCACGGACTGCTCGACGAGGTCCGGCAGGAACTCGTGCAGCGGCGGGTCGATGAGCCGGATCGTGACCGGCAGCCCGCTCATCGCGGTGAGGATCTCCTCGAAGTCCCCCTGCTGCATCGGCAGCAGCCGCTCCAGCGCCGCGGCCCGCTCCTCGGTGGTCTCGGCGAGGATCATCGACTGCACGACGGGCAGCCGCTCGGCGTCCATGAACATGTGTTCCGTGCGGCACAGGCCGATGCCCTCGGCACCGAGCTCACGGGCCTTAGCCGCGTCCGGGCCGGTGTCCGCGTTGGCGCGCACACCCAGGCGTCGCACGTCGTCGGCCCAGGCCAGCACCGCGGTGAAGTCCTCGGTGATCCGCGGCGGCACCAGCGTCAGCGCGCCGGCGTACACGTCGCCCGTGGTGCCGTCGATGGTGATGGTGTCCCCCTCGGAGAGCACCGTGTCCCCCACGGTGACCCTGCGGGCCTCGACGTCGATCTGCAGCTCGCCCGCACCGGCGACGCACGGCTTGCCCATGCCCCGGGCGACGACGGCGGCGTGCGAGGTCATGCCGCCGTGGGTGGTGAGCACACCCTGGGCCGCGATGACGCCGTGGATGTCGTCCGGTGTCGTCTCCCACCGCACGAGCACCACGGACTCGCCGGCGTCCCCGCGCTCGGCGGCGGTGTCGGCGTCGAACACGACGGTGCCGACGCCGGCACCCGGCGAGGCGTTCAGGCCGCGGGTCAGCGGCTTCTCCCCGTGCTCGGGGTCGAGGCCCGGGTGCAGGAGCTGGTCGAGCTGGGCGGGCTCGATCCGCCGCAACGCCGTGCTGCGGTCGATGACGCCCTCGGCGACGAGGTCGCGGGCGACCTTCAGCGCCGCGGCGGCGGTGCGCTTCCCGGTGCGGGTCTGCAGCAGGTAGAGCTTGCCGTCGTCGACGGTGAACTCGATGTCCTGCATGTCGCCGTAGTGCTGCTCGAGCCGGGCCATGGTGTCCAGCAGCTCGCGGTAGGCGTCCGGCAGGACCTCCTCCATCTCGGCGAGGGCGCGCGGGGTCCGGATGCCGGCGACGACGTCCTCCCCCTGGGCGTCGACCAGGAACTCGCCGTAGAGCTCCTTGGCCCCGGTGGCGGGGTTCCGCGTGAAGCACACGCCGGTGGCGGACGTGTCGCCGCGGTTGCCGAACACCATCTGCATGACGTTGACCGCCGTGCCGAGGTCGTCGGGGATGTCGTGCGCCCGGCGGTAGACGTTCGCCCGCGGGGTGTCCCACGAGGAGAACACGGCCTGCACGGACCGGCGGAGCTGCTCGCGCGGGTCCGTGGGCAGCCCCTGGCCGGTGTGGCGCAGCGCCACGGTGCGGAAGGTGTCGACCAGCTCCTGGAGGTCCTCGACCGTCAGCTCGTTGTCGAGCTCGACGCCGCGGCGGGCCTTCAGCGCCGAGATCTCGTCCTCGAACGCGTGCCCGGGCACCCCCTCGACGACCTCGCCGTACATCTGCAGGAAGCGGCGGTAGCAGTCCCAGGCGAACCGGGGGTTGCCGGACTCCTCGGCCAGCCCGACGACGGACTCGTCCGAGATCCCGAGGTTGAGGATGGTGTCCATCATGCCGGGCATCGACATCACCGCACCGGACCGGACGGAGACCAGCAGCGGCCGCTCCGCGGCGCCCAGACGCCGGCCCGTGCGCTGCTCGAGCGCGTCCAGGTGCGCGAGGATCTCCTCCCAGAGCCCGTCCGGCCAGGTGCCGCCGGACTCCATCGTGGCGACGCAGGCCTCGGTGGTGACGGTGAACCCGTCGGGCACGGGGACGCCGATGCGGATCATCTCCGCCACCCCGGCCCCCTTGCCGCCGAGCAGCGGCTTCATCTCCGCGGTTCCCTCGCCCAGGTCGTAGACGAGCCGTCGGCTGCGGGCCTCGGCGACGCTCTGGTCGGTGCGGGCGTGCTCGGACTGGTCGGTCATGGCTCCCTTGCCTTCCTCTCAGCTCCGGGCGGAAGGATCGCTCCGCCCGTCGGCGCTTGTGGGCAGGACTGTACGGGTGCGGCGCCGCGCTGTCACAAGATCGATGATCCGCCCCGCGGCCTCCTCCAGGGCCAGCGTGGTGGTGTCCAGCACCGGGCACCCGAGCCGGCGCTGCACCTGCGCGACGTCGTCGAGCTCGTCGACGATGCGCGCCAGGTCGGCGTACCCGCCGAGGCTCCCGGAGCCCTGTCGCGCGGCCCCCATGAGGTCCACCCGGCGCCGGCGGATCGACACCAGGCGCTCCGGGTCGATGGTCAGCCCGACGAGCTTCCAGGAGTCGACCCGGAACAGCTCCGGCGGCGGCGGGACGCCGGCGACGAGGGGGATGTTCGCGGTCCGGTAGCCCAGGTAGCCGAGGTACATCGACAGCGGCGTCTTGCCGGTGCGCGAGGCGCCGACCAGGACGATCTGCGCCTCCTGGAGCCCGTCCGGCGTGACGTGACCGTCGTCGTTGGCGATCGCGAACTCCATCGCGTGGATGCGCTCGAAGTAGTCGGCCGCGAGCCCCACCGGTTGGACGAGCCGGGCGGGTTCGGCCCCCGTCCGGGCGGTGACGGCGTCCAGGGCCGGGGTGAGCAGGTCGGCGCACGGGATGTCCAGCTCAGCGCACCGGTCGATGACCTGCCCGTGCAGCACCTCGTCCACGACGGTGCAGAACACGACGGCCAGGTCCGGGTCGGCGCGCAGCTGCTCCACGACGTCGTCGAGCCCCTCCTGGCTGTGCAGGCGCGGGTGCCGCACGACGACGACCTCGAGCTCGGGGTACTGCGCCTGGACGGCACGGCCGACCCGGGCACCGGTGTCACCGGTCGAGTCCGCGACGACGTGGATGACGACCCGCTCGGAGGTGATCATGGGCCCAGGCTAGGCCCGGGGACCGTCGTCGCGCCGGGTGGGCCGGGCGCGTCGTCAGCGCGTGGCCGTCCCGGCCGCCGCGGCGGCCGACACCTCCCCCAGGACGACGGCGTCCACGAGCTGACGTGCCCAGTCCAGCAGCGCCGCACCGCGCAGCGGCTTGCCGCCGATCCGCGCCGTGGTGGGGAACGGGACGAGGAAGGCCCGGATGCCGGGCTTGAGGACCGTGCCGGGGTACAGCCGCTTGAGCCGCATCTGGGCCGACTCGGGGAGGTCCACCGGCGCGAAGCGGATGTACTTGCCCTGCGCGGTGATGTCGGTGAGCCCGGCCCGCCGCACGTGGTTGCGGAACTCCGCCACCCAGAACAGCGACTCGGTCGGCTCCGGGAGCGCCCCGTACCGGTCGGTCAGCTCGGCGCGGACCTCGGCCAGGGCCGCGGAGTCCTGCGCGGCCGCGATCTTCTTGTACGCCTCGAGGCGCAGACGCTCCGTCGCGATGTACGACTCGGGAAGGTGCGCGTCGACCGGGAGCTCGATGGTGACCTCGGGTTCCTCGGCGTCCCCCTCGCCCTTGAACGCGCGGACGGCCTCGCCGACCATCCGCACGTACAGGTCGAACCCGACACCGGCGATGTGGCCGGACTGCTCGCCGCCGAGCAGGTTGCCCGCCCCACGGATCTCGAGGTCCTTCATCGCGATCTGCATGCCCGCCCCGAGGTCGGTGTTCGCGGCCATCGTCGCCAGCCGGTCGTGGGCCGTCTCGGTGAGCGGCCGCTCCGGGGGGTACAGGAAGTAGGCGTAGGCACGTTCGCGACCACGGCCCACGCGACCGCGCAGCTGGTGGAGCTGCGACAGCCCGAAGGTGTCGGCGCGCTCGAGGATCAGGGTGTTGGCGTTGGAGATGTCCAGGCCGGTCTCGACGATCGTGGTGCACACCAGGACGTCGACCTCCCGCTCCCAGAAGGCCCGGATGACCTGGTCGAGCTGGTTCTCGCTCATCTTGCCGTGCGCGACACCCACGCGGGCCTCCGGCACGAGCTCACGGATCTTCGCCGCCGTCCGGTCGATGGACTCGACCTTGTTGTGGATGTAGAAGACCTGCCCCTCGCGCAGCAGCTCACGGCGCACCGCCGCGGCGATCTGCCTCTCCTCGTACGCACCGACGTAGGTGAGCACCGGGTGGCGCTCCTCCGGGGGCGTGGCGAGCGTCGACATCTCCCGGATGCCGGTGACCGCCATCTCCAGCGTGCGCGGGATCGGCGTCGCCGACATCGCCAGCACGTCGACGTTGGTGCGCAGCTGCTTGAGCGTCTCCTTGTGCTCGACGCCGAAGCGCTGCTCCTCGTCGACGATCACCAGGCCGAGGCTCTTGAAGTGCACCGAGCCCGTGATGAGCCGGTGGGTGCCGATGACGATGTCGACCGAGCCGTCCTTGAGGCCGGCGATCGTCTCCTCGGACTCCTTGGCGCTCTGGAACCGCGACAGGGCGCGGACGTTCACCGGGAACCCCGCGTACCGTTCGGAGAACGTGTCGAAGTGCTGCTGCACCAGCAGCGTGGTGGGCACGAGCACGGCCACCTGCTTGCCGTCCTGGACGGCCTTGAACGCCGCCCGGATCGCGATCTCGGTCTTGCCGTAGCCGACGTCACCGCAGATCAGCCGGTCCATGGGGACGGTCTTCTCCATGTCGGCCTTGACCTCGTCGATGGTGACGAGCTGGTCGGGCGTCTCGACGTAGGCGAAGGCGTCCTCGAGCTCCCGCTGCCACGGGGTGTCCGGCCCGAAGGCGTAGCCCTCGGTGGCCATGCGCGCCGAGTACAGCCGGATGAGCTCGCTCGCGATCTCCCGGACGTGCTTGCGGGCGCGCGCCTTGGTGTTCTTCCAGTCGGCGCCGCCCATCTTGTTCAGGCTGGGCGACTCCCCGCCGGTGTACTTGGTGACCTGGTCGAGCTGGTCCATCGGCACGAACAGGCGGTCCCCGGGGTGCCCGCGCTTGGAGGACGCGTACTCGATCACCAGGTACTCGCGGGTGGCCGCGCTCGCCCCCGCGCCGAGGGTGCGCTGCACCATCTCGACGAACCGTCCGACCCCGTGCTGCTCGTGCACCACGTAGTCCCCCGCCTGGAGCTGCAGCGGGTCCACGACGTTGCGGCGCCGGGAGGGCATCTTGCGCATGTCGCGGGTGGTCGAACCCTGCCGACCGGTGAGGTCGGCCTCGCTGAAGACCGCGAGCCGCAGCTCGGGGACGACGAACCCCTTGCCGACCAGCGCCGGGACGACGTGCACGACGCCGCCCTCGGGTTCGGTGGCCAGGTCCGTGGACAGCCGGGCCGCGGTGTCGGACGCGCCGAGCTGCTCGACCATGCGCTTGGCCGGTCCGGGGCCCTCCGTGGTGAGCACGAGGCGCCAGCCCGCCTTCTGCAGCCCCCGCACGTCGTCCAGCGCACGGGCGACGTCCCCGCGGTAGGACTCCACGTCGCGGGCGGCGATCGTGACGGTGGTCGCGCCGCCCTCCCCCGTCGCGACGGGCGGCGCGTCCTCGTCGGCGGTCTCGGCCCCCTCCAGGGAGAACGCCGAGAGCGTCCACCAGCCCAGGCCCCGGCGGGCGGCGACCTCGCGGGTCTCGGCGAACGTCGCGAACGACGCGGCGGACAGGTCGATCGGTGCGTCGGCACCGGCGACGGCGCCGGTCCAGGCCGCGGCGAGGAACTCCTCGGTCGTGGCCACGAGGTCGTGGGCGCGACGCCGCACCCGCTCCGGCTCGTCCAGGACCAGCAGCGCGTCGTCGCGGACCAGGTCGAGCACCGGCACCATGCGCTCCACGAGCACCGGGGCGAGGGACTCCATGCCCTCGACCGCGACGCCCGCGGCGAGCTTGTCCAGCATGTCGGTGGCGCCCGGGAGCTGCTGCACCAGGTCCGCGGCCCGGGCACGCACGGCGTCGGTGAGCAGGATCTCGCGGCACGGCGGTGCCCACAGCCCGTGGTCGGCGATCTCCAGGGACCGCTGGTCGGCCACGGCGAACCACCGGATCTCGGTGACCTCGTCGCCCCAGAACTCGATGCGCAGCGGGTGGTCCTCCGTCGGCGGGAAGACGTCGAGGATGCCGCCGCGCACGGCGAACTCCCCCCGGCGCTCGACCATGTCGACGCGGGTGTAGGCGGCGGCCACGAGGGCGTCGCCCACGGCGGTGAGGTCCGCCTCCTGCCCGGTGCGCAGCGCCACGGGCTCCAGCTCGCCGAGGCCGGCCACCACGGGCTGGAGCAGAGCCCGCACCGGCATCACCAGGACGTCGACGGGGCCGGTCGGGCCTGCCTCGTCGGGGTGGGCGAGCCGCCGGAAGACCGCGAGGCGGCGGGCCACGGTGTCGGCGCGGGGCGACAGCCGTTCGTGCGGCAGCGTCTCCCACGAGGGCAGTACGGCGATGCCGTCGGACCGGTCGTCCGGCAGGTACGCGCGCAACGCGGCGGCCAGCTCGTCGGCGTCCCGGCCGGTCGCCGTGACGACCACGAGGGGGCGCTTCTCGGCGGCGGCGGCGAGCAGCGGCGCGCGGACGCCCCGCGGACCGACGACGTCGACCTCGCCGCCCTCGGGGACCGCGTCGAGCGCAGCGGCAGCGCCGGGGTCGGCGAGCAGAGCAGGGACGATGCCGGTGAGGTTCATGAGAGTCCTTCGTGCGCACGGCGACGGGCCCACCTCGCCCCGGGGCGGGGCGTGCGGGCTGGCGTCCTCAGGATACGGCGGGTGGCGCGGGCCCGGCGGGGCCCCGCCCGGTCAGGCTCGGGCGTGGTACCGGCCCTGCGCCGCGAGCAGGCCCTCGGTGGCGACCATCTCGACGGCGTCGGCCGCGTCGACGAGCAGCATCGGCAGCTCCTTGCGCTCGGACCCGGAGAAGTCCTTGAGCACGTAGTCCGCGGTGTCCATCCGTCCCGGCGGGCGGCCGACGCCGACGCGCACCCGGGTGTAGTCGCGGGTCCCCAGCGCCTTGGAGATGTCCCGCAGGCCGTTGTGGCCGCCCTCGCCCCCGCCGGTCTTCAGCTTGAGGGAGTCGAAGGGGATGTCGACCTCGTCGTGCACGACCAGCACACGGTCGGCCCCGATGCCGTAGTAGGAGGCCAGCGCCGACGTCGGGCCGCCGGAGGTGTTCATGTAGGTCGTGGGCTTGGCCAGCACGACGCGGGGCCCGGGGGCGCCGCCGGGCAGGACCCCGAGCCGCGCCTCGGCGACGGCCGCCTGGGCGCGGGGGTGCTTGGCGAACCCGCTGCCGGTGCGCTCCGCCAGGACGTCGAGCACCATGTGGCCGACGTTGTGGCGGTTGCCGGCGTAGCGGGGCCCGGGGTTGCCGAGGCCCACGACGAGCCAGGGTCCGTCAGCCATGCTCGTCTCCCATCGGTCGGTCGGGTCGGGGCGCCTCGGTGCGGGTCAGCGCCGACTCTAGCCGGACGGCGAAGGGCCCGACGGCGGGACGTGTGGTCCGCCGTCGGGCCCTGGCGCGATGTCGCGGCGCGGTGCGGCGCCCGGCCGTGGCCGGACGGTCCGCTCAGGCCGGGATCACTCCGCGGAGGACTCGCCCTCGGTCGGCTCGGCCGACGCGGCGGACTCCTCCTCGGCCTCCTCGGCCGACTCCTCGCCGCGCGGCTCGGTGATCGTCACGACCGCGTGCTCCGGGTCGGTCAGCAGCGTGACGCCCTTCGGCATCTCGAGGTCGCCCGCGTGGATGTTGTCGCCGGACTCGCGACCCTCGATCGAGACGTGGATGTACTCCGGGATGCTCGTGGCGTCGGTCTCGACGGACACGGTCTGCGACTCGACGAAGTGGATCGTGCCGGGGGCGGACTCGCCGTCGACCTGGATCCAGACGTCCACGGCGATCTTCTCGCCCTTCTTCACCAGCAGCAGGTCGATGTGCTCGATGTTCCAGGTCACGGGGTGGCGCTGGATGTCCTTGACGACGGCGAGCTCGGTGCCGTTGTCGAAGGTGAGCTCGATGAGGGCGTTGGTGTGGCGCACGGCCAGCATCGTGGCGTGGCCCGGCAGCGTGACGTGGACCGGGTCCGTGCCGTGGCCGTACAGGACGGCGGGGATGTTGTTCGCACGGCGGATACGACGGGCAGCGCCCTTGCCGAACTCGGTGCGGACCTCGGAGGCGAGCTTGATCTCGGCCATGGGGATCACTCCTGGGAAGACTGTGCGTGCCGGCGGACGGAACAGGACCACCGGCTGCCCGCGACCGAAGCCGGTGCGGACGGGGCGGCTGCGTCGGCGTGGGGCACGTGACGGACACGACCGCGGGACGCCGCACGGGCGGGACGACGTCACCGCACCGGCAGCCGCCCAGTCGATCACGGAGGTCCGACGCAGTCCCTGCGTCGAGCAGCACGACCCGGTCGGATCCGCTGCCCGTCAGACGTCCCTCGCCGAGGCAACCGGTCTACTGTACCCGGTCCGCAGACGTCGAGGAAACCTCCGCGGGCGTGCACCGGCTCACGCCGGCGCACGCCCCGGCGGGGATCAGGGGTTGCCGTCGAAGAGCGACGTCACCGAGCCGTCGTCGAACACCTCGCGGATCGCGCGGGCGACCAGCGGCGCGATCGACAGCACGGTCAGCCCGTCGAAGCGCTTCTCGGGCGGGATCGGCAGCGTGTCGGTCACGACGACCTCGACGGCACCGGACTCGGACAGCCGCTGCGGGGCGGGGTCCGACAGCACGCCGTGGGTGGCGGCCACGATCACGGACTTCGCACCGGCCTCCATGCAGACCTTGGCCGCCTCGGAGATCGTGCCGCCGGTGTCGATGAGGTCGTCGACGAGCACGCAGTCGCGCCCCTCGACGTCACCGACGACCCGGTTCGCCACCGCCTGGTTGGGGCGGGTCACGTCACGCGTCTTGTGCACGAACGCCAGCGGGCCGCCGCCGAGCTTGGCGGCCCACTGCTCGGCCACGCGGATCCGGCCGGCGTCCGGGGACACGACCGTGACGTTCGAGGTGTCGACACGGGTGCGGACGTAGTCCGTCAGCACCGGCATCGCCCACAGGTGGTCGACCGGACCGTCGAAGAAGCCCTGGATCTGCGCGGTGTGCAGGTCCACGCTCATGATCCGGTCCGCACCGGCGGTGTGCAGCATGTCCGCGACCAGCCGCGCGGAGATCGGCTCGCGACCGCGGGACTTCTTGTCCTGCCGGGCGTAGGCGTAGAACGGGGCGACCACCGTGATCGTCCGGGCCGAGGCACGCTTGGCCGCGTCGACCATGAGCAGGTGCTCCATCAACCACTGGTTGACCGGTGCCGTGTGGCTCTGCAGCAGGAAGATGTCCGTGCCGCGGACCGACTCGCCGAACCGGACGTACGTCTCGCTGTTGGCGAAGTCGTACGCGGAGGTCGGCAGCAGGTTGATGCCCAGCTCGTCGGCGACGTCCTCGGCGAGGGCCGGATGTGCGCGACCGGCCGCGACGACGAGGGTCCGCTCTCCGGTACCCGGGATGGAGGTGTTCATCAGTAGGAGATTCCTTCGCTACGTGCGGCTCGGTCTCAGGCGGACTCGGAGGAGGCCGGGTCCCCGGCGTCGTCGGTGTGCGACACCTTCGGGATCGCTCCTGTCAGGGCATTGTGCTCGGCCAGCTCCAGCTTCGCCTGCGGGCCGAGGCCGCCACCGTCCTCGGCCGCCCCGTCCCGGGTGCGGGCGGCGGCCTCCGCGGCCGGCGTGCCGGCGCGACGGCGCTCCACCCACCCCTCGATGTTCTGCTGCTGGGCACGGCTGACGCCGAGCGCGCCCGCGGGGACGTCCCGGGTGACGACGCTGCCGGCGCCGGTGTACGCGCCGTCACCGATGGTCACGGGGGCGACGAACATGTTGTCCGCCCCGGTGCGCGCGTGCGAGCCGATGACCGTGCGGTGCTTGTGCACGCCGTCGTAGTTGACCGTCACGGAGGCCGCGCCGACGTTGCTCTCGTCGCCGATCGTGGCGTCCCCGATGTAGGACAGGTGCGGGATCTTCGAGCCGTCGCCGATCTGGCTGTTCTTCGTCTCGACGAAGGTGCCGATCTTGCCGCGCGCGCCGAGCACCGTGTTCGGCCGCAGGTAGGCGAACGGCCCGACCGAGGCGTCGGCGCCGATCACCGCGAGCGAACCGTGCGTGCGCACGACGCTGGCCCGCTCGCCGACCTCGACGTCGGTCAGCGTGGTGTCGGGGCCGACCGTGGCACCCTCGGCGACCGTGGTCGCCCCGTGCAGCTGGGTGCCCGGGAGGAGGGTGACGTCGCGGGCGAGCTCGACGTCGACGTCCACCCAGGTGCTGGCGGGGTCGACGACGGTCACGCCCTCGCGCATCCAGCGCTCCAGGGTGCGGCGGTTCAGCTCGGCACCGAGCGTGGCCAGCGCCAGCCGGTCGTTGACGCCCTCGACGAGCATCGGGTCGTCGGACAGCAGCGCGCGCACGGCGCCGCCGGCCTCGCGGGCGGAGGCGATGACGTCGGTGAGGTAGACCTCGCCCTGGGCGTTGTCGTCGCCGAGACCGCCCAGGCCGCGTCGCAGCACGGCGGCGTCGAAGACGTAGACCGAGGAGTTGATCTCCCGGATCTCGCGCTGCTCGGGCGTGGCGTCGGCGTGCTCGACGATCGCGGTGACGTCGCCGGTGCCGGCCTCGCGCACGATCCGCCCGTAGCCGGTGGCGTCCTCCAGCTCGGTCGTCAGGACCGTCACGGCGTTGCCGTCGGCGTGGTGGGCGGCGAGGAGCTCGGCGAGCGTGGCGCCGTCGAGCAGCGGGATGTCGCCGGCGAGCACGACGACGGCACCTTCGAGGCCGTCGCCGAGCGGGTGCTCGCCGTCGGCGTCGTGGACCTCGTCGGCGCTGTGCACCAGGTCGGCCGCGCGGACGGCGTGCGCCCGGGCGTCGAGGGCGTCCAGTGCGCACTGCACGGCGCGCCCGGTGCCGGGGATCTCGTCCTGGTCGACGACGAGCGCCGACGCGTCGATCTCCCGCGCCGCGGCCGCGACCTGCTCGCGCTCGTGGCGCACGACGACGGCGACGTGCTCCGGCGTCAGCTCCCGTGCCGCGGTCATCGCGTGCCCGAGCATCGTGCGGCCGCCGATGCCGTGCAGCACCTTGGGGGTCGCGGACTTCATCCGGGTGCCCTGCCCGGCTGCCAGGACCACGACGGCGGCGGGTCGTGCCGTCGTCGGGTCGGTCGGGTGCTGCTCGCCCTGGGGGACCGTGGGAACCACCACTGCTCCGTCTCTGTCGGGGGTCTGGCGCGAGCTCCGCCCCCAGGATTCGAACCTGGACCAAGGGCACCAAAAACCCTTGTGCTGCCGATTACACCAAGGCGGATCGTGCGCGACGTCGTACCGGACCACGCCCGGCTCCGCCGTCGGGCCGGCGACCTCCGGGGCCCCGGGCGCCGCACATCCAGGCCTCAGTCTGCCAGGTCGCCGCGGGTGGCTCGCACACATCCCGCCCGGGCGCACCGGCCGGCACCGTGGGGCGCGCCACACCGGGGCTCGCGCGGCGCCACGCCGACCGGGGGGCACCGCCGGGACGGACCGCGCACCCCGCCGGGCCGCGCACCAGGCAGAATGGAGGTCATGGCTGCTGCACCCCGGGAGACGAAACGCCCGCCGCGTGCGCGCATGACCGCGAGCCAGCGCCGCGAGCAGCTGGTGGCCGTGAGCCGCGGACTGTTCGCGGCGAAGGGGTTCGACGGCACGAGCGTCGAGGAGATCGCCAGCACGGCGGAGGTCTCCAAACCCGTGGTGTACGAGCACTTCGGCGGCAAGGAGGGCATCTACGCCGTCATCGTCGACCGCGAGGTGCAGGCCCTGACGGGCGCCCTGACGGGGGCGCTGGCCGAGGGCGGCCACCCCAAGGTGCTGCTCGAGCGGACGGCGCTGGCGCTGCTCGACTACATCGAGTCCTCCGAGGACGGGTTCCGCATCCTGGTGCGCGACTCCCCCGTCGCCCAGGCGACCGGGACCTTCTCGTCCCTGATCGGGGACGTGGCCACGCAGGTCGAGCACATCCTGGCCGAGGAGTTCCGCAGCAACGGGCTGGACCCCAAGGTCGCCCCGCTGTACGCACAGATGCTGGTGGGCATGGTGGCGCTGACCGGTCAGTACTGGCTCGACGCCCGGCGGCCGAAGAAGGCCGACGTCGCCGCGCACCTCGTCAACCTGGCCTGGAACGGGCTGTCCGGCATGGAGCGCAAGCCGGGGCTCATCGAGCGCTGACCCCGCCGTCGACAGGCCGATATCAAGATTCTTGATATCGAGAGACCCGCGCTAGGCTCGGAGGATGGAGAGCACGCACCCCGGCGACGAGGTCGACCGCATCGTCACCGCCTGGCAGCGCGAACGCCCCGACCTCGACGTCGAGCCGCTGACCGTCTTCTCCCGGATCAGCCGGCTCGCGCGGCACCTCGACCGTGCCCGTCGCGGAGCCTTCGCCCGGCACGACCTCGAGACGTGGGAGTTCGACGTCCTGTCCGCCCTGCGGCGCGCCGGCGAGCCGTACCGCCTCTCCCCCGGACGCCTCGTCGCCCAGACCCTGGTCACCAGCGGCACCATGACCAACCGCATCGACCGGCTCGCCGAGCGCGGCCTCGTCGAGCGCCACCGCTCCCCCGAGGACCGGCGCGGCGTGCTGGTCCGGCTCACCGGCGCCGGGCGCTCACGTGTCGACGCGGCGATGAGCGACCTGCTGGACGTCGAGGCCCAGGTCCTCGACGCCTTGCCCGCCGAGGAACGCCCCCGCCTCGCCGCGCTGCTGCGCACCCTCGGCGCCCAGTTCGACGGGTAGCCGCCCCGGCGACGGCTCACGCCGGCTGCGCGACCGCCAGGTTCGCCTCTCCGAGCAGCTCGAGCAGACGGACCGCCGTCGGCGCGGCCGAGGCCCCCGAGACGGCCGAGACCACCCACTCCGGGGCGCCGCCGGCGGGCAGCTCCAGGATCGCGAGACCGGCGGCCTGCGGCTTGGCGGCGACGTGCTGGGGCACGACGGCGACCCCGAGCCCGCGCTGGACGAAGTCCAGCAGCGTGTGGACGTCGTCGACGCTCATCCGCACCCTCCGCTCGAGGTGCCGGTCGGCGAAGGCGTCGTCGACGAGCCGTCGGATCGCCCACGGCTCGCGGAAGTCGACGAAGTCCCGGGCGGCCAGGTCCTCCCACGAGACCTGCGGCGACCGGGCGAGGTCGTCGGTCGGGTGGGCGAGCGCGACGACGGGTCGGCGGCCGAGCTCCAGACGCCGCAGGGAGCCGAGGTGCTCGGTGGTCGCCAGGAACGCGACGTCGAGGTCGCCCGCCCGCACCTGGGTGGCGAGCTCCGCGGACCCGGCCTGGGTGAACTGCACGTCCACCAGCGGGTACCGCAGCCGGAACCGTTCGAGCAGCGGCCCGACGTCGATGACGCCGAGGCACTGCTCGGACCCGAGCCGCAGCCGTCCCGAGAGCTGCTGGCTGGCGCGCGCCACGGCGTCCCGCCCGGCGGAGGCCTGGGCGAGCATGCGCCGCGCGAACGGCAGCAGGGCCCGCCCGGCGTCGGTGAGGGCGACCTGGCGGGTGGTCCGGGAGAACAGCGACGCACCCAGCTCCTTCTCGAGGTTCCGGATCGCCGCGGACAGCCCGGACTGGGTCACCCCGCACAGCGCCGCGGCACGGGTGAAGTGCCCCTCCTCGGCCACCGCGACCAGGTACTCCATCTGCCGCAGCTCCATTGATCACTCCCAGTTCTGAACGGTATGAGTTCAAGTCGTTGGACTCATCATCGCTCACTTCTTATCGTCGACAGCACAGTCGAGACAAGGAGAACCGTGGAATCACGCACCATCGGAGACCGCTCCGTCAGCGCGATCGGGCTCGGCGGCATGCCCCTGTCCATCGAGGGACGCCCCGACCGGGAGCGCTCGATCGCCACCGTCCATGCGGCGCTCGACGCCGGTGTCACGCTGATCGACACCGCTGACGCCTACCACCGCGACGCCGGGGAGGTCGGGCACAACGAGGAGCTGATCGCCGAGGCCCTGCGCTCCTGGGGCGGCGACACCTCCTCGGTGCTCGTCGCCACCAAGGGCGGGCATCTGCGCCCCGGCGACGGCTCCTGGACCCAGGACGGCCGCCCCGAGCACCTCAAGGCGGCGGCCAAGGCCTCCGCGCAGCGGCTCGGCGTCGAGGCGATCGGCCTGTACCAGTTCCACCGACCCGACCCGTCGGTGCCCTACGCCGAGTCGGTCGGCGCCCTGGTCGAGCTGCTCGACGAGGGCGTGATCCAGCAGGCCGGCATCTCCAACGCGAACGTCGCGCAGATCGACGAGGCGAACGCGGTGCTCGGCGGACGGCTCGCGTCCGTGCAGAACCAGTTCTCCCCCGCGTTCCGCTCCAGCCTGGGCGAGCTGCAGCACTGCGCCGAGCTCGGCGTGGCCTTCCTGCCCTGGTCGCCGCTCGGCGGCATCGCCCGGGCCGCGGAGGTCGGCACGGCGCACGCGGCGTTCGGCCGCGTGGCCGCGCGCCACGGCGTCAGCCCGCAGCAGGTCACGCTCGCCTGGGAGCTGTCCCTCGCCCCGGTCGTGGTGCCGATCCCCGGCGCCTCGCGACCCACCAGCATCCAGGACTCGGCCGGCGCCGTCGGCCTCGAGCTCACCACCGACGAGCTCGCCGAGCTCTCCGACCACTGAACCACCCGGAGGATCCACCCATGAAGACCGTCCCCCTCGGCACCAGCGGCCGCCAGGTCCCCAACGTCGTCCTCGGCCTCATGCGCATCCAGCAGATGGACGACGACGCCGTCCGCGAGCTCGTGCGCACCGCCCGCGACGCCGGCATCGACTTCGTCGACCACGCCGACATCTACGGCGACCCCCTGCACGGCTGCGAGCGCCGGTTCGCCGAGGCCATGCAGCTCACGCCCTCGCAGCGCGAGGAGCTGACCATCCAGTCCAAGGCGGGCATCGTCCGCGAGGGCCCGTACTTCGACTTCTCCTACGACCACCTGGTCACCTCGGTCGAGGAGTCGCTGAAGGCCCTCGACACCGACTACCTGGACGTGCTGCTGCTGCACCGTCCCGACGCGCTGGTGGAGCCGGACGAGGTCGCCCGCGCCTTCGACCACCTGGAGTCGACCGGCAAGGTCCGCTCCTTCGGCGTCTCCAACCACACGCCCGGGCAGATCGAGCTGCTGAAGAAGTCCGTCCGTCAGCCGCTGGTGGCGAACCAGGTGCAGCTCTCGATCACCCACTCGCCGGTCGTGGCCCAGGGCGTGGCCGCCAACATGGCCGGCCTGGAGCAGTCGATCAGCCTCGACAACGGGCTGCTGGACTACTGCCGCCTGCACGACATCACCGTGCAGGCCTGGTCGCCGTTCCAGGCGGGGTTCTTCAACGGCGTGTTCCTCGGGTCGGAGGACTACCCGGAGCTCAACGCCGTCATCGACCGGCTCGCCGCGAAGTACGACGTGCCGGCCATCGCGATCGCCACGGCCTGGATCACCCGCCACCCGGCCGGGATGCAGGTCGTGCTGGGCACGACGACGCCGGAGCGCGTCGCCGGTGCCGCGCAGGGCTCGGACATCCCGCTGACCCGCGCCGAGTGGTACGAGATGTTCCGCGCCGCGGGCTACCGCGTGCCGTGACCTGTCGTGAGGGGCGGTCCTCCCGGGGCCGCCCCTCGCCTACGGGTCACTCGACGAGCTCGGCGGCCTCCAGCCACTCCATCTCGAGCTCGTCCTTCTCGGCCTGCAGCGCGCGCAGCCGCGCGTCGAGCCGCGCCGTCGCCTCGAAGTCGGTCGGGTCGGCCGCCATCTGCTCGTGCAGGCGCGTCTCCTCGTCGGCGAGCCGGGCGAGCTGCTTCTCCAGGCGCTGCACCGTCTTCTTCGCCTGACGCTGCTCGGCCGCCGAGGCCCCCGGGGCCTTCCGGTCGTCCGACGACGCGGCCGGGCCCGAAGCATCGGGTGCCGTGGCGGCGGACGCGGCCCCGGTGGCCGGCGCCCGGCCGGACGTCGCCGCACGCCGCAGCTCCAGGTACTGCTCGACGCCGCCCGGCAGGTCCCGCAGGGCCCCGTCGCCGAGCAGCGCCCACTGCCGGTCGCACACGCGCTCCAGCAGATAGCGGTCGTGGGAGACCACGATCAGCGTGCCGGGCCAGCCGTCGAGCAGGTCCTCGACCGCGGCCAGGGTGTCGGTGTCGAGGTCGTTGGTGGGCTCGTCCAGCAGCAGGACGTTCGGCTCGGAGACGAGCAGGCGCAGCAGCTGCAGCCGACGCCGCTCCCCGCCGGACAGGTCGCGCACGATGGTGTGCGCCCGCTCGCGGGTGAAGCCGAGCCGCTCGGTCAGCTGGCCCGCGGTGAGCTCCTTGCCGTCCACGACGACGGTCCGCTTCTCCCGGTCCACGACCTGCACGGCGGTCAGGTGCGCGACGTCGTCCAGCTCGGTGACGTCCTGGGTGAGCTCGGCGACCTCGACGGTCTTGCCCCGTCGCACGCGCCCCTCCTCCGGGGTGCGGCGGCCGGCCAGCAGCGCGAGCAGGGTCGTCTTGCCCGCACCGTTGACGCCGACGACGCCGTACCGGTCGCCGGGCCCGAGGCGCCACGTGACGTCGTCGAGCAGGGTGCGCTCCCCGCCGTCGGGCAGGGGGACGCGCACCGTGACGTCCTCGAGGTCCAGGACATCCTTGCCGAGCCGCTTGGTCGCCATCTGCGTCAGCTCGAGCCGGTCGCGCGGCGGCGGCTCGTCGGCGATGAGCGTCTGGGCGGCCTCGACGCGGAACTTCGGCTTCGAGGTGCGCGCCGGGGCGCCCCGCTTGAGCCAGGCGAGCTCCTTGCGCAGCAGGTTGTTGCGCTTCTCGGCGGCCGCGGCGGCCTGACGGGACCGCTCGGCCCGGGCCAGGATGTAGGCGGCGTACCCGCCCTCGTAGCCGTCGACGGCGCCGGAGCCGTCGCCCCGGACCTCCCACATGCGCGAGCAGACGGCGTCGAGGAACCAGCGGTCGTGGGTGACGACCACCAGCGCACCGGTCGCACCGGGGCGGCCGTAGCGGTTCCTCAGGTGCTCGGCGAGCCAGGCCACGCCCTCGACGTCCAGGTGGTTGGTGGGCTCGTCGAGCAGCAGCACGTCCGGGTCCTCGACGAGCAGGTGGGCGAGCGCCACGCGGCGGCGCTGGCCGCCCGAGAGGGTCGTGGCCGGCTTGTCGAGGTCGAGGTCCGCCAGCAGCCCGGCGTGCACGGCTCGGACCCGCGGGTCCGAGGCCCACTCGTGGGTCTCGTCGTCGCCGTGCACGAGGTCGAGCACCGTGGCGCCCTCGGGGACGTCGTCGCGCTGGTCGAGCATCCCGAGCCGGGAGCCGCCCACGCGGGTGATGCGGCCGGCGTCGGGCACGGCGGTCCCGGCGAGCATCCGCAGCAGGGTGGACTTGCCGGCGCCGTTGGGGCCGACGACGCCGATCCGGTCGCCGTCGTCGAGCCCGAGGGAGACGTCGTCGAGCAGGGTGCGGGTGCCGATGGTCAGCGAGATGCTGTCCGCGCCGAGGAGATGTGCCACCGCAACAGGGTAGTCGCCACGGCTGCACCCCCGGTCCGGACGACGGTGCCGGGACCGCTAGCCTCGGACCGTCGCCGACACCGCGTGAGGAGAGCCCGATGGCCCAGTTCGACCTGTCCCCGGCCGAGCTCGAGGAGTACCGCCCGACGATCCCAGAGCCGGAGGACTTCGACACGTTCTGGACCGGTACCGTCGCCGAGGCCCGCGGTCACGGCGGCGACGTGCGGGTGGAGCGGGTCGACGCCGGACTGACGGAGATCACGGTGGACGACGTGACGTTCCCCGGGTTCGGCGGGCACCCGATCAAGGCGTGGCTGGTCCGGCCGGCACGGGTCGACGGGCCGCTGCCGGCGGTCGTGGAGTACATCGGGTACGGCGGCGGACGTGGTCTGCCCCACGAGCACCTCGGCTACGCGGCTGCCGGGTTCGCCCACCTCGTGGTGGACACCCGGGGTCAGGGGTCCGGCTGGGGGTCCGGCGGGGACACCCCGGACCCGGTCGGGCACGGCCCCGCCTCTCCCGGGTTCCTGACGCGCGGCATCCTCGATCCCGCGGAGCACTACTACCGCCGCGTGTACACCGACGGGGTGCGTGCCGTGGACGCCGTGCGGCAGATCGACGGGATCGACCCGGCACGGGTCGCCGTCGCCGGGACCTCCCAGGGTGGCGGCATCGCGATCGCCGTGGCCGGCATGCTGCCCGACGTCGCCGCCGCGGCACCGAACGTGCCGTTCCTGAGCCACTTCCGCCGCGCCGTGGAGATCACGGACGCCGACCCGTACGCGGAGATCACGCGGTACCTGTCGGTCCACCGCGAGCACGCGGACGCCGTGTGGCGCACGCTCTCCTATCTCGACGGCGTCGCGTTCGCCCGCCGCGCACGGGCCGCCGGGCTGTTCTCCGTCGCACTGATGGACACGATCTGCCCGCCGTCGACGGTGTACGCGGCGTTCAACGCGTGGGGCGGCACCGACCGGGAGATCGACGTGTACCCCTACAACGGGCACGAGGGCGGTCAGCACTACCGGTTCGCGCCGACGCTCGCGTTCCTGCGCAAGCATGTCTGAGTCGGGACCCTCGTCATGAGCACTCGAGGCCACGGACCTCGAGCCCTGCCCTGCCGTCCTGACCGGGCAGATTCCGCCCTGACTCGCCGGGGTCCGCCCTGACTCGCCGGGGTCGGCCCTGACCCGCGGGCGGTCGGCCCTCCGTCGCGGGGTTCGGCCCTGACCGGGCAGATCCCGCCCTGACCCGCGGGCTCCGCGGCCCGTCAGAGGACGCGGGCCCCCGCGGCGGGCGCCGTCGTGCACCACACCGAGTCCGCGGCGTCCTCGGCGGTCCACGTCGCCGCGATCGCCAGCGCGTGCTGGCGCGACCGCGCCAGCGCGGCGACCGTCGGCCCGGACCCCGACACCATCGCCCCGAGCGCCCCGCCGTTCCGGGCGATCTCGAGCGTCCGCTCCAGCTCGGGCCGCAGGTCCAGCGCGGCGGGCTCGAGGTCGTTGTGCAACGCCGCCCCGAGAGCCGACGGGTCGCCCGCGCGCAGCGCCTGCATGAGGGCGTTGTCGTCGACGACGTCCACCGGCGGGGCGGTCGGGCCGCACAGCTCGTCGAACCGTCGGTACACCGCCGGTGTCGACAGACCCTCGTCGCGGGTCGCGAACGCCCAGTGGAACTCCCCGCGGGACATCGCCGGCGTCAGCAGGTGGCCGCGGCCGGTCCCGACGGCGGTGTGGCCCAGCAGGGCGAACGGCACGTCGGACCCGAGGACCGCGGCCAGCGTGGAGAGCTCACCACGGGACAGCCCGGTGCCCCACAGCGCGTCGCAGGCGACCAGCGTGGCCGCGGCGTCGGCGGACCCGCCCGCCATCCCGCCGGCGACGGGGACACCCTTGGCCAGGTGCAGCGCGACGTCCGGGGAGATGCCGACGTGCTCGGCGAGCAGCTCGGCCGCCCGCCAGGCGAGGTTGGTGGCGTCCAGCGGGACCCGGTCGGCCTGCGGTCCCTCGACGGTCACGGAGATCCCCGCGCCGTCGGCGACCTCGGTGGCCGTCACCTCCTCGACCAGGGCCACGGCCTGGAACACGGTCACCAGCGGGTGGTAGCCGTCCTCCTCGACCGGACCGACACGCAGCGAGAGGTTGACCTTGCCCGGCGCGCGGACGCGGACGGACGGCGACGGGGCGGCAGCAAGTGTCACTCGTCCACCGTGCCAGCCGTGACGGGAAGGTGCTCGGCGATCCGCGCGAAATCCGTGATCGACAGTCGCTCGCCGCGCAGCCGCGGGTCGACGCCCGCGGCGCGCAGCGCCTCCTCGGCCGCGGCGCCGGAGCCGAACAGCCCCGACAGCGCGGCGCGCAGGGTCTTGCGCCGCTGGGCGAACGCCGCGTCCACGACGGTGAACACCTGCCGTCGCGTGGCCGTGGTCTCCGGCGGGTCGTGGCGTTCGATCGCCACCAGCGCGGAGTCGACGTTGGGCTCCGGCCAGAACACGTGCCGGGAGATGTTGAGCGACCGACGGGCGGCGCCGTACCAGGCGGCCTTCGCCGACGGCACGCCGTACGTCCGGGAGCCGGGCGGCGCGGCCAGACGGTCGGCGACCTCGGCCTGCACCATCACCAGCACCGAACGGAGCGAGTCGAAGCGTTCGAGGAACGTCAGCAGCACCGGCACGGCGACGTTGTACGGCAGGTTCGCCACGAGGGCGGTCGGCGGCTCGCCCGGCAGCGTGGTGACGTCGAGCGCGTCGGCGGTCACGACCTCGAAGTCCGCGTCGGGGGCGTGGCGCTGCACCGTGTCGGTGATCTGGCCGGCGAGCACCGGGTCGATCTCGACGGCCACGACCGAGGCGCCGGCCTCGAGGAGCCCCAGGGTCAGGGATCCGAGCCCCGGACCGACCTCGACGACGCGGTCACCGGGTCGCACGTCGGCGGCACGGACGATCTTGCGCACCGTGCCGCCGTCGTGGACGAAGTTCTGCCCCAGCGTCTTGGTCGGCCGGACGCCGAGGCGCCCTGCCAGCTCGCGGATCTCCGCAGGGCCGAGCAGGGCGCCAGGGGTGTTGGTCATGGGCGGCAGTATCGCCCGACCAGGGGTGTCGGTACCAGTCGGCTCAGTACCAGTTGTTCGCCTGCGAGTGGCTCCAGGCGCCGCACGGCGTGCCGTAGCGGCCGGCGATGTAGTCCAGGCCCCAGGCGATCTGGGTGGCCGGGTTGGTCTGCCAGTCGCCGCCGTGCGAGGACATCTTGCCGCCGGGCAGCGCCTGCGGGATGCCGTAGGCACCCGAGGACGGGTTGGACGCGGTGTGCGACCAGTTGGACTCCTTGGTCCACAGCGACTCCAGGCAGGTCCACTGCGAGCCGGTCCAGCCGCGCTCGGCGGCCATCTGCTGACCGATCGACCGGTTCGACCCGGAGTAGGACGATCCCGAGCTCGACGAACCCGAGCTCGAGGAACCCGAGCTCGACGAGCTGGAGCTCGACGACGTCGCGGGCTCCGGCGCGGGCTCGGGCTCCGGCTCCGGACGCTCCTTGGTGCCCTGGACCAGCACGCGGGTCTTCGGCTTCTTGGTGACCTCGGAGCTGATCTTCTCGCTCGAGACCTTCTCGCCGTCGATCGTGGTGACCTCGCGGACGATGGTGCGCACCCCGTCGCGGCCCTTCTTCTTGACCTTGCGGTCGAGGTCCTCGTACCGGCCGTCGTCCTGGACGACCTTGACGTCCCGCTCGATCTTCTTGGTCTTCTCGACCCGCTCGACCTCGAGGCGCTCGACGACGGCGGCCACGTCGGGCATCTCGACGCCCTCGGGCAGCTTCTTGGCATTGACGCCGGCGGTCGCGGCGTCGGTGACGGTGACGATGTCGTCGGAGTCGATCTCGACGTCGGCGGCGCCGAGCACGGCGTCCAGCTCGTCGGAACCGTCCACGACCTCGATCTCGTCGTCGGCCACGACGGCGACGTCCTCGCCGGCGTGCACGTCCAGCGGCAGCGCCGCACGGTCAGCGGAGCGCGAGGCGACGAGGCGGACCTCGCTGCCACGCTGGCTCAGCAGGTTCAGGGCCTCGTTGGCGTCGGCGGCGTTGATCCAGGTGGACGACTCCTTGCCGTCGACCTCGACGTCCACCTGCTTGCCGGTGCGCACGACGATGTCGCTCCCGTCGCGCAGCGCCGCGGCGGTGGACGGCGCCACGACGTCGCGCTCGCCGAGGTCGACACCCTGCTCGTCGAGCAGTCCGTCGACGTCGCCGGCGAAGGTGCCGACCGAACGGGTCTCCCCGTCGACGTCCAGCGTCACGGTCTTGTGGGCCTGCGAGACGCCCACGGCGGAACCGACACCGAGGGCGAGGGCGCCGACGGTGAACGAGGCGATGAGGGTGCGCCGACGACGGACGCGGTGCGTCCGGGTCACGGCTCGGGTCTCAGCCGTGGTCGGCTGCGGCTCGATGTTCTCGGGCACGGAGGTCATACAGCTCCAAGGTGAGTGCGTGGGGCCGGCCCCCTGCGGGCCGTGCATGTCGACAGCTCTGGACGGTCGGTCCTGACGGCGTGGACTCGCCCGGTCGGAACGACGCGGCGGCCACCGTAACCATTCCGTGATCCGTGGCAAGAGGACGTAGGTCACATCGGGGCAGCGGGCACACGGCTTTCACACGCCCCGCACACCCCCGTTCCCCCACCGTCAGATCCGAGGCTCCGTCATCTCCCGGGTGACCGCGGAGACGGGACCGCCCGGAGACGGGCACGAGGGTCGAACCGGCCCGGACGCCGTCGTCGTCCCCGAAGTGGAGCGCCCCCTGAGGCGCGTGAACGCGACGGCGTCCGGGCCGGTTCGACCCTCGGACGGTGGGATCAGAGCAGACCGAGCTTCGCGGCGCAGTGCGGCCACTGGCCCCACCCGGCCCGCGACTGCAGGATCTGCGCCCGCTTCGTCTGCTCGGCGGCCGACGCGTCGGACGGCAGCCCGGTACCGCCCACGGCCTGCCAGGTGGACAGCGAGAACTGGTACATCCCGTAGTACCCGTTGCCGGTGTTCGTCGTCGGGTCACCGCCGGACTCGCACTCCGCGAGCGCGGCCCACACGGAGCCGGAGGGCGCGGACCCGCCGGACGTGGAACCGGACGACGAGGAGGACGAGGTGGAACCGGACGAGGAGGACGACGAGGAGGACGAGGACGACGAGCTGCTGGACTCGGTCGGCTGCGGAGCAGGTTCGGGAGCGGGACGCTCCTTGGTGCCCTTGACGACGACGCGATCCACCGGCTTCGTGGTGACCTTGTTCGACACCTTCTCGCGCTTCGTCACCTCGCCGTCGACCCGGGTGACCCGCCAGGTGATGGTGCGCTCGCCCGGCCGGCCCTGCGTGGCCACGGTCGAGCCCTGGTCGGCGTAGCGGTCGGGGTCGGTCTTCGTGACGGTGTCGAAGTCGATCTTCTTGGTCCGCACGACCTTCTCGGTGTCGACGATCTGCACGACGACCCGCACGGACGGTTCGCCGGCGCGCGGCGGGTCGACCTGCTCGACGTGCACGCGGTCGTCGGCGTCGATCTCGACGCCCTCGGCGGCGAGCAGCTCGGCCAGGGTGACCGCACCGTCGTCGACCACCGACGACTTGCCGCCGACGACGAGCGTCACGGGCTGGTCGGCGTCGAGGCGGATCGGCAGCACGGCGCGCTCCGCGGAGCGCGACGGCAGCAGCCGGATCTGCTCGGCACGGTCGGCGAGCTCCTCCAGCGCCTCGTCGGCGTCGAGGGCGGCGACCCAGACGTCCTCCCGCTCGCCGTCGGCCTCGACCGTCAGCTCGCGGCCGTACCGGACCTCGACGACGGTGCCGTCACGCAGCTCGTCGTCGACGGCGGGGGTCACCTCGTCGTTGTCGCCGACGCGGACGCCCTCTTCCGCCAGCACGTCGTCGACGGTGTCGGCGTAGGTCGTGACGGTGGTGAGGCGGCCGTCGACGTCGATGGTGACGTCCTTGCGCAGCTGCTCGACCACGGCCGCGGAGACCCCGCCGGCCACGACCAGGCTGAGCGTCGCCACGACGGCCACGAGCGGCCACCGGCGGCGTCGACGACGGGTGGCCGCCGCATCGGCGGGCGGCTCGCCACCGCTGCCGGCGGACGAGGAGTGAACGGCAACCGGCTCGGTCGAGGGAGTCACGGAGTCGAAAGGAGAGGCCTGCATGGCGGTCCAGACGTCGTGCGGTCCGGGTTCGACGACGGTTACCCCGGCGCGAGCGGTCGGGTCCGGGTCGGTCCGGCGATCGCGACGACCGTAACCGCATCGTGATCTTCGACCAACCGTGCTCATGGTAAGAATGGCCGGTTGCGGACGCCTATGACCGAAAAATTCCGCCCCCGGGTGTTACCGATGTCACACGGTTCAGTACCAGCCGACGGTCATCGAGTGGTCCCAGGCCTCGCACGGGGTGCCGTAGCGGCCGGTGATGTAGTCCAGGCCCCAGATGATCTGCGTGGTGGGATTCGTCTGCCAGTCCGACCCCGCCGACTGCATCTTCGAACCGGGCAGCGCCTGCGGGATGCCGTACGCCCCGCTGGACGGGTTCTCGGCGTTCCAGCGCCAGCCGGACTCCTTCTCCCAGAGCTGGTCCAGGCAGATGAACTGGTCGTCGCCCCAACCGCGCTCGGCCACGAGCGACCGCGCGACGGCCTTCGCCGAGGAGGGGTCGACCTGCATGTCGGCGATGTCGAGGGTGCCCACCAGCACGACCTCCGTCACGGGCTCCACCGTGACCGTGCGCTCCACGACGGTGCGCTCCACCTCGGTCCCGTCGATCGTGCGCACCTCGTAGGTCGTCACACGCTCCCCCGGCACACCCCGGGTCTGCACGATCTCGCGCCCCCGCGGCAGCTCGTCGGACTCGACGGTCTCCGTCTCGAACGGGACCACCTCGGTGACGACGTCCGAGGCCGACTGGCCCCGGTGCACCACCACCACCATGCCGTCGACGGCCGCGGCCCCGAGGGGCACCGACGTGCCGTCCTGGGCGGCGAGCGTGATCCCCACCTCGTCGAGCACCTCGCGCACGGTGGCCTGCGTGGTGCGCAGCGGCAGCACGGCGCCGTCGACGGAGACGTGGACGGTCTTGAGCGTCGAGACCCGGACCGGCGAGCGCCCCAGCAGGTCGCTGCGCGACGCCGTCGTGACCGCCCCCTCGCCGCGGGGACCGAGGGCGGCGAGGAGCTCTCCCACGGTGTGGGCCGTCGTCGGGAACGTCACCGTCTCTCCGTCGATCTCCATCGTGACGTCCCTGCTGGTGCGCACCACGACCTCGCCGTCGTCCGGCGCCGAGCCCGACAGCGCGGGCTGGACCAGGTCGTCCGGTCCGGGCGTGATCCCGTGGAACGCCAGGACGTCGGCGACCGTGTCACCGTAGCCGTCGACCGTGCGGACCTGACCGTCGACGTCCAGGGTGATCTCCGCGTGGGCGTCCACGACGCCGGCCGTCCCGACGGCGACCGCGGCCACGACGACGCCACGCGTGACGAGGCCTGCGGCGGCGGGCAGCGGGCCACGCCGCCCCACGAAGGGTGCCCGGGTACGCCGACGACGGGGCTCTGCCCGTCGATTCGTCCTGTTCGTCGCCACTGTCACCGCACAGTAGTGGACCGCCCGCCGGGCACGGAAGCGGTCACCAGGATCCGTACACCCGCTCGGAGTTCTCGGACAGGGCGCGGCAGAGCTCCTCCAGCGGCCGGTCGAGGACCTCCGCCATCGCCCGCACCGTGTGCCCGGCGACGTAGGGCGCGTTGGGGCGGCCGCGGTACGGGTGCGGCGGCAGGTAGGGCGCGTCGGTCTCGACCAGGACGAGCTCGAGCGGCACGGTGCGCAGGGCCTCGCGCAGGTGGTCGTTCCTCGGGTAGGTCACCGGCCCGGCGAACGAGAGGTACCACCCGTGCTCGGCGGCCAGCGCCGCCATCTGCTCGTCGCCGGAGTAGCAGTGGAAGACCGTGCGGTCCGGGGCGCCGTCGGCGAGCAGGACCTCGATCACCTGCTCGTGGGCGTCCCGGTCGTGGATCTGCAGCGCGAGCCCCAGCTCCTTGGCCAGCGCGACGTGCGCGCGGAAGGACTCCCGCTGGGCGACCTCGCCCTGCGGGCCCGTGCGGAACAGGTCCATCCCGGTCTCGCCGACCGCCCGCACGCGCGGGTTGGCCCGCGCGACCTCGGCCACCCGGGCCACGGCGTCGTCGAGCGACGTCGCGTGGTGCGGCCGGGGCGACGGCTCCAGCCCGTCGGGACCGACCTCGCGGACCCCGGCGTGCAGCACGGCCTCGTTGGGGTGGATCGCCACGGCCCCCAGCAGCCGCGACCCGTGCTCCGGGTCGCGCAGCAGGGCGTCGGTCCACGCGATCGACGGCAGCTCGCAGCCGACCTGCACCAGCCGGTCGACACCGACGGCCGCGGCACGCTCGAGATGGTCGGCGACGGTGGGGACCGGGCCGCCGTCGAGGGCGCGCTCGTCGAGCACGTCCTCGATGGCGTCGAGGTGGGTGTGGTTGTCGACCACGGCGACGGGCAGGGCCTCCGGGTCCGGCGGGAAGCCCCGTTCGCGCTTGCGTCCCATCAGGCCTTCTCGCGCAGGCGTTCCAGCTCCTCCTCGACGATGGAGTCGTCGAGCTTGGTGAACACCGGGGTGGGCTTGCCGATCGGGGTGCCGGGCCGCACCGGCACGGACTCCCAGGCGGGGAACCGGTAGGCGCCGTCGTGGTTGCCGGTGATGACCGGGTAGTGGCGCGTGTCGTCGTCGAGGTCGGTGACCTCCTGGAGCGACGGCTGCGGCGCGAACTCGCCGGTCCCGCCCAGCACCTCGTGCACGGACTGGGCCGAGTGCGGCAGGAACGGTGCGAGCAGCGTGTTGCAGTCGCTGACCGCCTGGGTGGTGGTGTGCAGCACGGTGGACAGCCGGTCCGGGTCCGTCTTGAGCTTCCACGGCTGGGTCTCCGAGACGTACCGGTTGACCTCGCCCACGACCCGCATCGCCTCCGCGATCGCGGCACGCTGCCGGTTGGACTCGATGAGGGAACCGATCTTGCCGAACGCCTGACCGGTGGTGGCGAGCACCTCCCGGTCGACGTCGGCCTGCTCGCCGACGGCCGGGATCTCCCCGAAGTTCTTGTGCACCATCGACGCGGTGCGGTTGACCAGGTTCCCCCAGCCGGCGACCAGCTCGTCGTTGGTGCGGCGCAGGAACCCGTCCCAGGTGAAGTCGACGTCCTGGTTCTCCGGGCCGGCGGCGGCCACGTAGTAGCGGAACGCGTCGGGCTGGTAGCGCGCCAGCATGTCGCGCACGTAGATGACCACGCCGCGCGAGGAGGAGAACTTCTGGCCCTCGACGTTGAGGAACTCGCTGGAGACGACCTCGGTGGGCAGCTGGAGGGACCCGTACGGGCCGGGCGACCCCCCGTGCGAGCCGCCGCCGTCGTACCCGAGCAGCTCGGCCGGCCAGATCTGCGAGTGGAAGGTGATGTTGTCCTTGCCCATGAAGTAGTACGACCGGGCGTCCGGGTTGGTCCACCAGTCACGCCAGGCCTCGGGCGTGCCCCGGCGGCGGGCCCACTCGATGGAGCTGGACAGGTAGCCGATGACGGCGTCGAACCAGACGTACAGGCGCTTGTTCGGGTTGTCCTGCCACCCGTCGAGCGGCACGGGGATGCCCCAGTCGATGTCGCGCGTCATGGCGCGCGGGCGGACGTCGTCGAGCAGGTTGCGGCTGAAGTTCAGCACGTTCTGCCGCCACCCGGTGCGCGTCTCGAGCCAGGAGGCGAGCGCGTCGACGAAGGCCGGCAGGTCGAGGAAGAAGTGGTTCGACTCGACGAACTTCGGCGTCTCGCCGTTGATGCGGCTGCGGGGGTTCTTCAGGTCGATCGGGTCGAGCTGGTTGCCGCAGTTGTCGCACTGGTCGCCGCGCGCCCCGTCGTAGCCGCAGATCGGGCAGGTGCCCTCGATGAAACGGTCGGGCAGCGTGCGGCCGGTCGACGGCGAGATGGCACCCATCGTCGACTTCTCGACCATGTAGCCGTTCTGGTGGACGGTGCGGAACATCTCCTGCACGACGGCGTAGTGGTTGCGCGTCGTGGTGCGGGTGAACAGGTCGTAGCTGAGGCCGAGCGAGGTCAGGTCCTCGACGATCACGCGGTTGTACCGGTCGGCAAGCTCTTGCGGGGTCACGCCCTCCTGCTCGGCCTGGACCAGGATCGGGGTGCCGTGCTCGTCCGTGCCGGACACCATCAGCACGTCGTGACCCGCCATCCGCATGTGCCGGCTGAAGACGTCGGAGGGAACGCCGAAGCCGGCGACGTGGCCGATGTGCCGCGGACCGTTGGCATAGGGCCATGCCACGGCCGAGAGGATGTGGGTCATGGCCCGAATCCTACTGGCCGGGCCGCCCGGGGGCCGTCGCGTCTCACCGGCCGCCCGCCCGTCGGGACGGCCTCACGGGTTGCGAACGGTGGCAGAGTGGAGGCATGAGCACGCGAGCACTCCTCGTCGTCGACGTCCAGCCGACGTTCTGCGAGGGCGGCGAGCTCCCGGTCGACGGGGGCCACCGCGTCGCGCAGGACGTGGCCTCCTACGTCGCCGCCCACCGTGACCGCTACGACCTGGTCGTCACCACGCAGGACTGGCACATCGACCCCGGCGAGCACTTCAGCGACGACCCGGACTTCGTGAACTCCTGGCCGGTGCACGGTGTCGCGGAGTCGGAGAACGCCCGGCTGCACCCGGCCCTCGCCGACCTCGACGCCGACGTGACGATCACCAAGGGCCAGTACCACCACGGCTACTCCGGCTTCGACGGGACCGACGCCGACGGGCGCTCCCTGGAGCGGGTGCTGCGCGAGGCGGACGTCGACGCCGTCGACGTCGTCGGCCTGGCCGAGTCGCACTGCGTGAAGCACACCGCGCTGGACGCCGTCCGGTCGGGGTTCGCCACCACCGTGCTGACCGACCTCACCGCGCCGGTCTCGACGGAGCTGGGCGAGCAGGCGCGCCGGGAGCTGGCGGCCGCCGGGGTGGAGCTGACGCCCTCGACCCGCTGACCCCGGGACAAGGGTCACGACCCGCGGGTCAGGGCGACCCGCCGCGAGTCAGGGCGACCCGCCGCGAGTCAGGGCCCCGGGCGCGTGCCCGTCCTCCGGCGTGCCCCGGCACTCCCGTCGCGCTACGTTGCGAAGACGTCGACTCCGGAGGTCCCGATGCCGCTGCCCCCGCCCCCTGCCGGTTGGGCCCGCTACCTCCTCAAGAGCAGGTTCGGCGTGGGCCGCGACTTCGCCGTCCTCGACCCGGACACCGGCGAGCAGTCCTGGTTCGTCGACGGCAAGGTCGGCATGCGGCCGCGGGCAGACATCCAGGACGGCGACGGCCAGGTGGTGTACACCGTCACCGGCAAGATGTTCGGCATCCCCAAGCACATGACGATCTCCGGGGCCGACGGCACCGAGATCGCCTCGCTGCACGCCAAGATGTTCTCGCCCATCAAGGACCGCATGTCCATGGAGGTGCCCGGGAGCGAGCCCTGGAGCCTCGAGGGGTCGTTCATCGAGAAGAACTACTCGGTCACCGTCGGCGGTCGGCACGTCGTGCAGATCACCCAGAAGTGGGTGACCATCCGCGACGCCTACACCCTCGACGTCGTGGACGGCGTGGACGTCGGGCTGGCGCTGGCCGTCGTGTGGGCGATCGACCGCTGGGTCGAACGGGACTGACCCGCGGCGCCCCGTCCTGAGTCGCGCCGGGTCGCCCTGAGTCGCGCCGGGATGCCCTGACCCGCCGGAGGGCGTCAGCGGGCGGGCCGAGCCGCCAGCGCGGCCTCGTAGAGGTCGCGCTTGGAGACCCCGGCGGCCGCCGCGACCTCGGACACGACGCTCTTGAGCCGTTCCCCGGCGTCGACCCGCTCCTGGACGCGCGGCACGAGCACGTCGAGGCCGGGAGCCTCCGGCGCCGGCGCCCCGCCGACGACGACGCAGATCTCGCCGCGCAGCCCCTGTCCGGCCGCGGCCCGCTCCGCCGCGAGCGCCGCCAGCTCCCCGAGCGGCCCGCGCAGCACCTCCTCGTAGACCTTCGTCAGCTCGCGGCAGACGGCCCCCGGACGCTCGGCGCCGAAGGCGTCCGCCATGGCGGCCAGGGTGTCGACGATGCGGTGCGGCGACTCGAAGAACACCATCGTGCGTCGCTCGCCGGCCAGGTCGCCGAGCCAGCGCGACCGGTCACCGGTCTTGCGCGGGACGAAGCCGTCGAACGTGAAACGGTCCGTGGGCAGCCCGGACAGCGCCAGGGCGGTGAGCACGGCGGAGGCACCGGGCGCCGACGTGACGGCCAGTCCCCGCTCGACGGCCCGGGCGACCAACCGGAATCCGGGGTCGGACACCGCCGGCATCCCGGCGTCCGTGACGACCAGGACGGTGCCGCCGTCGGCGACGACGTCGAGCAGGTCGTCGGCACGCTCGCGCTCGTTGTGCTCGTGGTACGACACGACGCGCCCGCCGACCTCGACGCCGAGCCGACCGGCCAGGGCGTGCAGGCGCCGCGTGTCCTCGGCGGCGACGACGTCGGCGTCGGAGAGCAGGCGCAGCAGTCGCGGTGAGGCGTCCTCGACGTTGCCGATCGGGGTGGCGGCCAGCACGACGGACCCGGCCTCGGGGACACGACTCATGGGGACAACTGTCCCACGGGGCGTCGTCGACCCCCTAGAGTGACCGAGGTGAGCGCCCACGATCCCGACGCCCCCGCCCACACCGGAGTGCCGCCGGAGGAAGACCCGACGGGGTCGCCGAACCGCCAGTACCCGTCCCGTCGCGAGATCCACGGGCACGACCGCCGCACCAACACCCGCGGCATCCCCGCGGTGACGGGAGCACTCCGGGCGCTGACCGGGTCCACGCCCGCGGTCAACGGCGAGGGGCGGGCCACGTCCGCGCCCGACGCCGCGGCGTCCGCGCCCGCCGACCCTCCGGCCCGCCGGCCCGAGACCGGCATGACGCCGGCCGCCGAGAGCCGCGCGGCAGCCGCGGTCGCGACCGTCACCACGGTGTCGGCGACGGCCGACCCGGCCCGGGACGACCACCCGGACGACGCCGCGCAGGGCACGACGGACGGTGCCGAGAGCGGCACGGAGCGGGCTCTCCTCGTCCGGCTGCTGGGCGAACGGCGCCTGGGCCTCGGCGCGACGTGGTCGGCCCGTCTCCACGGCTGGGTGGGGGCCGTCCTGGTCACCCTCGTGGCCGCGGTCGCCCGGCTGTGGGAGCTCGGACGGCCCGGCGCGCTGGTCTTCGACGAGACGTACTACGTCAAGGACGCCTACACCCTGGGCAGCTCGGGCACCGAGCGGCAGTGGCCGGACGACCCGAACGCCGCCTTCGAGGCCGGCGACGTCGACACCTACCTGGACCAGGCCGCCTACGTCGTCCACCCGCCGGTGGGCAAGTGGATGATGTGGCTGGGCATGGAGGCCGGCGGCGGGGCGGCGAACCCCTTCGCGTGGCGTCTGGCCTCGGCCGTCGTCGGCATCCTGGCGGTGCTGCTGCTCGTCCGGATCGCACGGCGGCTGTTCGCCTCGACGACGATGGGCCTGGTCGCCGGGTTCCTGCTGGCGATCGACGGGCAGGCGATCGTGCACTCGCGCACCGCCCTGCTCGACCAGTTCCTCATGTTCTGGGTTCTCGTCGCCTTCGGCTGCCTGCTGCTGGACCGGGAGTGGGCCCGCCGCCGCCTGGCGACACGGGTGGCGGCCGTCCTGGACGCCGGCGGCACGGTGGACAAGTACGGGCCGCGGCTCGGGATGCGCTGGTGGCGGCTGGCGGCCGGCGTCTCGCTGGGCCTGGCGTGCGGCGTGAAGTGGTCAGGGCTGTGGTTCGTCGCGGCGTTCGGGCTGCTCACCGTCCTGTGGGACGTCACGGCCCGACGTCGGGCCGGGATCGGTCGATGGCTCGAGGACTCGGCGCTCGCCGACGCCGTCCCGGCGTTCCTGCAGATCGTCCCGGTCGCGGCGCTGACCTACGTGGCCTCGTGGTGGCGGTGGATCGCCGGCTCGGAGGGCTACTACCGCGACTGGGCCGCGGAGAACCCCGAACAGGCCGTCTCCTGGCTGCCCGACTGGATGGCGAGCCTGTGGCACTACCACCAGCAGGTGTTCCAGTTCCACACCACGCTGGACGCGGAGCACGCCTACGCGGCGGGCCCGCTGGGCTGGATCGTGCAGTGGCGTCCGACGTCCTTCTACTGGGACCGGCTCGGTGCGGGCGACGGCGCCTGCCCGGCGGGCACGGACGGCGGCTGCGCGGTCGCGGTCACGGCGCTGGGCAACCCGCTGCTCTGGTACCTGGCCGCGATCGCGCTGGTGGTCACGGTCGCCCTGGGGATCTGGCTGCGCGACTGGCGTGCGCTGGCGGTGATCTCCGGGACGATCGCCGGCTGGCTGCCGTGGTTCCTGTACGCGGACCGCACGATCTTCACCTTCTACACGATCGTCTTCACGCCGTTCGTCGTCATGACGCTGGTCTACCCGATGGTCGTCGCGCTCGAACGCACCCGATGGCGTCAGGGCAAGGGCGGCACCGCCGCGTTGATCGCGGTCGTGGTGCTGCTCATCACCCTGGTGTCGGTCGCCTTCTACCCGTTCTGGTCGGCGATGGCGGTGCCGTACGACTACTGGCGCGAGATCATCCGCTTCCAGAACTGGATCTGACCCGAGGTCGCTCCGGGTCCTACCAGGCGACCTGCGGGGTGGGGTGGAACGCCCAGCCCGCAGCCGTCCAGGACGGCGCCGACGCGGCCGTGCGGGCCGTGAACCCGTCGAAGTCCTTCCGCTCCGGGGCAGTCCAGGCGACCTCGGCGACGGCGCCCAGCCGCGGCAGCAGCATGGAGAACAGCTCGTCCCGGGTGGTGAGGGTCTCGGTCCAGATCGCGGCCGACACACCCTCGACGGCGGACGCCGGCAGCCCGTCGATCACCGCGGTGGGCTCCCACTCGTAGGCGTCGCGCAGCTCCACGTGGCCGGCCCACTCCAGCCCGAGGGGGTGCTCGGCGGTGTACTTCATGTCCAGGTAGGCGTGGTCGCCCGGTGACATGACGAAGCGGGCCCCCGCCTCGGCCGCCGCGACGAACCGGTCGAGGTCCTCGCCCCGGGGCTCCCAGTACTGCAGCAGCGTGCCGGGCTCGACCGGGCCGCGCGCCCCCTCCTGCCAGAAGATCGGCGTCTTGCCGTGCTCGCGCACGATCCGTGCGGCGAGCTCGACGAACCGCGCGAACTCCGCGACCTCCATGGTCAGCACCTCGTCACCGCCGACGTGCACCCACGGCCCGCGGGTCATGCGCGCCAGGTCACCGATGACGTCGCGCAGGAACGGTTCGGTGGCGGGGTTGTCGAACCACAGTCGCGAGAACCCGACCTCGATGCCGTCGTAGGCGTCGGTCGGCACCCCGTCGGACGTCAGCGCGCCGTAGACGTGGGTGGCGGCGTTGACGTGCCCGGGCATGTCGAACTCGGGCACGATCGTCACGTGGCGCGCCGCGGCGTACTCCTGCAGCGCCTGGTAGTCGTCCACGGTCAGGCGGCCGGCCGGGCCGCCGCCGACCTGGTGGTCGGCGGCCCTCTCCAGCTCCGGACGGGAGGGGATCTCGATGCGCCAGCCCTGGTCGTCGGTCAGGTGCAGGTGCAGCACGCGCAGCTTGAACGAGGCGACGAGGTCGACGACGGCGCGGAGGTCGTCGGGGCCGAACCAGTGGCGCACGACGTCCAGGCTCAGGCCGCGCCAGGCGTAGCGCGGTGCGTCGTGCACGACGACGGGGGCCACGACGGGTGCGCCGCCCGCGGCGGGGTGCGTCACGAGCTGGCGCAGCGTGCGGGCGGCGTGCAGGAGGCCGACGGGCGCGGCGGCGGTGGCACGGATCTCGCCCTCGCCGACCCGCAGCGTGTACCGCTCCTCGGCGTCCGAGCCGTCCGGACCGGCGGCCGGGTCGACCTGCAGCGTGAAGGGCACGGCACGCCCCTCCGCCGGGTCGTCGGACACCGGGACGCCGGCGGCCTCGACCTGCTCGGCGACCAGCGCGGCCACGGCGGGGTCGGGGGTGTCGACGCGGATCGCGGGGACGGCGACGGGGTCGTCACCGGTCCCGGCGACGTCGGTGGGCCACGGGATGAGGGGCAGCAGCATGGGTCTCCAGTCGGGCCCGGCCGGTCAGGAACCGGTCACGAGCAACGGGGCGGGGTCCGTCGGCACGAGCTCGACGGAGCGGTAGTACTCGGGCTCCGGGCCCGCCCAGCCGGCGTGCACCCCGTCGGGCAGGCCGTCGGTCACGCGCCCCCACACCCACTCGGTCGTGGTGAGACCACCGGTCCGGTCGGCGGCGACGACGAGCTCGACCGCCTCGGTGCCGGCGGCCGTCCGGCCGAGCTGGTCACGGTCGACGACGGACTCCGGTCGCGTCTGGTGCAGGACCACCATCGTCGGGGGCAGACCGTGATTAGTTATCACCCCTTCAATATAGCGGACCACGTCCTCCACCTCGGCCGCCGACACCTGTCCGGGAGGCTGCTCGCCGTCGGAACGCCGGTCCTCCGGGTGCAGCATCACCCCCACCCCCGGCCTCGCGAGCAGGTCCTCCAGCGGCTCGACCTCCTCACGCAGGGTGGACATGCCGGCCCCCACGTCGAGCAGGACGAACTGGCCGGCGTCCCGGGCCGCGTCCACCAGGGGTTCCAGCTCGGCCGGCGGCTCCTCGGCCACCCAGTCGCCGTCCTCCCCCTCGTGGCCGGCCGCCGCGCTGGCCTGCACGACGACCGTCGGGACGACCGGCCCGCCCTCCAGGCCGGCGTAGGTGTCGGCCGCGGCCGCCGCCGCGTCGACCACCGCCGCCGGGTCGTCGCGCCGACCGCCCTCGACGCTCACGTACCGTGCCGGCAGCAGCTGCTGCGTCCCGGTCGGCAGCAGCTCGCCGCGTTCGGCCGCGGCCACCCGCCACGCGAACTCCTCCGCGCTGCCGAAGGTCGGCCCCACCCCGACGACGGCCAGCGCCTGGACGGAGTCCACGTGCTCGATGACCTCCGGGGCACCGGCGATGTCCCCGCCCGGCACCTCGTGGTCCACGGCGCCCGCGGCGCGCAGGGTGGCGATCGCGGCCTCCTGGCCGGGACGCGGGTCGGTCAGGGCGAGCACCTCGGTCAGGCGCGCGGCGGGTGAGGACGCGGGGGACGGCCGACCGTCCGCCAGCGCCGCGTCGACACGGTCACGCAGCTCCTGCTCCTCGTCCTCGGACAGCGGCTCGACGCCGGGGTCGCTCCCCGGCAGCAGCGCGGGGGTCTCCAGGGTGACCACCTCGACACCGGCCGCTCGGGCCGCCTCCGCCGCCAGCGGCTCGGGCGAGGCGCTGTCCGCCTCCCCCGGGTCGGCGCCCGGACGGACCACGACGGCGACCCGGGCGCCCAGGCGGTCCAGCTCGTCGGACACCCCGCGGTCGGACACCGCTCCCCCGACGAGCAGCGCCGGGGCACCGAGACTCTCGGCGGCCGCGGCGTGCAGGGCCCGGACGGCCCCGTCCGGCAGGTCCGCCCCGGACCCGGCCACGACGGCGACCGGCGACCGCTCGAAGATCTGCTGGCTCGCCGTCAGCGCGAGCTCCGCCGGGTCGGGCGAGTCGAGCAGCACCGTCGAGGCCGGCTCGCGGACCACGGTCTGCACCGCCGGGCCGTCGGACGGCTGCGGGCTCACCTCGTCCCCGCACGCACCGGCGAGCAGCACGACGGTCAGGGTCGACAGGACGAATCGGGCGTTCCGTGCAGGCACCAGAACATCTTCGCGTATCCGGCGCCCCCGGGTCGACAGCACCCGGTGGATCGGCTCAGACCAGCGGCGGCGCGGACGTGCTCGCGGCGCCGGCCCGCCGCTCGCGACGCGGGAGGAGCGAAGGCGCCGCCGAGGGGGTCGGCGGCGTCACCGCGGGCTCACCCGACGTGGTCGGGGCGGGTGACGGCGACCCCGGGCCGTCCGGCACGGCGGGGACGCCGTCGCGGGACCCCAGGTCCCGCGCGAGCCGCGACTCCGCCTCGACGACGAGCTCGTCCGGCGACCCGGCGCCCGCGACGGACCAGACCACCGCCGACCGCAGGTCCGGCCGGACCGGCAGGTCGTCGCCGGGCTCGGTCAGCCGTGCCAGCACGAGCCGACGCAGCTGGTCCGCCGAGGCCGCGGCGTGCACGTCGTCCATCGCCGGCAGGGTGGCGAGCACGGCGAAGCGGTCGCCGTCGACGCGGCCGGGCTCGCACCCGCGGGGCAGCCCGGTGCGCAGCCGCTGCGCGAGCGCCGTCAGCACGTCGTCGCCGACCTGCAGCCCGTGCAGGGCGTTGAGGCCCCCCATGCCGCGCACGTCGACGAGCACGAGCGCCACGCGCAGGGCCGACCCCCGGACCAGCTCGCAGCGCCGTGACAACGAGTGGTAGGTCGCACCGCGGGTGGGCAGCCGGGTGTGGGGGTCCTGCGTGGACCGGTCGGCCAGCGCCGCGACGAGGGCCCGCATGAGGTCCGCCGTCGCGGCGGTGGCCCAGTGCGACCCGGCCACCAGGACGTCGTCGTACCGGTGCGCCTCGTCGCGTTCCATCGCGCGGGTGGCGACCGTCGAGACGGAGTCCTCGGGCGAGACCGTCATCGGGGACCAGTCGGTCACGGACGCGACGGGGCGTCGCTCCAGCACGGCCCGGCCGTAGCCCAGCCGGCCCGTCAGCGCCGCCGTCAGACCGGCTCGCACCACGAGCCCCGTGCGGGACCCGCCGTCGTCGTCCTGCACGGCGACGCACGTCACCTCGGGACTGCGGAACATGACCTCGAGCTGCCCCACGGGCATCGAGGAGCCGACCACGGTGACGGGCCGGGCGAGGTCGGCGACGATGCCGGCCAGCCGGGCACCGCCCCGGACCTGTCGGTGGCGGGCGACCTCTGTGATCTCGTCGTGCACGATCGTGAGCATCGCAGCCGCGGAGGCGCGGCGGGGGTGAGGTCGCCGAGTCTTCCGGCAGTGTTCACCGTCGTTCATCCACCGGTCAGGTGGCGGCTCGTCGTCCGCCGGCCCCGACGCGGCGTCCGCCGGCGGTCAGGCCAGGGTGAGGAACAGCTTCTCGAGCTCCTCGGCGGTGAGCCCGTCCTCGGCCTCGGCCGTGCCGTCCGGGTCGTTGACGCACTCGCGCATCGCCGTGGAGACGATGACGAAGCCCGCCCGGTCGAGCGCGGTCGAGACGGCGGCGAGCTGGGTGACCACGTCGCGGCAGCTGCCGCCGTCCTCGACGGCGGAGATGACGCCGTCGAGCTGGCCCCGGGCACGCTTGAGGCGGTTGAGGATGCGGCGCTGGGTCTGCGGGTCGGCAGTGATCATCGGACGGTTCGCTCCTGGTCGACGGGTGCCGCCGGACACGAGGACGCCCCGGGGCGGACGTCAGGATACGTCCACCCCGGGGCGTTCCGGGAGGCCCCGTCCCGGACGGGCCGGGACGGGGCGGGTGGCGGCCGGGTGGCGTCAGTGCGCCGCGACCCGGCTGCGCACGGGGCACCGGGTGCCCGCCAGGCGGCACGCCACCGCGGCGACCGCGACCACGCCGGCGACGACGGCGACCACGAGGCCCCCGACGCCCGGCAGCTCCTGCACCAGGACGAACACACCCATCACGAGGACGAAGTATCCGAACCCGCGGCGCAGCGCCGCCTCGGGCACCCGGCTGCTCAGCCGGGCTCCGACGAGGGAGCCGACCACGGCCGCGACCGTGACGGCCGCGACGAGACCCCAGTCCAGGGACACCGAGGTGAGGTAGCCCGCCAGGCCGGCGAACGACTTCATCCCGATGACCAGCAGGGAGGTCCCGACCGCCACCGACATCGGCAGCCCGCCGAGGAGGACGAGCGCGGGGACGACCAGGAATCCGCCCCCGGCCCCGACCAGACCCGTGACGAGCCCGACGACGAGCCCGTCGACGATGGTCCGGCCGACCTTCAGCGTGCCGTCGTGCTCGGGCGCCCGGCCGTTGCGGCGACCGCGGATCATGGCGGCCGCCGTCGCGATCATCATGGCCGCGAAGGCGATCATGAGGATCGTGCCGGGGACGTGCCCGCCGACGAGACCGCCGGCGAAGGCACCCGCCATCCCGGCTGCACCGAACAGCAGGCCGGTGCGCCACTGGACGTTGCCGCGGCGAGCGTGGGCCAGCATGCTGGTCACCGACGTCACACCGACCACCAGCAACGAGGCGGCGATGGCCTCCTTGGGCGGGAAGCCGGCGACGTAGGTCAGCAGCGGGACGGTGAGGATGGACCCTCCCCCGCCCAGCAGGCCGAGGGAGATGCCCACCACGACCGCCAGCAGGAGCACGGCCACTGTCGTGATGTCCACGATCGTCCCCCGCCGCTCAGGCGGCCCGGGCCGAGACGGCCTGCGGCGCCACCGGGATGGACCGGATGGTGTTCTCGACCGTCGGGCTGACCTCGGTGCGGTTCCACGGCGCCTTGGACAGCGCCGCGGCCATCGCGCAGGAGTCGGACAGGGCCGAGTACGTCAGCCCGGCACCGATCGCGCCGGCGAGGAAGCCGACGCGCGGGTGGATCAACTTGCTGCCGACGAACCCGGCGAGCACGAGCGAGCCCGCGACCATCCGGACCTGGCGGTCCATGGCCCAGCGCTGGGTGCCGCGCACCACGGCGCCGCCGGCGGACTCGAACGCGGAGATCCCGCCGGCCAGCACCTCGGCGCTGGCCAGGCCGACCGCGGAGAGCCGGTCCTGCGCCTGCCCGGCACGGACGCCGGACTGGCACACCAGCACCACGCGGCCGCCGAGGCGGTCGGCGAGGTCGTGGGTGTGCTCGGACAGCAGCGGCAGCGGCACGTTGTACGAGCCGCGGATGTGCACGGTCTCGAACTCGGCCGGGGTGCGGACGTCGATGATGGTCAGCTCGTCGTCGGCCAGGCGCTGCTTCAGCTCGCCGGGCTCGATCGTGGTGACGGTGGCGGTGGAAGCCATCGGTGAGGTGGTGCCTTTCGTCAGGGGGTGGGGGACGTGCGTCGAGGACGGGGCGTGGGTCGCCGGGGCGGTCACGCGGGCTGCGCGACGCGCTGGGAGCCGCGCCAGGCGGTCCAGCCCGCGTAGCTGCCCTCGAGCTCGACCACGTCGTAGCCGGCACGGCGCAGCGCGCTCGCGGTCACGGCGTTGCGCACGCCGGACTGGCAGTACGTGACGATCGTGCCCTCGTCGGGCAGCTGGTCGAGGTTCCACAGCACACGGCCGCCGCTGAGCTGCTTCGAGCCCGGGATGTGGCCGTCGGCGTGCTCGGTCTTGTTGCGGACGTCGAGCACCAGCGTGGCGTCGAAGGACTCCAGCTCGGCCGGGGAGATCGTCCGCGGCGTGGTCATCGGCAGGCCGTCGAGCTCGGGGGTGAACCCGGCCACGGTGTCGATGCCGACGCGGACCAGGTGGTCACGCATCTCCTCGGCGTACGCCTGGTCCTCGGCCAGCAGGATCAGCGGCCGGTTCTCCTTCTCCGGGTCGTAGACCCAGGCGCCGTAGCTGGCCGCCTTGGCGATCCCGGGGACGTTGAGGCTGCGGGCGACGGTCCCGGCGTGCACGGCGTGCTGGTCGCGGGTGTCGACGAAGATCACCTCGTCCGCCTCGAGACGGCGGGCGAGGTCGTCGTTGGCCATCCGGCCGAGCGGAGCGAGGGGGCCGAGCAGCGCCGGACCGTCCTTGTTCTCGCGCTTCATCCGCCCGAAGTAGGCGTGGGCGTCGGGCTGCCCGTCCAGCAGCTCGTCGATGAAGCCCTGCTCGTCGTTGTCGCGCAGGTAGGGGGCCCACCAGGCGTTCAGGCGCTCGTAGCCGACCGTGGTGGAGGGCAGCGCGCCGAGAGCCTTGCCGCAGGCGCTGCCGGCGCCGTGGGCGGGGAACACCTGGACGTGGTCGCCCAGGGTCAGGAACTCGTCGCGCAGCGAGGCGAAGAGCTGGCGAGCACCCTCGAACCGGGTGTCGACGCCGCCCGCGGCCTCGTCGAGCAGGTCGGGACGGCCGAGGTCGCCGGCGAAGACGAAGTCGCCGGTGAGCGCGTAGCCGGGGGCGTCGCTGAAGGCACCGTCGGTCACGAGCATCGCGAGGTGCTCGGGGGTGTGGCCCGGCGTGTGGCGCGCCTCGATGGTGATGTTGCCGATCCTGATGGTGTCGCCGTGGTACAGGCGGTTGGCCTCGAAGCCGTACTGCCAGTCCTGGCCGCCCTCGCCGGAGACGTAGATGTCGGCACCGGTGGTGGCCGCCAGCTCCCGCGTGCCGGAGAGGTAGTCGGCGTGGATGTGCGTCTCGGTCACGGCCACGATCTGCATGCCGTGCCGCTGGGCGAGGTCGAGGTACTCGGCGACGTCGCGACGGGCGTCGACGACGACCGCCTCGCCCTTGGCCTGGCACCCGATGAAGTAGCTCGCCTGGGCGAGGTCCTCGTCGTAGATCCGTTCGAGCAGCATGGGAAGTGTCTCCTTGAGGTCGGTTCCGCAATGCGTTGACCCCAGTCTGACGCATACCCCCTAGGGTATTCAAGTCACACCCCCCGGGGTATGCGTCACTCTCGACCCTACTGCCCCTGAGCAGCCCCGACGACCTGGTGCGCAGCACCCGGCCGGAACCACCCCGGGAACCTCGGCGACACCGCACCCGGACACATGTCGGGGCCCCTCCGAGCGCTCGGAGGGGCC
>NZ_JAUQYN010000002.1:126279-169902 GCF_030586525.1 Isoptericola sp. 178 | reverse complement strand
GCACCCCCCCGGGCCCCGGCGGCCCCCCCCCCCCGGAACCCGGGGGGGGCCCCCCCCGCGCGCGGGGGGGGCCCCCGACAGGACCGTCGGCCGGTCAGGCCCGCGCGGAGGCGGCGACCGGACCGGCCGGGATCACGCGCCGCTGTAGACGGGGAAGACGGCGCTCTTGCCGTAGTCCGTGAACTGCACCCGGAACAGCGTGTCCATGTCCTCGTCCGAGATCTCGAAGTCGACGTCGGCGTTGCTGCGCATGTGGTCGGGGTTGGCGGTCTTGGGCACCGGGAGCGTGCCGAGCTGCAGCGTGTACCGGATGCACAGCTGCGGGACGGTCACGCCGTACTTCTCCGCCATCGCCACGACGTCCGGGTCCTTCAGGATCTCGCCGTGCGCGATGGGCGAATAGGCCTCCACGAGGATCCCGTTGCTCTCGCAGAAGTCGAGAAGGTCGAACGGGGTGTTGCCGACGTGCACGAGCAGTTGGTTCACGTGGGGCGTGACCGTGCTGCCCTCGAGCAGGTTCTCCAGGTCCTTCTGCTCGAAGTTGGACACCCCGATCGACCGCAGCTTGCCGGCCTGGTAGGCGTCCTCGAGCGCGCGCCAGGCCTCGCGGTTGCCGTCGGCGTAGTCCCCGCCCCGGAAGTCGTCCCAGGGCTGCGGGCTGTGGATCAGCATCAGGTCGACGTAGTCCAGGCCCATCGTCTCCAGCGACGCGTCGATCGACGCGACCGCCTCGTCGTAGGACTTGACCTCGGCGGCCAGCTTCGTCGACACGAACAGGTCCTCGCGGGGAACGCCGGCGGTGCGGACACCCTCACCGACCCCCCGCTCGTTGCCGTAGGCCTGCGCCGTGTCGATGTTCCGGTACCCGATCGCGACGGCGTCGCGCACGGCCTGGGCCACCACGTCGTCCTTGATGAACCAGGTCCCCAGGCCGATCCGGGGGACGGTCACGTCGTTGGACAGGGTGTACGTCTCGTTCAGCATCATGGTGGATCGCTCCTTCGGTTCGTGCGACGCCGTCCACGCTAGAACGGGCCCCGAGAACCTGCGAGGCACCACTGGTACACCTCTCGGGGGCGAACCCCACGACGCCGGCAGGACCGTCGCGCGCCAGGGCACGGCGCGGGGAGCGTCCACCCGCATCGACGTGCAGGAACGGGCCGGAGAGACGACGAAGGCCCGGAACCGCAAGGGTTCCGGGCCTTCGTGCCGGGTGGAGCTAGGGGGATTCGAACCCCCGACCTTCTCATTGCGAACGAGACGCGCTACCAACTGCGCCATAGCCCCGTGAAGCGGTAGTCAGATTAGCACCTGGCCACCGCTTCCGACCAAATCGGGGCGGCCCCGACGACGTGACGTGCGTCGCAGCGACCGACGGCGACCTCAGCCCGCCGCGCGCCGCCGCGCCAGGATCTGGTCCAGCGGCAGGCCCAGCGTCTCCGACCGCGGGCGCGGGTCGTCACCGGCCGACGGCTCCGGCGTCGTCGCAGCCGGTCCGTCCGCCGTCGACCGTCGGCCGGCACGGTCCTCCACGGTCCACCGCTCGCTGCGGACCCGGCCGCCCTCGCCGTGGGTCGAGCCGGCGAGCGAAGCCAGCAGCCCGGCCGTCGTGGAGCCGCGCGGCGGAGCCTCCGGCTTGGTCACGTAGGTCGGCAGCGGGACCGGGACCGGGTCCCAGGGAGCACCGCCGACGCGCCACGCCGTCCCGTCCGTGCCGTCCGGCGACCCCGGGCGCTCGTCGGCGGAGCGCTCGCTGACGTCGTCGGACGTCGGAGCCTGCGGAGAGGACCTCGGTTCGTCCTCCTCGGCGGGCTCGGCCGGCCGGTCGGAGGAAGGGGCCACGGTCTCCCGCCGGTCCCGGGCCGACGTGGCCGACGGCGGCGGCTGGACGCGCGGGATCATCTGGGTGTTCGTGTCCGAGGGGTGCACCGCGTACCCGGTCACCCGGGCACGGTTGCGCGGCGCGTACGGCCCGCCGTGCGCCAGCGTGCGGCGCTGGGTCGCACGCTGCTGCTCGGCACGACGCTCGGCGCGCCAGCGGGTGTCCGACCGGCGCGAGGTCATCACCGCCAGCCGGCCCAGCACCAGCACCACCGCCAGCAGCACGGACGGCACCGCGGCGACCGGCCACGGCACGGACCCGAGGGCCACGAGCGTCCACCCGGCCGCCGTCACGAGCGCCAGCACGACGCTCAGCGCGAGCCGGCGGCGCGCACGGGCCGCCCGGCGCTCCAGCACGGCGAGCCGTGACGCCCGCACCTGCGGCGTCATGCCCGACGCCGGGCCGGAGGTGTGCGCGGACACGCGAGGCGTGCTGCCCGTCGTGGGCCCGTGCCCCGCCGCGCGGTTCGTGGGCATCACTCGTCCCTTTCCTGCTCCGTCCGCCACCGTCAGCATCCGCAGGCCGCCGGAGAACCGGTCGTCGACCCTGGCCGCGGCGAGCTCGGTCCGTCGGCGCAGCTGAAGCGGCACCCAGTAGCCGAGCCAGAGCACGAACAGTGCGATGACTGCGAGCCCGGCCGGCGACGTTTCCATGACCTGACGGTAGGCGAGGTGGGCACGCCCGGGCCGCACCACGGGGCGGCGTGTCCGCGACCTGGACGGCGCGCGAGCGTTCAGGCCTCGTCGCGGGTCCGCTGCCAGCGGCTCAGCAGCCCCCCGGGGACCTCCTCGGTGGTGAGCGCGAACGTGCGATGGTCCCGCCAGTCCCCCTGGATGTGCAGGTACCGCTCGCGCACGCCCTCGTCGCGGAACCCGAGCTTGGCCACCACCCGCAGGCTGGCGGCGTTCTCCGGGCGGATGTTGATCTCCACCCGGTGCAGCCCGACCACCTGGAAGCAGTAGTCGGTCACCATGGCCACCGCGGTCGGGGTGATGCCCCGGCCCGCCTGCTCCCGGGAGATCCAGTAGCCGATGCTCGCCGAGCACAACGACCCGTACTGGATCGACGACACGGTGAGCTGGCCGACCAGCTCACCGTCCAGCTCGACGGCGAAGGGCAGCGCCGTCCCCGCACGGGCCTGCGCGCTCAGGGCCCGGACGTACTCGCCGAACGACGACGTCCCGGGCCGGTCCCCCGGCGTCGTGGCCTCCCAGCGGTCCAGCCAGTCCGCGTTCGCACGCCGCAGCCGCATCCACGCGGCGCCGTCGCGTCGGCGCAGCGGCCGCAGCACCACCGCACCACCCGAGGGCATGTCCTCGCGCAGCGTGACCGGCCAGGGCTTGGTCACCGCCCACCCTCTCGTGTCGCTCATCCGACCCCCGTCCACGCCCGGCATGCCGGGCCCCTCGACTCCCGGACCCTGCCACAATGAGGGCATGCACGGCGACCGCAGGCCTCTGACCACCCCGCAGCCGTACCCGATCGTCGACGGCATGGAGACGGGCGACGCCAAGGACGAGCTGCGCCGCGCGATCCGCCACCAGCGCCAGGAGCGCTCGCCGCGGCTGCGCGAGGAGGCGGCGGCCGCGTTCGCCGAGGTGCTGGCCACGCTCCCCTCGGTCACCGAGGCCGCCGTCGTGGCCACCTACGCCTCGCGGCCGACCGAACCCGGCACCGCGGCACTGCTCGAACAGCTCGCCGGCCGCGGCGCCCGGGTGCTGCTGCCCGTCCTCGGCGCGGGACTGGCGCGGGACTGGGCCGAGTACACCGGGCCGGAGGACCTGCTGGAGCGCGCCCCGGGGCGGCCGCCCGAACCGGGGGGCCGCACGCTGGGCGGGGACGCGATCGCCGACGCCGACGTCGTCATCGCCCCGGCACTGGCCGTGGACACCCAGGGCGTACGCCTCGGGCAGGGCGGCGGCTGGTACGACCGGTCGCTGAAGCGGGCCCGCCCGGGCGTGCCGGTGGTCGCGATGGTGTTCCCGGAAGAGTTCTACGACGCCACCGAGCGCCCGCTCCCCGTGGAGGACCACGACGTGCCGGTGCACGCCGTGGCCACCCCCGAGGGCTGGCAGCCGCTGCCCGCCCGCTGACGGGGCGGGCAGCGGGTCAGGGCACCAGGGTCGCGGTGTCCTCGGCGCTCTCCTCGACGGCCTCGCGCGAGAACGGCCAGGCGAACGTCTCCCCCGCCGCCCAGGCGGAGAGCTGGTCGTCGTAGTGCGGCGAGGCCGGGTGGCCCGACGTCCCCGTCACCGTCACCCAGGTCGACGCGTCCAGGTCGGCGAGGTCGACGACCATCCGCATCGAGGGTCCGGTCTGCACCGCGAAGCTCCCGGTGGAGGCGTCCCACCCGGTGGCGTTGACGATCGAGCTGCCGCCCGCCATCTCCACCGCTCCGGGGTTGACGTAGTCGCGCACCACGCCGGGGACGTCCGGACCTCCGAGGACCGGGTGCTCCAGGGAGAGCTCGTGCAGCGCTCCCCAGCTCCAGTCGCCGGGGTCCTTCGAGAGCTCGACCGTGAGGTCGTGACGCGCCGTGACCAGCGCCCGGGTGAGCAGCTCGTCACGCGTCTCGAGCACGTTCAGCGTGGAGCGGTCGTCCCAGAACGGGTCGTCGGGCCGCTCGAGCATGTCCCGCACCACGACGAGCCAGCGGGAGCCGCCCGAGGGCAGGGCGTCGGCGGGCAGGTCGTCCCAGAAGGTGGCCGAGAGCAGGTTGCGCCACACGGCGTTGAAGTACGCGGCGGCCGCCGAGTCGGCGTCCGTGCGGTAGTCCCACCCGGCCAGGAGCTCCTGCCCCGCCGCGTCGTAGGGGTCGTCGATCTCCATCTCCAGCAGCACCGGCACGAGGGCCGCGGCGAACGGCGACCAGTCGTCGAGCATGATCTCGTTCATGTCCTCGACGGTGAACTGCCGGCCCGCGCTGATCTGCTCGGTGAGCAGGGTGCGGATCCGTTCGGACCGGAACCCGTGGTCCCAGTCCTTCCCCAGCTCGGGTCCGACGCCGTCGGGCAGCACGGCCTGGTTCGCCGCGACGATGAACCCCTCCTCGGGATCGAGCGCGCGCGGCATGTCGGCCGGGTCGACGTACCCCGTCCAGTCGAACCGGGGGTCCCAGCCGGGTCGAGGCCAGGTGCCGTCCGACGGCACGGGCCCGTCGACGTCCCGACGCATCGGCACCCGCCCGGGCGCCTGGTAGCCGATGTGCCCGTCCGTGGTGGCGAAGACGATGTTCTGCGCCGGCACGTCGAAGAGCGCGGCCGCCTCGGTCACGTCGGCGGCGTCGCTCGCGACACCCAGCGCGAACACGGCATCGGCCGTCCGCCCGGGTTCGAGGGCGGTCCAGGCCAGCGAGACGGCGTACTCGCCGAACTCCGTTCCGTCCTCCGTGGGCGATCCCACGACCGCGCCGACGTCGAGCACGTCCGAGACCACCGGCCCGTGCTCCGTGGACCGCACCGGCAGCTCGACGGGGTCACCTCCGTTGACGCGGATGGTCTCGGTGCGCGACTCCATGTCGACCCACTCCTCGGCGTCGGCGTCGCGCAGCCAGGTGTCGTTGCGGACGCGTTCGACGAAGAAGTCGGTGACGTCGGCACCCAGGTTCGTCAGGCCCCAGGCCAGGTCGCCGTTGTGGCCGATGATCACCCCCGGGAAGCCCGCGAAGGAGAACCCGCTGACGTCGAACGGGCACGAGTCGTCGACCTGCTCGCAGTGCAACGAGACCTGGGACCAGATCCCGGGCGCGCCCAGGGACAGGTGCGGGTCGTTCGCCAGCAGGGGTTCGCCCGAGGCCGTCAGGTCCCCCGAGACGACCCAGGAGTTCGACCCGGAGGCCTCCCCCCGCCCGACGAGCACCGGGACGGAGTCCAGCGCGGCCGTGGCGGACTCGATGGCCGCGTCGAGGGCCTCGGTGCCCCACGGCAGCTCGGTGGAGGTCCGGGCGACCGTGTCGGCGTCGGAGGCCCTGAGGTCCTCCTCGGCGAGGATCGGCGTGTTGCCGGCCGCCGCGTAGGCGGGGAAGAGCTCGTCGACCAGCTCGACGTCCTCGAGCGTGCTGTAGGCCTTGGCGCGGGCCAGCTCGTCGTCGTAGTTGCCGCGCAGGTCCCACGCCATCGCCTTGAGCCAGGCCAGCGAGTCGACCGGGTCCCAGGGGTCCGGGTCCGCGACGTCCACGGTGACGCCCAGCACCGTGTACTCCACGGCGAGGTCCTCCGGGGCACGGTCGGCCAGGTAGGCGTTGACGCCCTGGGCATAGGCCTGCAGGTAGGAGCGGGACTCCGGGGAGATGAGGTTCCACTCCTCCTCGGCGACGTCGCGCCACCCGAAGGTCCGGATGACCTTGTCGGCGTCGATGGCGGCGGGGACGTCCCCGACCAGCTCGGCGAGCCGGCCGGAGGTGACGTGCCGCCGGTAGTCCATCTCGAAGAAGCGGTCCTGGGCGTGCAGGAAGCCCTGGGCGGCGAACAGGTCCTCCGCGGTCGAGGCGTAGACGTGCGGGACGCCCTGGGCGTCGCGCTGCACGGTCACCTCGCCGCTCAGACCGGGCACCTGCTCGGTCGCGGCGTGGTCGGGCAGCGGCCGCCGGGCGGTGACCACCGTGAACGTGACGGTCGCGACGACGGCCAGCACGACGAGCACGGCGATGCCGACGGCGGTGCGGCGCAGCCGCGACCGTCGGGGCGGGGCGGCGTCGTCCTCGGGCGGTTCGTCGCCCGAGCGGGGCGGGTCGGATTCGTGCGTGACGGGGTCGGTGCTCGCAGACACGCAGGCGAGACTACCGCCCGAGTATGATTGGCACTCGCAGGATCCGAGTGCCAGCCATCTGAGGAGAGACCGTGCCCACGTACGCCTACCGGTGCGCCGACTGCGGCCACGCCTTCGACATCCGCCAGGCGTTCAGCGACGACGCGCTCACCGTCTGCCCCGAGTGCGCCGGGCGGCTGCGCAAGCAGTACGGCTCCATCGGGGTGACCTTCAAGGGGTCCGGCTTCTACCGCACGGACTCGCGCGCCGGCGGGGGCAAGAGCTCGGGTTCCTCCTCCTCGGGCGGGACCTCGTCCCCGGGCGGGTCCTCCTCCGGCTCCTCCGGCTCCTCGGGCGGTTCCTCCTCGAGCTCCTCCTCCGGCGGGTCCTCGCAGGCCGCCTCCGCCTGACCTCAGGGGCCCCGCCCACCCACCGGCGCAGGTGTCCACAGACGGGTGCCCGGCTGCGCCGCGACCCCGCACCGCCGGCCTAGCGTTCCCCGGCATGGACCTCACTGCGAACCGTCAGGTCGGTGCGTACCTGCGCCTGGTCGTGTGGCGGTCACGCTTCGTCGTGGCCGCCTGCTGCTGCGGGCTCGCCGCCTGGGCGGTCGTCGCGGCCGTCCGACCCGCGCCGCCCCCGACCCTGGACGTCCTCGTCACCGCGCACGACGTCACCACCGGCCACACCCTGACGTCCGACGACGTGACCACCGTGCCGGTCCCGGCCGCGCTGGCCCCGGCGACGCTGCTGCGCGACCCCGACGAGGCCCTCGGGCGGACGACGGTCGTCGACCTGGCGGCCGGCACCCCGCTGTCCGCCTCGGTGGTCCGGCCGGGCGGGCCGGCAGGGTCCGCTCCGCCCGGGACCGTCGTCGTCGCGGTGCGCCTCACCGAGTCCGGCTGGCTGCGCCCCGGGGACCGCATCGACCTCGTCGCCACCGACGACGGCGGGACACGACTGGCACGGCGCGCCCAGGTGCTGCCGCCGGCCGCGGAGGATCCCGGATCCAGCGCCGTCGACGAGCCGGGCGCCGGTCTGCTCGGCGTCCCGGGCGCCGGCGACTCCACCGGCGTGACGTTGGTCGCCGTCTCGCCCGAGGAGGCCCCCGCGGTATCGGCCTCCTCCGGGTGGGGCGCGATCGCCCCGGTCCTCGTGCCGTGACGGCCGGGCCGGCGACCCGTGCGCCGGGAGCCGCCCGCCGGCGCCCGCGACGGTGCGTTGCCTTGCGCGACGGCTCCCGGGCTGATCGGATGCCGGTCGACCGTCGCGCGCGGCGAACCGCCGCGCTCCGCACTCCGAAGGGACGCCGTCAGATGACAGGCATGCTGTCCGGGTTCAAGCAGTTCATCATGCGAGGCAACGTCGTCGACCTCGCGGTCGGCATCGTCATCGGCGGCGCGTTCGCCGGGGTCGTCAGCGCGCTGACCGACGGCCTGCTCACCCCGCTGATCGCGGCCGTCTTCGGCGAGGCCAGCCTGGCCGGGGTCGGGAACTTCACGCTCAACGGCGCCCAGTTCTCGATCGGGCTGTTCCTGGACGCCGTGCTCCGGTTCCTGCTCGTGGCGGCCGCGCTCTACGCCGTCGTGGTGCTGCCGATGAACAGGCTGGCCGAGCGGCGCGCCCGCGGTCAGGAGCCGGAGCCGGAGCCCGTGCCCTCCCCGGACGTCGTGCTGCTGACCGAGATCCGCGACCTCCTCGCCGAGCGCCGCGCCTGACGCCCAAGCGCCACCGGTCGGGCGACCGCCCGGCCGGAACCGACCTGCGGGGCCGGCGCCGGGGTCACCAGTGCGGGGGCACGTCCCCGCGCAGCCGGTCGTCGTTGGACCCGTGACCGCCGGACTCGTCCGTGCTGACGCCCCAGTGGGTCTCCTTCTCGCTCCCCCGGCGCACGGCCCGGCGGGGCCCGCGTCGGCGTGCGCCCGCCGGCACGGCGGGCGCCTCCGGGGTCCCGGCCGGGTCGACGGGGTCGACGGGGGGCTCGGCGTTCTCGCTCACGGGACCATTCTGCCCGCCCCGCGGTCGAGGATCAGTCGACCTGGTCCCGGTCCGCGACCGGCCCGACCGGGGAGTCGTCCGGCTCGCCCTCGTCGTCCAGCACCGGCACGACGATCTCCGGCGGCACGGGCACACCGCCCGGGGTGCCGACGCGCTCGTCGCGGACCCGCTGCACCAGCCGGCGCACCCGGTCCGCCTCGCCGTCGGGGTCGAGGAACACGGCCGCCGACCACACCTGCGTGACGGTCCAGCCGAGACCCTCGAGCCGCTGCGCGAGCTGCCGGTCACGCAGCCGCACCGACGGCTCGGCCACGTAGTCCTCGTCGTCGGTGAGCACGGCGACCAGCAGCTCGCCGGGCAGGTCCGGGTGCCCGACCACCAGGGGGACGTGATCGCCGTCGACGGTGCCGTAGTCGGTCTCGACGAGGTACCCGAGCCGCCACAGGCGCTCACCCAGGTCCGTGACCAGCCGGTCCGGGACGCGGCCCACGTCGACGCCGTTGCCCAGCTCGACCTGGTCGGCGACGCCCGAACGCCGCTCGGCCGTCTCCAGCACCTCGCGCAGCAGCCGCGGACCGGCACCGCGCAACCGGTCGGGATCCAGGGCCGCGGCGTCGAAGGAGCTCACCACGTGCAGGCGGCGCCGCGTGGCGCCGAGCGCGCCGAGCAGCATGGCCTCGCCGCCGTCCTCCCCGAGCACGCCGAACCGGTGCAGCACCCGGCCGTGCGGCGTCCGGCCGAAGCCGACGGACAGCAGGATGGTGTCGCGCGACAGCCCGGCGACCCCGGTGATGTCGGCGACGACCACGGGCTCGGGGCGCCGGCCGGAGAAGAACGGGGCGAGGGCGGGGTTCGCGCGCACCTCGGCGAGCAGGGCCTCGCGGATCCGGTCGGCGTGCGTCGCCGTGATCGTGACGATGCCGAGGGTCTCCTCCGGTCGCGTCATCGCGTGCTCGATGGACGCCTCGATGACCCGGTCCACCTCGGCCCGCGTGCTCTGCACCGAGCCGCTGGACTGGTCGGGCATCCCGCTGCCGTCGACGAGGTCGAAGCGGATCAGCTCCTCGGACCGCGGCACCGGGGCGGGGCGCAGCAGCTCGTCGTACCCGTGGGCGGCCAGGAGGCGGGTCAGGGCCGGGTCGCGACGGTTCTCCCGCGGCTGCAGCGTCAGGGTCGGCAGCAGCTCCGACAGGTCGGCGACGCTCGTGCCCGAGGCCGACCGCGGGTCACCGACCACGAGCACCTGCCGCCCGCGCGCCAGCGCGGGGAGCACCACCTCCGTCGGCACGTGCTGGACGGCGTCGATCACCACGAGGTCCGCGGTGCGGTGCGCCGGCATCAGATGCGGGACGAGCGTGGGCGTCGCGAGCACCACCGGCCGCAGCCGCCGCGCCAGGTCCCCGTACCGGTCCACCAGGTCGCGCAGCGAGGTCAGGCGTCCCCCGATGAGCTCGGCGAACAGGTCCTCGGCGCCCTGCCGGTCCGCACGCATCGCCGTGCCCAGGTGCGACCGGGTCGCCACCCGCACCGGCTGCGACAGCGCCGCCAGGTGGCGCGTGTCCAGGTCCCGGAAGCGCCGGGCCAGGGCGTCGAGCCCGGCACCGTCCTGCCCGGCCAGCACCGGGTCCTCGGCGAGGACCTGCTCGAACACGGTCGACCACCAGGCCAGGTCCAGCTCCGCGCAGACCCGGTCACCGGCCACGCGCCGCGTCGTCAGGTCGTCCACGAGCGCGCCGATCCCCGCCTCACGGGCACGGCGCAGCAGCGCCGTGCGCTCCGGCAGCGTCTCGAGGGCCTTCGGGTCCCCCGCGAGCTGGTGCAGCCGCTGGGCCAGCGCGTCCAGGTCGAGGTCGAGCAGACGCCCGCCCGCCGTCGTGGGGGCCAGGACCGGCTCGAGCTCGGTGAGGTCGATCCGCACCGCCTCGTAGGTGTCCTCGATGGTGGCCAGCCCCTCGGGCAGCGTCGGCCAGCCACCGCGCGCCGAGTGCTCCGCCCACAGGTCGCGCTGCGCGGAGACCTCCTGCAGCGCGCCGTGCAGGTCGGTGACCCGCACCCCGGGGCGCACCATGTCGCGGGCGCGCTTGCGCAGCCGGCGACGGGTGAACCACCCCATCTCGATCCCCTGCTCCCGACGCCAGGCGCGCGGGGCGGTCGCCTGCACCAGGTCGGTGGCGGTGCGTTCGAACACCATCGGGTGGAAGACGTCCAGCGTGCTGCGCATCCCGGCGAGCATGCGGAGCTGCTCGCCCCAGGCGCGGGTGGTACGAGGCACCTCCAGACCGGTGACCTCGCCGGTGTAGGCGATCTGGCGCCGCAGCTGCGGCAGCGTCGCGTCCTTGAGGCGTCGCACCCGGGCCAGCGCGTCCCGCGCGGCGTCCATCGTCAGCAGGTCGGCCCCGAACCAGGGCGTGCCGGACGGGCGCAGCGTGAAGGCCCCCAGCGTCGCGGCGCGCTCCAGGTCGGCCGCGAGCCGGTGCCGTCGCTCGGTGTCCAGGGCCAGCGCCGTCGTCGGGTCCAGCCGGACGCGGGTCGACGGCGACGGCCGCTCCGAGGTGAGGCGCGCCAGCTCCTGCAGCGCGTCGTAGGCGGAGACGCCCCACGGCGAGCGCCGCGCGTGCAGGGCGTCGATGTAGCCGGTCAGCTGGGCCCGCGCCCCGATGAGGGCGTCGCGGACCTCGGCCGGCCCGGTCGTGTCCAGGTCCTCCGGTTCGCTGGCCATCGCCGCGAGCAGCCGCCGGGCCATGTCGTCGCGCCAGGTCGGCCGGGGGGTGACGTCGAGCGAGAGGCCGCCCAGGCCGAGCTCGTCGAGCCGCTGGGCCAGGCTGTCCGCCGCGCGGCGGTGCCCCGTGACGTACAGCACCGACCGGCCGGCGGCGGCCGCCTCCGCCACCACGGCGGCGACGGTCCCGGCGACGTCGGCGCCCACCGGGGCGTCGACGAAGAGGTGGTGACCGGTCGCGGCCGCCTCGACCACCTGCCGCTGGTCCGGGTCCAGGTCGCCCACGCCCCGCTCCCGCGCCGGGTCGGGGTCCGTGCGCCGGGGCTCCGGCAGCTCGACGCCGGCGACGCGCTCGCGCGCCGGCTCGGCACCGGCGAGCGCGGCGACCAGCTCGTGACGGCCCAGCGCCGGCGCGAGCTCGTCGAGGTCGTCCACCAGCGCCTGAGCGGGGTGCACGAACGTGCCGGCCAGCACGCGGTGCTCCCAGCTGAAGTCGTCGAGGTGCTCGGCGGCGATGTCGGCGAGGCGCTCCAGCACGTCGTCGGGGTCGAAACCGGCCGCCGTGAAGGTCGCGCCGGCGAGCCCGGCCGCGTCCAGCCGGGCACCGCGTGCCCGCAGCGTGCGGACCAGCTGGGGGTTGACCTCGACCGTCGGCTCGAGCGTGAGCTCGTAGTCGGTCTCCCCCTCGCCGCGTGGGGCGAGCAGGACCGGGCGCAGCAGCACCGGGGCGTGCACGGTCCGGGTGCCGCCGGCGCCGTCCTCGCCGGACGGCACGCCTCGCGCCTCGGGCTCGCGTGCGGCGACGCTGACCACGGGGATGGAGGTCGTGACGGCCTCGGGCGGGGAGGAGGCGCTCGCGGCGGACGCGGCGCTGGTGCCCGACGCCGCCACCTCGGCGAGCGCCGTCAGCTTCCCGCGGCGCTCGGCGGTGGGCTCGCCGTCGGCGTCGACGGTCTCGGTCCACGTCGCCACGCCGATCGCGAGGTAGGTGGGGGCCATGCCGTAGCGGGCGGCGTGCTCGGCCGACCGCACCATGACGGCCCGGGCCCGGCGTCGTGCCGTGGGGAAGGAGTCGCCCTCGCGGACCAGGTTCGACAAGCGGGTGGCCCGCCCGGCGAACAGCTGCGCGACGCCCGAGGGGTGCGCGGCGGACAGGTCGACGACGGCCTCGCCGAGGAGCCCGACGTCGGCCACACCGGCGCCGCCGGCGGTCTCGACGAGCCCGGCGCGCCACCGGCGCACGGCGTCGACGAGCGGGGTCGTGGTCGTCGGTCCCGCGGCGGAGGAGGCGCTGCGGGCGGTGTCGTCGTCGGAGGTGGCGTCGGTCCGCGACGGCTCCGGCGCGGCGCCGTCGCCCGACCGGTCAGCCTGTCCCGTGGCGTCGTGCGGTCCGGCCGCGGGCTGGGCCCCGGTCGCGGCGGTGGATCGGCGCAACACTCTCACGCCAGCACGGTAGTCCGACCTCCCTCCCGGATCGTGGCGGGCACGCCGGGCCACCGGGGAATCACGAACGCCCCCTCGGTGGGGGCCGAGGAGGCGCCGTCCGGCACGAGTCCGGATGAAGACAGCGCGCACCGCGCAGGGGGCGGGCGGTGCGCGCTGCCACCCGAGAGTGTGCCGGTGATGTCGCTAACACGTCAATACACGGTGCGCACCTCGAAACGATTCGCGCGACCCTCCATCAGGTAATGACGTGGCATCACGCCTGGTCGGAGGCCTACCATCGGTCGGTGCGAAAGATGCTCGAGGCGATCGTCCCTGCCCGGCTGGGACGCAGCTTTCGCTGGCTCGTGTCGGCGAGCTGGACCAGCAACATCGGCGACGGCATCGCGCTGGCCGCCGGACCGCTGCTCGTCGCCTCCCAGACCGACTCGGCGTTCCTCGTGGCGCTCGCCGCGCTGCTGCAACGCCTGCCCTGGGTCGTGCTCGGGCTGTGGGCCGGGGCGCTCGCCGACCGGCTCGACCGGCGCCGACTGGTCATCGTCTCGAACGTCCTGCGCACCGTCGTCGTGGCGGTGCTGTGCGCGTTCATCCTCACCGACCACGTCAACATCACCGTCGTGCTCGTGGCGATGCTGCTCATGGGCGTCGCGGAGGTGTTCGCCGACACCACGGCCCAGACGCTGCTGCCGATGCTCGTGGACTCGCGCGACCTCGGCACGGGCAACGCCCGCCTGCAGGCCGGGTTCCTCACCGGCAACCAGCTCGTCGGACCGCCCGTCGGCGCGGCGCTGTTCGCCGCGGGGCACGCCTGGCCGTTCGTCGTGCAGGTCGTCACCCTCGCCCTCGCGATCGTGCTGGTGAGCCGGGTCGTGCTGCCGGCCGTCCCGCCTCCGACGACGTCCGGCACCCGCGGCGAGATCCGCGACGGGCTGCGCTGGCTGTGGAACCACCCGCCCGTGCGGACCCTCGCGCTGGTCATCTTCACCTTCAACCTCACCTGGGCCGCCCCCTGGGGCGTGCTGGTCCTCTACGCGCGCGACCAGGTGCAGATGGGGCCGGTGGGCTACGGCCTGCTCATCACGTCCTCCGCCGTCGGCGGGGTCGTCGCCACCGTGCTGTACGGCCGCCTGGAGCGGCGGTTCACGCTGGCCACCCTCATGAAGGTGTGCCTCTCGGCCGAGGTCGCCTTCCACCTGGTCCTGGCGCTCACCACGACCGGCTGGGTCGCCATGCTCGCGCTGTTCGCGTTCGGGCTCTACACGTTCGTGTGGGGCACCGTGTCGAACACGGTGCGTCAGCGCGCCGTGCCCACGGCGTACCAGGGACGCGTCGGGTCGGTGTACCTGCTGGGGCTGTTCGGCGGGATCGTCGTCGGCAACTTCCTCGGCGGGCTGCTCGCCGAGTGGTGGGGGATCACGGCCCCGTTCTGGTTCGCGTTCGTCGGCGCCGGGCTGACGCTGGCGCTCGTGTGGCGCCAGCTCGCGCACATCGCGCACACCGAGGCCCCCTGACCCCGTGTTGCTGTGGGCATGAAATCTGCAGCCCGGCGGCGGTGCGGAGCCGTGGATTTCATGCCCACAGCGGTAGGGCGGTGGCGGGCCGGCAGCCGGGCGGCCTACTCCCCCGTCGATCCGTCGATCAGCTCCCGCGCGACGTCGAGGTGGCCGGCGTGCCGCGCGTATTCCTGGAGCACGTGGAAGCAGATCCACAGCAGAGTCGGCGGGTCCTCGGCGAAGCGCCCGCCGACGGCGGCACGCTCGGCGAGCTCGTGCTCGGCCAGCACGGCCCGGGTGCGCTCACCCCCGGCGTGCAGCTCCTCGAGCAGCGCCGCCACGGTGACGCCGTCGGGCACCTGCCAGAGACCCTCGGGGTCGCCGCCCGAGTCGCCCCACGGATCGTCGACCTGCTCGCCGAGGAAGCCCCAGACGAACCAGCGGCGCTCCATGTGCACCAGGTGGATCAGCAGGTCGGCGGGCGTCCACCCGGACGGCAGCACGCTGGTGGTGAGCTGGGCGCCCGTGAGGCCGCCGAGCTTCCGCGCGACGGCGGCTCGGTAGTAGTCGAGATAGGCCACGAACTGGGCGGCCGGGTCGGTGGAGTCGAGGCGGGGTTCGACGTCGGAGAGCGGCATGCGGGCAGGGTACGGCGCGGCCGCCGGCAACCTTTCGCTTGCAGCGTGCTCGTCACCGACCCCGTCTTTGCAGCATGCCTGCGGTCGGCAGAGCACCGCCCTCCTCGGGCGTCCGGAGGTCAGGCCGACGCCCGAGCCCCGGTTCCCACGTCCTCCGGGCCCGTTTCGCCGCCGCGGAGGCGGCGGCCAGAGCGTTCCCGTCGGTGGGCGTTGATGACCGGGCCCTCTGCTGGAAGGTCCCGGGCCCAGACGTCTGCACCGTGGTGCAGCTCGGCCCAGGCGGCGAGGTTGGCCGCGGCGTTGAGGTCGCGGTCCAGGGACAGCCCGCACGTGCGGCAGTCGAAACGGCGCACGGCCACCCCACCCATGTCCTGCACGGACCGGCAGGCCGAGCAGGTCTGGGACGAGCGGTACCACCGGTCGGCCCGGACCAGCTCCCCACCGCGCCACGCCTGCTTGTAGGCGATCTGCCGGGTGAGCTGGTACCAGCCGACGTCGTGGATCGACTCGGCCAGGGCGCGCGAGCATGCCCCGCACGTCGAGATGCTCGAGGACGAGCCGGTCGTGGGTCTTGACCAGCCGGTTCGAGATCAGGTGCGCGTGGTGACGGCGCCGACGCGCCGTCCAGGCGTAGTAGCGGGCGAGCCGGGCGACAGCCCGCCGACGACGGCGGGAGCCCTGCCGCTTGCGGGTCACGGCGCGATGCAGTGCCCGACGGCGGCGCGCGGTGGAGCGCAGCAGCCGCGGCCAGGCGTCGATGCGGTCCACCTCGGTGCCGTCGCTGCGGGCAGCGACCGCCAGGGAAGTCAGCCCGAGGTCGACGCCGACCCACCGCGCGTCCGCCTCCGCCGCGTCGGCTCCCCGGCCCGGATGCCGCTGGGCCGGGTGCAGGTCCGCCGCCTCGACGTTGAGGGACACCCACCAACGACCCTGACCGCGCGAGACGGTGGCGAAGAGGATCCGCGCCCGGTCCTTCGCGAGCATGCGCCGCAGGCGACGCGTGTCCTCGCGGACCCGCAGCGTCCCGACTCCGGGCAGGAGGACCGACCGCGGCGTGGCCTCCCCGACCCGTATCGCGGGCTTGCCGCGCCGCGGGAACTGGTTGCGGATGCGGAAGGACTGCCGAGCGGTGGCCTTCTTCCGGAAGCCCGGGTGCCCGACCTTCCGGCCCGCACGCTCGCCCCGCCGGGAGGCCGACCATGCGGCCAGCCCGCGCCCCAGGTCGACGGCGGCCTCCTCGAAGACCTGCTGGTAGACCTCCCGTCGCCACACGAGGCCCAGGTCGGTGATCTGCGCGGCCCCGTCCGGGGCGACGGTGAAGACGCGCCCCGCCGCTTCGGACTTCTTCCACGCGTTGAACGTGGTGATGAGGTCGTAGCCGGTGCGGGGGACCGTGACGTCCTCGCCACTTTCCCGGGCTCGGCGGGCGTCGAAGACGAAGCGCAGGCACTGGTTGAACGCGAACCGCGACGCCCCGGCGTGCCGCTCGAGCACGCCCCGCTGCTCGACCGTCGGGTCGAGGCTGAAGCGGAAGGTCGTGTGCCGGGTCATCGCTGGTCAGCCTGCCAGGAGGCACCGACATTGAGTCGAACAGGTGTGCGCCCGGCGCGATTCGAACGCGCGACACCGCGCTTAGGAGGCGCGTGCTCTATCCCCTGAGCTACGGGCGCTCGCCGCCTCGATGACGACGCGCCGCCACAGCCGGAGCCCCGGCGACGCCCACAGCCTAGCGCCCGAGCCCGCCGGAGCAGGAATCAGCCCCACGCCGCCGGGTCGGCCACGACCTCGCGCAGCACCTCCCGCGCTCCCCCGGTCAGCGCCGCGTGCTCGCCGGCCACCGCGGCCCGCACCACGACCGGCGCGAACGGCGCCGCCAGCACCCGGTCGGCCAGCCCTGCCTCGACCTCGGGACGCAGCCACTCCTCCAGGTCCGTGTACACGCCGCCGAGGACGACAGTCGAGACGCCGGTGAGGTTCACGAAGTCGGCGAGCGCCGAGCCGAGCGCCTGCCCTGCCCGCACCACGGCAGCACGCGCCTGCCCGGCAGGAGCACCGCCGTCGGCCCGCAGCAGCGCGATCAGCTCGCCCAGCGGTGCATCGGCCGCCAGCCCGGCGGCCCGCAGAATCGCCTCCTTGCCGGCGTACTGCTCCAGGCAGCCGTGGGCGCCGCAGGTGCAGCGCGGCCCGGCGGGGTCGACGACGACGTGCCCGATCTCGCCGTTCCACCCCCGTTCGGCGAGGAAGAGCGCCCCGTCGACGACGATCCCGCCACCGATGCCGACGTCGCCGGAGACGTAGAGGAACGATGGCGGCACATCGCCGGCGAGCTCGGCGAGCGCGGCGAGCTTGGCCTCGTTGGCGACGACGACGGGCAGCTCGCCGAGGCCGAGCGGCGGCACCGGGTCGAGAGAGGACCAGCCGAGGTTCGGGGCGACCTCGAGCTCGCCGGTGCGGGCGTCGACGAGGCCGGGCAGCGCGAGCCGGGCGCCCGCCACCTGCATCCCGTCGGCCCGGACGCCCGCGACGACGTCCGATGCGAGGGCCCCGAGACGGGCGAGCACGGCGGCGGGGTCGGAGTCGTGGAAGCTTCCGGTCTCGACCCGCTCGGCCACGACGTCCCCGGCGAGGTCGAGGACGCGCACGCCCAGGTAGTCGACGTTGACCTCGAGGCCGACGCCGACGACGGTGCGCCGCGCCGGGACCAGTGGCACGGCGGGGCGCCCGGCACGCTGCGCGGGGACGGGAGGGAGCTCGGTGACGAGGCGTGCCGCGAGGAGCCGGTCGACGAGGGTGGACACCGTCGCACGGGTCAGCCCGGTGGCGGTGGCGACGTCGGCGCGGGACGGGGGGACTTGGTCGGGCGACCCGGGGGCCGCCGCGGCGTCGTAGATGGCGCGGGCCACGAGTCGCAGGTTGCGTTCGCGCAGCGTGTGCTGGCGGGATGCACTCGCGTCGTCAGCGGCACCCGGGCTACGCGTCGTCGGCTCGGTCACGTCTTGACTCTAGCCCAGCGACGGGTAATAGTTCATTCATAGAACAAACGCCGTGGCCGTCGTCGCCCGGCGACCGACTCGACGAGGAGAAACCCGTGAGCGACATCAAGTACTCCTTCGGCCTGTGGACCGTCGGCTGGCCCGCGAACGACCCGTTCGGTGCTGCGACCCGCCCCGACCTGGACCCGGCCGACTCCGTCCGCAAGCTGGCGGACCTCGGCGCCTGGGGCTTCACGTACCACGACAACGACGTGTTCCCCTTCGGCGCCTCGGAGTCCGAGCGCCAGGCCGGCATCGACGCCGTGAAGAAGGCCGCCCAGGAGACCGGCATGGTCTGCGAGATGGTGACCACCAACACCTTCAGCCACCCTGTCTTCAAGGACGGGGCGTTCACGTCGAACAACCGCGACGTGCGCCGCTTCGGCCTGAAGAAGGTGCTGCGCAGCGTCGACAACGCCGCCGAGATGGGCGCCTCGACGTTCGTCATGTGGGGCGGCCGCGAGGGCACGGAGTACGACAACTCCAAGGACCTCCACGCCGCGCACGCCCGCTACGCCGAGGGCATCGACACCGTCGCCGCCTACATCAAGTCGAAGGGCTACGACCTGCGCATCGGGCTCGAGCCGAAGCCGAACGAACCCCGCGGTGACATCTTCCTGCCGACCATCGGTCACGCCATCGCCCTGATCGACACCCTCGACAACGGCGACATCGTCGGCCTCAACCCCGAGACCGGGCACGAGCAGATGGCCGGCCTCAACTACACGCACGGCCTGGCGCTGGCGCTGTACTGCGGCAAGCTGTTCCACATCGACCTCAACGGCCAGCACGGCCCGAAGTACGACCAGGACCTCGTGTTCGGCCACGGCGACCTGCTCAACGCGTTCTTCACCGTGGATCTGCTGGAGAACGGGTTCCCGAACGGCGGGCCGCGCTACGAGGGCCCGCGCCACTTCGACTACAAGCCCTCGCGCACCGAGTACCTCGACGGCGTGTGGGAGTCGGCGAAGGCGAACATGGAGACCTACGACATGCTCGCCGCCAAGGCCGCCGCGTACCGGCAGGACCCCGCGGTCCAGGCGGCGTTCGAGCACGCCGGGATCTTCGACCTCGGGCAGTCCACCCTGGCCGAGGGCGAGTCCTTCGACGCCTTCCTGGCGGACGAGTCGGTCGACGGGCTCGACGTCGACGCCGCCGCCGAGCGCGACTACGGGCTGGTCAAGCTGCACCAGCTCGCGCTGAAGCACCTCATCGGCTGACCACCACCGTCCGTCCTCGCCACCCGGGCCGACGGCTACGGACTGCTGCAGTACACGGCGCTGTCTGCAGCAGTTCGTAGCCATCGGCCCCGGGGGAGGACCTCGATTCCTTCGGAGCAACGATGCCCCTCGTGGCCGGCGTGGACACCTCCACGCAGTCCTGCAAGATCGTCGTCCGTGACGCCGAGACCGGCACCCTCGTGCGCAGCGGCTCGGCGAAGCACCCCGACGGCACCGAGATCCATCCCGACCGCTGGTGGGACGCTTTCCGCGAGGCGGCACGGGACGCCGGCGGCCTCGACGACGTCGCCTCGATCGCCGTCGGCGGTCAGCAGCACGGGCTGGTCGCCCTCGACGCCGAGGGTCGGGTGGTCCGCGAGGCCCTCCTCTGGAACGACACCCGCTCCGCCCCGGCCGCCGAAGACCTCGTCACCGAGCTCGGCGACGGTGACCGCGCCACGGGCGCCCAGCGCTGGGCCGACGCCACGGGTTCCGTCCTCGTGGCGTCCCTGACGATCACGAAGCTGCGCTGGCTGCGGGATGCCGAACCCGAGAACGCCGCCCGGGTCGCCGCCGTCGCCCTCCCCCACGACTGGCTGAGCTGGCGCATCGCCGGCTACGGGCCGGCCGACGACTCCCCGCTCGGCCCGGACCTCGGCGCCCTGTTCACCGACCGTTCCGACGCTTCCGGCACCGGCTACTACGACGCCGAGGCCCCTGGGGACGACGACGGCACCACCGGTGCGTACCGCCACGACCTGCTGCGCCGCGGGTTCGGACGGGACGACGTCGCGCTCCCCCACGTCCTCGCCCCGTCCGTGTCCGGCGGGATCGCCCACCCGAGCGTGGCCGGTGCCGACGTCGACGGCGGTGCGCTGCTCGGCCCGGGCACCGGCGACAACGCGGGCGCGGCGCTGGGCCTGGGGATGCAGCCCGGCGACATCGCGATCTCGCTGGGGACCTCCGGCGTCGTCTCCGCCGTGGCGCCGCGGCGCACCGCCGACGGGTCCGGGGCCATCAACGGGTTCGCCGACGCCACCGGCAACGCCCTGATGCTCGCCGTAACGCTCAACGCCGCCCGCGTGCTCGACGCCGCCCGCAGCGTGCTCGGCGCGGGGTTCGACGAGCTCTCCGACCTCGCCCTCGCCGCGCCCGCCGGCGCCGACGGCCTCGTCCTCGTGCCCTACCTCGAGGGCGAGCGCACCCCCAACCGGCCCGATGCCACCGGCACCCTGCACGGCATCCGGCTGGCGACCTCCACCCGCGAGCACCTGGCGCGTGCTTACGTCGAAGGGATGCTCTGCGGGCTCGCCGACGGCCTGGACGCGCTGCGCGCCCAGGACGTGCCGGTCGAGCGGGTCCTGCTCATCGGCGGCGCGGCGCAGTCGCCGGCCGTGCAGACGGTCGCGACGCAGGTCTTCGGGCTCCCGATCTCCATCCCGGAGCCTGGTGAGTACGTCGCCGACGGCGCCGCGCGCCAGGCGGCCTGGGTGCTCGCGGCGGCGGCGTCACGGGGTGCGCAGGCGCCGGCGTGGTCGGCAGCGGTGGCCACCACGCTCGAGGCCGACCCGCGGCCGGGGGTCCGTGAGCAGTACGCCGCCGTCCGGGACCTGGTCTGAAGGCGCCGCGTCACGGACGCCGGCGGTAGGTGCGGATCCGGTACCGCAGCCCGTCCGCGCCCGACGACGCGACCCAGCCGCCGTCGTCGGCCCCGGTATCCGCGGGTTCGGCCACGAGCTCCCAGGCGTCCGGGTCGACGTCGGGGGCGAAGGCGTCGCCCGCGACCTCCAGGTCGACCTCGGTGACCACGAGCCGGTCCGCGAGCGCCAGCGCGTCCGCGTACACCCGGGACCCTCCCATCACCCAGACCTCGTCGCCGCCGGGTGCCGCGGCGGCCGCGGCGAGCGCCGTCTCGACCGACGCTGCCACGTGGACGTCGTCACGACGCTCCGGCACCGCGAGCGCCACGACGTCCGCAGGAGCACCGCGGGTGACGACGACGTTCGTCCGACGGGGCAGCGGCCGCACCCGGTCCGGCAGGGACTGCCAGGTGAGCCGTCCCATGACGACGGGGTGCCCCGACGTCGTGCGCTGGAAGTGCGCGAAGTCCTCGGGCACGTGCCACGGGATGCCGCCGTCGGCCCCGATGACGGGCCGCCCGGCGGCGTCGCGTGCCTGGGCCCAGATGAGTCCGATCACGCTCAGACCGCGACCGGGGCCTTGATGCCCGGGTGGTGCTGGTACCCGAGGACCTCGATGTCCTCGAAGGTGTAGTCGAAGATCGACTCGCACGGTGCGAGCCGCAGCTCGGGGTACGGGTACGGCTCGCGGGCGAGCTGGGTCCGCACCTGCTCGACGTGGTTGTCGTAGATGTGGCAGTCGCCGCCGGTCCACACGAAGTCCCCGACCTCGAGCCCGGTCTGCGCCGCGACCATGTGGGTCAGCAGCGCGTAGGAGGCGATGTTGAACGGGACCCCGAGGAACAGGTCGGCCGAGCGCTGGTAGAGCTGGCAGCTCAGCCGGCCGTCGGCGACGTAGAACTGGAACATGACGTGGCACGGCGGCAGGGCCATGTCCTCGATCTCGGCGGGGTTCCACGCCGTGACGACGTGCCGGCGGGAGTCGGGGTTGGTGCGGATCTGCTCGACGACGGCCGCGATCTGGTCGAGGTGGCGTCCGTCCGGGGTGGGCCACGAGCGCCACTGGACGCCGTAGACGGGGCCGAGCTCGCCGTCGTCGTCGGCCCACTCGTCCCAGATGGTCACGCCGCGCTCCTGCAGCCAGCGCACGTTCGAGTCGCCGCGCAGGAACCACAGCAGCTCGTAGGCGATCGACCTCAGGTGCACCCGCTTGGTGGTGATCAGCGGGAACCCGGCGGACAGGTCGTAGCGGAGCTGGCGCCCGAACACGCTGCGGGTCCCGGTCCCGGTGCGGTCACCCTTGGGGGTGCCGGTCGCGAGGACGTCACGCAGCAGGTCCTCGTACGGGGTGGGGATGCTCGACGCCGGGGCTCCGCTCATGTGCGAGAGTCTACGGACGCATCGCTCACGGAGGGGGACGGGATGCCGCGTCGCACGCTGCCCGGGCGGGGACTCACCACGGGCGGACTGGCCGGGCTGGTCTCGGTCCTGGTCGTGCTGCTGGTCATGGCCCGGATCGGCCGCCGGCTGGACGAGCCCGGGGTGTGGCTGATGATCGGCGTGGCCGCAGCCGTGGCGGTCCTCGGCGTGCTGGCCTGGTTCGGTTTCGTCGCGGCACGGGTGCGCGGCCAGGTGCGCCACGTGGCCCGTCACCGCCCGGGGGCGCCGCTGGTGGTGGGACGCCCGACGACGGCACTGACGGCCGAGGCGCGGTCCCTGCGTGCGGGGACGCGCGGCCTGCCGCCCGACTGCCCCGACCGGGAGCACGTCGTCTACGCGTTCCTGCCCGACCGGGTCGAGCTGTGGGTCCGCGGCGACGACGCCCCGCGCTGGTGGGTGACGCTGCCGGCCCCGGTGGCCACCGGCACCGTGCGGCCCGGCCGCCGGGAGCTGACCGCGCTGACCGTCCGCGACGCGGCGGCACGGCTGCAGCTCGTGCCGACGTCGCACGAGGAACGCGCCTGGCCGACGGCGGCGCACCGGGAGGCCGCCGTCGCGCGGACCCAGCAGCTGCTCGCGCGCTGACATCGGCACCCCGCGAGAAGGTGCGAGGATCGACCCATGACCGATCAGACTGTTGAGGACGCCCCGGCCGCCGTCACCCCGTCGCCGACCGACCCGCTGTGGGTCGAGCGCACCGGCACCCGCACCTACCGCGGGTTCAGCGCACGCGGCGCGACCGTGGAGATCGGCCCGTCGTCCGAGGGAGCCGTCTTCACCCCCGGCGAGCTGCTGAAGATCGCCCTGGCCGCCTGCGCGGGCATGTCCAGCGACACGAAGTTCTCCCGCGTGCTCGGCGACGACTACGAGACCACCATCCGGGTCGAGAACGGCAAGGACATGGAGGACGACCGCTACCCGGTGCTGAGCGAGATCTTCGAGATCGACCTGTCCGGCCTCGACGAGAAGACGCGCGCCAAGACGCTGCTGCTCGCCCAGCGCTCCATCGACCGGGCCTGCACCGTGGGCCGCACGCTCAAGGCCGGCGCCGAGGTGCCGCCCGCCGAGTTCCTCCCGCCCCAGGACTGAGCCGAGGAACCATGCACCCGCACCGCGTCGAGGTCTCCCGCGTCGTCCCCGTGCCGGCGAACGTCGCGTTCGCCTGGGTCGCCGACCCGCGCACCCACCCCCGGTTCATCCCGCTGACGCACCTCTCCCCCGAACCGACGGCCCCGCTGGGCCCTGGGGACACGTTCACGATGGTGAGCGGTCCGGGGATCAGGCGCGGCCTGCCGGGGTTCCCGGACCGCATGACCATCACCGCCGAGCAGCGGCCGTCCACGCGGGCCGGGACCATCGGACGCAGCGCGGTGCGCAAGGAGGGTCCGTACCTGCGGGGTGTGGCCGGGTTCGACGTCGTCCCCGTGGACCTGGACCGCACCCGGATCGTCTGGTGGGAGGAGGCCTACCTGGCGGGACCCTGGCCGCGCCGCGCCAACGAGGTGCTGGTGGGACTGTTCCTGCGCGGCATGATGCACGCGTCGCTCTTCCGTCTGAGTCGCCTTCTGCAGCGACGTCGGTAAAGTCGCGGAGATGACCACGCCGCACGACGCACAGCCCCCGCAGGAGCTGGAGTCCTGGACCCGGTACCGGCCGACGCCGGTGCTGGACGCGCTGCTGACCAAGGCCGTCACCATCCCCTCGGCAGCGATCCACCGGCACGTCGACTCCGTGCGCCGCCGCAACCCCCAGGCGGACCCTGCCGAAGTCATCCGGATCCTGGAGAAGGAGTACCTGACGCTCGTCGCGACGGCGGGCGGCGCGGTCGGCGCGGTGGCGGCGGCCCCCGCGGTCGGCACGAGCGCGGCTGCCGTGCTGACGACGAGCGACATCGCGACGTTCTTCGCGTCGTCGGCCGTCTTCTCCCTGGGTGTCGCCAGCGTGCACGGCATCGCGATCGAGGACGTCGCCCGGCGGCGCGCCCTGCTGCTGGCGACCGTGCTCGGCGAGGCCGGCGCCCGTGACGTCGAGAAGGCCGCGGCCGGGTCCCAGATGGCCTGGGGCAAGGTGCTCCTGACCTCGATGCCGCAGTCCACCCTGAAGCGGGTCAACCGCGTGCTCACCCACCGGTTCCTGCGTCGCCAGCTCGCCAAGCAGGGCACGCTGGCCCTGGGCCGGATGATCCCGTTCGGCGTCGGTGCCGTCGTCGGCTTCGCCGGCGGCCGTGCCCTGGGGCACGGCGTCGTCGCGCAGTCACGCAGTGCGTTCGGCGTCCCGCCCGGCCGGTTCCCCCCGGTGATCGAGCAGCCCCCGGCCGACCTGATCGAGGGTCCCCAGGCACCGACACGTGGACGTCGCCGCAGTTTTCGGCGCCGGAATGTGGCCGTTCCCGACGACGACCGCGGCACCACCGGCGCGTAGGCTCGGAGGCGTGAGTACCTCACCAGCCGACCATGCCGCCGTCGACCCCGCGCTCGCCGCACGCCTGCCGGAGCTGCGCGAGCAGTACGCAGCCCTCCAGGCCCGGGACCTGTCCCTGGACCTGACGCGGGGCAAGCCGTCCGCCGAACAGCTCGACCTGTCCGAGCCGCTGCTGGCGCTGCCCGGCGAGGGACGACACACCTCCGCCGCCGGCACCGACGTGCGCAACTACGGTGGCCTCGACGGGCTGCCGGAGCTGCGCGAGATCTTCGCCGAGCTGCTCGGCGTGCCCGTCGACCAGCTGCTCGCCCAGGACAACGCGTCGCTGCGCCTCATGTACGACTCCGTCGTGCAGGCGATGCTGTTCGGCGTCCCGGGCGGCGAGGGTCCGTGGTCGCAGCAGGGCGAGATCACGTTCGTGTGCCCGGTGCCCGGCTACGACCGCCACTTCGCGATCTGCGAGGAGCTCGGCATCCGCATGGTGACGGTGCCGATGACGCCGGAGGGCCCGGACGTCGACGCCGTCGCCGAGCTCGTCGCGCACGACCCGTCCGTCAAGGGCATGTGGGCGGTGCCGACGTACGCCAACCCGGACGGGTCGGTGATCACCGAGGACGTCGCCCGCCGCCTGGTGTCGATGCCGACCGCCGCGCACGACTTCCGCATCTTCTGGGACAACGCCTACGCGGTGCACCACCTGACCGAGCACGAGACGCCGACGGCGGACGCGATCGGCCTGGCCGTCGAGGCCGGCAACCCGGACCGCGTGCTGATGTTCGCCTCGACCTCCAAGGTCACGTTCGCCGGGGCCGGGGTGTCGTTCTTCGCGTCGTCGCCGGCCAACGTGGCCTGGTTCAAGCAGCACCTGGCGTTCCGCTCGATCGGCCCGGACAAGGTCAACCAGCTCCGCCACGCGGCGTTCTTCGGGGACGCCGACGGCGTGCGGGCGCACATGGCGAAGCACCGAGAGATCCTCGCGCCGAAGTTCCGTGCCGTCGTCGAGATCCTCGCCGACCGTCTCGGGGACACGGGCGTGGCGACCTGGACGGAGCCGGCCGGCGGCTACTTCGTCTCCGTGGACGTCGTGCCGGGCACGGCGTCGCGGGTGGTGCAGCTCGCGCAGGAGGCCGGGATCAAGCTGACCCCGGCCGGCGCGACCTTCCCGTACGGCGAGGACCCGCGGAACGCGAACATCCGTCTCGCCCCGTCGATGCCGCCGCTGGAGGAGGTCCGCGTCGCCATGGACGGCGTCGCGACCTGCATGCTGCTGGCCGCCGCGGAGGCAGCCTCCGCCTGATCCGCACCCTCGCTGTGGGCATGAAATCTGCGGTTCGTCGTCGCCGACGACCGCAGATTTCATGCCCACAAGCGTGTGCAGGGTCGTGAGGCGTCCGTCACAGCACGGAACCTCCCCGGCTCCTCACCGCGGGCGGCACAGCCGCCGACCTAGGCTGCGGGTGAACGCCCGCGGCCGACGCCGGAACCGCAGCAACGCACGGCAGGTCAGCCGACGGGTGGCGCGGGCTCCGCCGTCCCTTCGCACCCAGGAGGCGCCCGTGACCGCGACCAGCCCTCCCCCGACCGACGAGCGCCCGGCCCGCACCGAGGGCCCGGAGAAGCCGTCCGAGTCCACGGCCACGAAGCTCTCGATCACCCAGATCGTGGCCAGCGCGCTCGCCGCCGTCAGCACCACCGTGATGCTCTCCTTCTTCGGCATCGCCGGCACGATCATCGGTGCCGGCGTCGCCAGCGTGCTGACGGTGGTCGCCAACTTCCTCTACACGCGCTCCATCGAGCGCACGCACGCCCAGCTCAAGCCGGTCATGGGCCAGATGGCGCGGACCCGGCCGGGGACGCGCGCCGTCAGCGCCGTGTCCACCGCGGCCGGGACCGTCGTCACCGGGCCCGCCGACGACGGCACCCCTCCGGACGGCACCGGGCCGACCGCCGGCACCGGGCCGAACGCCATGGCGCTGCCCGCCGAGGGGACCGACACGGCCGGCCCGCACGACGCCGCCCGACCGGCCGACGAGGCACCCGCCGCGGGCACGCCTCGCAACGCGTGGCTCCGGCTGATCGACCGTCACGGCACGGTCCGGGTCCTCGCCGCCTCGGCCGGGGTCCTGTTCGTCGTCGTCATGGGGGTCGTGCTCGTCACCGAGCTCGTCCTCGGCAAGCCCCTGTCGGCCGCCGTCCAGGGGGTCGAGGGGTCCGGGACGAGCCTGAGCCGCACGGTGGACCGGGACGCCGCCGAGACCATCGGCTCGGGCAACAGGATCACGGACGACGAGGAGTCCGGACCGGCCTCCGGCACGGAGGACTCCGGCCCGGAGGACGGCACGACGACGGACGGTTCCACGGACGGCTCGGCCACGGAGACCGAGGACGGCTCGACCGCCACGCCGACGCCGAGCCCCGGAACGACCGAGCCGGTCGAGCCGACCGACCCGGCCGAACCCACCGACCCTGTCGATCCGACAGATCCGGTCGAGCCGACCGACCCGGCCGAACCCACCGACCCCGCGTCGCCCGGCGACGGCGGGGCCTCGTCCGGGACCGAGCCCGGAACCGACGTCGGGTCGAGCACGGACGGCACCGCGGGCTGACCGACCGCGATCGGGGGCAGACCGACGGCGACCGGGTGGGCCGACGGTCCACCCGGCCCGGACGACGAACGGCCCGGGGTGTCCAGAAGAACTGGACACCCCGGGCCGTTCGTGCACGTCACGCGGGTGGTGCGCCGCGCGGAGCTCAGCCGCCGAGGACGGCCTTGAGGAACTCCTTGGTCCGGTCGTGCGTCGGGTTGGTGAACATCGTCTCGGGGTCGGCCTCCTCGACGATCTGCCCCTTGTCGAACATCAGCACGCGGTCCGACACCTCGCGGGCGAACTGCATCTCGTGCGTCACCAGCAGCATCGTGATGTCCGTGGTCTCCGCGATCTCGCGGAGCACGTCGAGGACGTCAGCCACGATCTCCGGGTCGAGCGCCGAGGTGACCTCGTCGAGCAGCAGGATCTCCGGGTCCATCGCCAGCGCGCGGGCGATCGCCACGCGCTGCTGCTGACCGCCCGACAGCTCGTTGGTGTTGAAGTCCCGCTTCTCGGACATGCCCACCTTCTCGAGCAGCCGTTCGGCGTCGGCGACGGCCTCGGCCTTGGACTTGCCGAGCACGTGGATCGGCGACTCGATGATGTTCCCGAGGACCGTCATGTTCGGGAACAGGTTGAACTGCTGGAAGACCATCCCGACCCGGTTGCGCACCACGCGGCGACGCTTCTCCGGCACGGCGACCCACTTGTCACCCTTGTACTCGTGGGTGTACGGGTCACCGTCGATGAGGATCAGGCCGCCGCTGAGCTCCTCGAGGGTCATCAGCAGGCGCAGGATCGTCGTCTTGCCCGACCCTGACGGGCCGATCAGCGTGATGCGCTGACCCTGCGGGACCGAGAAGTTCAGCCCGTCGAGCACGACGTTGTCGCCGAAACGCTTCACGACGTCCCGGAACTCGATGGCGGGCACGTCGCCCGAGGTGTTGGTCATGGTCTGGCTCTCTGCGGAGTTGGTCGGGTCAGGCAAGGCGGATCTCCATCCTGCGCACCAGCAGCGAGGTCGGGTAGCTCACCGCGAGGAAGAGCAGACCGACCATCGTCAGCGCCTCGATGTACGAGAACGTGTTGGCACCGTAGTCCTGCCCCGCCTTGTACATCTCGTTGACGGAGATGGCGAAGAGGAACGGCGTCTCCTTGAACATGGAGATCGCGTAGTTGCCCAGACCGGGCAGGGTGTTGCGGATCGCCTGCGGCAGGATGACGGCACGCCAGGTGCGCCCCTTGGCCATGTTCAGGGCCGTGGCGGCTTCCCACTGACCCTTCGGCACGGCCTCGATGCCGGCGCGGTACACCTCGGACATGTACGTCGCGTAGTGCACGCCGAGCACGACGAAGCCGACCACGTAGCCGGGCACCCAGGTCAGCAGCAGGTAGACGAACACGAGCTGCACGAGCAGAGGCGTCATGCGGATGAAGTCCACGAGGAACTTCAACGGCGCCGTCACCCACCGGCTCGGCGTGCGCATCGCCAGCGCGATGAAGAGACCCAGGATCGACGCGATGAGCATGCCGAGCACGGTGATCTGGATCGTGACCGAGAGCCCTTCGAGGAGGAGGGGGAGAACCTCCCAGGCGCGGTCCCAGTCCCAGATGCTGTCGTTCATCGGGCACCCCCCGTCGGCTCAGGGACCTTCGGGGTGTACAGGCCCCGGGGCTTGAGCCCGAGCGTCTCGCGGAGGCTCGGTCGGGTACCCCGGCCGAGCCGACGCTTGGCACGCTCCTCCAGGATGTTCATCCCCCAGGTCAGCAGGTACGCGATGATGAAGTAGACGAGCAGACCGGCCGTGTAGCTGAAGAACGTGTCGGCCGTGGCGCGGCGCAGCTCGACGGTCCAGAAGTTCACGTCCTGGAGCGTGATGTAGTACGCCAGCGCCGAGCCCTTGACCAGCTGGATCAGCAGGTTCGCCAGCATCGGGATCATGAGGGCCCACGCCTGCGGGAAGATGACGCGGCGCACCTTGTGGAACCACGTCATGTTCAGCGCGGTGGCGGCTTCCCACTGGCCCGGCGGGACGGACGCGATCGAGCCGCGCACGACCTCGGAGGCGTAGGCGCCGTAGTTGAGGCCGAGGGCCACGACGGCCACGGCGAGCGCCTCCATCTTGAAGCCGAACACCGGCAGCACGTAGAAGAGCCAGAAGAGCTGGACCACCAGCGACGTGCCGCGGAAGAACTCGACGACGACGCGGGACGGCCCGCGCACCCAGAGGGACCGGGTGCGCGAGCCGAACCCGAGCAGCACGGCGATGACGATGGCGAGGAGAGCCCCGCCCAGTGTCATCTGCAACGTGACAAGAACTGCGTCTCCGAGAAGTGGGAGCCTCTCGACGAGTTCCTGGATGTCATCGCTCATGCGTTCAGTAGTCCATGCCCAGCTCGTCGGCGAGGTCCGACAGGTCCTGCTCCGGGTCGCAGAGCTGCTCGGCGGTCAGGCCGGACGGCGGGAACTCCGTCTCGCTGAAGCCGAAGGGCTCCATGACCTCGAGCCAGGCGGCCTCGTCCTCCAGATAGGTGGAGAGGCCGTCGTTGTACGCGGCGAGGAGCTCGGTGTCGTCCTGGCGGAAGACCTCCGCACCGGCACCGATCTGCGGCTCACCGTTGATCGTCGCGACGAACGCCTCGGTGGCCTCGACCGGCTGGTCGGTCTCCTCGGCGAGGGCACGCAGGGAGATGCCGGTCAGCGCGTAGGCGTCGGCACGACCGGACACGACGGCGTCCAGGCCGGCCTGGCGGTCCGGGACCTCCATGGCGTCGACGTCGGTCTCGCTGGCGTAGCCGGCCTCGATGGCACCCGACGTCACCGCGAGCTTGAGGCCGCTGCCCTCGACGGACTGCCAGTCGGTCAGTCCCTCCGGGTTGCCCTCGGGCACGAGGAAGGCCGTGGTGTACATGATCGTCGGCTCCGCGAACGCCACCTGCTCGCAGCGCTCGGGAAGGATCGACATGCCGGCGCTGACGGCGTCGAAACGGTCGGCGTTGACGCCCGGGATGAGGGCGCCCCACTCGACCTGGGTGCCGGTGACCTCGTCGATGCCGAGCTCGCCGTAGATGGCACGGCCCAGCTCGATGGTGGCACCGGTGAGCTCGCCGTCCTCCTCGTAGCTGTAGGGCACCTCGCCGAAGAACCCGACGTTGATGGAGCCGGCCTCCTGCAGGTCGGCGAGCGTGGACATCGACTCGCCGTCGCCGCTGTCACCGCCGCTGTCGCCGCTGTCCGAGCCGTCGTCGACGCTCGAGCACGCAGCAAGGGCGGTCAGAGCGAGAGCAGAGCCGGCCGCGGCCAGGGCCCGGCGGCGATGCGTGGTCCTGATGGACTGCACGGGAGTCTCCTTCCGTCGCCCCGGACGCGTGACGCTGCGGGGCTGGATGTGTGGACAATTCGTTACGGTAGCCGCGTTCTGAACGATCCGACAATGGGCGTGTCGTTGCGTCTGATTGTCCTACAATCGCAGAATCGGCGTGATCACGCCGCTCGGCACGGCGGAAGTCACCCGGCGATACCTGCTGGCAACATCCACGGCCCCGGATCGTTGTCGTGTCGTGACCTCGGAAGGAGCTCCATGCCCCCGTCACACCGTCCCGCACCCGGTGCCGCACCGACCCTCTCGCGCGTCACCCGGCCGTCCACGGTCGACCTCATCACCGTCGAGCTGCGCAACGCGATCTACACCGGCGCGCTGCGGGTGGGGTCGCCGATCCGGGAGATCGAGGTGGCCCGGCAGCTCGGTGTCAGCCGGGGCCCGTTCCGCGAGGCGGCGCAACGGCTGGTGTCGGAGGGTCTCGTCGTCGCCACACCGGGGCGCGGCCTGTCGGTGCGGCAGATCGGCCGCGACCAGGTCCGCCAGCTCTACGCGGCGCGCGCGACGGTGGAGACCTCGGCGGCCCGGATCGCCGTCGACCAGGCCACCGACCAGCAGATCGCCGCCGTCCGCACGGCGCACGAGGAGCTGGCCCGCGCCGACGCGACCCACGACGCGCTGCGCGTCGGCGCCGCAGACCTCAACCTGCACTGGCAGCTGGTGGCGGCGAGCGGCAACGCCTGGCTGATGGGGTGGATGAGCACCCTCATCGTCGAGGTACGCATCGCCAGCTTCACCGTCAGCGAGGTGTACGTCGTGCGCAAGGACGCCGCCGAGGCGCACGCGCCGCTCGTGGAGCGGCTCGAGGCCCGTGACGCCGACGGGCTGGAGGCGGCGATCCGGGCGAACCTGGACGACGCCGTGATGCGACTCCTCGCCCCGGAGTCCGTCGGCGCGGAGACCCTCGAGGACCCCAGCCCGCTGCCGCCCCCGCACCTGGACCCCCTGCACCTGTGACCGGTCGGGCCGGCGGCACCTAGCCCGCGGCGTGCGCCCGCCGCTGCCGCTCGAACGCGTCCGCCGGCCACGACGTCATCCCGCCGACGACGACGGCGCTCGGCAGACCCGCCGCGTCGCGCAGCACCTGGATCGGCTCGCCCACGGGGCCGAAACCGGCGTGCGGCTCCGGCCGCAGCAGGTCTCCGTCGACCGTGAGCCGCTCGGCACCGTCCAACGGGTCCGCGCGTCGCGGGTCGATCGCCCACACCCGGTCGCCCAGCCGGGCGAGGTCGGTCATGCCCCACAGGTTCGCGAACCGGCCGGTCCACCGGTCCAACGGGTGCGCGGCGGCGGCGTCGTCCGGAGCGTCGTCCCCGGCATCCGGGTTCTTCCCGTGCTCGGGGTCCGTCCCGTCCAGCGCCGCACCGACCAGCCCGAGCATCCCCAGCGCGAGCACGTCGGCCGGGCCGTCGATCGCGTTCGTCAGCACCGCGACGGCGATCCGCTCCTCCGGGTCGAACCAGGTCCGCGTGATCTGCCCCGGGAAGCCACCCGAGTGCCCGACCAGCCGCCGTCCGTCCACCACGCGGCTCTCGAAGCCCAGGCCGTAGCCGCGCCGGGCGCTGTGCGGACGGTCGATCACCGACTCGTCCCGCTGCAGCAGCCGGCGGGTCTCGGGGCGGACCAGCGTCGCCCCGCCCGCGTGCGCGTCGGCCCAGCGCACCAGGTCGCGTGCCGTGGAGCAGAAGCCGGTGGCCGCGGCCAGCGCTCCCGTCGTCACCGCAGCGACCGGCAGCCTGCCGTCCGCGAACGTCGTGGCCAGGCCCGGGGCGGCGAGAGCGCGGGCGCTGTGGCCGACGACGGCGCGGCGGGCGACGTCGTCGTCCAGCTCGGGCGAGGTGTCGGCCAGGCCCAGGGGCTCGAGCAGGTCCGCCCGGACGTGGTCCGCGTACGACGCGCCGGTGACCTCCTCGATCACCATGCCGAGCAGGCCGTAGGCGAGGTTCGAGTACTTGAAGTGCTCGCCGCGGCCGTACACCTGGCCGTGGTTCAGGACCTCGTCGAGCAGGGTCGCACGGTCCGGGAACGGGGTCGCGAGCTGCCAGTAGTCGGCGTCGCGACCGTCGCGCAGCATCCCGCCGGTGTGCCCGAGGGCCTCGCGGACCGTCACCTGCCCGACGTCGGTACCGCCGAGCTCGGCGACGTGCCGGGACAGCGGGTCGTCCATCCGCAACCGGCCGGCGTCGACGAGCCGGGCGACCGCAGTGGCGGTGAACGTCTTCGAGTGCGAGGCGACCCGGAAGACGTGGTCGGTCCGCAGCGGTGTGCCGGAGGTGAGGTCGGTGACGCCCCACGCACCGTCGAGCACGAGGTCGCCGTCGACGCTCACCGCGTACTGCACGCCCGGCAGCCGGGCCAGTCCCGCCTGCGTGGCGACCCAGTCGGCCAGGTAGGCGACGTTCAGGCGGTCGGCGGTCGCGCCGACGCGCGCCCGGGGCGAGGTGCGGGAGATCATGGCGAAACCCTAGCGACCCCGGGATCCGGTGTCGGCCGGCGATGAATCCTCTGTCGGTCCCTCGTCCTACGTTCTAGATTGACGTCAGGACCATCGAGGAGACCCCATGACCGCATCGCCTCAGCTCGCCGTCGAGGCCGCCGGACTCGTCCGGCACTTCACCTCCGGCAAGAAGACCACCAAGGCGGTCGACGGGGTCGACCTGTCCATCCCGACCGGCAGCGTGTACGGCCTGCTCGGACCCAACGGGGCGGGCAAGACGACGGTCGTCCGCATGCTCGCCACCCTGCTGCGGCCGGACGCCGGCACCGCGAAGGTCCTCGGGCACGACGTCGTCGCCGAGGCCGACGCGGTCCGGGCGGCGGTCGGGCTGACCGGCCAGTACGCGTCCGTGGACGAGGACCTCACCGGCACCGAGAACCTGCTGATGCTGGCCAGGCTGTACGGGTTCCGGGGCCCGGCCGCGCGACGCCGGGTCGACGACCTGCTCGCCGCCTTCGGCCTGACCGACGCCGGAGGGCGCCAGGTCAAGACCTACTCCGGAGGCATGCGGCGCCGGATCGACCTCGCGGCGTCGCTCGTGCTGTCACCCCGCGTGCTGTTCCTCGACGAGCCCACGACGGGCCTGGACCCGCGGTCGCGCAACCAGGTGTGGGACATCGTGCGGGTGCTCGTGGAGGACGGCGCCACGGTTCTGCTCACCACCCAGTACCTCGAGGAGGCCGACCAGCTCGCGGACCGCATCGGGGTCATCGACCACGGCCGGCTCATCGCCGAGGGCACGTCCAGCGAGCTCAAGCACTCCGTGGGCCAGGGGGCGGTCGCCCTGCGCCTGGCCGACGCCTCCCGGCGCGCCGAGGCGGCCGGGATCGTGCACCGGGTGCTCGGCACGGAGCCGACGCTGCCCACCGACCCCTACGCCCTCACGGCCCGGGTGCCCGACGACGGCACCCACCACGTCGCGCAGGTCCTGCCGGCGCTCGGGGAGGCCGGGATCGAGGTGCCGGAGTTCTCCCTCGGGCAGCCCAGCCTGGACGAGGTGTTCCTGACGCTGACCGGCCGGCCCCTGCCGGAGGACGACCAGGGTTCCGACGAACCCGCGATGGAGCAGGAGATGTCCCGATGACCGCGACCGAGCTGAGCACCACGACGCTGCGGGAGGCCGTCGCGCTGGAGGAGCGACCGGCGCGGCCCTCCGCGGTCTCGACCTCCCTGACCTTCGGGTGGCGTGCCCTGCTGAAGATCAAGCACGTGCCGGAACAGCTCTTCGACGTGCTCGTCTCCCCGGTGATCTTCACGCTGATGTTCACGTACCTGTTCGGCGGGGCGCTGGCCGGGTCCACGGACGCCTACATCCAGTTCCTGCTGCCGGGGATCCTGGTGCAGACGATCATCATCGTCACGGTGTACACCGGCTACACCCTGAACACCGACATCACCAAGGGAGTCTTCGACCGGTTCCGGTCCCTGCCGATCTGGCGGCCCGCCCCGATCGTCGGGGCGCTGCTCGGGGACCAGGTGCGGTACACGATCGCGTCGATCATGTGCATCGGGCTCGGGCTGCTCATCGGGTTCCGGCCGGCCGGCGGCGTCCTGGGCGTGGTCGCGGGCGTCGCGCTGCTGCTCGTCTTCGCGTTCGCGCTGAGCTGGATCTTCACCATCCTGGGCCTGCTGCTGCGCACCCCGAACGCCGTGATGGGCGTGTCGATGATGGTGCTGATGCCGCTGACGTTCGCCTCGAACATCTTCGTCGACCCCTCGACGATGCCGTCGGGCCTGCAGGCGTTCGTGGACGTCAACCCGGTGTCCCACCTGGTGACGGCGATCCGTGGCCTCATGGCCGGCGTCCCCGTGACCGGCGACATCGTGACGGTGCTCGTCTCGGCCGTGGTGATGACGGCGATCTTCGCGCCGATCACCATGTACCTGTACCGGAACCGCCGCTGACCCCTGCCAGTTGTGGGCATGAAATCTGCAGCCGACACGCCCGGTCGACCGGCAGATCTCATACCCACAACGGGGTGGCGGGTGGCGCGGAGGGCACGTACGGGACGGCCACGGTCCGGGGTGCTCGGGGCGGCTGCGGCGGCACCGGCCCGGCGAGCAGAGCACGCACGCGGTCGACGGCGGACCCCGCCCCTGCCGTGAGCGCCTCGACGAAGTCGTCACCGACCACCACGACGACCGTGTACCCGAGCCGCTCCGTCCACCGCCGTCGCCTCACGTCGTCGCGCCACTGCGCGCGGTCGCTGCGGTGCTGGTCGCCGTCGTACTCGACGATCACGCGGTGGTCCGGATACAGCAGGTCGCAGCGTTTGACGTAGGTCCCGTCGGCCAGCCGGAGGGTGGCGTTGACCAGCGGTTCCGGCAGGCCGGCGTCGGTGAGCCGCAGGCGGGTCCGCGTCTCCATCACCGAGTCGGTGCCGGGTCGGACCCGCGGGACCTGGGCGCGGACCTGGGCGATCCCCTTGACCTTCCGCGTCCGTCCGGCGAGGTCGGCCAGCTGCGCGGGCAGCACGAGCTCGCGCCGGTGCCGCATCATCGCGTCACCGAGCACGACGACGTCGTCCGGCACCCGGAGGCCTGCCGCGACATGCACGAACGTCTGCGCCGGCGTGGTGACCGGGAGCCCTCGGACCACCATGGTGTCCAGGAGCTCCTGCCGTGACCGGTGGGCGACCACGTCCTGACGCTGCGGCCGGCCTGCCTCGCGCGAGGTGACGACGTGCGGCGGCGCGTCGTCGCCCGCCTCGTGCCGCAGGGTCCACGGCACGTCGACCCCGAGCAGCCGCAGCGCCGTGACGTGGCTGAAGACGACACCGTCGTCCAGCACGGCCATCAGTGCCCGGCACCGTCCCTCCAGGTCGGAGACGGACGCGGCAGGGGCGCGGACGCCGTGGAACGGCGCGTCGAGGTCGACCCGGCGCAGCGCGGCGGGGTCCGCCCCCTGAGCGAGCGCGTCGGCGACGCGGAACGGTTCACGGGTGGGTCCCTCCGCCGTGGTTCGCAGCACGCCACGACCGTGGCAGAGCCATGCCCCGCCGCGGGCCCGTCATCCACAACCCCGCGTTGTGGGCGTGGAATCTGCAGGCGCGGACCCGTGTCGGGCTGCCGATTTCATGCCCACAACAGGCGGTCAGGCGGCCGAGTCGGCCTGCAGCTCCTCGTCGCACCGGCGGGTGACCACGAGCACCGGGCACTTGGAGTGGTGCAGCACGGCCTGGCTCGTCGACCCGAGCAGCAGCCCGCGGAACCCGCCCCGCCCCCGCGAACCGACCACGACGAGGTCCGCCGCGCCCGAGAACTCCGTCAGGAGCTCGGCACCGGACCCGTCCAGGACGTGGCGCTTGATCGTCAGCCCCGGGTGCTCGGCCGCGACCCGGTCGACGATGACGTCCAGACCTGCCTTGACGTCGTCGAGGATCTGCTCGTGGTCGATCTGGGACGGCAGCCACGCCAGCACGCCGGCCCCGCTGCCCAGCGGGACCCCGGCCACGGCGACGAGCTCGGCGTCCCAGGTCTCGGCCTGCTCGACGGCGTGCCGCAACGCGATCTCCGCGGTCGGCGACCCGTCGACCCCGACGACGATCCGCCGCACGTCGTGGATCCGGTCGCCGTCGCGCCGCTCCGGGTCGTCGGTCTCGGCGACCTCCTGCCGGTAGGGCACGACCACCGTCGGGCAGTGCGCGTGGGCCGGCAGCGCCGAGGACACCGTCCCCAGCAGACGCTCCGTGAATCCGCCGCGCCCGCGCGTCCCCACGACGGCCAGGCACGCCTCCGCGGACATCTCGACGAGCACCCCGGCGGCGTCCCCGGTGGCGACCGTCCCCGTGACCGGGACGCCGATCCCCTCGACCCTTGCCGTGGCCTCGGACAGCACCGCCTTGGCCCCCTCGGCGATCGCGGTGTCGTCGAGGGCCGCGTAGCCGCCGTCCAGGGAGGCGGCCGTGAAGGACGGCAACGAGTAGCTGCACACGACGTGCAGGCTCCACCCGACACGTGCCGCGTACGCCGCGGCCCAGTCCAGGGCGTGCATGCTCGCGTCGGAACCGTCGACCCCCACCAGGACGACCTCAGGACGTGTCATCTCGCGCCTCCCGTCTGCGTCCGGACCTCGCCGTCCGGCATCCGCCTGGTTCAAGCCTAACGAAAGCGCCCCGCAAGACGCAGCAAAGGCCGCCCGGCGACACCGCGTGGCGCGCTCGGGGGCCGGGCCGTGCCCGGACGCACGACGCCCCGGCACTCACGAGGAGTGCCGGGGCGTCGGGGCGGACGGTCGAGGCGTCGGTCAGCCGGTGACCCGCAGGAAGGTCGGGCTGGACTGCCAGAGGCTGGACTGGCGGACGGTCCAACCGCCGGGGCGCGTGGCCTCGATCTGCTGGCCGTTGCCGATGTAGATCGAGATGTGCCCCGGGGACCAGATGAGGTCGCCCGGCTGCGCCGACGACTGCGAGATCTGCGTCGTGTTGGACGCGCTGAGGATCGCGCTCGAGGAGTGCGGCAGCGAGACGCCGACCTGCGCGTACACGTAGGTCACCAGGCCCGAGCAGTCGAACCCGGACGGCGAGGCGCCGCCGACGACGTACGGCGTGCCGAGGTAGCGGGCCGCGATGGACACGACCTGCGAACCCCGCGAGCTGTCGGCCGTCGGCGTCGAGGAGCTGGAGCTGGAGCTCTCGGTCGAGCTCGACGAGGACGAGGACGACGACGAGGACGAGCTCGACGTCGACGTGGGCTCCCGCTCGGCGGAGCGCGAGGTGGTCGTCTCGCGCACGGGCTCCGGCTCGGGCTCGGGCTCGGGGGCCGCCTTGATGTCCGCCTTCTCGGCGATCTTCGGCGTCACGCGCTCGACCTGGACCTTGGCACCGGAGTCGACGGTGACCACGGGCGCGGACTCCAGGGCCTCGCGGGCCTGGTCGGTCAGCGAACCGAGGTCCACGGTGCTCAGCTTCTTGGCCGCGTCCGAGTCCACGGGCGCGGCGTGCGCGGCGGTGGCGCCACCGATCGTGGAGACCAGCAGACCGCCGGCGGTGGCCATCACGGCAGCACGACGGCTCGCGGCTGCAGATGGTGCGGTGATGGGGCGGCGGGCGGCCAGGTGCCGACCGCGCGTCGTGGTGCGTGCGTTCACGTCTTCCCTCTCCTGTCCGCCTACGAAGTCAGCTGTCGGGTTCGGGTGGGAGAAATCACCCGGCCCCACGGTTCGGACGAACCGTGGGACTTCACCCCGAGGACACCGTGTCCGGTGCCCGAGAGTGGGTCCCCCGCCCCTGCCTAGGGTCTCGGTTCCCGACCGGCGGCAGGGCTCGGCGTCCGGTCGAGGTCCGGCAGACTGCTCCACCGGACGCGAGAACGGTATCTGATACACGCCCCGATGTCACGTTTCGATCACGATCTGCGGCGATACACGTCCGAGGGGCCCCGCAGAGGGCACTGCGCCCCCCGCTGAGTCCCTCGAGGGGTGTCCGGCGTCCGGGACCCCCGGGAGCACCTCGCGGCACGACAGAGGGCCCTGCCGCGCTCTGCGCGCGACAGGGCCCTCGGCACGAGGTGCCGGCGTCTCAGCCGACTCGGATGAAGGTCGGGTTGGACTGCCAGATGTTCCGGAACTGGATCGTCTTGCCCGGACGCGGGGCGTCGATCTGCGTGTTGCCACCCGCGTAGATGGAGATGTGGCCCGGGGTCCAGATGAGGTCGCCCGGCTGCGCGGCGGAGCGGGAGACCACGCTGCCGGCGTAGCGCTGGTCCGAGGACGACCGCGGCAGCGAGATACCGGCCTGGGCGTACACGTACTGGGTGAACCCGGAGCAGTCGAAGCCGGACGGCGTGGTGCCACCGGAGACGTACGGGACGCCCACGTAGCGCGAGGCGATGGAGACGATCGTCGACCCGACGGCGGAGTCCGGCACGGCCGTGGTGGCCGAGGAGGACGTCGTCGTCGAGGAGGAGGAGGACGAGCTCGAGAGCGACTCGCGCTCGGAGGAGCGCGACGGCGCCGCCTCGCGCACGGGCTCCGGCTCGGGCTCCGGCGCGGCCTTGATGTCCGCCCGCTCGACGATCGTGGGCGTCACGCGCTCGACCTGGACCTTGGCCTCGGCGTCGACGGTGACCACCGGGGCCGCCTCGAGCGCCTGGCGCGCCTGGTCGGTCAGCGCACCCAGGTCCACGGTGCTCAGCTTCTTGGCCGCGTCCGCGTCCACCGGCGCCGCGTGGGCGGCGCTCGCGCCACCGATCGTGGAGACCAGGAGACCACCGGCGGTCGCCACCACAGCAGCCCGACGGCCTGCGGCCGCGGAGGGGGCCGCCATCATGGGGCGGCGTGCGGCGCGGTGCTTACCGCGCATGCTGCGAGCAGTCACGTTCAACCTCTCCGTTCGCCTACGAGGTCAGCTGTCGGGTTCGGGTGGGAGAAAACACCCGGCCCCGCGGTCCGTACGAACCGTGGGACTTCACCCCGAGGACACCGTCACCGGTGCCCGAATCGTGGGTCCCCCGCCCCTGTCGTGCGGTCATCCGTGGGAACCAGGACGGTGACAGGGTTAGGCGCCCGTCCCGGTACTCGCGCGAGACACCCGCGCGAGCGAGTCTGACCGTACCGGAACCTCCCCGCCGATGTCACGCTCCGGTCACGTCTCGCGTCCGACGCGTCGCGTCGAGATCTCAGCGGGCTGCGACGAAGAGGTGCTTGGCCAGCTCCTCCGGCAGCTCCAGGGCACCGTCACCGTCGACCAGACGGACGACGAAGTCGTCGCCGGCGCGCTCCACCTCGATGCTCGCGCCCGGGAAGAGGCCCGCGTCGGACAGCCGCAGGAGGAACTCGTCGTCGACCTGGACCGGCTCGGCGATGCGGCGCAGCACGACCGTCGCGGAGGCGTCGGCCCCGGACTCCAGGTACAGCGGCAGGGACTGCACGCCTTCGAGGAACGGCAGCTCCTCGTACTGCTCCCCCAGCTCCGACAGCCCCGGGATCGGGTTGCCGTACGGGTCGTGGTGCGGGTGGTCGAGCAGGGTCACCAGCCGACGCTCGACGAGGTCGCTCATGACGTGCTCCCACCGGCAGGCCTCGTTGTGCACCTGCGGCCAGTCGAGCTTGATGACGTCGGTGAGCAGACGCTCGGCCAGACGGTGCTTGCGCATGACCCGCACGGCCTTCTCCTGACCGTCGGCGGTCAGCTCGAGGTGCCGGTCACCGGTGACGACGACCAGACCGTCCCGCTCCATCCGCGCGACCGTCTGGGAGACGGTCGGGCCCGAGTGCCCCAGACGTTCCGCGATCCGGGCGCGCAGCGGCGTGATGCCTTCCTCACCCAGCTCGTAGATCGTCTTCAGGTACATCTCGGTGGTGTCGATCAGGTCCGTCACGTCCGCTCCCGTCTTGAGGCCCGGGCCTAGTCTATTCGCATGACCCTCCAGATCCCCGCGTCGATGCTGCCCTCCGACGGCCGCTTCGGCTCCGGCCCGTCCAAGGTGCGCACGGGCCAGGTCGAGGCCCTCGTCGCGGCCGGCGACCCGGCACGCCCGGTGCTGGGCACCTCGCACCGGCAGGCCCCGGTCAAGGATCTGGTGCACCGGGTGCGCACGGGCCTGACCGAGTTGTTCGACCTGCCCGCGGGGTACGAGGTGGCCCTCGGCAACGGCGGGTCGACCGCCTTCTGGGAGGTCGCCACGGCGTCCCTCGTCCGACGGCGGGCCCAGCATGCCGTGTTCGGGGAGTTCGGGGCCAAGTTCGCCGCCGCCACCGCCCGGGCACCCTTCCTCGACGACCCCGAGGTGGTCGAGGCCGCACCCGGGACGGTGGCCCACCTGACGCCGTCGGACGCCGTGGACGTCTACGCCACCCCGCACAACGAGACCTCGACCGGGGCGGTCGCTCCCGTGCGCCGCCCGGGCGGCCCCGACCAGCTCCTGCTGACCGACGCGACCTCGGGTGCGGGCGCGCTGCCGGTCGACCTGCACGAGACCGACGTCTACTACTTCGGCCCGCAGAAGGCCTTCGCCGCCGACGGCGGCCTGTGGCTGGCGCTGTGCTCCCCGGCGGCCGTGGAGCGCGCCCGGGAGGTGGAGTCGTCCGGCGACGGCCGCTGGGTGCCGGAGTTCCTGTCGCTGACCACGGCGCTGGAGAACTCCCGCCAGGACCAGACGCTGAACACCCCCGCCGTCGGGACGCTGGTCATGCTGGCCGACCAGGTCGAGTGGCTGCTCGAGCACGGCGGGCTGGACTGGTCCGTGCGCCGCTGCGAGCGCTCGGCGCAGGTCCTGTACGGCTGGGCGGCGGCGACGCCGTGGGCGACACCCTTCGTCACCGACCCGGCGGAGCGCTCCCCGGTGGTGGGCACGATCGACCTGGACCCGTCGGTCGACGCGGGGGCCGTCGTCGGGCTGCTCCGCGACCACGGGATCCTCGACGTCTTCCCCTACCGCAAGCTGGGCCGCAACCAGCTGCGCGTCGGCATGTTCCCCGCGGTGGACCCGGACGACGTCGCGGCGCTCACGGAGTGCATCACCCACGTGGTCGACCGGCTCGGCTGACGAGGCTGACGGGGACGGCGAGCGCGGCCGGCGCGCCCGACGTCAGGCCGGCCGGGCCTGCTCCGCCGGGACCGGCTCGTCCCCGGCCGGGACCGGCGGGTCGAGATAGACGACCTCGAGGTGCGGTCGGCGCAGCAGCCGGTAGCGCACCGTGACGCGCCAGGACCGCATCGCCCAGACGGTGGCCGCGAGCGCCACGGCGAGGGTGGTGATCGACCCGACGAGGATCGACCAGCGCGGCCCGAACGCCTCGCCGATCCAGCCGACGACGGGTGAGCCGATCGGCGTGGAGCCGAGGAACACCATCATGTAGAGGGCCATGACCCGCCCGCGCATCACCGGGTCGATCGAGGTCTGGATGGTGGAGTTGGCCGCGGTCATCATCGTCAGCGCGGACAGGCCGACCGGGATGGTCGTGACGACGTAGAGCCAGTAGGTCGGCATGAGGGCGTTGACCGCCGTCGCGACCGCGAAGGCGAAGGCCGCACCGATGACGAGCCGCACCCGCGGGCGCTCGCGCCGGGCGGCGAGCAGCGCGCCGGTCAGCGACCCGATCGCCAGCACGGAGCCGAGCAGCCCGAACTCGCCGGCGCCGCGGTCGAACTCGACCCGCGCCATCATCGCGCTGGTGAGCTGGAAGTTGAGGCCGAAGGTGGACACGACGGCCATGACCACCATGATCACGACGATGTCGGAGCGTCCCCGCACGTACCGCAGGCCCTCGAGGATCTGCCCCTTGCCGCGCGGTGCCCGGTCCTTGACCCACATGGCGGCGGGGCGCATGAGCGCCACGGCCGCGATCGTGGCGGCGAAGGTGAGGCCGTTGATGACGAACACCCAGCCGGAGCCGACGGCGGCGATGAGCAGGCCGGCGGCGCCCGGTCCGACCAGTCGGGCGGCGTTGAAGGACGCGCTGTTGAGGCCGACGGCGTTGGACAGCCGCTCCGGGGGCACGAGCTCGGCGACGAAGGCCTGGCGCACGGGGTTGTCGAAGGCGGTCGCGACCCCGAGGCCGAGCGCGAAGGCGTACACGTGCCAGAGCTCGGCCGCGCCGGACAGCACGAGCACGCCGAGGCCGAGGGCCAGGACGCCCATCGCGCCCTGCGTGGCCATGAGGAGCTGCCGGCGGGGCAGCCGGTCGGCGAGCAGCCCGGTCCAGGGGCCGATCAGCAGGAACGGCAGGAACTGCAGGGCGGTGGTGATGCCGACGGCGACGCCGGAGTCGTCGGTGAGGTCGGTGAGCACCAGCCAGTCCTGGGCGATGCGCTGCATCCAGGTGCCGATGTTGGCGACGAGGGCAGCGCCGAACCACAGGCGGTAGTTCGGGTAGCGGAGGGAGGAGAAGGTGGCACTCATCAGCGCCCGGGTCAACCATCGCACGGCGAGATGTATTCCCCCGGGGGTTCAGTCCGGTTCGTCCGTTCCATTACCCTGTCGCGGGTGCGCACCGAAATGACTCTTGCAGACACCCTTCACACCCTCGGCCTCCTCGGCGGCACGACCCTGCCCCGCTTCGTCACCGACGTCGGCGGCCGGGGCGACGTCCTCGAGGTCGTCGCCGACGCCCGTGCGGTGAACAACCTCCCGGGCCCCCTCAAGATGGCGACGCGGCTGGTCCCGGCCGTGCGGACGCGACTGCGCGTCGAGGAGTTCGACGGCGGCGTCGCGGTGCTGAGCGTCGACGCCTCCGCGGGCGGGCTGCCCGCCCACAAGCTGCTCGGCCTGGCCAAGAGCCGGATCGAGTCGGTGCTGGCCGCCAAGGGCCTGCCGCCCGGCTCGGTGGAGATCCGCCCGGACGCGCGCATCGCGCTGGACGTGCAGCGTCTCGTGGCGCACCGCTACCCGGGCACCACGGTCACCAACATGACCTTCGCCGACGGGCAGGTCGCGGTCGACACCGCGGCCTGAACCACCCGGCCCGCCCGCTCCGCCCCGCTCGGGGCTGTGGGCAGGAAAGATGCCGCCTCGCACCGGTGCGAGGCGGCATCTTTCCTGCCCA